>NZ_BAAIYF010000010.1:0-249939 GCF_057546105.1 Paenibacillus sp. YAE3 | reverse complement strand
TGACTTCCTCCATCCTTGAGGTTTTTGGGTTTGGTCACTTGAAAACTTCTCCAAGTTGGGGTGAAGTCCCTTTTTTATGTCCGAAAATCCTTACGGCTCAAGGCCTCAGATTACTGCAAAACGCTCACAAGTTCATCGGCTCCAACAAAATTAAAATCTATTTTTGCAATTGGTAACTTCTGATTTACATCAGATATCAAGTCTTCTTTCTGTTTTATTACGTTTGGATGTAAATCAATTCCTTTTGAAACATAAAAATACCTAATTCTCAATTTTGGTTTTTTTGTAATTAAATTAATATATGTATCCCTAAATAATTCAAAAATCTTCAATACATTTTCATTGTATCTTTCGACAAAATTGTCTCTTTTAAAATCTAAGTCAAATAAATTTTTGCTTAATCTTGCTAATTTAAGAATGGGTTCCTCACTAAAAGAGTTCTCATATTTTGATTGAATTATTATAAACTCTATATCGACACCCGACTTATACTTTTTATCTTTAAAATTTTCATCTTCTTTTAAAAGATCACCATTGACAAAAAGATAGGCTGAATCTACCCCACCATCATGACTTTTACCGGTTATACCAGATTCGATTTCATCATAACTTAACTCATAAGATTTTAAAATTTGTGTAGCTGAGTAGAACTCAAAGAAATCTGAAACTGAGATAGTTTCCCCAAACACCTCTTTTTCTTGCTTTACTATTTCTTCTAATAGAATTTGACTATTTTTAGACATCTTTGCACCTGCCAATTATTTAGGTTGAACTAATCACAATAAAATATTCGACAAACAGGACTATTTTCCTGCTAAGTCATAGAAAAAGTGAGAAGAGGTACCTATTATGGGAAGCCGCGTGTGTCTTTTTCGCAATTTATGGTTTTGCCTACCACAAAAACCGTCTTAAATCGATTAAAATTACTGTATGAAGAATCCTTTCAGCCTCAATATGAACCAACTCACATACCACGGGCGGAAACATTCGAGGCATATCAAAAGTAGTAGTGACGCGAGGCGCCAGACAGCACCACCGTTAACCCCAGATGTCTAGATCATATGATAAAGGTAATCAACTGGAGCATAGCACAACCCTGTACTTGATCATAGTGGCTTTATTCCACCTTGGCCCCGTAGGACCGGGCTACCTGGACCGCTTGCTCCAGATCGATGCGCACGCCCGTCAAATCAAACGACCGGTAATCGATCCGGTCCATTTTGGCCCCGCGCAAATCGGCTCCTTTCAAAACCGCTTTGAACAGCTTGGCGCCCGAAAGGTCGGCTTCCCGCAAATCCGCCTTCTGCAGGTTGCATTCGGTAAGATCCGCTTCAATCAAACGGATGCCCTTTAGCGCCTGCTTCGACAAGTTTGCCTGCCGCAGGTTCGTATAGGACCACTCTCCGCCCTGAATCGTAATGCCGTCCAAATAAGCGCCAGCGAAGTCGCTGCCCGTCATTTTGCAGTCCTCCCACTTCGAGACAAACAGATTCGCTCCCGCAAACCGGCAATTCGTAAACGCCGACCTCGTATGCAAGGACGCATTCAGCGTCGCCCCGCCAAAATCGCATTCGATGAACCGGCAGCCGGTGGCCCAAATTTCGTTCATTTCCGTGCCGCGGAAAAGGCAGCGCGTGAAAACGCAGCCCTTCAGCTCCCCGCTTTTTAAATCCGCCTGACTGAAATCCTTGTTTGCATAGGTTTGCTCTATGTACTGAAACATGCCCGTGTTCACTCCTTCGGTTTTGCTTACCGCCGTTTGGCTTTTCCTAGAGCGTAACAAACATACGTTCCTTCAACAAGGACGTACATGGCCGAATTTTTACGCAAGACCCGAAAAACGCACCCCTAAAAACGAAATTTTGGACCTGTTTCTTTCCTTCCTCCCCTTCTACAATAGGAGATGCAACAATGAAAGCACTTACAGGAGGTCGGATGCCATGCGTGCCAAACTCGGCGCAAAAACGGCGCAGACCGGAATCGCCGCCCCGGCGGGGAGACGGAACCTGCTGCTGAAGAAGCTTCTAAGCCAGAAATATTTGCAGGTGATGGCGCTGCTCGGCGTCGCCTGGATGATTATTTTCAACTACATACCGATGTACGGAATCATCATCGCATTCAAGCAATACGTCATTACGCGTCCGATTTCGGAAGCCCCTTGGGTCGGGCTGGAGCATTTCAAAGCGTTTTTCGAGGACGAAGACCTGCCGCGCGTCATCTGGAACACGCTCGGCATCAGCCTGATCAAGCTGGTCGTCGGCTTTCCGCTGCCGATTTTGTTCGCGCTGTTCCTGAACGAGCTGCGCTCGATCCGGCTGAAAAAGGCGGTGCAGACGATATCGTACCTGCCCCATTTTCTGTCCTGGGTCATCCTCGGGGGCATCTTGGCCACCTGGCTGTCGGATGTCGGCGTCATCAACCATATCCTGATGGCTCTGCATATCATCGACGAACCGATCAGCTACCTGGCCGAACCGAAGTATTTCTGGGGAATCGTCGTCGCCTCGGACCTTTGGAAGGAGCTCGGATGGTCGGCCATCATCTATCTCGCGGCGATCGCCGGCGTGTCGCCCGATCTTCACGAGGCCGCAACCATCGACGGAGCCGGGCGGTTTCAGCGGATGTGGCATGTGACGCTGCCCGGGATCCGAAGCACGATCACCATTCTGCTCATTTTGGCGGTCAGCGGCATTTTGAACTCGAATTTCGATCAAATTTTGGTGCTCCGCAACTCGCTGAACGAAAGCGCCAGCAACGTGATCGACATCTACGTCTACCAGACGGGCCTCGTCAACAACCGTTTCTCCTATTCGACGGCCGTCGGTCTGATCAAATCGTTGATTGCTTTGGTACTGCTTCTCATCGCCAATTCGGCATCCAAGAGAATCAACGGTACGTCCCTATTTTAACGAAAAGGTGGTTGATGCCCCATGTTCAAACGGAATCGAACAACTGCCGGGGATGCGGCCTTTGACGCCGTCAACGTGCTGATCATGCTTGCCGTCTGCTTCGTGACGCTGTATCCGATCTGGTACGTGCTTGTCAATTCCTTCAACGAAGGCCAGGACGCCATGCGCGGAGGCATTTACTGGTGGCCGCGCGTTTTCAGCCTGGAAAGCTACGAAGCCGTGTTCCGCAGCAGCGGCATCATGACGGCGATGGGGGTCACGGTCGCCAAAACGCTCATCGGCACGGCGGTTCACGTGTTTTTTACGGCCATGGTCGCCTACGCCTTCTCCCGGCGGGAACTCGTGGGTCAGAAGCTGTACATCCTGATCGGGACCGTCACCCTGTTTTTTAACAGCGGCCTGATCCCCTATTATTTGCTTATCCGCGACCTCCATCTGCTGGACAGCTTTTTGGTCTACATCATTCCGGCGATGTTCAGCTTTTTCGATCTGATCATTTTTATGACCTTTTTCCGGGAAATTCCGGACGGGCTGGAGGAAGCGGCCAAAATCGACGGGGCCAACGACCTGTCCATTTTCGTACGGGTCATCATCCCCGTTTCGATGCCGGTCATCGCGACGATCGCGCTTTTCCACGGCGTATACCAATGGAACGACTACTTCACCGGCATGATCTACATCAACAACATGGACCTGCAGCCGATTCAAACCTATTTGTACCGGATCGTCGCGCAGTCCAGCTCGAACCAGATGGCGGCGGCGATGCCCGGCGGCATTTCCAAAAACGTCACCTCCCAGTCCATCAAGCTCGCCACCATGGTCGTGACGACCGCGCCGATCGTTTTGGCCTACCCGTTCCTGCAAAGGTATTTCGTCAAAGGCCTCATGATCGGCTCGATCAAAGGATGAACGGGGCGTTTTAGGAAGTTTTTTCCTTGACGGCAACACAAGTTTCACCAAAATAAATCAAGTGGGGTAAAAGCGTATGAAAAAACATGTTTTCCGCAAAAGCAGCCTGCTGCTCCTCGCCTTCGCCATGATGCTTTCGCTCGCCGCATGCGGCGGATCGTCCGGCGAAGACGCCAAAACGGCAGAACCAGAGAACAAAAACGAACCGGCGCCCGAGACCAAGACGGTATCCGCGGACGAACCCGGCTGGAAAGCCGACACGTCGCCGATCACCTTCGATTGGTATTTGAACTTTTCGTGGTTCGCCAACAAATGGGGCGTCGACCCGACCTCCCAATACGTCACGAAAAAAACCGGCGTCAGCGTCAACTTCATCGTTCCCGCCGGCAACGAAAACGAGAAACTGAACACGATGATCGCCTCCGGCAGCCTGCCTGATTTCATCACGCTCGGCTGGTGGGAGGACGCCGTGAAAACGATGATCGAAGGCGATCTGGTGCTTCCGCTCAACAAACTGGCCGAAGAATACGATCCTTATTTCGTAAAGGTCGCCGATCCGGCGAAAATGGCCTGGTACCAGCAGGAAGACGGCAACACGTACGCTTATCCGAACTCGTCTTCCTCGCCGAAGGATTTTGAAAAATATTCGCGGGAATACGTGTCCAACCAGACGTTTCTCGTCCGCAAAGACATGTACGAAGCCTTGGGCAAACCGGACATGCGGACGCCGGAAGGTTTCCTGAACGCGCTCAAGATGGCGAAGGAAAAGTTCCCGGAAGTCGAGGGCCAACCGCTGATCCCGCTCGGCTTGACCGAATTTAACGACGTGGGCAACAGCAGCCTTGAGGGGTATTTGCAAAACTTCCTCGCCATCCCGTACGAAAAAGACGGCAAGCTGTATGACCGCCAAACCGATCCGGAATATGTCCGCTGGCTGAAGACGCTGCGCCAGGCCAACGAGCAAGGACTGCTCGCCAAAGACGTCTTTATCGACAAACGCCCGCAAATGGAAGAAAAAATTGCCCAAGGCCGCTATTTTGCCATGCTCTATCAGCGCAGCGACCTGACGGCGCAGGAAAACGCGCTGTACGCCAAAGATCCGAATTCGGTATACATCGCGGTGGACGGCCCGGCCAACTCCAAGCTGGATCCGCCGACGCTCGCCGGCCCGGGCATCTCGGGATGGACGGTTACGCTGATTTCCAAAAACGTGAAAGACAAAGCCAGAGCGATCCGCTTCCTGGAATACCTGATCAGCGAAGAAGGCCAGAAGGATCTGTACCTCGGCGAAAAAGGCGTTACTTACGACACGATTGACGGCAAAGACCAATTCAAACCGGAAGCGCTCGAGCTTTTGAACAAGGACCGTTCCGCTTTCGACAAACAATACGGCGCCTCCCTCACCTTCTGGATGATGCAGGACACCAACATGATTTTGCAATGGCAGCCGCCTAGCGTCGAACCGTTCAAGCAAATGGAGGACTGGACCAAAGGCAAAACGAAAAGCTTCTCCCAATACGACAACATCAACCCGACCGGCAACTCGGAAGAAGGCATCGCGAGCAACAAAATCGCCCAAACGTGGGGCAAAACGCTGCCGAAGCTTCTTTTGAGCAAATCGGACGAGGAATTCGACAAGCTTTGGAACGAATTTTTGGAAAAGCGGGACAAAGCCGGCTTTGCCAAAGTCGAAGCGTTCAAACAAGCGAAGTTCGAAGAAAACGTGAAAAAACTTCAGGAATTCCTGAAATAATCGCATGTGATTCCCCATCCAAAAAGCCCCATTTTTTCGCGGGCTTTTTGGATTTTCGTCTATCCCGACTCAAAAATGAACCCGGATGTGATGCCAGTGCCAAAACGCATGCGCCCTTGGACAGACCTGTTTATTCAAAGGCTCGAGCGCTATTCCCTGCAGCAGCGGTTGTTTTTTTCCTATATCGTCATCATTCTCATTCCCGGCATCGTGTTTTCGCTCATCATGTTCCGGCAGCTGAACGAAAGTTACACGAAGGATGTCATCCGCAAAAGCGAAAGCTCCATCGAGGTCGAAAAAACGAACATCAAAAACAACATGGAAACGATGGAACGCGCCGTGCAGATCGCCTTGTCGGACCGGGAGGTCATGAACTACATCGACCGTTCCACCGATCCGGACCCGGCCGAGCTGATCGAATTCAGCAGCAATACGATGAACAATCTTTTGCGGCTTCAATTCAACAATCCCGATCTCGAACATATCCGTATTTTTTCGGACAACCTGCTGATCAGCGAAATTTGGCCCGTCTTTTTGAAGGAAAGCCGGATGGCGAACGAGCCGTGGTACGACGAGGTGCTCCGGCTGAACGGCGGGGCGCTGTGGGAAATATCGGAGCGGGATAAGGAGCCGATCCAAAACCATATCCGCGACGAAAAGGAATTCCGGCAAAAAATGTCGCTGCTGCGGGAAATCGAATACCCGAAGGGCAAACATGTCGGCATCATACAAGTCGATATGCTGCTCAGCCGGTTTTTCCCCAGCACTTACGCCGGCCACGGCAACGGGCAGTCGCAAATGTTCGTCGTCACCCCGAGCGGCGGGCTGTATTACGATCCGTCCCGTTCCCTGCTTCCCGCCTCCGAGCTTGCCGCCGCAAGGCTTGCGGAGAAGCTTTCCCCCACGGAACATGCCGGGGCCTACCGCCACTTCAACTTAAGCCTGTCCGGCGAGCCTTACCTTGCGGTGTATGCCTACATCGACAGCATCGGGGCGTACGTGGTGCAGCTGACGTCGCTGCAGGCGGCGCTGGCGGACCTGAACAAAACCCGGAATACGATTTTGCTCGTGATCGTCGTTTTGATCGCGATTCTGTCGGTCTCGACTTTTTTTCTCAATTCGCTCATTTTGAAAAAATTGCGGCAGCTGACGTTATCCATGAAAAAGATCCGCCAAGGGGACTTCAACGTCCAGCTTCCGGTCGGAGGCGGCAGCGAAGTCGGCGAGTTGACGTTCCACTTCCGCAAAATGATGGGCAAAATCAACGAGCTGATCGCCGATGCGGTCAACAAGCAGGCGGCGACGAAGGAAGCCGAGCTGAAAACCCTGAAAAACCAAATCGATTCCCATTTCCTTTACAACACGCTCGAAAATATCAAAATGCTCGCCGAGGTCGAAAACCAGCGGCCCATATCGGACGCGTTGACGTCGCTCGGCAGCATGATGCGCTACAACCTGAGATGGAGCGGCGAATACGTGCGCCTGCGGGAGGAATTGAACCATGCGCGGCATTATGTCGCATTGATGAACCTGCGGTTCGACCAGCGTATCGTGCTCAATGCCGAGCTGACGGAACGGGATCTTGACCTGGAGGTGCTGAAAATGTCGCTGCAGCCGATCATCGAAAACGCGGTCAAACACGGCCTGAACGGTCATGCCGCAAGCGAGGGCGATTTGACCATCACCTTGACCACCTATACGGACGAGCGGGCGCAAATGATCGTGATCGAAGATAACGGCGCGGGGATGTCCCCGGAAAAAACGCGGCGGCTGAACGAAAAAATACGCGCATCGGACGACGGCCGCAGCATGGAAACCTCGGCGGATTCCGGCGGAACGTCCGGCCGGGACGCCGGCGGGAACGGCATCGGCCTCCGCAACGTCCATCAGCGGCTGCAGCTGTTTTACGGCAGCGAATACGGCCTTTGGGTCGAAAGCGAGGAGCATCGGTACACCCGGGTCATGATCAAGCTCCCCTACTTTAACCTGATCGGAGGCGAAACCGTACATGTACAGACTCTTGATCGTCGATGATGAACGAAATATAAGGATCGGGCTGAAAGCCATGATCGAAAGGGAATACCCTTCCCGTTTCAGCATCGGCCTGGCCGCCGGAGGCGAGGAGGCGCTGGAGATGCACCGGGCCGAAAAAGCGGACATCGTCGTCACCGACATCCGCATGCCGGGCATGGACGGCCTGGAGCTGATCCGGAAGCTGGGCGAGCTTCCTTTCCCTCCGGCGGTGATCATCTTAAGCGGGTATGACGATTTTCAGTATGCGAAGGAAGCGATCGCGCACAAGGTGCGGGAATATTTGCTGAAACCGATCGTGCGCGAGGAATTGTTCCGGGCGTTGAACCGGATGATCGCCGAATTGCGGCAGGAGGAACAAGTGGCGCGCGAACTCGAAGCGCTCGGCAAATACCGCGAGGAGCAGGCCGCGGACCAGCTCAATTATATTTTGCTGCATCCGGACATTCCGGAGGATGAAATCGAGCGCCGCTGCGCCAAAGCCGGCCTCGATCCCGCCGCTGCGCCTTACTGCGTCGCCGTCGTCCGCAAAGAAGATCCGCCGGGCGGGGCTTTGGCGCAGCTGGCCGAATCTTATTGGAAGAGCAGGCAGTCCATCTGCTTCGAGGATAAGGACCGGAATCTCGTCGTCCTGGCCGGCGATGAGGCAGCCGTGACCGATTTTGCCCGGGATGTTCAAGGCAATGGCCTTCGGGCCGACATCGGCGTCAGCTTGAAGGCGGCGGGGGCCGCTCAGCTCAAACGCGGTTACCAAGAGGCCAAACAGGCGCTCAAATATGCCTTTTTGCATGCGCGACCGGGCGGCGGCGTCTTTTATTATGCGGACGTCCGCCGTCTCCCGAAACCGGATCCCGTCCCGGAAGAGCCTTTCCGCAGGCTGGCCAACCTGCTCGGGACCGGAAGGAAACAGGACGTCAAGGAACTGTGGCACGAGATCATGGACCTCGGCGAAATCAAACGCCGCGACATCGCCTACCTGGAGCGTCTCAGCCGGATGCTGAACGAGATGGTGATCGACCGGGTGTTCGCCGATTACGGAGAAGCTTCGGTGGAAATTTTGAAAATCTATAAAAAAATCGGCTACCTCTATCACAGCGAAACCGTGTACGGTTACATCCATGACGCGGAAGCGCTGCTGCTGCGGCTGGACGATTACGTAAAAGACGTCAAGGAGGCCCATGTCGGGCATGCCGAAATGAAAGCGGCGGTCGACTACATCCGGGAGCACTATGACAAGCCGCTCAACATGGCGACCGTCTCCAACCACGTGTCCCTGAATTACTCCTATTTCAGCGAAACCTTTAAGCAGTTTACCGGCATGAGCTTCGTGCCCTACGTCAAAAAAATCCGCATCGAAAAAGCCAAGGAACTGCTCGAGCATAGCCACGGCAAAGTGTACGAAATCGCGGCGCAGGTCGGCTTCGAAAGCGTGAAGCAGTTCAACCGCGTCTTTCGCGAGCACGAAGGCATCTCCCCGATGGAATATCGCGAAAAAGCATGGGCGCATGCCGGAGCGCCGAACGGTTCGAAGGCCAAATGAACAGGCCTTGAATGAAACGAAAGAAGTCCGCGGCAACATGCCGCGGACTATCTTTTTTAACCTTAACGTTTGTAGGCCATTCCCGACGAATCCAGAAGAAGCCGCAGCGTCAGCTCCTTCGTGGAAGAGCAAACGAGATCCGCCCCGGAAGGAGCGAGAATGCCGGCTTCCCCGATCCCGACGGCATGCATGCCGGCCGCTTTGATCGCTTCGATGCCCGCCTGCGAATCTTCGATGCCGATGCAATGGGCGGGATCCGCCCCGGCCAGCTTCGCGCCTTGCAGGAAAATGTCCGGCGCCGGTTTGCCCGGAATGCCGCCGGGGTCCACGATCGCATGGAAATGTTCGTTCAGGCGGAGCGCTTCCAAAATAAGCGGCGCGTTTTTGCTGGCCGACGCGATCACCGCAGGGATGCGGCGTTCCCGGAGTTCGAGCAGCAGCTCCTTGATGCCCGGGTACGTATCCTCGGGGGTCAAGCCCGCCAGCAGCGAGACGTACTCCTCGTTTTTTTCCTGGGCAAGGCGCTCCTTTTCTTCCTGGGAATAATCCTGCTCCCGTCCCCCGTGAACCAGGATTCTCTCAAGCGATTGCATCCGTTCGATGCCCTTGAGCGACTCGTTAAAATCCTCGTCGATGTCGATGCCGATCCGCCGGGCCAGGTTCCGCCAAGCTGTGAAGTGGTATTTTGCGGTATCGGTCACAACCCCGTCCAGATCAAATAATACAGCCTGCAGTTCCATGATATGCCTCCCGGTTCCCTAATCCATGATGTTTTTTGTAAGTTTGATCGCTTTATATTTGATCGTTTTATAAATGAAGCAAGATTTGCGTTTCTTCGAAGATCCGGGTCTGTCCGTTCCATTCCAGCACGACCTTGTACCCGGACGGATTGGCGATATCGGCATGGAGCGTCCCTTCGCGGACGAGCAGCCGAATGTCCATGGCCGTGTCGCCGATCCTCAGCTGCGTCAACGTGACCGGTTTGCCTTCCCAGGCCGCCGGGATCTGCGGTGCAATATGAACCGTCCGCAAATGGGCCAGCGGCTTGACCCCTACGAAATGCCGGATGATCGGGACTGCCATCGCATACAGCGTCCAAGCCTGAACGGCACAGCCGTAATCCGGGGACATTTCGCTCATCGAGCCGGGGAGCGCCATCGAAAAGGTTCGCATCATCCGCTGCAGCAAACAAAGCGCCGCATCCGCGTTTCCGTACATCGCTTCCGCCGTCGCATGGACGCCCGTGGAAATCGTCATCGTTTCGCTTTGATACAACCCGGACAAATACGTCCCGTAATCCCCGACGAACTCGGCGGATCGCATCCGTTTCAGCGCGCGAATCCCCTTCTCCCGATCGGCGATTCCCGTTTCCATCGGGGTGACGATCACCCAGTTTTTGTTCAAAAGCCAGCCCCGGTCCTCTTCCTCGTCCCCGCATGCGGCAAGCAGGCCGTCCAAATATTCCCGATAACCGGATATCCCGTGTTTGGCGGCGTTTTGGACCAAATGATCCACCTTCGGAAGGATATCTTTTTTAGGCGCAACCGCATCCGTAAAAAGCCCCTCCTGCTCGGACCAATATTGGTTGTTGATCGCTTTTTTCATCCGGTCGGCCAGTTCTTCGTAGCGATCCGCCCGATCGGCATCCCCCATCACCCGGCTCATTTGAGCCAATGCCCAAGCGGCTTGCGCCGTATAAACGGCCGAGTCGATCAGCTCCATGTTCAAGCCGGATATTTCGATGA
The DNA here is from genome assembly GCF_057546105.1 of Paenibacillus sp. YAE3. Classification (NCBI taxonomy): domain Bacteria; kingdom Bacillati; phylum Bacillota; class Bacilli; order Caryophanales; family Paenibacillaceae; genus Paenibacillus; species Paenibacillus sp. YAE3. The sequence continues at coordinate 239,052 of NZ_BAAIYF010000010.1, read as the reverse complement.
TGCCGTAACCCGAAGGGAACAAATCCCCGTCCGGATCCATTTCCCGCAGCAGCCAATCCAAGCCTTGAACGCAGCATTCGTAGTACTCCCGCAAAAATGCGTGATCTCCGTTCCAGCAAAACATATCCCAAACCATGGCGATAAAATGGGCGGTCTCCTGCGTATTGCCCGGATTGGCTACCGCGCCCATCGTCGTGATTTCATGCACGATCCGGCCGTTGCCGTTGGCGTCCTGGGAAAAGCGCCGCAAAAGTTCGGCCGTATCCTGGGCCAGCTCGAACTCCCCGACCGCCATCAAACCTTGAACGGAATACGAATTGTCGCACCCGAACCACCACGGATAATGCGGCGAACCCGCGGTCAAACCGCGGCCGATAAAATCCACGCGCTGCACGAGCCATTGCGTATTCCATTTCACCCAGGCGAAAATGTCGTTCAGCCGCTCTTCGCCTTCCACCTCAAAATGCGAGGCTGCATCGATCTGCGCCATTTTCCGTTTTTTCGCATCAAGCAACCCGTCAAAGTCCTTCAGGTTGCCGTAAGTCGCCTCGCAGTCTTCCCTGGAGGCGTAGGAGCCTGCAATATATACATGAAAAACGTACGTCTCTTTCGGAGCAAGGGTTTTTCCGGCTGAAATCGAAAGCCCGGTGCCTTTTCCTGCCGTCCATTCCGGACCGATCAGACCGTCGCCTGTACGGAGCTGCTGTCCGGTGATCCCGGGCATCTCGGCCCCGAATTTGACGTACCAGTCGTTCCCGCTGTCCTTCGCGATGCCGGCCCAATCCGCCACTTCCACGAACCGGTCCGCTTCGCCGTCCCGGATGCCGATCTCCTCCGAAAACCATACGGGCCGCAAATCGGTCCGGCAGAGCAGCTCAAGCTCCAGCTCGACCTGCTCGTCCGAATAATTATGGAGCTCGTACCGGACAACCATCCCTTTTTCCAGCTCCGGGGCGAACTGGGTCCGCTTCATGGAAACGGGGATATGGCCGAGTCCATGGTCGTAACGGAATTCGCTGCCCCATGCGTAATTGACGAACTCGTCGGCTTTCGCCCATACCGAAATCCCGCGCTTTATATCCCTCATCCGAAGCCAAAACCCGTCAAGCAGTTTGATGGGATGGAGCCAAACGCCGCCCATTTCCCCGGCGACATGGTGCCCGAAATCCGGAAACCAGCCGTCCTGGGTTCCGATGACCTTCATATATTCCCCTGCGTTCAAATAGATCGGAAACGGGTGTCTGCTGCTTGCTTTTTTCATCAGTTTCTCCTCTTCCTTCCGTAGTCTCCATCGCTCTTTCGGACTTACCCCTTCGTCGCGGACGAGAGGGATATGCCTTCGATAAAATATTTTTGCAGGAAGAAAAACACGATGATGGCCGGAAGCATGATCAGCACCGTGGCCGCCATCAGCATATTCCATTCCACGTTATAGAGCCCCTTGAACATGGACAAGCCCAGGGCGAGGGTATATTTCGTATTGGTGTTCAGGTAAATGAGCGGCCCCTGAAAATCGTTCCATACGCCCATAAACGTAAAGATCGATACGGCAATGAGCGGCGGCTTGCTGAGCGGCAGCATGATCCGCGTAAAAATGCCCCAGCGGGACGCGCCGTCCATAAACGCCGCTTCGTCCAAATCCCTCGGAATGCCGCGCATGAACTGCCGGATCAGGAAAATGTTGAAGGCCCCTCCCCCGAAAAACGACGGGATGATGAGCGGCAGGAACGTATCGACCCAGCCGGCTTCTTTGAACATGATAAACATCGGAATCATCGTGACCTGGCCCGGCAGCATCATCGTCGCCAGCAGCACCAGGAACAAAAAACGCTTGCCTTTGAAGCGGAAACGGGCGAAACCGTACGCGCATAACGCGGAAGAGAACACCGTTCCGATCATGACCGGGATCAAAATGATCAGCGTATTTTTAAGAAACAGAAAAAACGGAACAGCCGTCACCGCATTTTTGTAATTCTCCCAATGCCATACCTTGGGAACGAAAGAATCCTGGAAAACTTCGGCCGGCGATTTCAGCGAGGTGGACACGGTCCACAGCAGCGGGACAAGCACGATGGCCGCTCCTGCGACAAGAAGCAGCAACGCGACCAGCCGTCCGGCATTCCAACGTTGGTGTTTGATCATCGCTTTCTTTTCCTCCTTCCTTAATCCCGTTCGTCATCGCCATTGTAATAGACCCACATCGATGAGCTGCGGATGACGATCAGCGTGAAAAGCAGGATGATGGCGAACAAAATCCAGGACAAAGCCGAAGCATATCCCATCTCGAAGCTGACGAAAGCCTTGTTGTACAAGTAGAGGTTGTAGAAAAGGGTAGAGTTGAGGGGACCTCCGTTCGTCATGACAAACGCCTGCGTAAAGTATTGGAACCCGCCGATGATCCCCATGATCAGGTTGAAAAAGATCGTCGGCGAAATCATGGGCACCGTTACGCTCGCAAACCGCCGGAGGGGCCCCGCCCCGTCCAGCTGGGCGGCTTCATACAGCTCTTCCGGAACGCCCTGGAGGCCGGACAAATAAATGATGATGGTGTTGCCCACGCCCCAGATCCCCATGACGATCAGCGCCCCCAGCGCGTAGCTCGGATCCTGAAGCCAGGCCGGCCCTTCGATGCCGAACCAAGCCAAGGCCCGGTTCAAAATTCCGTATTCCGGATTAAAGATCATGATCCACATCATGGACACCGCCACCGCAGGGATGACGGAGGGCATAAAATAGATCAGGCGGAACAGCTTCATGCCCCGCGTGCGCATATTGAGCAGCAGCGCGATCAAAATGGACACGATTTGATACAGCGGCACGGAGACGAGCGCAAAAATGAACGTGACTTTCAGCGATTGGTAAAACAATTCATCATGGAAAATGGCTTTAAAATTATCCAGGCCGACAAACTCGATGGAGCTAATGCCCGTAATGATGTCCCATTTGCTGAAGGACAGGATCAGTGAAAACACCATCGGCCCCAGCGTAAAAAGCAATAAGCCCAAAAACCAAGGAAGGATGAACAAGTAGCCGGCTTTTTCCGAACGTGAATTTCGCATGGAGACCTCCTTGACGATGCGGATGCCGGCCGGATTCGAACCGGCCGCCTCATCCGAAAATAGCTTAAAGGGTGAAGCGGCTTTCGAACCGCCTCACCCGCTCCCGTTATTGCTTGATTTTGCCGTCGACCGCCTTGGCTGCTTCGTCCAACGCTTCCTTCACCGTGGATTTGTCCAGCAATATTTTTTCCATCGCCTTATTGAACTCCTCCGTGAATATCGGAGCATTGGCGGAACGCATCGAGATCGGTTTTTTCGCAAAGTTCATCATTTCGATCACGGGTTTGTCGACCACCTCCGTGCTCTTCACCTGGTCGAGCTCGGCGACCGTCGCAGGCAGCACCTGGCCTTTTTCGGAACGGGCTTTTTGCGCTTCGGTGCCCGACAGCCATTTCATCAGTTCAAACGCTTCTTTTTTATGCTTGCCGTTTGCGTTCATGGCCCAGCCCGCGGCGGCGATGATGCTGGCGCGCTCGCCGTTTGCGCCGGAAGGAATCAGGGCCGATCCGTACTTCACGTCCGATTTGTCCAGGTCGCTTTTTACCCAGCGTCCGGTAATCATCATCGCCAGCTTATCGGTCATGAACATGGAGGAGTCGCCGCCAAGCGTTTCGGTATCCTGCGGCGTCGGGGACACGCGGTCCTCTCCTTTGGTCAGGGCCACGTATTTTTCCATCGCGGCAATCGTCTTGTCGCTGTTCATGAAGCCTTCGGCTTTCGTTCCGTCCTCGTTGCCGATGTCAGCGCCGTTCAGCCAGAGATAGATGTAAATCGGATATTCCCATTTTGTGGCGTTAAAGCCGAATTCCGTCACTTTGCCTTTGCCGTCCTTTTTGGTCAGCTTTTTGGCGGCGTCGATCATGTCGTCCCATGTCCATTTGTCGCTCGGATAAGGGATTTTCGCTTCGTCAAACATCCGTTTGTTGTACCACAGGGCAAGCGGGTTGAAATCCTTGGGCAGGTAATACAGCTTGCCGTTGATTTTGCCCATGTTGATCAGGTCGGGCTGAAAGGCGTCCGTTTTGAACGAGGCGTCGTTTTTGACGTAATCGTCCAGCGGCTCGACGACGCCTTTGTCAACGTATTTGAAGTAATCGCCTTCGCCGATCAGGAATACGTCGGGCGCCTGGCCGGCCGCAAGCGAAGTCGTCAGCTTCGTGGCGTAACCGTCGCCCGGAACCGGCTCAAAAGTAACCTTGATGTTCGGGTGGGTTTCGTTGAATTGGTCGGCCAGCTTTTTCTCTACGGAATCCGCCGACAGTTCCCCCCATGTCGTGAATTTCAGCTCGACGGTCTTTTCCGAAGAGCCGCCGCTTTCCCCGCCGCCGGATGCGGCGTCCTTGGAAGAACCTGAAGAACATGCGCTCAGCACCATGCTGAACATCAACAAAAACGCGAGACCTGCAGACCATTTTTTCATAACCGTTTGACCTCCCTGAATGAAAATAATTAGATGTGCATCCGTTCGAATTGCAATCGGCCTTGAAAACTCATCTTTTGGCCGTAGATCACAAGCTCTATCACTTCTTGGGTGTCGGCCAGAATCTCCATTTCATCCTTCGTTATGTTAAACTGCAATTTCGTGCCCTTCCAGAACAGCGGGAAGGACAAACGCTCCCACGCATCCGGCATTTTCGGATGCACGTGCAGCATGCCGTCCAGCATGCGGACCCCGGCGAATCCCATGACGACGCATTGCCAGATCCCGCCGAGCGAAGCGGCGTGAATGCCTGCATCCGACGAGTGTTCATGCGGACCCAAATCGATTTCGGCGGCTCTGTGGAACAGCTCGTACGCCAGCTTTTTGTCATCGAAATCGCTTGCCAAAATGCTGTGAGTCGAAAAGGAAAGCGACGAATCATGAAGCGTTTTGGGCTCGTAATAATCGTAATTCGCCCGCTTGAGCTCCGGCGCGAACCGGTTTTCCAGCAAATAGAACAGCATCAGGATGTCCGCCTGCTTCGATACCTGCATTTCGTTGACCTGATCAAGGCTGTAATCCTGGAACAAGGTCCCCACCTTCGCCTGCGATTTATAAGGCGTCAAATCCAGCTCTTGTTTTTGCAGGTAGGTATCGTCTTGGGCGATGATTCCGCGTTCATCCGGCTGCGGAAGGTAAAGAGCATCCGCCTTCTCCCGCCATTCCTCCGGTCCGCGCTCCAGCCCCAGCTTGGATTCGAGCCGCTTCAGCAGCTGCGGATCGCGGTTCTTAAGCTCATCGTAATATTGGATGGCAAGCTGCAGGTTAAAATGCGCCATGTAATTGGTAAAAGCGTTGTTGTCCACGTGTTCCTTATACTCATCCGGGCCGATGACCCCGTTGATCTCGTATCTGGAGGCCGCTTCGTTCCACTCCAGGCGGCTTGTCCAAAACACGGCGGTATCGAAAATCATTTCATAGCCGTAATCGTCCATGAACCGCTGATCGCCGCTCGCCCGGTAATAATGCCATACCGCGTAGGCAATATCGGCCGTAATGTGCTGCTCGATGAATCCCGACCAGATTTTCGTCTGTTTCCCCGTGACGACATCGACGGCTCCCCATACGGGAGTCGCTTCCCCGTCGCTCGGCCAAGCGACCTCCCAAGGATACATCGCGCCTTGGAAGCCGTTTTCCTTCGCTTTTTTTCTTGCGCCCTCGAGTCCAAGATACCGGTATTCCAGAAGGGTTCTGGCCACCTTCGGATCGCTGTAGATAAAAAACGGAAGAATGAAAATTTCGGTATCCCAAAACGAGTGCCCTTTGTATCCTTCGCCGCTGAGGCCCTTCGCGCCGATGCCCATGCGGCGGTCATGCGCGGGCGTCATGATGGTCAGGTGATAGATCGCAAACCGGAGCGCGAGCAGGTCGAACGGGCTTTCGGATTCGATGTCGAAGCGGTGCCGCTGCCAAATATCCGCCCACGCCTGGCGGTGCCGCTCGAAAAGCCGCTCGTATCCGGCCTCCTCCGCTTTCTGAAGCGCTTCCAGCGAATGCGCGCGCAGGTTTTTAAGGTCGCCGGCTGCCTCGATATCCGCATCGCGGCTCGTATGCACCTGGACGAATTTATGCATCTCAAGCGCCTGCCCGGCCTTCACATCGAAACGGTACGCCATTTCCATCTTGCGCCGCTCGATCTCCATCTGCGGCTCGGGCTCGAACGGCACCTCGTCGATCCGGAATCGATGCAGGGCGCTCAGAACGAAATCAACCTTGGACTCGGTCGTCGTCTGCACGAGCTGCAGATATTTTTTGTCAAAAATCCTTTTTTCGCCTTCATGGAAATGCTGGCTCCCCGAATTGGCGACCTGCGCGTTGATGCCGGAAGCGAGCCGGAGCGCGATGCCCTCGTCAAGCGGCGTCATTCGCAGCTTCATCCCGATCAAATGGAGGTCATCCATCGACACGAAACGGCTGAACTCGAACCGGATCCTCTTCCCGTCCGGGCTCCTCCACACGAAAGAGCGGGTCAATTCCGCGTCGCGGAGGTTAAGCGTCCGGGCGTATTCGGTCACGTCCCCGGTCTCCAGTGAAAACCGCCGACCGTCGATCAGCATTTCGATTTGCGTGACGTCGGCCGCGTTCGGCAGCTCGGTAACCTCCAAGTCGTCAAACCGGTTAAACGTGCCGTTCACGAACAAGTTCCGGGTTCCCCCGACGTAAGCCTCCTCCGTAGCGGAGCGGAGCCCCATGTATCCGTTCCCCAGTGACATCACCGATTCGCATTTGCCTTGGGCCAGCGGGTTGAACGACGTTTCCGTGAAACTCCACTGTTCGAGCTCCGGCTTTTGCGCGTTGTAGCTTAGCATGCATCCCAACTCCCATCTGTCTAAAAGCCTTGATTCTACGGTTCCGAAATCGATTTCGGAACGCTTAAAAAAATAATTTACGATCTTAGAAAGCGCTTCCGGGCTGATTATAGCACCGCCACGGATTCCCTGTCAACCAGATGGAACGGAATTTTTTGGTGCTGCCCCGCCGCCTTTTTCTCCAGAATGCGGATGACCTGTTCAAAAGCCAAAAAAGCCATTTTTTCAAAATCCTGATGAATGGTCGTGAGCTTAGGGGTCGTATAGCTGGATAACACGATGTCGTCAAAACCGATAACCGAAAGCTTTTCCGGAATAGGAATCCCCAGCTCGCGGCACCGGCTCATGAATCCGATGGCCATCAAATCGCTCGCAAAAAAAACGGCCGTCATCTCCGGATGCTCCTGCACATAGGAATCGGCCATTTCATAGGCGTATTCTTCGGTGTAATCCCCATTGACCACCAGGGACGGATCGTATGGAATCCCGTTGTCCTCCAGCGCCCGGCGGTATCCTTCAAGGCGTTCCTTGCTCACGACCGCATAATTATGGCCGTTGACCATTCCGATTCGGCGGTGGCCGCGGTCAATCAAATATTGAACGGCGCATTTCGCCGCAGCGACGTTGTCCGTCATGATGGATCCCGTGTTCGAGCCCGTTAAATCCGCGTCGATGACGACGCACGGGAAGTTGCTGTCCACGATTTCGAGGAAATAGGGGTCCGTCGTTTTCAAGCCGGTGATGACCGCTCCGGATACTTTATGTTCTTTGCAAAATTGCCAATACGACTTATCCTGCTGCTCGGACAAGCTGCGGGTATACAGCAGCACCTCGTAATTGTAATGGGAGGCCGCTTCGAAAATCCCCGTCATCATTTTGAACAGCACGCCGTCTTTGCCGTTGGAATACTCGAAATTGGAGAAGATGAGGGCGATGGATTTCGTCACCTTTTGCTTCAGGTTTTTAGCCAGCATGTTCGGCGAATAATTCAACTCTTCAACGGCCTTCAGCACCTTTTTTCTCGTTTCCTCGCTGACGTCGGCATACCCGTTCAGCGCTTTGGACACCACGGTGGTCGATACGTTCGCGTGTTTTGCCACATCTTTAATCGTCGCCACCTGGTTCACCTCCTGTATTTTTGCACTTATGCGGAATGGTCACATATTCACTAATTAAATCACAGCGCCCAAATCCTGTCAAAACCGATTTCGCCCGGCCTACCGGCCCCGAATTTCGGCTGCCTCCATTCCCCTCTTTTTAAATTCGCGGTTTTATATTATATTTCTCTTAAAAACGACAGCGCTTTCATGATAAACTTCGGAAGCCCCCAAGAGCCGGAACGGTGCGGGAATCCGCTGTATTCATAAAAATCCTTTTAAAGTATAATTATTCCAGATGAACGCGATCAGACAAGGGGTGACACCATGTACAAAGTTTTTATCGTCGACGACGAAGCTGTCGTCCGGGACGGCTTGAAGCGGACGATCGACTGGCAGGAGCACGGCTTTGAGCTGATCGGCGATTTCGCGAACGGCCGGGAAGTGCTGGAGGTGATGGAGCATACGGTACCGGACGTCATCATCTCCGATATCTCCATGCCGTTTATGGACGGACTGGAGCTGGCCGCCAACGTAACCCGGAAATATTCGTACGTCAAAATCATCATCCTGACCGGCTTCGACGAGTTCGAATACGCGCAGCAGGCCATCCGGCTGAAGGTGTCCGACTTTATTTTGAAGCCGATTACGGCCCATGAAATGCGCGAGCTGCTGCGGAAGGTCAAATGCGAAATGGACGAGACGGCCCGGCAGCACGAGGATTTAAGCCGATTGTACAGCCAATTGAAGCAAAGCCTGCCGCTGCTTAAGGAACGTTTTTTGGAGCGGCTCGTCGTCAGCGGCTTAAGGCCGGCCGAAATCGAGGAACGTTTTCGCTACTTCGGGCTTAACCCCCTCCTCCCGCTTCAGCTCGTCATGGTGGCGGACATCGACGATTTCGGCGCGCGGCAGCTTCAGGCGGAAACGGGAAACGATACCGAAATTTTGCGCTATGCAGCCTACAACGTGCTGGAGGAGATCGCCGAACGCGAAAATTTGCTGCTGTTTCGGACGCGAGAGGAACGTCTCGTGCTGGTCGTCTCCGGCAACGCCGAAGCAGCCGGGCTTTACGAGCGGGCTTACCGCATCGCCGAAGAAGCCAGGTTTTACATCGAAAAATTTTTGAAATTTACGGTCAGCATCGGCGTCGGACAAGCGGTCAAAACCGCGGAGGAGCTTCCGGCCTCCTATAAAAGCGCCCTCTCCGCCCTGGATTACCGGTTTTTGCTCGGCAAAAACCGCGTCCTCAGCATTTTGGACTTCGAAGACCGGCCTGCCTACGAAAACCATCTGCGCGGCGATTGGGACCGCAAGCTCGCTTCCGCCGTCAAAACCGGCTCCTTGGAGGAGGTCCGGGAGCTCATTAAGCGGTTCGTCGCGGATTTGAAGGAAAGCATGGCTCCGCTCGATGCCTGCATTTTGCATATCCAAAAGGTCGTCCTGTCGCTGATGAATACGGCGCAGGAGCTTGGGCTCGACAACGCCCGGCCGATCCGCCTGACCGACGCCGACCGCTACAAAACACTGGACGAAATCGGGGCATGGCTTGAAGAAGCGGTGTCTTCCGTCATGTCCGCCATCGCCGAAAACCGCAACCATCATACCCTGGCGCAAGTCCGGAAAGCGGTCGAATACATCGAAACCCACTATGCGGAAGAAAAAATGTCGCTGCAGGATATATGCCGCCATTGCCTGATGAGCACAAGCTATTTCAGCCTGGTGTTCAAGCAGCATACCGGCGAAACGTTCGTCGAATATTTGACCCGGGTCCGCATGGACAAAGCCAAGGAAATGCTGCAGCACACGATGTTGAAATTTTACGAAATCGCCGGCAAGGTCGGGTATGGCGACCCGAATTACTTCAGCATTTTGTTCAAAAAGCACGTCGGCATGACGCCGCGGGAATACCGCGACAAATTCGCCAAGGAGAGCCGGGCGTGATGCTCAAACCGAACAAACGAACTTCCATCATTCCGTTTCCGCCGTTCAAGAGCATCCAGTCGAGCATCTTTTTCACGTTTTCATGCCTGATCCTGGTGACGGTCATGGTCATCAGCTTGAACAGCTACCGATTGTCGGTGGATGCGGTCGAGACGAACTCGCAAAGCTACGTGCAGGAAATCATCAAGCAGGTGAATTCCAACATCCAGTCGTACATCGACAACATGGAAAACATCAGCATGCTCGCCATGACCAACAAAGACGTCAAATATTACATTTCGGACAACAGCTTCATCAGCAAAAGCGACCGCATGCCGTACGAAAAGCGAATTTCCGACTTGTTTCAGGCGATTTTGTACTCCCGCAAAGACATTTCGGCGATCATGGTGTTCGGTTATAACGGATTTAACGTGTCGGACCGGCGAATCACCCTGCTCAATCCATACGTCAAGCTGGAGGAGCAATCCTGGTACAAGGAGGCGAAGCGGAAAGGCGGCCAATCCGTCATCTCGCCTCCCCACGTCCAAAACATCATCCAAAACGAATACCGCTGGGTCGTCTCCTTAAGCCGGGAGCTCAAAAGCACCGACGGCATCCGGGGCGAAGGCATTTTCCTCGTCGATCTGAACCTGAGCATCATCAACGACATTTGCAGCCAAATCAACATGGGCAAAAAGGGGTACGTCTTTATCGTCGATAAATCCGGAAACATCGTCTACCATCCGCAGCAGCAGCTCATCTACAGCAATTTGCGCTCGGAGCAGATTTCGCGGGCGGCGTCGGCCAAAAGCGGCACCTCCTTCACCGTCGACGACGACAAGGGCAAACGCGTTTATTCCGTTCAGGATACGAATTTCGGCTGGAAAATCGTCGGCGTCGCTTACACGGACGATTTGATCGCAAACGAGGGCATGATCCGCAATTCGATTTTGATGTACGCCCTCATCGGGATTCTCTTTTCCCTGCTGCTGTCGCTGTTTTTGTCCTACCGCATCTCGAAGCCTTTGCGCATTTTGCAGCGCGACATGAAAAAAGTGGAACGGGGCAATTTCGACGTGCGTACCAACATCGAACCGATCAACGAGATCGGGCAGCTCGGTCGGTCCTTCAACCTGATGACGGCGCAGATCAAAAACCTGATGGAGGAAATCATCGACAACCAGGAAAGCAAGCGAAAAAGCGAGCTGATGCTGCTGCAATCCCAAATCAACCCGCATTTTTTGTACAATACGCTCGATTCGATCATCTGGATGGGCGAGCAGAAAAAACACGAGGAGGTCGTCCTGATGACTTCCGCCCTGGCGAAGCTGTTCCGGGCCAGCATTACCAAAGACAAGGAGCTTGTGCCGATCCGCGTCGAAGTGGAACACATCACCAACTACTTGTTGATCCAAAAAATGAGATACGGCGAGCAGCTGGAATACGAGATCGACGTTTCCCCGGACATCATGCACTATAAAACGCTCAAAATCCTGCTTCAGCCGTTCGTGGAAAACGCTATTTACCATGGCATCCGCAACAAACCCGAGCCCGGGAAAATCACGATCCGCGGCCGCGAGCAAAACGAGACGATCCTTTTCGAGGTCGAGGACGACGGGATGGGCATGACGCCGGAGCAGCTTGAAAACATTTGGACGATGCACGACAAAAAACAAGGCGCCAAATCGACGAGCGGCATCGGCATCGGCAACGTCCATGAGCGAATCAAGCTTTTTTTCGGGCAAGAGTACGGCATCCGAATCCAAAGCGAGCCGGAAGAAGGCACGGTCGTCACGATCGCCATTCCGAAAATAAAGGAGTAGCGCCCATGCGAATTCAACGTGCCACGCTGCTCTTGACCATTATTTTTATCGCGTCCGTCGTGTATGTCATTTTGTATTTCAAGCTGTTTATCCCGGCGCCGGAGCATGAACGGAGCATTACCGTCATTTTGAAGGAACATAACATCCGCTCGGACTTTTGGCAGACGGTCAGCAGCGGAGCGAAAGCCGCCGCCAAAGAGGCGGGAGCAGAGATCGCCATTGCCGGCCCGCTGCAGGAGACCGACGTGGACGGCCAGGTCGAGCTGCTGGAGGAAATATTGGCGCAAAAACCGCAGGCGGTCGTGATCGCTCCGATCAATGACGACAGGGTGACCGAGCGGCTGCAAAAAATACAGGAAGCCAAAATCCCCCTCGTCATCATCGATACGCCGGTGAAGCTCGGTTCCGCGCCGGCTTTCGTGTCCAACGACCACACCGCCGCGGGCGTTCAGGCGGGAAAAGTGACGCTCGAGCAGACGGGGAACCGCCCCAAATCCGTCATTATCGGCGATTTTGCCGCGTCGGGCGTTTCGGCGGAACGGGAAAAGGGCATTCGCCAAGCGCTCCTTCCCTATGGCCAAAGCGTGTACGGCACGTATTACTGCTCGGATTCGGAGGAACGCGCGTATTTGATCGCCAAAACGATGATGCGGGACCACGGCGATTTAAACGCCATCATTGCCTTAAACGAATCGGCGGCGCTGGGAGCCGCCAAAGCGATCAAGGATGCGAGCAAAATCGGGCTCATCAAGCTGATCGGCTTCGACACGTCCGCTTACGAAATCCGCCTGCTCGAAGAAGGCACGTTAAACGCCACCGTCGTCCAGCAGCCGTTCAACATCGGCTACCTCGGCGTGCAAACGGCGCTCGACATGCTGGACGGCAAAAAGGTCAAGCCGGTGACGTATACGAATTCGATCGTCGTCACGAAAGAAAATATGTACTCCCAGGAAAACCAGAAGCTTTTGTTTCCGTTTATCGATAAATGAATCATGCTAGCGATCCTTATGAAAGGTGTGAGCGCCGATGAACTCCCGCCTGCTGCTTAACCTGGCGAAGCTGTCGATTTCGTTCATGCTCCTCTCCCCGCTGTTGTTGTCCTGTTCCGGCACGAATCCGCCGAAGCCGGCGCTGAAGCCCAAAGACAATCCGCCGGCGGTGATCAATTTCATCGCCTCGGAATACAGCTCGCAAACGAGGCCGCTGCTCGAAAACCTGGTGCAGGACTTCATGCTGAAAAATCCGGACATCGTGATCAATCTTCAAGTCGCCAACTGGGACATCCTGGACATCATTTATACGACCATGATCAGCAAAAACCAGCCGCCGGATCTGCTGAACACCAACGTGTACACGCATTTTGCAAGCGACGGCCTGCTGAACGACATGGATGACCTGATGTCGCCGGAGCTGAAAAAGAAATTTTATCCCGACCTGCTCAAGCTGGACAACTGGAACGGAAAGCAATACGCCATCCCTTACGTCTCTTCGACGAGGAAGCTGTATTACAACAAGGCGTTGTTCCGCGAAGCGGGGATCGAAGCGCCGCCGCAAACGTGGTCCGAGCTCAAGGAAGATGCCCGCAAAATCAAACGCTCCGGCAAAGCCCGCGGGTTCGGGGTGGATCTGACCGACAACGAAATTCAGGCCTACCTTTCCTACTTTTTCCTGGGCGCCGGCGGCGGGTGGATCAAAGACGGAAAATGGACCATCAACTCGCCCCAAAACGTGGAAGGCCTTACCTTTTTGAGGGATATGTACGCCGAGGGATTGACCGATGCCGACCCGACGGTGACGACCCGGGACGAGAAGCAGCGCGTCCTCGGCGACGGCAAGCTCGGGATGATGATTTCTGGCAACTATTTCAATCTCGTCGTTCCGCGCGAATTCCCGAACCTCGAATACGATAAGGGGCCCATCCCCGTCAAGGACGGGGTGAAGCCGATCAACTTCGGCGTGCACGACATGCTCGTGTCGTTCAAAACCGACCACACGAACAAAGAGGCCATCTCGAAATTTCTCGATTACCTGTATTCCAGCCCCGTCTATGAGGAGATCATCCAGCAGGAGGGTTTCCTTCCCGTCACGCAGCTGACCGGGGAACGCCTGGGGTCGGCCAATCAAGAGATGAAAGCCGATTTGGCCGCGCTGCGGAAAGCCAGCTTTTACCCGATCCAGCAACCCGAATGGCAGGCGGTGATGGATACGGCCCGGAAAATGGGGGACGCCGTGCTTCACGACCATATGTCGCCGCAGCAGGCGCTCGACGAACTGCAGAAATTCGCCGAGGAGGAGCAGCGGAAGCTGATGAAGCAGCATAAGAAATAACATTTATCGACGCACTTTCTATGAAGACAGACCGCGTTTATAGGTAGTTAATCTTGCAATATCAGGAAACAACAGCTCTGTAGTTTATTCCTTCTGATATTATAAAATTAACGATGCAAAGCGAGGAAAGCCGGACACAGGGTCCGGCTTTTTTGCGCTTTGACGAGAAGAAATGCTGATGAAAAAAAGCGGGTAGCAAAGGAGACGGAATCGATCTGAAGAAGCGATAGCGGTCGCCTTTGTCCCCGAATTTTCACTTTTTGGAAAGATATCATTCAATAAAATTTGGGGGCAACAGCGATCGGAAGAACGATCTAGATCAGCAGCTGCAGCATCGCTTATTTTCAATCATATATCATAGAACCCAATTTTCCGGAAAGAGAAAATAACAAAGAATTCATGGAAGAATTTCGATAGAGTGATGGAGCCTCTCTCTTTATGATTACTGTAGGCGCTGTAATTCGAGGGCAGCAGACAATATGGCGTTTGAACACGATTCCAAGGGAGGGTTAGCTTTTATGGTGTCTAAAACAAGATTGGCTGCGCTTGGCATCGCGGCATTGATGGCCGTCGCCCCGCTTGCAGGCTGCGGCAGTTCCAAGGAAGAAGCGAAACAGACGGAACCCGCCAAAACGGAAGAACCGGCGGCAACCAATACGGATGGCGGAGCCAAAACGGGCAGCGACGACGGAGCCAAAAAACTGACGGGCGAATTCGAAATCCAATATTTCGTCGGCGGCTACGGCGATAAATGGTGGAAAAAAGTCATCGCCGATTTTCAGGCCGCAAATCCGGATTTGAAAATCAAGGAAAGCGGCGGCCCGAAAATCAACGATCAGATGAAACCGCGCTGGGTTGGAGGCAATCCGCCGGATTTCGTCTACATCGACGGACCGAACCTGAACGACCGGCAAATGGTCGAAGACGGGCAGCTGGAGGATTTGACCGACTGGATTAAGGACGCCAAAAATATCGACGGCGACAAAATTTCCGATATTTTGGCCCAGCCTCCGCAGCTGTTCGACGGCAAGGTCTACGACATTCCGCTCGTTCTGAATTCCTGGGGCGTCTTCTGGGATAAAGCCCTTTTCAAAGAAAAAGGCTGGGAAGAGCCGACCGACTGGCAGTCCTTCATGGCCGTCAGCGACAAGATCAAAGCGGCCGGCGTGACGCCGTTTATCCATACGGGCAAATACCCGTACTACATCAACGGCGCGATCCTGTATCCGGCCATCGTGTCTGCGAATAACAACGACATATCGATCCTTCAGGACATGGCGGCATCCAAGGTGGAAGCCTTCCAAAGCCCTGCCGTCCTAACTGCCCTGAACAAAATCGTGGAGCTGCGCGACAAAGGGTTCATCGACAAAGCTTCCATCCAAATCAACCATACCGATTCCCAAATGCTGTTCCTGCAGCATAAGGACGCGTTCATCCCGAACGGCCTCTGGCTGCCGAACGAAATGGCGAAAGACATTCCGGGCGGATTCGCCTTCGGCTTCATTCCTTCGCTTACGCAGGACAACGGCGGCAAAGTCGTGGCCAACACGTCCACGGCGAACGTAGCGATCGCCAAAAACGCGAAAAACAAGGAAGCGGCGAAAGCGTTCCTGCAGTTTATTTTCTCGAAGGCGCAAGCTTCCCAATGGGCCGAGCTTAGCGGCGCTCCTTCCAACATCAAAGGCGACATCAGCGATTCCAACGCGCCGAGCCACGTGAAGGACGCGGCCAAATATTTGACCGACCCGAACACGGTCGTCGTGCCTGCCATCACCTTCAACGCTGACGTCGATAAGGCCATGCAGGATGCGACCGACGCGCTGACCATCGCCAAAATCACCCCTGAGCAATGGGTGGAACGCGTGGTCGAAGCGGCAAAAAAAGCCAACAAATAAAAAATTGAATCCATTGGGGTTTTGACGATCAGGACGGAGGATGACGGGGATTTACTCTTCGGCCATCCTCCTTATCTTATTTTGAAAGGCAGGTTTAACGGATGAGATTGGGAACTACCAAGTGGCAGCGGAGCCTGTTTATCGCGGCGTTCATTCTCCCCACCTTTTTGTTCTTCTGCCTGTTTACGATTTATCCCGTCGTGCAGGCGATGTATTATTCGTTGTTCGATTGGTCGGGCTCGTCCGACAACAAAACGTTTATCGGGCTCGACAACTTCAAGGAAATGATTCACGACCCGATCATCTGGAACGCCATGGGCAACGACTACTTTCTCGTCGTCGGCAAAATCATCGGCATCATGATTTTGGCCACCTTTTTTGCCGTCGCCTTGACCCGCTTCCGGTTCAGGCTGTCGAACTTTTTCCGGTCCATCTTTTTTATCCCAAACGTCATTTCCGTCGTCGTCATCGGCGTCTTATGGAACTTCATTTACAATCCGCAAATCGGCTTTTTGAACGCGTTTCTGTCGCTGTTCACGAAAGAAAAGGTGGACATTACCTGGCTCGGCTTTACCAGCCATACGATTTGGATGCTCCTGCCTCCGGCGATCTGGGCCGGCATCGGCTTTTACATGATTCTGCTCATTGCGGCGATCCAGGGCATACCGGAATCCTATTACGAAGCGTCCAGCCTTGAAGGCGCGGGCCAGTGGGCCCAGTTCCGCCATATCACGCTGCCGCTCATCTGGGAACAAATGAAGGTATCGATCCTGAACATCATGATGACGACGCTGAACGGCTCGTTCGTCATCGTCATGATCATGACAAACGGCGGTCCGGACAACTCGACCCAGGTCATGGGTTCCTACTTGTACCAAATGGCTTTCAGCCAATACCATTTCGGTTACGGCGCAGCCATCGGCGTACTGATTCTGATCGTTTCGCTCATCACGACCGTCGTCCTGCAGCGCCTGATGCGCCAGGAAACGATCGAAATCAGCTGATCTTATATGCCCGGGAGGAACGTATTATGAAATCAGGCGGTTTACATCCTATCTATAAAATCCTGTTTTATGCCATTCTCGTCATTTGGGGGCTGTCCGTGCTTTATCCGCTGCTGTGGACGCTGCTCGACGCGCTCAAAAACAACGATCAGTTTTTCCGCAAAATGCCCTGGTCCCTGCCGGACGTTCCGCTCCTCTGGAGCAACTTTACCTACGTATGGAGCGAATTCAGCTTCGATAAATATTTCGTGAATTCCGTCGTCGTCACCATCGGCTCGACGCTGCTGGGGTTGTTTTTGGCCGCTTCGACGGCTTACGTGCTTGCAAGATACCCGTTTAAAGGCAGCAACGTGCTTTATCTCATTTATATCGCGTCCATGATGATCCCGTTCAGCCTGGCGCTGATTCCGCTGTTTTTCTTGCTCAATTCGATGCATCTGACCAATTCGTCCTTCGGACTGATCCTGGTGTATGCCTCCACCCTGATCGCCTTCGGCGTTTTCGTGCTCGTCGGCTTTTTCAAAAGTTTGCCCAAAGAACTCGAAGAAGCGGCCGCGATTGACGGCGCCTCGTATTTCGGCATCTTTTTCAGGGTGATGCTTCCGCTCTCCCAGCCCGGATTGATTACGGTCGGCATCGTCAACGTGCTGAACATCTGGAACGAATACATCATCGGCACGATCCTCGTCAACGATCCGGACCATTATACGCTTCCCGTCGGGATCGCGATGATGCAGGCGCAGATGCAGTACCGTACCGAATGGGGTCCGCTGTTCGCGGGACTGCTCATTACGATGGTACCGGTGCTGGTCGTCTACATGTTCTTCCAGCGCCAGATCGCGAGCGGAATTACGGCCGGCGCCATTAAATAAGGCCAAGCTTGGTCAGCCGGATGCAGCTTCGCACACATTAAAAAAGCGGATGAACAAGCCTTAGTTTTGGTTTTTCCATGCTAAGGTTATTGTTTTTTTCCAAGGGCGAAAAAGGGAGCGTTACTTACGTGTCAAAGACAATCCGAAAACTGCTGGTCATGAACATCCTCAGTTCGATCATCTCCATCTATATTTCGATTTTTGTGAATCTCTACATTTGGGAATCCGATCATGGCATTGGCGACGTTTCCCTTTATAACGCATCGATGTACGTCTGCTGGGGGCTGACGTTTGCGCTGGCCTCGAGGATGAACAGCCGCTTCTCCATCAGGCCGCTGCTCGCTTTGTCCGCCTTATGCGGCGGTTTGGCGTTCTTATATTTGATGACCGTCCATTTGGAGTCCCGCATGCTCTGGATCGTGCTGCTTGGCGTCCCGGTCGGCATGATGTTCGGTTTATCCCAATCCTCGCAAAATTTGAGCATCGCGCTGCAGGGCAAGGAAAACGAGCTCGCGCCGTATTTCGCCGCCGTCAATATCACCTCGCAGGTTTTGAACATGGCCGTGCCGATTTTTTCCGCCGCAGTGATCGAATGGTTCGGCTACAACGGCTCCTTTGTCGCCATGCTTCTTTTTATTGCGGCCATGCTCGCCTATTCGGCAAAAATGCCGAAAATATACGTGCAGGTTCGGCCGGCAGCCCACGGGGAGCGGATCAAGGAGCCTTTTTACGCCTTGGGCTTCCGGACCGCCTTCAGCTATCCGGGCGCCAAATGGGTCCTGCTTTCCCTGCTTGCGGCAGGATTGTTTTTGCAGTTTCAAAATATGTTCGCATTGCTTTTTACGTTTTCGGTCACGCAAAACAAGATGCTGATCGCCGTGTTGAATCTATTGTACACGTTATCCTCTTTGCTTGGATTATGGCTGTACCGGAGAATCCGCCTCCATGAAATGCGCTGGCTCTGGATCGGCACGCTGCTGCTTGCCGCCGGCTTTTTGATCGCGCTGCTGCATCATCCCGCCATGCTGATCGCCTCCAACCTGCTCACTTCCGTGGGGATGTTTTATTTCTCGATCGTATGGAATGCGCAGCAGTTCAAATACATCAAACATTTGTCCCCCGGGACCAAACGCAGCTTTCTGGTGTGGCGGGAATGCATCCTGGTACTGACCCGCTGCGTCCTGCTGGGACTTACCTTTTCGCTGACCGAAATCAAAGGCGCTGCCTTTGTCGTTATCGCAGGTTTGGCCGTCGCCTGCCTGATCGCGATCCCCGTGTTCCAAAAATGCGCCGGCAGGGAAAACGGCAAGCTCGGCCCGCCGCATTCCCCGGAGCCCGAACCTGCAGCGATGCCATAGGCGATGCCAGAAAAAAAAAGACTCCCGCCGGCTCAGGTTTTGAACCGGGATAGGGAGTCTTTTAACGTTCCTGACAGCACCTGGAGTTTTCTGGACAGCTGGACCAGCCCCGAGCTGATGCCAAGCTGTTCCGTGCTGAGCGAAGCCACCTCTTCGGAGGTTGCCAGGGATTGATCCGACACGCTGCTCACGCCGGCCATCGCATCCGACAGCAGAAGCTGGGACTGCTCCAATTCGAGGATGGAGCCGTTCACCAGCGCCAAATGCCCCATCAGCTCGTTCATTTGCGCGCCAACCTGGTTAAACAGCATGTCGGCTTGTTTCACGGAGGCGATTTGCTCCATGAAAATCGGGCCGGACTCCTGCAAAACCTGCGCGGTTTCGCCGATCTCGCGAAGTATGGCCCCGGTGATCGGACGGACGGCGTCCACGGATCGTTTCGCCTCCTCGGAGAGCTCGCGGATTTCGTCCGCTACAACCTTGAAACCTTTGCCGTAGCTCCCAGCCCGGGCCGCTTCGATCGTTGCGTTGAATGACAGGATGTTCGTCTGCTTCATCAGCTGCGTCAACATTTCGAGCACTCCGGAGATGGATTCCGTGCTTTGCTGCAGTTTGGCCACTTTCCCGGTCATGATGCCGATTCGTTCTTCCATATCCCCGGTTTTGGCGATCAGTCCGGCCATATATTCCGTTCCCGTCCGGCTCGTTGCGTTGACGTCCTCCGCCAGCATGCGCATGTCCCTGCTCGTTCGCACCAGCATTTCGGTCTGTTCTTGGGACCGCTGCGCAAGCTGCTTCCCGCGTTCGGCCTCGCTTGCCAGCCCTTCTCCACCCCGAGCGATTTCGGAGGTGGCGGACGCGATTTCCTTGGCCGTTTCCGCCGTGTTCAGGGACACGTACGAAAGCTCCCCCGCCATCTCCCGCATCTCGTCCGCGGACCGCTCCGCCTGCTCGACCAGACCGGTCAGGTGCCGCATCATTTCGTCGAAGCTTCGGCCGACCTGTCCGATTTCGTCCCTGGAGACGGCATCGGTTCGAACCCGCAGGTTCCCTTCCGCTCCCTGCTTCATCAATTCCCGGAGGCGGCCAAGCGGTCTGCCGATCATCCGGGCGACCAGCCATCCGATGGCGACGGCAAGCGCAAATGCGCAGGCCAGCACCCATATCGTCGCTTGAAAGATGCGTTTCGTATCCTTCACCATCTCGCCGACCGGAATCATCCCGATCGTGAACCAGCCGTTGATTTCCGACTTGGCCATCACCACCTGCTTCGACCGGTCCGGCGCAAGGAAAGCGTATTTCGGCTTGCTCATCCCTTCGGGAGGCAGCGAAATACCGGACGTACGTCCCAGCTGCGAGGCACTCTCGCTGTAGATCACCTGATTTTGGGGACTGATGACCTGGATGCTGCCGCCGTCGCCCATCCCCACATGCTCCACCTGATCCTTGATCGCAGCCAGATCGATATCGATTAGGATGACGCAGTAACCCCGCGAGGCCCCTTCGCCGGAAATGACCCGGCCGAGCGTAATGGTTGGATTCGTATTCCGGTTTCCGTCCAGATTGTGGTGGATCCAGACGGAGCGGCCGCCATTTTCGGCAATTTGCTTGAACCAGTCCTCGTTGCCGTAATTTTTGCTCGCCAGCAGGCCGGAACGCGTCGGAATGACCGTACCGTCGGTTTCCAGCACCTCTATCGAAGTGATGTACGCATCCGAAAACATATACGACTGCAAAATTTCATCCAACCGATCGGCAAGCCGCGTATATTCCGCCGGTTCGTTTTTTTGCTGAAGCAAATCCAGGACCGTCTCCTGCATCGCTTTATCCACCAGCATCTGCATTAGAATCTTGTCGAAGGAATGAAACAAAAAGTCGAGCTTTTGGCTCGTTTGCACCGCGGTTTCCAAATACGCCCCCGTCACTTCGCGTTCCAGCGCCCTTTTGGAAATGCGATAAGATACCGCGCCGGTCACCGCCACAAAAACCATAACGGCCGCAATCATCATCAGCGCGATTTTCGTTCCGATCGACCGCAGCGGATTCCAGCGGAACGATTCCTTGAAAGCTCTTTCCGACATCGGCATGCCCCCCTATTGTATCGTACCGTTTTTTGGAAGCGGCATAACCTTACTATATCGGTCTTCAAGGGGATGCTCTATCGATTATCTTCTACATTTTCTCGAAATTATTCTCTTCTGAAAAACCGCCCGTCCCGGAATCGCCGCAAATGTTTGTGCCAATAATGGGAACATTGCCTTTTTAAGTTGACTATCCGCGTCACGTTCATCTACAATAGATTAGAAAAGCGTTTTAGGCGCATTTTCACAAAAGCGGACCGCCTTTTGAGGTGGTTTTTGCGGTTTTAGGATGACCGGCTTCGCGGAAACGAAAGATTTTTTAACAGGATTTTGCAGCGTTCGTCCAGCCGCTCCCGGTGCCGGCCGACCAACGGGACTCCCCGTTTTCGGTCCGGCGGAAGCGACTCTGCGAAGTTCGCAGCATCCTCTTTTTTAAGATAAATTTACAAGACAGGTGAAGAAAGAATGACAGCATCCAAAGATTACCGTATTCTGCTATATTATAAGTTCGTACAGATTCCAGATCCGGAGCAGTTTACTGCTGAGCATCTTCAATACTGCAAGGATCTGGGCGTGAAAGGACGCATTCTGATTGCCTCGGAAGGCATTAACGGAACGTTGTCCGGAACGGTGGAACAAACCGAGAAGTACATGAACGATTTGAAGGCGAACCCGCTGTTCTCCGACATCGTCTTCAAGATCGACGAAGCCGACGGCCATGCATTCAAAAAGATTTTCGTGCGCCACAGAAAAGAACTGGTTACGTTCCGTTACGAAAAACCGCTTGATCCGAACGTAATCGGCGGCAAAAGACTGTCTCCGAAGGAATGGCATGAGCTGCTGCAAAGAGACGACGTCGTCGTGATCGACGGACGGAACGATTATGAATACGAGATCGGCCATTTCCGGGGCGCGATTCGTCCGGAAGTTAAGTCCTTCCGCGAGTTCCCGGAATGGATCCGGAACAACCTCAGCGAATATAAGGACAAGAAGGTGCTTACGTACTGCACGGGCGGCATCCGCTGCGAAAAACTCACCGGATTCCTCATTCACGAAGGCTTCAAGGATGTCAACCAGCTTGAAGGCGGCATCGTGACCTACGGTAAAGATCCGGAAGTCAAAGGACATCTGTGGGACGGAAAATGTTACGTGTTCGACGAGCGCATTTCGGTTCCGATCAACCGCACGGAAGAAGACGTGGTGATCGCAAAATGCCATCACTGCGGCACGACGGAAGACCGTTACATCAACTGCGCGAACCCGGTTTGCAACAAGCAGCATGTATGCTGCCCGGATTGCGAGGAAAAACATCAATCCTTCTGCTCGGATGAATGCCGCGAAGCGGTTCTCGGCGTCAACGCGTAAAGAAAGGTTCCAAAAAAACGGCTTGTTCGTTCAAAACGAACAAGCCGTTTTTGTATGCCTTGCCGGCCGTTTCCGCGAGAAAACAACATGGGTTCCCCGTTGGGTCGGGACGTTTTGGGACAACATCCGGCTACCGGCCTCCTTCTTCCTCCAGCAAAATCTCCAGCATCTTCTCGCGGTCGTTCATCATTTGGCGGGTAATGATGTAATGTTCCGTTTCCTCCAGCTCCACCTCGCGCATTCCCGATTCGTCGAGCAGCCAAATCTCCGCATGGGGATAAGACATCAAAATCGGCGAATGCGTGGCGATGACCAGCTGCGAATTTTGCTTGACGAGCTGATGGATGCGGGACAACATCGACATCTGCTTCAGCGGCGAAAGCGCCGCCTCCGGTTCGTCCATCAAATAAAGCCCCCGTCCCCCGAAGCGATGCATGAAGGTTGCGAAAAAGCTTTCGCCGTGGGACTGCTCATGGAGCGACTTGCCGCCGTAGGATTCCTTGATGGGGCGGCCGCCCCCCTCAAGATCCAGCTTGTCGATCGTCGTCGCCACGTTATAGTAGCTTTCCGCCCGGAAAAAAAATCCGTCCTTCGGCCGCACCGCGCCGCGAACGAGCCGCAAATACCGGTACAGCTCCGAATGGGAAGCCATCGTCTCAAAGGCGAAGTTTTGCGTCCCGCCCTCCGGGTTGAACCCCCACGCGATGGCCAACGCTTCGACCAGCGTCGATTTGCCCGAGCCGTTTTCGCCGACGATAAACGTGACCGGCTTCCGGAACGACAGGCTGGCCAGATCATGCACCGCGGGAAGGTTAAATGGATACGTCCGGAAGGACGGCACCTCGTCCCTTTTCAGCATCATGCTGCGCAAATAAAGCGAACGCGGGTCCAGCATTCGGCCCTCAGCCTCCTTTCCACCCGATCCGTTCCTTGTGAAAAAGGGCATCATCCACCCTCAAACTCCGGTAGGAATGATGCCCTTGCGATAGGCTTGTCCGAAAATTACAGCAGTTCTTTGCGAAGCTGCTCGGCCGATTTCGGCGACAGCAGGCCGAACGGAATATCGAACACCGTTTTGGCGCCTTTGTCTCCTTGAGCGGACAGCTTGGCTGCGGCACGCGCATAAGCGACCAGCACGCTCGCGGTAAATTCGGGGTTGCTGTCCAGCTTGAGGCCGAACTCGATGATTTGGGTGCTGTTTTCGCCGGTGCGTCCGCTGCGAAGCACGGTACCGCCGTGAGGCATCGCCGAGTGGTTCGCCTTCAGCTCCTCTTCGCTGATAAAGTTCACGGTCGTGTCATAGTCGGCGAAGTAGTTCGGCATTTCTTTGATTTCTTTTTCGATGCGGGCCACATCCGCGCCTTCCTCCGCAACGACAAAACATTCGCGAAGATGCTTTTGGCGGGTGCTCAGCTCCGGATTTTCCCCGGCGCGCACTTTGGCTACCGCTTCTTCGACCGGAATGGTGTACTGCACGCCGTTTTTAACGCCCTCCACGCGGCGGATCGCATCGGAGTGGCCTTGGCTGACGCCGCGTCCCCAGAACGTATATTCCTTGCCTTCCGGCAGGATGGCTTCCGCCAGCATCCGGTTCAGCGAGAACAGGCCCGGATCCCAGCCCGTGGAAATGACGCTGACATGGCCGGACGCAGCCGCTTCGGCGTCGACGGCCGCAAAATATTCGGGAATGCGCGCATGCGTGTCGAAGCTGTCGACGGTATTGAACCATTTCGCGAATTGGGGTCCCTGTTCAGGCAAGTCGGTCGCAGATCCTCCGCACAGAATCATCACGTCGATTTTGCCGATATATTTTTCCGCTTCCGAAATATGTACAACCGGCACGCTAGCCTCTACGCCGTTGGGCTCGCGGCGGGTGAAAATCGCTTCAAGCCGGATGTCCGGGTTTTGCCGGATCGATTTCTCCACGCCTTTCCCGAGATTTCCGTATCCCACAATACCAACCGTAATTTGTTTCATATAATCCTCCCAAAGCAAGCAATATAGTGTCTTTTCTATTTCTGACCTCTATTATAAACGGAATTGCGGATACATGCCATTCGATGTGAGGAAAAGCACAAATTTTTGGCATAAAAATGCAGGGACGTCTGCCCCTGCACAGCGTAAACGATGCTTCCGCATCCAGGTCCGGATGCAACAATTTCCATGGTTAAAACGCTCCCGTCCCCCCGCCGTCGCCGCCTCCACCGCCGCCGTCGTAACCTCCCCCGCTGTCGCCGGAACTATAGAGAGGGCGGGGAGGGATGAAGTTCAAGTGGCTTTGCGTATACGCAAGCGACGACAGCAATTCGGCATGCAGCAGAACCGGCAATGCCGCGGCGGATAAAACCGTGCCGGCCGCATCTTTTTTCTCCATATTTTTTAAGTATTTCGGCACGACCCCAAGCAGAACCGCATCCTCCGCCTCCCGTTCCGCCGCGGCCGCGTCTCCGGTTGGAGCGTCTCCGCCCTTGGCCAGTCTTTTTTTTGACTTTTTAAGCGCGAAACGGTATTTCAGCATCTCCGTCGACAGGATCGTTCTCGGCATCAGCGCCGCGAACAGTAGCGAGCTCAGCACGAAGATCAGGTACGCATCCATCCCCTGCTCATGCGTCAGCTGGGCTCCGGCGAAGAAGCAGCCGGTCAGATAGGCGACCAGCCACCATTTGTTTTTGGATTTGACGCAGGCGAAGATGCCGGCAATCCCGATCAGTACGGCAACCGTGACGATAGCCGCGGCGGATGCGGCATCGGCGTAAAACAGGTAAAGAAGCAGCCCGTAATGAACGATCACGGTCAGCGGCGCAAGCAGTTTAAGAAGCCCGTTAAATCTGACCTCGCGGGCGTACGGCTCCGTCTTTGCCAGGATGCTGCACCATTGTTGAAAGTTTTTGGCGTGTTTCGCCGCCTGAAGGCGGTATTTCATAATCTGCTTCTGATCCTGTTTTTCCTTAAAGGTCGGAAAGGCGACCGAATCCAAACGAAATGCCCTTTTTTCGCCGAAAAGCCAATGGATCAGCTGCCGGTCGGCGGCATTCAGCTGATCCGCTTTTCCTCGAAGCGTAAATTCCAGCGTCGCGTCGGGAGCGGTCGGCTCCTCCAAAAAGCGTTTGGACGCTTGGACCTCTTTGACCGTCACGTGCCCCCTGCTCCGCAAAGACAGCAGCCCCGCGATGAAATCCTGGGATTTCAGCTTTCCTTTGCGAAGAACATAGGTTTTCATCAGGGGGTCCAGTTCTTCCAGCTCCCGCTTCGTTACGCTTCTATGCCCGAACCAGGCCGACAGGGTTCTGACGGACAGCACGTTGTACATCAAGGCGCCCAGCAGGGCGACCGCCGTCAGGACGCGAAGGACGTTGCCGGCTTGCCCCATCTTCGCATCGCGCGCCTTGAGCCGCGCTTCCGCCTTCTGCTCTTTTTGAAGAAGCTCGGAAGCAGAGACCTTTTTTTCGCTCGCCGTCATCTGCGACAGCTGCTCCTGCGGAAAAAAGATCGACAAATGCGCATCCCCGCGTTCGGACAGCACCGGGTTTTCATAATGAACCGCCGATTCGCCCCCGGCCGTGACCGTCCCGCCCGTGCGGTCAAGCAAATAGGCATGGACATCGGCCTTGCCGTCACCGGAAGGCAAAAACACATCGAGCGTGACGTGATGAAGCTCCTGCTTGTTGTTTTTGAAAAAGCGCCAATCCAGCTGTCCCACATCGCTGTATCTAACGGCGGCCTTGTCGATCCGGTAGCGGTAATAAACCCGCTTCGTTTCGTCTTTGGCGGCATCATAGACGTAGTAAGTTTCATTTTCGCCGTTCCATTCGGTCTTCAGGCGTTCCAAATGTTCATATGAAAACTCCCCGAGCTTTTTGCCCTCCGGCGGAACATAAGCTTCGAAAAATTCGATCCCGTCGTGCTCTCCCGGAGAAACGGCCCGGGTCACACCTTCGTAATCGCCTTTAAACGTATACGTGAACAGCTCTTCCACATATAAGTCCCCGTCAGGCGTAATATATGCTTTCGAATCGACGCGATCCATGGAATAGGCATCATTATCGCATCCCGCGATGACGATGGCCAAAAGGAGAGTCCCCAGCGCCAGCATCCATTTTTTCATCCGCTCACTCCCATCGTCTCTTTTCCCCAATGCCCGTTTTTTCTATTTTCCAGGCGTTTGCTTTATATATTAACAAATGCTCCGGGCGGTTCTTCAAGAGGAAAAGGTACCAATCTTGCTTGGGACGGGGAAGGCTTCGGATTGAAAAAGAGCGCGCGAAAAAACGGCCGCCGCCTGGGCGCAAGCCGGTTCAAGCGGAACGGGGGACGACCTCCCCCTATGCCTATACCTAAGCTTCGAGCGGCTCCACCGGAGCAAAACCGCCCGCCGGATCGAACCGGACACGGTGAGTAAAATGCCCCAGCAGCTGCAAATAAGACCCCGGGGCTACGTCCAGCCGGGACAACGTGTCCCGGTCGAGGCTGATGGACAACACGGTCACATACTCCTCCTGTCCCGAGTCCCGGTTCATTTTCGTGTCGCGGGCATGGATAAGCACCGTTTCGAGGGGCAATATCATAAGCAGCTCCCGGGCGATCCGTAGGACGCAGCCGCAAACGTATTCGTATTCCAAGGCGTTTCGAGCCTCCGCATCGAGCGGAGCAGCCGCCAGTTCCCCTTCTTCCGTAAGTCGTTTGGATGCAAGCGGAATGATCTGCCCCGAATGGACGTCCAATTCGACTTCAACCGTCTTCGGGTCCAGAACCACGAATTCCAATCCGCTTCCAAGGGCCAGCAGGTCATTCAGCGGGGCAAATTCCTCCAGCACCCGCAGATACGCGGTGCGATGGCCTTCCATAATGTCGCGGGCAAAATCGGTCGCGTGTTTCCATGCGGCATATTCCCGCCGGTCCTGCTCCTTTGCCTGCGCCAGCTGCTCCTCCAGCTCCTGCCGGATGGCGGCATCCTGTTTCAGAAGTTTCTGCAGCCGCGTCGGCTTAAACTCGGCATAACGCGTTTCCGCCGCCTGTTCGCGCGGACCTTTTTCCCCTCGGCGGAACGGAGGCGCCAATGAAGCGATCCGGCTCCAGTCGACCGCTTCGCCGCAAACGTGGTGAACAGATTTGATCAGCTCCAGCCGATCGGCGTACCTCTCCGCTTCCAAAGCGGCTTTGCCGGCTTCGCCCCCTTCCGGCCCTTTTTGACGCCAAACATGCCGGGCCAAAAGCTCCTCGCGCCTGCGGCACGGTCCGCTTGTCTTTTGGCGATGAAAAAACGGCTCCATGAACGTTGGCTCAGGATGTTGTTCTGTCATTAGGTCTGGTTTGTACCCCATATCGTCGTTCTCCTCATATAAAATCTATGATGAATCACAGATTAATAGGTCAAATATACTAGTCCTTATGCTGGTACATTTCGCCATACCCTCCGAAATTCCTTCATAAATCCGTTAAAAGTACATCCTTTTTTAGGGCTTCGCACCAACGAACCCATAAAAAAACGCTTGGCTCGCGCCAAGCGTTGCGTCGTAGTGAGGGAAGCGTTTTTCGCTACAGCGCCAGCAGCTCGCGGATTTCCTGCTCCGTCAGCGCCGTTTGGCTCTGTTCCCCCGGTTCCATCACTTCTTTGATCAAGTCTTTTTTGCGCTGTTGCAGCTCCACCATTTTCTCCTCGACGGTACCTTTCGTGACGAGCCGGATGACCTGCACCACGTTTTTTTGGCCCATCCGGTGGGCACGGCCCGCCGCCTGCTCCTCGACCGCGGGATTCCACCACAGATCGTACAAAATGACGGTGTCCGCTCCGGTCAGGTTCAGTCCGGTGCCGCCGGCTTTCAGCGAGATCAGGAACACGTCGTGTTCGCCGGCGTTAAAGCGGCTGCAGATGTCCACCCGCTCTTTGGCCGGCGTTTGGCCGTCCAGGTAAAATGCGGGAATGCCAAGCTTGCCGAGTTCGCTGCGGATGATGCGCAGCATGCTCGTAAACTGGGAGAAAATGAGGATGCGCCTGCCGCTTTCCAGACAGTCCTGCGCTACCTCGAGCAGCTGCTGCAACTTGCCGGATTCCCCCTCGTAGCCGTCGACGAACAGCGCCGGGTGGCAGCACAGCTGGCGAAGCCGGGTGATGCCGGCCAATATTTTCATCCGGCTGCGCTGAAAGCCTTCGAATTCAAGGTCGCGGATCGTTTCCTCCTTGAACTCTTCCAGGTAGGCGGCATACAGCTTTTTCTGATCCCTGGACAGCTCCGAGTGCCGCACCGTTTCGATGCGTTCGGGCAGCTCTTCAAGCACCTCCGAGCGCAGGCGCCGCAAAATGAAGGGCCGCACCATCCGGGCAATCCGGTCCCGGGACAACCCGCGGAAATTTTTCAAGCCCGAAAAAAGCCCCGGAAAAACGGCGTCGAAAATCGACCACAGCTCGTCCACCGAATTTTCGATCGGCGTGCCTGTCAGCGCAAATCTGCATCCGGCGGTTATTTCGCGGACCGCCTGGGCGGTTTGGGTCGAGGCGTTTTTGATCGCTTGCGCCTCGTCCAAGATGAGGGTGCTGAACGCCATTTCCCTGTAGATCCGGATATCCTTGCGCAGCGAAGGATACGAGGTGATGATGACGTCGGCATCGGATTCCCCGGCGGCGTCTTCGCCGCCCTCCTGTACGTCCGTTTCGCTATCCGCATCCGCCATGCGCAGCAGCATTTCGCTTCGTTCCTTCCTTGCGCCCAGGGCCACCTCTACCTTAAGCGACGGGGCAAAGCGGCAGAATTCCTGCTCCCAGTTATATACGAGCGACGCCGGCGCAACGATCAGCGCGGGTTTGCGAGTCGCCTGCCCGCGAGCCTCCGACAAAAGGTAGGCGATGCTCTGCAGCGTTTTCCCCAGCCCCATATCGTCGGCCAAAATGCCCCCGAATCGGTAAGAGCCGAGCGTTTTCAGCCATTGAAAGCCTTCTTTTTGGTAATCGCGCATAACGGAGGCGAGTTCGGCCGGAACCTCAAACTCCCCGTGCTGCGGATGGAGCATATGGTCAAGCAGGACGCGCAGCGATTTTCCGAGCTTGAGGCTGCCGTGATCCCGGTCCCGCAGCTGAAGGCTCCTGAACAGGGGAAGCTCCATGCGGCTTCCGGCGAGGTCCCCTTTCCTCATGCCCAGCTCGTCGTACAGCTCGCCGAACAATTGGAAAGCCTCTCCCTCAAGCGACAAATACGTACCTTCGGCAAGCCGGTAAAATTTCTTTTTTTCCACGATGCTGAGCAAAATGTTGCGGATTTCCTTTTCGCTGATGCCGTCCAGCTCGAAGCTGATCTCCAGCCAATTGGTCGTCTCGTTGGTATCCGCCTTGATTTTGGGCGCCTTGCGGCCGGTATGGATCATCTGCTTGACGCTGTCCGTCGCATAGACCTCGACCCACGAATCCAGCTTCGGAAGCAGATGGAACAGCACGTCGTATACGCTGTCCTCCTCCGCCAAATCCAGCTGCCACGCTTTGTCCAGGCGGATAAAGTCGCTTTCGTTCAGCGCGTCCAGCAGCTTTTTCTCCTTTTCCGAATCCCTGACGAGGATCAGGTCGGCATGTTTCCGCGTTTCCCAATCGCCCGCTAGCGCGTCGATCACGATCCCGCCGTACACGAACTCCGCTCTGGCATGCAGCGCGGCCTCGTCCCGGTCGAGATAGAGTTTCGCGGACAACGCGGGCTGGACGATGCGGTCACGGATCGCCGGATCCACGGACACCCGGCCGATGCTGCGCAATCCCGGGACGACCTTCTCCATCAACGCATCCATTTGATGCGGGGATACGTGGATTTTCGTATGATCGTGACGGTATAGGAGCGACTTCATCTCGGACAGCAGATAAAGCTCCCGTTCCGGCAGCAGGTACACCTTCCCCTCCAACACGGCGCAGCGGTAGGCGTTCATTACCGTCACCCTTTTGAGGCCCCGGATTTCAAGGCCGTAGGCCTCGCCCGTGCCGCCGCCGATTTCGAACGAGACGGGAAGATTCCCCTCCGCCGCCTCCATCCGCGCAGGCTCGCCGAAGTCCCGTTCAAGGAAGGCGCCGGCGGCGATCAGCCGCGGCAGCAGCGTCTCCCATGCCAGAGGCGGAACCGTCAGCAGCCGCTGGTTTCCCGATGAGGCGAATCCGGCATAATACCGGCCCGTCTCGTCGTATGCGAATTCGCTGGCGGCAATGCGCAGCAGCTGCTCGATAACCGCCCAGTCTTCGTCCCGAAACGTATGCTTCGCGGGATCGTAGGTAAACAGCCTCGTAAACGGCAGCGGCCGTCCTTCTTCGATATGCAGCAGCAGCTGCCGGATGTTCTGGACAACGTACGTCCGCTTCAGCCCCACCTTCATTTCGATTTTGAATTTGGGCTCGGGCAGGTATTCGTCGGTGATTTTGCATATGAATTCGACGCTAAGGGTTTCCTTCAAGGCGTTCGCAAGCCTTTGCCCCGCTTTGATGCGCCTTTGGTCCGCGGCTTTGCCGAACAAATCAATCAAACCGCCGGTCAATCGGATGTCTCGGGAAGTCACGCCGGGCGTCGGGAGCGGCACCACTTCGCCTTTTCCCCGGTTCTCCCGCGCTCCGTTTTTCTCCTCGTCCAGCATCAGAATCAGCACGGCCGCAATGTGCTTGCAGTACGGATAATAACCGCCGTAAGCGCCGCATTCGCATTCCGCATGGAAGTCCGCCCCGTCAATGTCGATATGGACGTGATATACTTCATGGTCCTGCACGACGGCCCGGCTGCAGCGGTCCTCATCGTCGCGCTCCGCGACCATGACCTGTCCCTGCTCGACCATCGCCTCGCCGCGTTTATAGCCCGTGACGCCGCACAATGTCCTGATTCGTTCAGCGGTAAATGCCAGCATGAATGTATCCTTTCCGAAGCGTATTTGGTCTCTGTCTTACCAATATACCATATATCCCGCGAAACCGAGAACTCTTGTTCTCCTTATCGGCGGTTGGCCGTCTCTTTGATCAAGCGGAACACCTCGGAAAGCGCATCGGAACTCGGGTTGCTCCGCATGTTCTCAACTATTTCTTTCCGGCTTTTGAATACGTCCATCACTCCCGAGAACAAGGTGTCCCCGTTCAGTTCTTCCTCCTCCAGAACTTTGCAGTATCCCGCCTTTTCGAACGAGCGGGCGTTCAGGATCTGATCCCCCCGGCTCTGCTGCCTGGACAACGGAATAAGAAGCATCGGCTTGCGCAGCGATAAAAACTCGAAGATCGAATTCGATCCCGCGCGGGAAACCACCAGATCCGCCATGGCCATGACGTCCGGCAGCTCTTCGTTGATATATTCGTATTGAATATAACCGGGTCTGTCCATGCTCGGGTCGACCTGGCCTTTGCCGCATATGTGGACGACTTGGAAATATCTCAGCAGGGTAGGCAGCGCCGATCTGACCGCCTCGTTGATTTTGCGGGCTCCCAGGCTTCCGCCCATGACCAGCAGCACGAACTGGTTCGCTTGGAAACCGCAAAAATCCCTGCCCCGGTCCGCATGGCCTTGGTGAAGCTCCTGGCGCACCACCGCGCCCACGTAACGGCTTTTAGCCGTATTCATCTGTTCGGCCGTTTCCGGGAACGTCGTGCAGACGACGGACGCCATCGGAATCGAGATGCGGTTCGCAAGGCCCGGCGTAATATCCGATTCATGGATCACGACGGGCACATTGTTCAGCCACGCCCCGATCACCACGGGGACGGACACGAACCCGCCTTTCGAAAAGACGACCTGCGGCTTGCGCTTTTGGATCAACCGGTAAGCCTCGTACACGCCTTTGGCTACCTTAAACGGATCCTTTACGTTTTGGATGTCGAAATACCGTCTTAATTTGCCTGTCGAGATTGGAAAATATTTCACGTCGGGCAGGGCGCTTACCAGGTCTTTTTCGATGCCCGCCACGGACCCCGCGTATTCTACGGTCCAGCCTTCTTCCAAAAAAAGCGGCATCAGCGCCAAATTTACGGTGACATGACCAGCGGAGCCCCCGCCGGTAAACATAATTTTGTTCATCATTTCCCCCTGAATCTGCTTGCAGTGTTTTATTCCATTATACAGCCCAAAGGAAGGCTTGTGACGATGCCGTCGGCATCAATCGGGAATATGGCGTCTTTAGCCTATTGCCATTTGCGTCCAAAGCCGCTAAAATGAGCGTATCTATATTTTGAAGGAGGTGAGGTAGCAGTGGTGCGCAATTTTTCGAACGACCGGATCAACCAATTACCCATGGCATTGTCCGGAATTTTTTATGCAGCGGCATTTCACGGGATCAGTCTGTCCATTTTTAAATATCCGGTTGCTTCAAAAAATTGCGAAATGCCGCTCCTACCTTAACTTCAACGGATGATGTTGCGTTGAACGCTTAAGCCGCAGGGACATTTCCCTGCGGCTTTTTTTCTGTAGGTCCCGGCATCTATGGAGGAAAAAACAAATGATGATTCAATGCAAAAACGTGCAAAAATACCATGGCGCTGAACTGGTGCTCTCCGATATCAGCTTCGAAATATCCCGCGGGGAAAAGGTCGCGCTCATCGGCCGGAACGGCAGCGGCAAAACCACCCTGCTCCGCCTCCTGAACGGGAACGAAACCCCGGCTCAGGGGCAAATCGCCATCTCGAAAGGAACGAAAGTCGGCATGCTCGCCCAAATTCCGGAAGCGGCCGCGGAAGAAACGGTTCATGACGTGCTCCTGCGTCCGTTTGCCCATGTCCTGGAATGGCAGGGCCGGATGCGGGCGCTCGAGGCGCTGATGTCCGATCCGGCGCAAAGCGGCGATCCCAAGGCGCTGGCCGGCTGGCTTGACGAATACGGCAAGCTGCAGGAGCGGTTCGAACGCGCAAACGGCTACGAAATCGAAGCCTCCATCGCCAAAATCACGGCCGGCCTGGGGATTCCAGCAGACCAGCTGCCGCAAGCCTTCTCCTCCCTTTCCGGCGGGGAGAAAACGAAAATCGGCCTCGCTTCGCTGCTGCTCGAACGGTCGGATCTGCTGCTGCTGGATGAACCGACGAACCATCTGGACATGGCGGCGCTCGAATGGCTGGAACAGTTTTTGGCGGAATACGCCGGCACGGTGCTCGTCATTTCCCATGACCGTTATTTCCTCGATCGCGTGATCACCAAGGTCGTCGAAATCGAAGACGGCGAAGCTTTCATTTACCACACGAATTATTCGGGCTACCAAAAGGAAAAGGAAGAACGTCTGCTGCTGCAATTCGCGCAATACCAGGAACAGCAGAAAAAGATCAAAAAAATGCAGGAAAGCATCAAGCAGCTGATCGAATGGGGCAACCAGTCTAATCCGCCGAATCCCGGTTTTCACCGCCGCGCCGCTTCCATGCAAAAAGCGCTGGATCGCATGGTCAAGCTGAAACGGCCCGTGCTGGAGCGCAAAAAAATGGGGCTGGAGCTCCGCCAGGAGGACCGCTCGGGCAAGCAGGTCGTATATCTTGACCGGGTCGGCAAGGCGTTCGGGGAACGTTTCCTGTTCCGGCATGCGAACGGACTGCTCCGCTACGGCGAAACGGTCATGCTGCTCGGGGCGAACGGCTGCGGCAAAAGCACCCTGCTCCACATGCTTATGGGGCGCGAAGAAGTGACGGAAGGTTCGATCGCTTTAGGTTCGCGCGTCGTCATCGGCTATCTCGCCCAACAGGAGCATCCGGACGACAACCGGCAAACGGTGCTCCAATTTTTCCGCGAACAAGCGGGGGTCGAAGAAGGCGAAGCCCGCGGCAAGCTGGCGCGTTTCCTGTTCTACGGGCCGGACGTGTTCAAAAACGTGTCGAACCTCTCCGGAGGCGAGTGGACGCGCCTGCGTTTTGCCGTTTTGATGGAGCTGAAGCCCAATCTGCTCATTCTTGACGAACCGACAAACCATCTGGATATCGATTCCAGGGAAGTGCTCGAGGAAGCGCTGGAGGAATTTCCCGGAACCATCCTTGCCGTATCCCATGATCGTTATTTTATCGACCGGCTTGCCGACACGATTTGGAGCCTGGAGGAAAGCGGGCTGCGCGTCATCCATGGGGGGCTGGAGGAATACAGGCAGCAGGCGGTTTCGGAAAAGCTGAGGACCGTGCGCGAAACCGAAACCGCTCCTGCCCCGGCTCCCGGGAAGCAGCGCGTATCCCCTCCGAATGCGCCGCGGCGAAACCGGGAAGAGGAAATCCAAGCCGCCGAGCAGGAGCTGCAGCGCCTCGATTCGCAAATGATGGACGACGAGGTCGCCTGCGACGCGATCCGGCTGGCGGAGCTTCACGAACAACGCGAACGGCTGGAGGAACATCTTCACCGGCTGTACGAGGAATGGCTGCTTCATTCCGAATAAAACGACGCCCGCGAACGGCCGGTTTTTAGCAGGCAGCATATATAAAAAACCAGCCCGTCTCATTCCAGAGACGGGCTGGTTTCAAATGGGGATCAGTCTGCCGTCCATTCGATGAACGGCCTTGAGGCGGCCTTATTCCTTGGCCGCTTCTCCCGCAGCATCCGCGGCTGCTTCGCCTTCGGCTTCCGCTTCGTTTTCGGCTTGCAGCACGGCACGCGGAGCGGTGACGGAAGCGATCAGTTCCTCGGGGGACGCCACCAGCGTCACGCCCTCAGGAAGCTTGATGTCGCCTGCGACCAGCTTGTCGCCCATGTTGAGGTGGGAAATGTCCACCTGAATCGTGGCCGGCAAATTCGCCGGAAGCGCCTCGACCTCAAGCTCCGTTTCCTGATGCTGGAGCACGCCGCCGGCTTTCGTCCCTTCGGCGGTTCCGAGGAACTCGATCGGCACGCGGACCTTCAGCCGCTTATTCGCGGATATTTGCAAGAAATCGACGTGGCTCACGGCCCCGCTTTTTTTCTGGAAATCCTTAATGATGACGTTAAAATCGGAGGAACCTTCGACCTTCAGCGTAAACATTTCGGTGCGTCCGGTCCGGGCCACCTTCATCAGTTCCTTGACATCGACGCTGAGCGGAATGCTTTCCGTTTGGGATCCGTACACGACGGCCGGAATGCGCCCGCTTTCCCTCAACTTGCGCAAGCTCGAATGCTTGGTATCTTTTCGCGGCTCAGCCGTAAGTGTCTGTGACATCTAGCATTACCTCCTTGGATATCGCCAAATCTGCCGCCTTTTCTATCGAAACGGCATACTTATGTATTACCCATAATGGAGCCAAATCAAACATTGCGCCTATGAATTTGCGGCCCGAACAAAAAAATAGACGGAGGCTGTTGCCCCCGTCTGGCGTCGATTTACGATACGCTGCTTTTCTTTTTGTTATAAATGTCGAAGGCGACGGCCGCAAGAAGCACAAGCCCTTTGATGCCTTGCTGCCAGTCGATGCCGAGGCCGATGAGCGACATGCCGTTGTTCAGGATGCCCATGACCAGGCCGCCGATAATTGCCCCGAACACCGTTCCGATGCCGCCTGTCGCCGAAGCGCCGCCGATGAAGCTTGCGGCGATCGCATCAAGCTCGAAGTTGGTGCCGGCCCGCGGCGTGGCCGCGTTGAGGCGCGCCGCGAAGATGAGACCGGAGATGGCGGCCATGACGCCCATGTTGACGAACACCCAGAACGTCACCTTTTTCGTTTTGACGCCGGACAATCCCGCCGCTTTTTCGTTGCCGCCGATCGCGTAAATATGGCGTCCCATCACCGTTTTGTTCATGACGAAGGAATAGATGAGGATGAGCGCAAGCAGCAGAATCAAAATGTTCGGCAATCCCGCGTAGCTGGCCAGCATAAACGCAAACGCCATGATGACGGCCGCGATGATGACGAGCTTGAGGATGAACAAGCCGCCAGGCAAAACGTCGAAGTTGTATTTTTTCTTGGACTGCCGGTCGCGAAGTTCATTGATGACAAAAATGACGGTGCAAATGACGCCGGCCGCAATCGCCACCACGTTGATGCTGCCGCTGCCCACATCCGGGATGAAACCGGAGCTGATCTTTTGAAAGCCAGCAGGGAACGGCGCGATGGATTGGCCTTTCAGCACGATCATGGTCAATCCCCGGAACAACAGCATGCCCGCAAGCGTGACGATAAAAGCCGGGATTTTGACGTAAGCGACCCAAAAGCCCTGCCATGCGCCGATCAGCCCGCCGACGATCAGGGAAGCGATGACCGCGACGACCGGATGCAGATGCATATCCACCATCATGATGCCGGCGACGGCACCGACGAAGGCCGCCACCGATCCGACCGAAAGGTCGATATGTCCCGTAATGATCACCAGCACCATGCCGATGGCGAGGACGAGAATGTAGCTGTTTTGCAAAATGAGGTTCGTAATGTTGATCGGCTCAAGCAGCAGGCCGCCCGTGATCAACTGGAAAAAGATCATGATGACGACAAGCGCGATAATCATTCCGTACTGGCGGATGTTATTTTTGAACAATTTAACTAACGTTTCCATGCTTTGGACCTCCTGTCTTGGTCATGTATCTCATCAACGTTTCCTGCGAAGCCTCTTCCCGGCTGACTTCCCCGGTGATCCGCCCGGCGTTCATCACGTAGATCCGGTCGCAGATGCCCAGAATTTCCGGCAGCTCGGAGGAGATGACCAGGACGCCTTTTCCTTCGTCGGCCAGCTGGTTGATGATCGTATAAATTTCGTATTTGGCCCCGACGTCGATGCCGCGCGTCGGCTCATCCAGAATGAGGATGTCCGGTTCGGAAAAGATCCATTTGCTGAGGACCACCTTCTGCTGGTTGCCGCCGCTGAGATTGCCGGTTTTTTGCAGAATGTCCGGGGCTTTGATCTTCAGCTTTTTCCGCATGTCTTCCGCCACCAAAATCTCCTGCTTATCGTTGATCACGCTTTTTTTCGCCAGCTTGGATAGGCCGGTAAGCGAGATGTTCCGCTTGATGTCGTCGATCAAGATCAGCCCGTAATGTTTGCGGTCTTCCGTCACGTACGCGAATCCGTTGTTTATGGCCTGGGTGACCGAGTTGTTTTCGATGGGCTTGCCGTCCTTGTACAAGGTGCCGCTGATGTTCCGTCCGTAAGATTTTCCGAAGACGCTCATCGCAAGCTCCGTCCGCCCGGCGCCCATTAGTCCGGCAATCCCGACGATTTCGCCGCGGCGAACGTGCAGGTTGACGTTATCGAGCACCTTCCGGTCGCTCCGCACCTCGTCGTACACCGTCCAATCCT
This sequence comes from Paenibacillus sp. YAE3, assembly GCF_057546105.1. Taxonomy (NCBI): domain Bacteria; kingdom Bacillati; phylum Bacillota; class Bacilli; order Caryophanales; family Paenibacillaceae; genus Paenibacillus; species Paenibacillus sp. YAE3. The sequence continues at coordinate 201,309 of NZ_BAAIYF010000010.1, read as the reverse complement.
TGATTTCCAAAATACAATCGCCGATGTTTGGCGTCCGCTCCGGATACCGGTTCGTCAAATCCCGCCCGACCATGCCGCGGATGATGCGGTCTTCGTTCACTTCTCCGCTTTTCATGTCCAGCGTTTCGATCGTTTTGCCGTCGCGCAGGATCGTGATCGAATCCGACACCTTCGACACCTCGTTCAGCTTATGGGAAATGAGAATGCAGGAAATGCCCTGCTTCTTGAACTCCAGCATCAGCCGCAGCAGGTTCTCGCTGTCGTCTTCGTTCAACGCGGCCGTCGGTTCGTCCAAAATGAGCAGCTTCACTTTTTTCGAGAGCGCTTTGGCGATTTCCACCAGCTGCTGCTTGCCGACCCCGATATTGCCCACCAGCGTGTTCGGGTGCTCGTTCAGTCCCACCTTTTCCAGCAGTTCGCGGGCTCCCGTGATCGTTTCGTTCCAGTTCAGCAAACCTTTGCGGGAACGCTCGTTGCCCAGAAAAATGTTTTCCGCGATGGACAGGTAAGGGATGAGGGCCAGCTCCTGATGGATGATGACGATGCCGAGCTCTTCGCTTTGCTTGATGTTTTTGAATTCGCAGGTTTTGCCTTTGAACAAAATATCCCCTTCGTAGGAGCCGTGCGGGTACACGCCGCTGAGCACCTTCATCAGCGTGGACTTGCCCGCTCCGTTCTCCCCGCATAACGAATGGATTTCGCCTTCCCGGATTTTCAGGTTGACGTTATCGAGCGCTTTGACGCCGGGAAACGCTTTCGTGATGTTCCGCATTTCAAGAATGTATTCCGACATGGATTTCACCTTCCGATCCTTCGAGTATGTGAACGGCTTATTTCAGGCCGATTTCCTCCTTGGTGTAATAGCCGCTTTCGACTAGCTCCTTTTCGACGTTGGACGCATCGACGGAAACAGGAGGAAGCAGGTACGCGGGAACGACCTTCACGCCGTTGTCGTAGGACTTCGTGTCGTTGACCTCCGCCTCTTCGCCTTTCAGGATGCTTTCCGCCATTTTGACCGCCTGCTCCGCAAGCTTCCGCGTATCTTTGAATACCGTTTGGGTCTGTTCCCCGGCGACGATGGACTTGATGGAGGCTAGCTCGCCGTCCTGTCCGGTAATGACCGGCATCGGTTTTTTCGCGGTTCCGTATCCGACGCCTTTGAGGGACGATATGATGCCGATGCTGATGCCGTCGTACGGGGACAGGACCGCATCCAGATGCGCGCCCGAGTAGTTTGCGCTGAGCAGGTTATCCATCCGCGCTTGCGCAAGCGAACCGTCCCACCGCAGCGTCGCGATCTGGGCCATCGTCGTTTGTTTGCTGCGGACGACCAGCTGCCCGGAATCGATGTACGGCTTCAAGACCGACATGGCGCCGTCGTAGAAGAAATAAGCGTTGTTATCGTCCGGCGACCCGCCGAACAGCTCGATGTTGAACGGCCCCTTCCCTTCTTTCAGTCCGAGCTTTCGCTCGATATAGGACGCTTGCAGCACGCCGACCTTGAAATTGTCGAAGGTGGCGTAATAGGATAAGTATTCGGTGTTCCGGATCAACCGGTCGTAGGCGATCACCTTGATGCCCTGGTCATGGGCTTTTTTGATGACATCGGTCAGCGTATTGCCGTCGATCGAAGCCACGACAATGACGTCGACGCCTTTGGTGATCATGTTTTCGATCTGCGAGATTTGATTTTCCACCACGTCTTCCGCAAACTGCAGATCCGTCTTGTATCCTTTTTCCTGGAACAGCCGCTCCATGTTTTGTCCGTCGGCAACCCAGCGCTCCGACGATTTGGTCGGCATGGCCAGTCCGACATAACCTTTATTTTTGTCGCCGGCTCCCGATTCGGCCAAGTTGCAAGCCGTCAGGACCATCAGCATCGATGCGATCAAAAGTCCTGCTAATGCTTTCTTCATCGGTTCAATCTCCTTTCCTGAATGCTGCATCCGAGAGCGCTTACACCTGCCCGGCCGTAAGGCCTCTCTGTATTAAAAAGAATACACTTGAAGGCCGGGCGGGGTCTTTTCACCGGATCGACCATTTTTTATAAATTTCATACCTTTGTCGATCTTCCAAGTCGCAAATGTTTAAAAACGTCTCCGTGGGAGGCATGCTGCGGATAAAAAAAAGAGCACCCCTCCGCCGACCGTCAAACGGCCGGAAGGGATACTCTCCGGAATACGCGGGATGATTGCCTAAAGCGGCTACATGTCTTGGAACGCTTCTCCTTTGCGGTAACGGTTGGGCGAAACGCCCATCACCTTCTTGAAGGCGGTGCTGAAATAATGCTGGCTTTCGTAACCGACCCGCTCCGCGATCTCGTACATTGTCATATTGGTGGAATTCAGCAGCTGGATCGCTTTCCGGATCCGGGTCTGCGTCAGGAAGCTTACAAAAGACGTTCCCAGCTCTTTTTTCAGCAGCCGACTCAAATACACCGGGGACACTTGCAGGCTGGATGCAAAAGTCTCCAGCGTCAGTCCCGGCTGGTCGTATTGCTCATGGATAAGCTGCCTTGCCCTCCGGACGAGCGGCGACAGCTGCGCTTCGCGGAAGACGGCTTCCCGGCAGGCGTCGTAGGCTTCCGCCACCGCTCCGGGCCCCTCCTTCACCGCTTCCAAATGGACGTGGACCGTCATTTTCAAAAAGTTCTGCACCGCCTGCTCGATTTCCGCCGCGATTTCCACCGGCGTCTCGTCCCACAGGCAAATGCCGATCAATCCCGTATGTTCGCGGAAAAGCAAATGGTCCGCCTGCTGGACGAACTCCGCGACGATGTTTTCGATGGCGAACAGGAACAGCTGCCTTTCGCTTTCCTTCATCAAAGGCTGATTCACCGATGTTTCCGGCCAGCGGACGACGCCGACCTGCACGGGCAGCCTGGAAGGAAGGCCTAGAAATTCAAGCTGCTCCGCCGCCTCCGTGTCGCCGATGAGCCCTTGGATCCATTCCCGGCAAAACCGTTCCCGCAGCACGGGAATATTTTTTTCGATCTGCTCGGAAGCTTTTTTCAGGTAATGGTCCCGGACATGCAGCTCGTCGAGCTCCTCCTTGACGCTTTGCAGCACTTCCCTTAAATGGCCGGCATTGACCGGTTTAAGGATATAGTCCTTCACCCCGAGCCGGATGGCTTCCTGCGCGTAAGCGAACTCGTCGTGGCCCGTAATGATGACGAATCGGCATGCGGGCTGCGACTCCTTCAGCTTTTTCATGAACGTGATGCCGTCCATGATCGGCATGTTCATGTCGACCAAAACGATGTCGATATGGCGCCCTTGGGCAATGTCGAGCGCCTCTTCCCCGTCCTCGGCTTCGGCGGCTACCTCCATGCCGAGGTTTTCCCAATCCACGGCGTCGATGATCCCTTCGCGAATGATCGGTTCATCGTCGGCTATCAGCACTTGGTACAGATTGTTCATCACATGTTTCCCCCATCGTTTTCGGTTGGCGAAGGGGCTTCATGGAGCAGAGGATGACGGATCGTCACGCTTGTCCCTTTCCCCTCCGTGCTTTCGATCGAAATGCCGTATTCCTCCCCGAAGGTGAGGACAATCCGCGCCTGCACGTTCAGCATGCCGTAGTTGCGTCCGGCCGGCCCGCCCCCGCCGGCGTTTTCTTCCATCGCCGACAGCGGATCCCGCAGCTGACGGCGCAGCTCCCCGAGCTTGTCGGGCGGAATCCCGGCCCCGTCATCGGATACGGTCAGCAACAGGGCGTGTTCGTCCACGGATGCCGCAATCCGGATATGGCCGGGGCCTCTGCGGGCTTTGATGCCGTGATAGATCGCGTTTTCGACGATCGGCTGCAGCAGGAGCTTCAGCACGAACAAACCTTCCGCTTCCCGGGGAAGCAGGAAATCGCATCGCAGCCTGTCGCGGTACCTTGTTTTCTGGATTTGCAGGTAACTCGATATATGCGTCCACTCGTCCCGGATCGGGATGATGTCGCTTCCCTTGCTGAGTCCGATCCGGAAAAGCGTGGACAGCGACTCGACCATGTCGGACACGTCGTCCGCCCCTTTTTTCTTGGCCATCCAATGGATCGTATCGAGCGTATTGTACAAAAAATGCGGTTTGATATGCGCCTGCAGGCTTCGCAGCTCGGCTTCGCGCTTCTGCCGCTCGCGCAGCTCGTTCAGTTTGATGAGCTTGCGTATTTCCAGCAGCATGCGGTTAAAGCTGCGTCCCAGCATCCCGACCTCGTCCTGCCGGTGCCGAAGGTAGCGGACGGTCAGATCCCCGGATTCGGCCTTTTGCATGAAAGACATCAGCTGGCGGATCGGCCGGGAAATGGACTGGGAAAGCGTATAGGAAGCCGTAAGGCCGAACAGGCAAACGACGAACAAAAAGCAAATGAGATAAAAACGGATTTCCCGGACCTCATATATCGCTTCATTCGTTTCGAAGACGCCGATGGTCCGCCACCCCGTAAACGAGGACGTGCCGTAGATGAATTGCAGGCGGCGTCCCCCCGCCTCCTTTACGAACGCGCCGCTATCCTGTTGTGGAAACCAGGCCGAAGGCACCTCCGGTACGAGAGGGTCGTCCGGCGCATAGATCGGGGCGCCGTTTTTTTCCGTCACCATAAGATACCCGTTTTTCCCAAGCGTCACATCGCGGACCGCCTTCGCAACCGCCCGCAGCTTCAGGTCGATCAGCACCGCCCCGGTAACCTTGCGGGTATCGGGATCCACAAACGAACGGACGACCGAAACCAGCTCGTCATTCGCATAATGGACATGGGTCGTTACGTTGCGCTGCTGCGGATGGCCAAGCACCGTAAACAAACCTTCATGTTTGGCCGCTTCCATGTACCAGTCATCGCGCGTCAAGTTCTCCGGAGACCGGGCATACATTTCGTTGCTGACGTAATCCCCGCTGCCGTTTACGACCAGGATCGCCGCAATCTCGGGGTAAAGCGTCGTAAACCCTTGCAAATACTGCTTAACCGCGTACAACTCGCCGTTTTTATCGTCAAGCACCGGCTTTTGCCCGCCTGCCGCCGTGCCGCCGCGAGCCGAAGGCATCCGGCCGTCCAGAAACCGTTTGATCTTCGGATCGAACCCGATCAGGTACGTGATGTTTTGCAGGTTCTCCATATCGTTATCAAGCGTTTGGTTCACCTTGCCGATCAATTGGATCGTGTTCGCCGTCACCTGCTGGTCCACGATCCGGTTCACCGTGAAGTTGACCAGCACGCCGAGCGCGATCGACGGCAGGATGCCGACCATCAGAAACAGGACGCTAAGCTTGTACCGGAGCGGCAAGTCGCTGAAGCGGCCCCACTGCATCAACTTGTCCCTCCATGTTCCCTTCCGTTTATTTCGCATAATAATCCTTCACATTCTCCCGGGTTACGATCGTTACCCCCGTGTCCACCCGCGGCGGCAGGGGAGAAACGTCATTCCCGAGCGTCGGGGCGGGGACCGTCAGACCGTGGTGCAGATGAAACAGATACTGCAGCGACCAATACCCCATGTTCCAAGTGCCTTGGGCGATCGTGGCCGAAATCGTTCCGTCGGAAATCCGGTCCAAGGTGGCCTTATTCGTATCGAATCCGATGATTTTGACCTTGCCGGTTTTGTTCGCGGCGATGACCGCATCCGCCGCCCCGGCTCCGCCGCTCGCTTCCGTGGCGAAGATGCCTTTTAACGCCGGATGTTTTTTTAGCATTTCCGACGCGCCGTTTTTGGCAATCATCGTATCGCCCTTCCCCTCCTTGACGTCCACGACCGACATGGCCGGATATTTGGCGGCGATCGTGTCGCGGAACCCTGACATCCGGTCGTCATGGTTCTGCTGTCCGGGCTGCGTAATGATCCCGACCTCGCCTTCCCGCCCCAAAATGAGGGCCATTTGGTCGGCGGCCGCGGCCCCCGCGTCGTAATTGTTCGTGGCGAGGAATGAATAAGCTTTGCTGTCCGGAGCGTCGGCGTCGAACAAAACGACGGGAATGCCGGCGTCCACCGCCTTGTTGATCGTCGAGGTCAACGCCCTGGAGTCGATGGCGGACAACGCAATGCCTGCCGGTTTTTTGGCGATGACCTGCTCCAGCACCGTGATCTGCTCCTTTACGTCATATTGCGTGGAGCCGCGATAATCGACGGAGACGCCAAGGGCATCGCCTCCGTCTTCGAATCCTTTAAGAATGTTTTTCCAATATTCCATCCCGGATTGAAAGGTGACCATGACATAATTTTCGCCGATGCTGCCGTGCAGGCCCCCGTCCTGCCAGGCGTTGCTGCGGCGCTGGTCTTCAAGCCGGTACATCACGACATATCCGACGAAAGCGGCGATAAGCAAAATGTAGATCATCATCAACTTCTTCATGTTTATATCCCCCGTATCGGCGTTCATTCCGTATGTGGAATCGGTTACATTATAACATGATGTAATATACTTCATCCGTGAGGGAAAGTTCAACAATTCTTGGGAAGTTGCCTGGGTCGGGGGGATGGGGAAGCGATATCGCCTTGTTCGGCGAAAAACGCAAAAACCCTGCCGCAACGTGGATTGCAAGCAGGGTTTCCTATTCAGGCGCTGGACCGCTGTGTTAATCGATCATCGTAAAATCGTCGAAATGAAAGCCGGGCGATACGACGCAGGAGACGAGCACCGGTTCGTTCCCAAGCGGGCGCGCTTCCTGCCATACGTTGGCCGGCACCAAAGCTTGGGGAACTTGTCCTTTCTCCAGGTCCATGCCAAGCACGATTTCCTTCCGCTCTCCCGGGTTCTCTCCGTCTCCGCCAAGCACGAGCTGCAGCGGGCTTCCGGCATGCCACAGCCACAATTCGTCGGAGTAGACACGATGCCATTTCGAAAATTCGTTCGGGTGCAGCAGGAAATAAATGGACGTGGCCGCCGGCCGCGAACCCGAATATTTGGCGTCAAGCACCGCTTGAGGAATCTCGAACGAAGATTTCCAAAGCTCCTTGTACCAACCGCCCTCGGGATGGGGCTGGAGGTCCAAGGTTTTAACCAAAGGGGACAACATTGCTTCCGTCATGTTCTGCCTTCTTTCCGTGCCAGGATTGTACATACTGTAGAATGAAATGAACCCTGTTTATGAGGGAATCCGCCCTTTACTTTAACAAATAAAGGAGCGGATTGTAAATGACGGATTCCCTTCTGCCGAAGCATTGGCGAATCCTTCCCTATTTTGCCCCGGACGGCCCGGACTGAACCGGGCGGTAAGTTTGAGTGCGTTCATCTTCGAATGACCCCTTTCCAATTCAGCCTGTAAGCGAAACCGTATGCATGGTTTTCCTTTTCGGTGCAACATGCCCTGTCATGCGGTACATGCTCGAGCTGATGCGCAGCGTTACCTTGTTGTTGGATTCATATCCGCGATCATCAAGGATTCCGGATCCATCCTTCGGGACGTCAAACCGGGATATGTTAAGCTTGGGGATTTCGTCCAGCCATGGATACGGTCAACGCGCGGGACAGCTCCATCGCCGCCAGGTACGGATCGGGCGTTTGCGTAATCGCCGAAATGACCGCGATGCCGTCCGCCCCCGCTTGAATCACCTCAGGGGCGCGGGCTGCGGTAATGCCTCCGATGCCGACGACCGGCATGGCCGCATGCATCCGCCGGATATTCCGCAGCATTGCCGTGCCTTGAACCGGGCGGGCATCCTCTTTGGAAACGGTCGGAAAAACCGGGCCGACCCCGAAATAATCGGCACTCAGCTCCGCGCCCAGCTTGGCTTCTTCAAGCGTATGCACGGACAAGCCCAAAATTTTGTTCCCGATGCGTTCCCTCACCCGGTCCGCCGGCTCGTCCTCTTGTCCGATGTGCACGCCGTCGGCGTCCAAAGCAAGCGCCAGGTCGACGTCGTCATTGACGATAAGCGGCACGCCGTATCGCCGGCAAACCGCAAGGATGCGTCCGCCCAGCTCGGCCTTGGCGTTCCCCGCGAGCGCATTTCGCCCTTTCTCGCGAAGCTGTACCATCGTGACCCCGCCCCGGATGGCTTCCTCCACGACCTCCGCCGCATCTTGCCTGCAATTGACGCTGCCGACGACAAGATAAAGCTTCAGCCTTTCCTTCAAGTCGGTCGGTTCAAAGCGTTTCACCGGACCATCTCCTTCCTGCGCCGGTACGCCCAATGATTGGTCGGGCCGCTGCCTCCTCCGATGCCAAGCGCCTCCTCGATGGCGGCCTGGATGTAATCCCTTGCGGTATGTACGGCTTCGCCAGGGGACGCCCCTTTCGCAAGTTCGGCCGCGATGGCCGCGGAAAACGTGCAGCCCGTTCCGTGCGTATGTTTCGTCGCTATTCTGGGCCGCGCGATCTCCGTAAACGACTCCCCGTCGTACAGCAGGTCGACGGCCTCGTCCGACGCCGGATCGTGGCCCCCTTTAATGACGACCATTTTGACGCCGAACTCCGCGATTGTTATTGCTGCTTCGCGGCGCTCCTCCATCGAGGCAATCGGCCGCCCGGCAAGCACTTCCGCCTCCGGTATATTCGGCGTGACGATGAGCGCAAGCGGCAGCAGCCTGCGCGTCAACGCCTCGACGGCATCGTCCCGCAGCAGTTCCGCCCCGCCTTTGGCGATCATGACCGGATCGACGACTACCCGGTTCCATCCGAATGTTTCGATCTGATCCGCAACCGCTTCGATAATGTCGGCGCTGAACAGCATGCCCGTTTTGACCGCGTCCGGGCCAAGATCCGTCCCCACGGCATGGATTTGCCCGGCAACGGCTGCGGCCGGCAGCGGATAGACGCCGTCCACGCCCAGCGTGTTTTGGATCGTAACCGCCGTAATCGCCGACATTCCGAATGCGCCGAGCTCCTGGAACGTTTTCAGGTCGGCCTGGATTCCGGCTCCGCCGCCGCTGTCGGAACCGGCTATCGTCAAGGCTTTCGGAACGCTCATTGCACGAACCCCCTTCCGGCCGAAACCGGGTGCTCGCTAAGCGCCTCTTCCGGAAGCGGATATTGATCCATTTCGGACAAGGCGTCAAGGAACGCGGCTTGAAAGCTTCCCGGCCCGCGGCCGCCTGCCGCCGCGTACGCCCGCGATGCCGCCGCCCCGTAAAAGGCAAGCGCAGCCGCCCCGGCCGTCAACAAATCCGTTTCAACGGCGGCAAACGCGCCGATGACCGACGTCAACAGGCAACCCGTCCCGGTTACGCGGGTGAGCATCGGATGTCCGCCCCGGACCACGTATCCCTTCAATCCGTCCGTAATGACGTCCTCCCGACCGGTGATCGCCACGACGCTGCCGAGACGGCAGGCGGCCCGCACCGCGAGGTCGACCGAAGGCTCCGATTCGGACTCTTCCGCATCCACGCCTTTGATGGCCGCCGTTTCGCCGATCAGGTTCGCGATTTCGGCCGCATTGCCGCGAACCAAGGCGACGCGGACTTCCCGCAGAATCTCCAGGGCGGCTTTCGTCCGGAACGGAGTGGCGCCTGCACCTACCGGATCGAGAATCACCGGCACTCCGTGCAAATTCGCCGACCGGCCGGCAATGATTGCGGCTTCGACCAGCCCGGCGCTGAGCGTGCCCAGGTTCAACACCAGCGCGCCCGCTATTTTCGCCATATCAGCAACTTCCTTCCGGGCATAGGCCATGACGGGGGACGCTCCGATCGCCAGCAATCCGTTCGCCGTAAAATTCGTCACCACCATATTCGTGATGTTGTGCACGAGAGGCCTGCGCCGCTTGACGATGCCGGGCAAATGCTGCATATCCTCGATCATCGTCCCACCCCTTCCGCCGGGATCATGGGAACCGGCCATTCTTCCAGCGTATATGCCATGTCCCAGAACATGTACTCCAGACGGCAGCTTGCCGCGAAATGCTCCTTGAGACGTTTTTTCCGGTCGGAAGACAAACCTTGCGCCCGCTCGTCCAGCAGCAGACGCATCTTATCCGTAATCCCGCCTTCGAAGCGGCCGTAAAAGTGCATCCAATCGTAAAACGGATGGGAACGGTCCGGCTTCACTTCCGCCAGCAATTTGGCGCCGATCTCCGTATACGTCCAAGGGCACGGCAGCATCGCCGCCAAAATATCCTCAAGCGTTCCTCCATGGGCCACGCTCAGCATGTGGCGGACATAATGGTTCGCCGACGGGGCAAGCGGGTAACCCTGCAATTGTTCGTACGAAACGCCCGCCACGCTGCAAAAATTGTTGTGCGGATGCGTTTCGCTGTGCAAGATGAACGAAATTTGCTCGTTAAAAAGGGCCATCGTGTCGCGGCTGTCGCATTTCGAGATCGCGATTCCGTATAACTGGATATAGGCGTTCAAATACTCGAAATCCTGCTTCACGTAATGGATCAGCTGCTCCTTCCGCAAAGTTCCCTCCGCAATGCCGCGCACGAACGGATGGTCAAAAATGGCGCGAAAAATCGGATCCGCTTCGTTTCGAAGCTCATCGGTAAAACGGGTCATGCCAACACCTCCGAATGAATTTGGATGAAATCCAAACAAGAAGAAGCCGGAAGCGGCCGATCAAACTCAAAAAAGCCGCCCCGAAATGGAGCGGCTCCGAAACGCTATCAGCATGAAAAGGCATGGGATAGGCGAAGTCCGTTCCACTTCCCTACGCCGGTATGATCCGGATCAGGTTCAAAGGGTCCAAGCATCCTTGTCTCAGCCGCTTGCTCGCGGCTCCCCCAGTGGATTTCGTATGAAGTTCGTTTTTCACCCTTTACTTTATCCTTCAAGCCGCCGCTTGTCAAACCGGAAACATCGGCGCCGAATGTTCCCTCCGCCCCTTCGGACTCAGCCTAAATAGCGGTGGTACAAGCTTTTGGCTTCCGCGATGTCCTTCGTTCCGTGCACGAGAACCCGCCCGTCCCAAAAAACCGTCAACCGGCATCCTCCCGCCGCAAAAGACACGAGATACGGGTTCTCCTTGACCTCGCCGCCCAGCCGGGACAATCTGCGCGCCAGCTCCTTCAAATCGCGCCGGACCGGTGCGTGCGGACGAATTTGCACCGTATCCCGGCCGCACAACACGGCTGTCCGGGACTGATTGGCCGGCTGCAGGTACGGGTGGGTGCGGTGTTTTCCGCATGACGGGCAATCCGGCTTCTTCATGCCCCCGACCCGGATCGCGGCATGGGCGCCCGTCCATAAATCGAACGAAACGAGCTTGCCGTGCAAAGCATCCCGATCGCCTACCAACAGCTTAAGCGCTTCGGAGGCTTGGTAAGCCGCGACCATTTGCGCCGCCGGAGCGATGACGCCGGCCGTATCGCAAGTTGCGCCGCCGGTCGGCACCGTCCCAAGCAAACAGTAGAGGCATGGCGTTCGGCCGGGCACGATCGTGAAGGTTATGCCGTAACTGCCGACGCAAGCGCCGTAAATCCATGGAATGCCCAGCTTCTGGGACAAATCGTTGATCACGAGCCGCGTCTCGAAGTTGTCCGTCCCGTCGAGGATGACGTCCACGCCCTGCGCCAGCCCTTCGATTTCCGCAGCGGCGGCGTCGGCGACGACGGCCCGGATGTCGATGTCCGAATTGATGCGTTCCAGGCGGGCTTTGGCCGCCGCCGCTTTCGGCAGGCGCAGCAGGGCGTCTTCTTCGCAGTACAGCTGCTGCCGCTGCAGATTGCTCGTCTCCACGTAGTCGCGGTCCACGATGGTGACGGTGCCTACGCCTGCGCGCACAAGCGTTTCCGCGCTTACCGACCCCAGCGCTCCCGCGCCGACGATCAGGACATGCCCCTCTCCAAGCTTCCGCTGGCCGTCCGGACCGATTTGGGGGAACAACGCTTGCCTCGAATACCGATCGTTATGCATCCCGTCCCCGCTCATGTGACGCTGATTCCCTCGAGCGGGCTGCTGGCGGTCCCGCAGCGCTTTTTCGGAATGCGGCCGGCTTCGTAGCCGAGCCGCCCCGCTTCGATGGCGAGCTTCATGGCGAGGGCCATTTTTACCGGGTCCTTGGCGCCCGAAACCGCCGAATTAAGCAGCACGCCGTCGGCGCCAAGCTCCATGGCGACGGCCGCGTCCGACGGCGTGCCGATGCCGGCGTCGACGATGACGGGCACGGTAGATTGCTCGATGATAAGGCTCAAGTTCAAGGGGTTCACGATTCCTTGGCCGGAGCCGATCGGCGATGCTCCCGGCATCACCGCGTGCACGCCGAGTTCCTGCAGCCGCTTCGCCAGCAGCACGTCGTCCGACGTGTAGGGCAGCACGATGAATCCTTCCTCCAGGAGCATTTCCGAAGCCCGCAGCGTTTCGATCGGATCGGGAAGCAGCGTCTTCATGTCGCCGATCACCTCGACCTTGATCATGTCGCATAATCCGGAGGCTTTGGCGAGCCTTGCGATGCGCACCGCTTCCTCCGCCGTCCGCGCGCCCGCCGTATTGGGCAGCAGCGTAAACCGTTCGATGTCGATCATCTCCAAAAAATTAGGCTGGTCCGGTTCGTAAATGTTCATCCGCCGAACGGCAAACGTCAAGATTTGGGCGCCGGATACGTTTACGGCTGCCTTCTGCACCTCAAAATCCGGGAACTTCCCCGTTCCCAGCAGCAATCTCGATTGAAATTGATGCGGTCCGATAGTTAACATGTTCCTTATCCTCCTCCCACAAAATGCACCAGCTCGATCCGGTCTCCGTTTCGGACGGCCGTGTCCGCATGTTCGTTTTTCCCGAGTACGGCCTGGTTGATTTCCACGACGACGACTTGCCGATCCAGGCCAAAATGTTCCAACAGCCGCGATACCGTCGCGACCGACTCCGGCACCTGCACGGCTTCCCCGTTAACGATCAGATCCAGCATGAACGCCCCTCCCTTCCGGCTGCCTGACGGCCCCATGCCGCTCGGGCGCAAAAGATTCCCAGCCTGCGAATGCGGGCTGCCCGCCGCTCATCTGTTCGGCGATCAGTGCCCCGGTAATGGGGCTCAGCAGTACGCCGTTGCGATAATGCCCTACGGCGACGAACAAACCGTCGCAGCCTGCCGCCGCTCCGAGATAAGGGAGGCCGTCGCGGGTTTGCGGCCGCAGCCCTGCCCACGCCTTCTCCCACCTGGCAGCCGTTATCCGCGGCACGAGAGCGGCTGCTTTGGCCATCAGCCCCATCAAACCTTCGACGGACACCGTCAGCTCATCGTTGCGCTCGACCATGGAAGCTCCGACGAGGAGTCTCCCTCCCCGCTTCGGCACCAAATAACAGCCGTCGGTGAATATGGTATGGCTTACCAAAGGGACCTCCGTTACGACCGAAAAGCATTCGCCTTTCACCGGGTATACGCCGGTTTCGATTCCCGCTTGCGCCAGCAGCCGCTGGCCGTGGACGCCTGCAGCGATGACCGCCTGTCCGCAGCTTATCGTCCCTTCATCCGTGACGACGCCGGTAACCCGCCCCCGTTCCAGCCGCAGCGAACGAACGCTGCAATTCTCCTTGGCTTCGGCGCCGAGCATGACGGCTGCCCGGACATAGGCGGCCGTCAATTCGGGCGCCGACACCTGCCCGTCCCCGGGAATCCGCATCGCGCCTTCGATGCGGCCCGTCAGGTTAGGCTCCAACTCGTTAGCTTCAGCAGGCGTAAGCCACGCCGCCGTTTCCCCTGCTTGGCGTTGAGAGGCGATCATCCGCCGGCAATCGGCGGCCTGGTCGGGCGTCAACGCCACCTTCAAAAGCCCTTTCTGCACCAGTCCGATGTCGATGCCGGTAAGCTCCCTCAGCTCCTCCGCCAGCCGGGGAAACATCGCCCGGCTCTGCCGTGCGAGGTCGAACAGCACGTCCGCCCGGTGCGTCTCCGACTGGGCGCCGAGCATGCCGGCCGCCGCGCCCGACGCGCCGGAGCCGATTGTCTCCCGCTCCAGAATCAATACGCGCCTGCCCTTCTTTGCCAGATGGTACGCGATGGAACCGCCGATGACGCCGCCTCCGACCACGACGACGTCAGCAACGTCAGCTTGATGGACCATGGTTTTCCCTCCCGTTATGTAAACATTGATAATAAGCGGCAGCAGCGCTGACCGGGTCTGCCGCTTCCAAAATCCCGCTCATGACAGCCACGCCCGCCGCGCCGGCTTCAAGTATCTCCGCCACGTTCGCCGGCTTCACCCCGCCGATGGCGATAACGGGAATGCGGACGCGGCTCGCGAGCAGCCTCAGTTCCCCAGGTCCGCGGGCCGGAGAACCGGGCTTGGATGCCGTCGCATAGACATGCCCGAAAATCACGTAATCCGCCCCTTTCTCCTCGGCCTCCACGGCCTCGTGCAGCGAATGGACCGACCGGCCGATCCGCAACTGCGGAAACCACTTCTTCACATCGGATACATCCAGGCTGTGATGCCCGAGCTGCACGCCCCGCACCCCGGCGGCAGCCGCGACGTCGGCCCGATCGTTCAGCACGATGCGGTTTGCGGGAACCCCCGCAGCCAGCAGCATTCCGATTCCCTCCAGCAGCTCGCGCGCCGTTTTGGCCCGTTCCCTTACATGAAACGCATCCACGTATGGATGGATGAGGCCGGCAATTCTCGCCAGCTCATCCAGCGGCTGCCTTCCCGTCGAAACGACATGCAGTTCCCTCCCTGCCACAGGACCTCAACTCCCGCAAAAAAATAAAGGCCGCTTTCCCGAAAGAAAGTGGCCTTTTCCGCACGTCGACAGCCTTGCGCCCCCAAAAAAACGCATAAGGCGCAAGCATAAAACGTTGTTCTTACCACTTCCCTCCGCTGGCATCGCTCCAGATCAGGTTCAAAGGGTCCGGAAATCGCACTTCCGTCTCAGCCGTCAGGCACCCCTAGTGATTTGCTATGAAATTGAAATTTACTATAACATGAATTCCGGCATGTGGCAATCTCTTCCATCCTGTTTTTTCAGCCAGCGCATCCGAAGCATCCGGCCAAAGCGCCCCCGGACCGAAAACCGGAAAAACGCGGCGGCAGTCAACGCGTAAGCAGAAATCGATGGGCTTGGCTGATGCCGCCCGCATCCTCGAACAACACCATCATGGACAGAGCCGGAACAACCGCCTGTTCGTCCCGGATCCAATCAAGCGCCTCGTTCCCGGCACGCTCTTCGTTTACCGCGACCTTCCAGCCGGTTTTGGAAAAAGGAATGTCCAGCTTAATCTCATGGTTGTTCGCGTTATAGACGACGATGATGTTTTTCCAAGCATCGCCGCCCGCAAAGTCCTTCAGCATAAAAGCGACCACCTGGTCCCCGCAGCGGAGCGTTTCCAAATGATTGTCAATCTGCTCCCGGGAGGTCAAGCGAAAGGCGGGGTGGCTTCTCCGAAGCTCGATCAGGCCCCGGTAATAGTCAAAAACCGGCCTAAACCTCCGCTTGTTTTCCCATCTTATGGCATTGACGGCATCGCCGCTGCGGTAGCTGTTATGATCCCCGTATTTCGTGCGGAGCAGCTCGTCGCCGGCATGAATGAGCGGAATCCCTTGGGAGGTCAGCACGATGCCGTTGGCCAGGAGGGCGCGTTTTACCGTCTCGCTTTTCATGATGTTCTCGCCGTCTATGCTCCGGTACGGCTCGGATTTTTCCACGGCCTCATGCAGGCTCCCTCCATGAACGAGTTCCCCGTTTCGGATGTCCGGAAACTTGGCCTCGTCCCGCAGCCCCTGCGTCGCCAGCACTTTATCCCATAAATTCAAATTGTCGTGAACGGTCACGTAATTGACCGATTCGAGCGGAGCATCCGCGAAATCGCAAATCGATCCCCTGACCCCTTCAAGGACCGCCGCTTCCGTGCCCGTTCCGCCCGTGGCGAAACCTTTCCCTTCGCCGTCGCTGTCCCCTTTGATCGCGCCGCGGAAATGGTCGTTGAATACGGCAAAGCCGAGATTCCTCTGGCTGCCTTTCAACGTTTGCCGCGCGAGCGGAGATTCCCCGCCCGTCCAGGGCTCCCCGTAGACGATGATGGCCGGGTCCGCCTCGCGGCGCAGCTCTTCGACCATCAGCTTGACGGTATCGGTATCGATTAGTCCCATCAAGTCCAAACGGAATCCGTCGATGTGATATTCGTCCGCCCAATAACGAACCGAATCGAGAATGAATTTCCGGACCATCGGGCGCTCCGTCGCCAGCTCGTTGCCGACGCCGGAACCGTTTGCCAGCCTGCCTTCGGCGTCCCTGCGGTAGAAGTACCCGGGCACGACCGCCTCGAACGGTCCGTCCTCGACGCTGTAGGTATGATTGTACACGACGTCCATCACTACGCGGATCCCTTTGCCGTGCAGCGCCATGACCATTTCCTTGAATTCGCGGATCCGGAGACCCGGCACGGTCGGATCGGTCGCGTAGGAGCCTTCCGGCACGTTAAAATGCTGCGGATCATACCCCCAATTGTACTTCGGCCCGGAAGCGCCGGGATCGTCCGCCTGCAGTTCGTTCACCGTTTGGAAATCGAATATCGGCAGCAGGTGGACATGCGTGACTCCAAGCTCCGCCAGATGGTCGATGCCAATCGCATTGCCGTCCTTATCGCGCAGTCCCGTTTCCGTAAACGCTTTAAATTTTCCTTTATGTTGAAAACCGGCGCCAGGGTCGGCCGAAAAATCGCGCACATGCAGTTCATACAAAACGGCGTCTTCGCACCCTGCCATGGGCGGCCTGCGGTCCGCTTCCCAGCCGGGCGGGTTCCAGGCTTCCATGTCCACGATCGCCGACCTGGCGCCGTTGGCGCTGACGGCTTTCGAATACGGATCTGCGGCATAGCGGATGGTTCCATCCGGGTGCTCGATTTTGTACATATAATAGCGGCCGGCAAGATCGCCGGAAAATCGCAAAAACCATACGCCGTCCTTCCACTTTTTCATCCCGACTTCGAGTCCGCCCGCATGATCGAAGACCTCGCCGTCCGCGTTATAACAACCCGCATCCTCATAAAGCGCGAGCGTCACTTTTGCGGCCCCGGGCGCCCACAGCTTAAAAACGCTTTCCGTTTTGCTATACGTGCAGCCCAAATCCCGTCCGCCGTAATACTCCGTGATTTCCCTCATGATTACACCACCGTAAGCTATGACATTCGATGCACGCAAGGATGCTGCATAATCCCCAAAACAGACTTTCAGTCCGAAATAGACAGCGACAAAGTTTGGTTCGGCTACATACTGTTTCCGGGAGCGGCCGGAACCGGATTTTGCATCATCCCAACGTCAAAAAGCCTAACCTATCCTATGTGCTTTTGTTGCCAAATGTACAGGTTTGTATGCATCGAAAGAGCCCAATTTGAAGCGTGCCGCCGTCAAAATAGGCGGAACGTGGTTGCGGGCTTGCGGAAGGCGGCAACGGCGCAGCTGCGCCGCCATTTAGGCGGGGCGTCGCTGCTGCAGGCCCTTTAAGGCGGACTTCGGCCCTCCCGCTTATTCAGGCGCTTCAGCGCGGATTCAGGCGCAAAAAAGGCGCCGGATCATGCCGGATCCGACGCCTTTCCCCTCCGTTTTTTCGGATTGAAAGCTACTCTTCGAGAAACTCTGCGTATTGCTCCGGACTGAGCAAAGCCGAGAGCTGCTCCTCCAGATCGCCTTCGACTTCGATTTCAGCCATCCACCCGCCGCCGTACGGCTCGTTGTTGACGAGCTCCGGCTCGTCGCCGAGCCGCGGATTGATTTTGGCGATTTGACCGCTGACGGGGCTGAACAGGTCCGACACGGTTTTGACGGATTCGATCGTGCCGATGCTTTCTTCAGCCTGTACGCTTGCGCCTTCTTCGGGAAGCTCCACGAATACGATGTCGCCAAGCTGATGCTGGGCGAAATCGCTGATGCCGATGCGCACGACGTTTCCGCTTACCTTTTCGACCCATTCGTGATCCTTGCTGTACCAACGGTTTTCTTTCACATTGCTCATCGTTTTTCGACTCTCCTTCGATTCTTGTCGTCATCCTTCGAAATAGGGTTGCTAATGAGCCATTATGGGGTGTCTGACGGCGGCTGCTTGGTTTCTTTGGCTTCCTTGGCTTTGCGGCGGCGCTGCTCGACCAGCTCTCGGGTCAGCCTGCGGCCGGTAGGCGTGGCGGCAAGGCCGCCTTTGCCCGTTTCGCGGTGTTTGCTCGGCATGGCGCTGCCGACCTCCAGCATGACGCCGATGACCTCGTCGGCGGGAATGACGCTGCCGACGCCGGCAAGGGCCATATCGGCGGCTGCCAGCGCGGTGACGGCGCCGAGGCCGTTGCGGACGATGCACGGAATTTCCACGAGTCCCGCAACGGGATCGCAAATGAGGCCGAGGCAGTTTTTCAAGGCCAGGCCGACCGCATGGACGGCCTGAAGCGGCGAGCCGCCCCTCAGTTCGACCATCGCCCCGGCCGCCATGCCGATCGCCGATCCGACCTCGGCCTGGCAGCCGCCTTCCGCGCCGGAAATCGACGCGTTGTTGGCAATGACGTACCCGATCGCCCCGGCCGTAAATAAGCCGCGCACCAGCTTGTCGTCCTCCCAGCCGAAGCGTTCCTGCGAGCTGACGAACACGCCGGGAATGATGCCGCAGGAGCCCGCCGTCGGCGTGGCGATGATTCTCCCCATCGAAGCGTTCACTTCGGAGACGGCGAGCGCGTAAGCCATCGCCATGGCGGAGGGCTCGCCGAGCGACGTATCGCCCTGCCGCATGTAATCCGCAACCTTCTTGGCGTCGCCCCCCGTCAGGCCGCTGCGGGATTTCGTGTTGCCGGTCAGCCCTTTGCGGACGGCTTCCTTCATCACCTGGTAGTATTCGGCCATCTGCCGGAATACGTCTTCGGCGGGAACGCCCGTTTCCTTGGCCTGATCCTCCAGCATCACCTCGGCGATCGTTTTGTTTTCTTTCAGGCATATGTCTGCCAGCTGTTCCAGCGTCTCGAATCTCATCGCATTTAGCTCCTTTGGGTCAAATCGATCATCGTCACTTCCAAAATATGCGGAAGGCGGGCCATCTCCTCCAGAACGGAGGGGGCGGGCGCCGAATCCAGCTCGAACACTGTCATGGCCGCTTCGCTGCGCCCCTTGCGGTCCACGTCCATGTAACCAATGTTGACGCCTTCCCGGCTGAGCAGGCCCGTCAGGCCGGCAATCACGCCGCGGCTGTCGGTATGCGTCACCGCGATCGTCGGGTATTCGCCGGTCATCTGCACGTCGAATCCGTTCAAGGCATAAACGGCAATCGTTCCTCCCCCGATGGAAGCCGCGACCATCTCCGCCTTCCGTTCCCCGGCCCAAAGCTTGAGTTTGACGGAATTCGGGTGCGGACCGTTGCCTTTCCCCTGAACCCATTCGATGCTCATCCCGGCTTTTTCGGCTTCAATGTCCGCCTCCGGGATCCGTTCATCGTCCGTGTCGAAGTTCAGCAGGCCCGCGGTCAAGGCAAGGTCCGTTCCATGTCCCCAATACGTCTCCGCAAAAGAACCGTACAAAGTGGCTTCAACCTTCTCCGGCTGACATCCGAGCAGTTGGCGCGCCACCCTGCCGATGCGCACGGCGCCCGCGGTATGCGAACTGGAAGGACCCACCATGGACGGGCCGATGATGGAAAATACATGTTTGAATCTCACTAACTCCACGCTCCTGTTTTAGGTCATTCAAGTCAGGAAGTTTCACGGTGTTCAACATCGCACGAACAAGGGCAACAAAAAAGAGGACAGCAAAAAAGGTATGCAGCACCTTTTCTCTGTCCCTTGTACCTGAGAGTTTGGACGGAAACCTGCCGTTTCCGCGTTCCCCTTGGGTGGCTGACGCTCTCTCCAGAGCCGCGTCCGGCGACGGTTCCTTGTACCTGAGAGATTAGCCGCCGGTTTGTGCCCTCCCGCAGCTTGCTCCTTCGGTGCCGCCTTACGAAAAAGGCAGTCTCTCCCGTTCGCCATCATCCGCTTGTATATAAATGTCCATTCATGATTGAAACCATTTACAATCCTAATCACCTTAAGAATAAAGCAGAGCAAACGGCGCTGTCAATATAACAGGAACCTGATTTCCCCGAACAGCGACAACCCTCTTGTTTTCCGCGGTTTTCCCGTCGTTCTTCCGCCTTCCGGCCGCCTAAATCCGCATGCCGCTGCGCATGTATTCCATGGCGCCGAGGGCGACGATGCGTTTATTGTCTTTGGCCGGGGCGATCAGGCAAGCGCTGAACATGTCCGGAAGGGTATGTTTTTGCGCCGTTTCGAGCGCATGCTCCATATACCCGGGATAGGTGGCGGTGCTGCCGCCGACCACGATCACATCCGGATTAAACAGGTGGATCACGTTCGTCAACGCCATTCCGAAATATTCGCCCGCCCGGGCTATCAGCTGCATGGCGGCCGGTTCGTTTCGGTTGATCCGCTCCAGGAACTCATCAATGCCGCAGCCGGCCTGCTGCAAAATACCGATGCCCCCCGCGATGCTGTCCAGCCTCTGGGGACCTTCTGCCGTCTGGATGATGCAGTAGCCCAGTTCCCCGGCAAAACCGTGTGCCCCCGTAAACATCCGTCCCTTCGAATAGACGCCGAGCGCCGTGCCGGAACCGGCCATAATCACCGCTAGCGTGTCTTTGTCCTTATAATGGACCGTTTCCGCAATCGTAGCGGATTTGACGTCATTTATAAGCCGGACGGGAAACCTTCCCTGCCCGAAATCATCGGCGGTAATTCCGCTTAAGGAGCGGACGTCCGACAACTGAACGCGGTGATCCCCCTCCACGAGGCCCGGCACCGCCATGCCGACCCCTTCCGGCTCGAACGGAAGGCGCTCGATAAACGCGTCGAGCTCCTGCTTCAGCCGCTCCCGCGGGCAATCCAGCCCGGTCGACACTTTGTTTTCAAACGTTTTTCCTTCATGCTCCGCGTACATGTACATTTTCGTGCAGCCGATATCCACGCCGACGATTTTTTCCACGTGTTCATCCTCCCCGGATTACAGCTCGTAATGGGTCATGCCGATATCATTGTATCGCGGCGAACGCGGAAAAAGTATGTTAAAATTCAATGTTTTCCGATACTTTTGCCGTCGGGCGTCCGCCCTGCCAAGCTTCGGCCTTTCCCCCGGATAATGTTGTTGACATTCCGCAAGGCTTTGAGTATTAATGGTAGTAGACAATTCAATAGCGGATGAAGGTAATGGGAGAGATTACTGTTTACCGGTGACGCCGAAGGAGTAAGCCCGCGTGAAAACGGGTGAATCTCTCAGGCAAAAGGACCATTATCGGACGCATCTCTGGAGAGAATTCTTGAGCGAAAAGAATCACCCAAGGGGAAATTTGTTGACCGGCACGACAGCGGCGCGCAGCCTTGCACCCGCGATGAGCCGTCAAGCAAAGTAACTCTCAGGTACCAAGGACAGAGCAAGAGGATCCGTATGCCGATGATCGGCATGCTTGTTCTTTTGCCTGTCCTTTTTGTGCTTTCGAAAAATGGAAAGAGAAGGTGATGGAAACGTGTCCGAGCTTAAACGAACCCCGCTATACCCGCTGTATGCCGACATTCCGGGCGTGCGCTGCATTGATTTTGGCGGCTGGGAGCTTCCCGTCCAGTTCAGCGGCATCCATAAGGAGCATGAAGCCGTCCGCGAAGCCGCAGGTTTATTCGACGTGTCCCACATGGGCGAATTTTTCGTCAGCGGCCCGCAGGCTGAAAGCTACCTTCAGCGCATGACCGTCAATGATGTAACCGCTCTCGTCCCCGGGCAGGCGCAATACAGCGCCATGTGTTATCCGGACGGAGGCGTCGTCGACGATCTGCTGGTTTACAAGCTGGCCGAGGCATCCTATATGCTTGTCGTCAACGCTTCGAATATCCGCAAAGACTGGGAATGGCTGAGCCGGCATCTTGCGGACGGGGTCCAAATGACCGACAAATCCGATGATACGGCTCTGCTCGCGCTGCAGGGGCCCAAAGCGGAAGACATTCTCGCCCCCCTTGTCGATTGCGATTTGACGCAGCTCGGCGCGTTTCATTTTCTGCAAAACGTATCGCTGTTTGGCGCGTCCGTCCTCATCTCCCGCACCGGCTATACCGGCGAAGACGGATTCGAAATTTATCTGCCTGCCCAAGATGCGCCGGCCGTTTGGACCGGATTGCTTGAGCGCGGCGTTGCCTTCGGCCTGATCCCGGCCGGCCTCGGCGCCCGCGACACGCTCCGCTTCGAAGCCAAGCTGCCGCTTTACGGGCAGGAGCTGTCCCAGGACATCTCGCCGCTGGAAGGCGGCATCGGCTTTTTCGTGAAGCTGGGCAAAGGCGATTTCATCGGCAAAGACGCTCTGCAGCGGCAGAAGGAAAACGGCGTGCCGCGCAAATTGGTCGGCGTGGAAATGATCGACCGCGGCATCCCCCGCTCGCATTACGCGGTTTATGCTGGCGGCGAGCGCATCGGAGAAATTACGACCGGCACCCAATCCCCCACGCTGAAACGGAATTTGGGGCTGGCGCTCCTCGATAGCCGTTTTGCCGCCGTCGGCACGCAGGTCGAGGTCGATGTGCGGGGCAAACGCCTGAAAGCCGAAGTTGTTCCCGTTCCATTCTACAAACGAGCCCGAAAAGGAGCTGACTCCAAGTGAAGCACCGTTATCTGCCGATGACCGAGCAGGATCAGCAGGAAATGCTGAAAACCGTCGGAGCGAATTCGATTGAAGATCTTTTTAAGGATATTCCCGAAGAAATCCGTTTCAAAGGCGAGCTTCCGGTCTCCAAGCGGCTGGACGAGTACGCCCTCACGACCCATCTGTCCGCGCTTGCCGCCAAAAATGCGAACACCGACCAATACCCCAGCTTCCTTGGCGCCGGACTTTATGATCATCATATTCCTTCCGTCATCAACCATGTCGTATCCAGATCCGAATTTTATACGGCTTACACGCCGTACCAGCCTGAAATCAGCCAAGGCGAGCTGCAGGCGATCTTCGAGTTCCAGTCTTATATTTGCGAGCTGACGGGCATGGCGGTCGCCAACGCCAGCATGTACGACGGCGCGACGGCCCTCGCGGAAGCCGGCTCCCTGGCGAGCGCCGCCACCAAGCGGACCAAGCTTGTCGTCTCCGCGGCGGTTCACCCGGAATCGAGACAAGTGCTTCATACGTATGCGCGGGGACTCGGTCTGGACATCGTCGAGGTCGGCACGAACAACGGCGTGACGGACATGGCCGAGCTGGCCCAAGCCGTTTCGGACGATACCGCGGCCGTACTCGTGCAAAACCCGAACTTTTTCGGATCGGTCGAAGATCTTGCAGCCATCGGCCGCTTGATCCACAACCACAAAGGGCTTATGGTGGTCAGCGCCAACCCGCTGTCGCTCGGGCTGCTGGAAGCGCCGGGCAAACTCGGCGCCGACATCGTCGTCGGAGACGCCCAGCCGCTTGGCATCGCGGCTTCTTTCGGAGGTCCGACCTGCGGATTTTTCGCCGTGTCCCAAGAGCATATGCGCCGAATCCCGGGCCGCATCGTCGGCCAGACGGTCGACCGGAACGGGAAACGCGGCTTCGTCCTGACGCTTCAGGCCCGCGAACAGCATATCCGCCGGGAAAAGGCAACCTCCAACATCTGCTCGAACCAGGCGCTGCTTGCGCTTTGCGCATCCGTATACTTGTCCGTCATGGGCAAGCAGGGATTGATCGAGGTCGGCCGGCTGAACCTGCAAAAAAGCCATTATGCCGCGGGACAACTTGCGAAAGTGCCCGGCGTGACGCTGCCGCACGCCTCTCCTTTTTTCAACGAATTCGTGATCAAGCTGCCTGCCGGCACATCCGTCGCGGACGTCAACGCGAAACTGCTGAAGCAAGGCTTCCTGGGCGGGTACGATCTCGGCCGCGCTTATCCGGAGCTTGAAGGTCATATGCTGGTTGCCGTCACCGAACGCCGTACGAAAGAACAGATCGACCAATTCGTTTCATTGCTGGAGGGCTGTTTATGATACAGGAAAAAGCGTTGATATTTGAGCTGAGCCACCCCGGACGCATCGCCTATTCCCTTCCGGAGCTCGACGTGCCCGAGGCGGAGGCCGAATCCCTCATACCGGCCGCCATGCTGCGCAGCGAACCCGCGGCGCTGCCGGAGGTGTACGAGGTCGACGTCATCCGCCACTACACGGAGCTGTCGCGCCGCAATTTCGGCGTGGATAACGGGTTTTACCCGCTCGGCTCCTGCACGATGAAATACAATCCGAAGGTTAACGAAGACGTGGCGCGTTACCCGGGCTTCGCCAAAATCCATCCTTACCAGCCCGAAGAAAGCATCCAAGGCGCGCTCGAGCTGATGTACCAGCTGCAGCAGGACTTGGCGGGGCTTACCGGCATGGATGCCGTCACGCTGCAGCCTGCCGCAGGCGCGCACGGCGAATGGACCGGCCTGATGATGATCCGTGCGTATCATGAAAGCCGCGGGGAACATCGCGACAAGGTGATCGTGCCGGACTCGTCGCACGGCACCAACCCGGCCAGCGCCTCCGTGGCCGGACTCAAAACGATTACGATTCCGTCCACGGACAAGGGACTCGTCGACCTGGAGGCGCTGCGCGCGGCGGTCGGCAGCGACACCGCGGCGCTGATGCTGACCAACCCGAACACGCTCGGCCTGTTCGAGGAGCAGATCCAGGAAATTGCGGCGATCGTTCACGAAGCCGGCGGGCTTCTGTATTACGACGGCGCCAATTCCAACGCGATCATGGGCATTACGCGCCCCGGCGACATGGGCTTTGACGTGGTGCACCTGAATTTGCATAAAACGATGAGCACGCCGCATGGCGGCGGCGGTCCCGGCGCCGGTCCGGTCGGCGTCAAAAACCTGCTCGTGCCGTTCCTGCCCCTGCCGCTCGTCTCGAAAAAGGAAGACGGGTCGTATACGCTGGAAGGCGACAGCGAATCGTCGATCGGCCGCGTGAAAGCTTATTACGGCAACTTCGGCATTCTCGTCCGCGCCTATGCGTACATGCGCAGCTACGGGCCCGAAGGTCTGCGCCGCGTATCCGAATGCGCCGTGCTGAACGCCAATTACATGATGAAACGCCTCGAACCCTATTACGACATTCCGTATCCGGGCGTCTGCAAGCATGAATTCGTCATGTCCGGCACGCCGCTCAAGCAATACGGCGTCCGCACCCTGGACGTGGCGAAACGGCTGCTCGATTTCGGGTATCATCCGCCGACCATCTACTTCCCGCTGAACGTGGACGAATGCATGATGATCGAACCGACGGAAACCGAAAGCAAAGACACGCTCGACGCCTTTATCGACACGATGATCCAAATCGCCAAGGAAGCCGAAGAGCAGCCGGAACTGCTGCTTAACGCCCCTTACGGCACGCCGGTCACCCGTTTGGACGAAACGACGGCCGCGCGCAAGCCGGTGCTGAACTGCACCTGCAGTTAAACACCCCTTAGACGCGGGGAAAACAAATCAAAAAGGCGGCCCAAGCCTATTCGCTTGGACCGCCTTTTTCATGGATATATGACTGGCCATGCGCCAGATCCGAAACATGCCTTCGGCAAATGGGTCATTGAAGGCCTGCCGATACCTCCTAATCCCTCGTTTGCTCAGTCAACCGCCAAGAGGCAACAGCAGCGAGAAACTACTCCTCCTTGGCCGCGCCCGCCTCCAGGTTCACCAGCTCGCGTTCCTGCTGCGCATGCTGGGCCGCCACCGGAGCGGGTTTCGATTTGCCCGTCAGGTTTTTAATCAGTCCCTCCACGTCGATGCCGGACACGCTTTTCAGCATTTCCGGCGCGGTGGACATCAGCTCGGTCACGTAGTTGCTTACGCGGGCCGCGCCTTCGCCTTTGCCCGTATCCACCACGGTAAGCTTGTCGATCGAAGAGATCGGCTGCGCGATTTTGCCGGCCAGCTCAGGCAGCATTTTGACGATGATGTCGAGCACCGCCGCTTCGCCGAACTTCTGGAACGCTTCCGCCAGCTTTTCCTTCGCTTCGGCTTCGGCCAAACCGCGCAGGCGGATGACTTCCGCTTCTGCGGTACCTTTGGCCCGCTCCGCATCGGCGATCGCCTGGCCTTCCAGCCGTTTTTGCTCCGCGGAAGCTTTGGCCTGCGTTTCAATGGAATACTGCAAAGCGTCCGCTTCGCGCATTTTGCGAGCTTTGTCCGCTTCGGCCGCCTGCTCGACGGCGTAACGGTCGGCATCCGCTTTTTTCTTCACTTCGGCGTCGTATTGCTTTTGCCGGACCATGATTTCTTTTTCCTGCAGGTCGATTTCGCGTTCCTTGCGGACCAGCTCGACCTTCATCTGTTCTTCGACCATCGTCTGCTTGGCGCGGGCTTCCTGGATGTGGTATGCCTGGTCGGCTTCCGCCTTGGCCGTGTCCTGCTCCTTCTTAAAGGAGGCAACCTTCAGCTCTTTTTCCTTGGTCGCTTCGGCAATGTTGGTATCGCGCAGCAGCTCGGCCTTTTGCCCCTGTTCTTCCGCGTTCGCCTTCTGAATTCGCGCATCCCGCATCGCTTCGGCTTCCGCGATTTCAGCGTCCCGCTTCACTGCCGCAATCCGCGGCTTGCCCAGCGCGTCGAGGTAACCCTGCTTGTCGCGGACATCCTTGATCGTGAAGGAAACGATCTGCAGCCCCATCTTCTTCAAATCGCGGGCCGCCACGCCTTGGACCTCCTGGGCGAATTTGTCGCGGTTCCGGTATACTTCCTCCACGGTCATGGAGCCCAAAATCGCCCGCAGATGGCCTTCCAGCACCTCTTGGGCTTCGCCCTTCAGCGCGTCGATCGGCTTGCCGATAAATTGCTCGGCCGCGGTCGCGACGTCTTCGATCGAACTGCCGACCTTGATGATCGCAACGCCGTCGGCGATGACAGGCACCCCTTGCTCGGTGTAAACCTCGGGCGTTGATACGTCCAGCTTGTGGGAAAGCAGCGAAATAAATTCCGACTGCTGGAATACGGGCAAAATAAACGCGCCGCCCCCGCGGACGATTTTGATCTTGCGTCCCGATTCGTCTTCCGCGATGTTTTTGCTTCCCAAAAAGGAACCCGTCACGATCATGGCTTCGTCCGGCCCAACCGTCTTGTAGCGGGCCCAGAAAGCCAGCCCCAGCACGATAATAACCCCGACGACAATGATGGGAATGAGCATGTAATCCGGCAAATCCATTAAACAACATCTCCTTTTCTCTCGTCTAATTTGGCGACGCGCAGTACCCCGTCAAGCACGTCAACGACGACCACCCTGGTGCCTGCGGCCAACAGGCAGCGATCGAAACTCGAAGCGATATGGAGCGTGTTCCCGGCGCCAAGCTTGATCATGACCTCGCCGAAGCCCGATTCGGGAATCGGTATGGTGACCTCGCCGATGCGCCCGGACAACTCGCGGATGGAATAAGCGGTGGAGTTTTCGCTGTTGTCCATCGGCCTGACGTAAAACCAATAGACCAGCGCCGAAATGATCACCGCTGCAGCAATCGACAGCAAAACGACCGCCAAACCTCCCCATCCCGTATAGCGCTCAAGCAAAACGCCGGCACCTCCAAACACCGTCACAGCGCTTGCGATGACCATCGGTTTCAGGAAATCGACCGACAAAAAGTCGAGCAGCCCGTCAAGGGCATGGCTGACCAGATCCCCCAAAACGACGCTGACCACCGCAAACAGAATTCCGCCTGCAAGACAGCTCCAGAAAAGCGTTTCCATGGTCGCATCCTCCCATGCCGGGATTTTGCAAAATTCGTCAATCCGTCCGCTTCCGGATCGCAATTGTGGAAACATACCCCTTCGATCCACCTATTGCCGCTTGGAAATTCGCTTTCACATTGGATTTTTGCAAAATCCCCCAGATATGTTCAAACTGCCTATATAAGGATATACGTAATAAGACTCGAATTGTTTCAAATATTTCCTCGCTGATAAAATCTTGGCGAAACGAAACGGTTGTCGGCGGGAACCCTTTGGAATCCCTTTTGTTTCGTTGGTCTATTCTCCCCTCCTACCCCAACTGCACATAAAAACTCGTCTGTTCGTTAGGGACGCTTTTGACGAATATTTTCCCTTTATGGCCCTCCACGATCGATTTGGCGATCGCCAGGCCAAGGCCGTACCCGCCGTGCTTCCGCGAGCGGGAGGCATCGGCGCGGTAAAAGCGGTCGAAAATATGTTTTATATGTTCCGGGGCGATGCCTTCGCCCGTGTTGGTCACCTTCAGCAGCGGGCGGTGATGCTGCTTTTTCAGTTCCAGATGGATGGCCCCCCTCGGATTGGCGTATTTGACGGCGTTGTCGAGCAAAATCATCACGACCTGCTTCACCTGCTCGCTGCTCCCCGTCATGCTCAAACGGGGTTCGATTTCATACGTGAGCGCGAGCTCTTTTTCGTATATGACCGCTTCCATGGTCAAAATGACGCTTTCGACCGCTTCGCTAAGATCAAACGGGACGAAGATCAGATGTCCGCGGGCGTCGTCCATTCGGGCGAGGTACAGCAGATCGTTGGTGAGCGCCTTCATGCGCTCGGTTTCCGATTTGATATGGTGCAGCCATTTGGATTGGGACTTGATGGAGTCTTCGCTGTTCGCCAGCAGCACCTCGGCGTTGGTGTTGATGACAGCCAGCGGCGTTTTAAGCTCATGGGAGGCGTCGGCAATAAACTGCTGCTGCTTCTCAAACGCTTTGCGGACGGGTTCGATCGAACGATTGGCAAAATAGCGGCTCGTCAAATAGATCACGGCCAGCATCACCAAGGCCACCGCCAAAAAGGTATAGATCAGATTGGTGGTGATTTTGAGCTGCGCCGTCACGTCCAAATACACGACGGAATATCCGCTTGGCGTCGGCTGTACGCTATAAGCCCAGCGCGTCCCGTCCATATTGAAGCGGCCGCTCCGGACCGGATTTTGGACGGCTTGGTTTTTGGCCGCGTCATAGAAGTCTTGGCTCATTTCGAAGCGGGAATTGGTCTTGATTAGATTCCATTCCCGATCCGTTTTCAGCTCGAAGGAAACCGAAAGTTCGGGAGGCGGCACTTGGCCTTTCTCCATGGGGCGGGAAGAGCCTTCTGCAGATGGCCCAGCAACGGCGGCGCCGCTCCCTTGCGGCGGCGAGGATGGATCCGGGCTGCCATCGCCTTTCGCCTCGGCTTCCAAGCTCCCTTCCTGCGCTGACGGCAGCGCCGAAGCTTTTGCCGGATCTTTTTTGCCCGGTCCTCCCCCCTTATGATAAAACTCCGATACGCGCTGCAGCTCCATGCCGATATCGCGGCGGACGTTTTGGTACGTGATCATGTAAATTGCCGTAAAAGCGACCAGCATGATGAATGTAATGATAGCCATGTTCATCAGCAGAAACCGGTTGCGCAGCTTTTTGAACATCACGAAACCGCCTCCAGTACGTAACCGACGCCCCGGATCGTGGTGATCCGCACCGACGCACCCAGAAAAGCCAGCTTTTTCCGCAAAAACGAAATGTACACTTCGACGTTGTTATGTTCGGCATCGGAATCAAAGCCCCATAATTTTTCGATGATTTGCTCTTTGGAGGTGACCGCCTGTTTTCTCAGCATCAGCAGCTCCAGCAGCTCGCTTTCCTTCAAAATCAGCTTCAGTTCCTTGCCCCTGCAGCTCAGCTTCAGCATGGACGTATTCAGCTCGATGTCCCCGAATTTCAGGCCGTCCTCAGGCACGACCTCTCCTTTTCGCCGCAGAACCGCGCGGATTCGGGCCAAAAGCTCGCCGGTGGAAAACGGCTTGGCGACGTAATCGTCGGCTCCGCAGTCGAGCCCCGCGATCGTGTCGGAAATTTCCCCTTTAGCCGTGAGCATGATGACCGGCGTGGCGATGCCTTCGGCCCGGATCGTCCGCAGCAGCGTGATTCCGTCCATCTCCGGCAGCATGATATCCAGCAGCAGCAAATCGTAAATCCCGCTGAGGGCGTTATCCAATCCCGTCTGGCCGTCGTGAACGGCGTCCACGGAATAATGGTTTTTTTTCAAAATTTGCGTCAGCGCCTCCGCCAAAAGCACCTCGTCTTCAACGATTAATATGCGCATAGTCGTAATCTCCTTCATTCTCTCTGATGAATCGTCTATCCCTACGATAAGGAACGAACCTTTAACCAACCTTAATAAGCCGCAAAATGCTCCGGCCCAAGAACCTTCGTTCCGCTGCGGATGGCGGTTCGCTAAACGTCTTCTTCCTCCGGGTCTTTCCCGATCCCCCGCCGTTAGTGGCAAACGTTATATTTTCGCTGTGTAAACGGAATGTTATCGCCGTGTTTAAGTTTCGTTAAAGGTTGTGCCGTTAAGCTACAGACATGGAAGGGCGATGCCCCGCGAGGCGTTACTGACGAAAGGAGCGAAATGACGATGGCGATTGAAGTTTTTAACCGGTACGAAAACAAGTACCTGATGGACACCAAAGCTTTTTACGACATTTACAACGACCTGATGGCTTATATGGAACCGGATGAAAACAACAAGGACAACAAGTTTTACACCATCAGCAACCTGTATTACGACACCGAACATCACACGCTCATCCGTACCAGTTTGGCCAAGCCCAAATACAGGGAAAAGCTGCGGATCCGGTCGTACGGCGTGCCGGGCAGCGATGCCAAGGTCTATTTGGAGCTGAAGAAAAAAGTGTTCGGCCTGGTGAACAAAAGAAGGACCGCCCTCAAGCTGAGCGAAGCCTACGAATTCGTCCGTACGGGCACCCCGCCCGCCTTCCGGAAAGGCATGAACAAGCAGGTCATCGGCGAAATCGAATATTTTTTGAGCAGGTACGAGCTGCAGCCGATGGTCTATCTGGCGTACGACCGCATCGCCTTGTTCTGCAAGGGCAACCGGGATCTGCGGATCACCTTCGATACCCACATCCGCTCGCGCCGCCATGACCTTCGATTGGAAGCCGGCGATTACGGCGACCCGCTGCTGGAACGGGGCCAATGGCTGATGGAAGTCAAAGCCGAAAAAACGGTGCCGGTGTGGCTGTCCAAAATGCTGTCCGAGCACCGATTGTACCGCACCAGCTTTTCCAAATACGGGAATGAGTACAAAAAATCGATTCGAAATGCAAATGCGCAAGTCGTGGAAAGGGAGAGAGTTGTTTTATGATCGATTCCATTTTGAACGCGTCCGCCGCGGACACCGCTCTATCGTTACCCCGCGCGCTTTTGACCTTGGCCGTCGCCATTGTCCTGGGCGCCATCATCAGCTTTACGTACATGAAAACCCAGCCTGCTTTTTCGCAAAGCTTCACGCTGACGATGGTCATCCTGCCGGCGATCGTGGCGATCATCATCATGCTGATCGGCAGCAACATCGCCCGGGCGTTCAGCCTGGCGGGGGCCTTCTCCATCATTCGGTTCCGAAGCGCGCCGGGGGATGCCAAGGACATATCCTACGTGTTGTTTTCGATGGCGGCCGGGCTGTCCGCCGGGGTTGGGGCATTCGGTTACGCCGTTTTGTTTACTATCATTCTTTGCTTGCTGATGTATGGGCTGGGCAAAGCCAAGTTCGGCACAAGAAAGGATCATCCGAAAACGCTCAAAATCACCATCCCGGAAAATCTCGGTTACGAAGAAGCGTTTGAAGAGGTATTCCGCAGGCACCACGTCGAGTATGAGCTGAGAAAAGTCAAAACGGCCGAGCTCGGAAGTTTGTATGAGGTGGTATATTCGATAAAAATGGGGCCGCAGACGAACCAGAAGGAATTTTTGGACGCCATCCGGACCCGAAACGGCAACTTGGACATTACGCTGACGATGAACCCTGCAATGCAGGAATATTAAATTGAAAAGAGGTCGAAACATGAAACCATCCTATAAAACGAAATTTGCGGCAGTTCTGATCCTGTCCGCCATGCTGGCTTCCGGCTGTACGACCAGTGCCGCGGGCACGAAGGCGGCGACGGACGGCACATCAACAGACACGGCAGCGGCGGAAGCAGCCGTGGATGCAAGCAAGGCCAATGCCCAGCTGGCGAGCCTGAAAATAAAAGACCTTGTCCAATATGACGGCGACGATACGACCGTGGACTGGGAGGAGAGCAAGGCCACGAAGGTGACGCTGAACGGCGCCAGCGCGGCCGTTGACGGAACGGGCGCAAAGGCGAGCGGCGGCAAGATTACGATCTCCTCGGCCGGAACTTACGTAGTAAGCGGTAAGTTGACCGGAGGCAGCATCGCGGTTGACGCAGGCGAAGACGATGTCGTGCGCCTGGTGCTGAACGGAGCGCATATCGCGAGCCCGGACGGTCCGGCGATCCAGGTCAAAAAGGCCGGGAAAACGGTAGTGACGCTGGCCAAAGGAACGGAAAACACCTTGTCCGACGGAACCAAGTATGCGGATTCGTCGGAAGATGCCCCGACGGCGGCGCTGTTCAGCCAGGACGATCTGACGATCAACGGCACGGGGCAGCTGACCGTGCAGGGAAATTATAAAGACGGCATCACGAGCAAGGACGATCTCAAAATCGTCGGCGGCACGCTGAGCGTCAACGCCGCCGACGACGGAATCATCGGCCGCGACCTGGCTGCGGTCAAGGGCGGAAGCATTTACGTCAATGCCGGCGGCGACGGCTTCAAGACAACCTATGACGGCGACAAGGACAAGGGTTACCTGCTCATCGAGGACGGAACCTTCCGCATCGAAGCCGGCAGCGACGGATTTCAGGCTGCCGCTTCGCTCCTGATCGACGGAGGCACCTACGACGTGGTAACCGGAGGAGGCAGTGCGAACGCCGAGCCGCACGAGGAAGAAATGCCGATGGGACGCCCGGACTTCGGTGGACGGACGGAGCCCGGAGCCCAAGGCGAAAAGGCTGAGGCTCAAAGCAAGGACAGCGGAGATGCGGCAGCAGGCGCTACGAATAGCGGAAAGCCGTCTGCCTCGAGCAGCGGTTCCGCGTCCCAAGCGAATGAAAATGCCGCCAACAAGGACGGCAGTGCCTCAGCCGGAACGGAAGCAGCCCAGACGGCGGATGAGGAGAGCGAATCCGCCAGCATGAAAGGGCTCAAGGCCGAGGCAGGCATTGCGGTGTCGGGCGGAACGTTCAACATCGATTCGGCCGACGATACGGTGCACAGCAACGGCAGCATCTTGATTTCGGGCGGCGATTTGGATCTTGCCACCGGCGATGACGGTATCCATGCCGACGTATCGATCGTCGTTTCCGGCGGAAAAGTGAACATCAAGGAAAGCTACGAAGGCATCGAAGCCGCGGACATCACCCTCTCCGGCGGCGAAGTGCGCGTCGTGGCCAGCGATGACGGCGTCAACGCTTCCGACGGAAGCGGCAGTTCGGAAGGACCGGGCGGCATGTTTGGCGGCCAGCGGCCGGAAGGCATGCCGAGCCAGCCGCCGGCCGGCGATTCGGCGCAGAGCGGCGATCAGGCTCCGGACGGCACTTCTTCCTCGCAGAGCGGAAGCCAGGACACGGATAGCGCCGCAGGCACGCCGCCGCAGCCGCCGGCAGGCCAAGGCATGCCCGGCGGACCTGGCGGCAGCGCCGGCACCGCAAAACTGGCGATCAGCGGCGCTTACCTGACCGTGGACGCGGGCGGCGACGGCCTCGACGCCAACGGCTCCATCACGATGACCGGCGGCACGGTGCTGGTGAACGGCCCGGCATCTAACGGCAACGGCGCCCTCGACTATGACGGCAGGTTCGAGCAGTCCGGCGGCCTGCTGGTTGCCGCGGGAAGCGCCGGGATGGCCCAGGCTCCGTCGGAATCCTCGTCGCAGCGTTCGGTGCTCATGACGTTCCCGGGCACGGTGAAGGCCGGCACGCTGGTGACTTTGACCGACGGCAAAGGAACGCCGGTGCTGAGCTTTGCTCCGGCGAAAGACATTCAGTCCATCGTGATTTCCACGCCGGACCTGAAGTCCGGCGACACGTACGCCTTCTATACGGGCGGCCAATCCAGCGCTACGGCGAAGGACGGCCTTTACGCCCAGGGCAAGCTGACCGGCGGAACGAAAATCGTCAGCTTCAAGCTCGGCGAAGCGGTCACGTACGTCAACGAATCGGGCGTGACCACCGGAGGCGGCGGTTTCGGCGGCGGCCGCGGCCAAGGCCGCCCGGGCGGATTCCGGGGCCAAGAGAATTCGGCTGGTAACGGCGCGCCGGCGCCAAGCGACTCCGGCAGCATCCAAGACGAGAAGCCGGATTCTTCCGCGATTTGACGGTTAAAGCTCAGACAACATTTCCAAAAGCCCCTTGCCGGTGTCCTTCAGCCGGCAAGGGGCTTTTAATGGCCTGTATGTTCGCATCAGGTGCCGAAGAAAAAATCCCTACGCCGTTTCCACGCTGGCGTTGTCGCTGTGGAACCGCGAAATCGCCCCCTTGGCAGCCGTCGAAGGCTTGACGATCCGCAGCGCCAACCCCGGGGGGGGGGGGATAATACTGAACTGTGCAGGGCATTTACGAAAACGAATATGCCGGACGGACACAATGATCACAGGACGGGAATACACTTGTACTGAGAAGCTGAATTCAGATCTGTAACCACCCCCCCTTGTGGCAATATGGCCATATACCCAGTGGATATGTTTGACAGTCCGGGAAACAGTATGTTTTAATGTGAATGAATTTAAAAATATTCATTCTAAAGGTTGAGGGCTCATGGATATCAAATCGGACATTTTCAAACACGGAAAAGCGCTGTTCAGCACGAAGGGATTCAAAAAAACGAATATTAAAGAAATCGCCCAATCCGCCGGCATTGCCGTTGGAACGTTTTATAACTATTATCCGTCCAAAGAGCAGCTGTTCCTGGACATCTACATCCAGGAGAATGAGAGCCTCAAAAAACAGCTTATGGAATCGATCGATGTGGATCAGGAGCCGCTGAACGTCATTAACCAGCTGATCATGCGGAATATTGAGGCAGTTCATACGAACCCTATTTTGCAGGAATGGTACAGCAAGGACTTTTATAAAGAACTTGAACAATACTATAGAGCTGAAGGCAGTAAAAATATCGATTCCTTCCGTGCTTTTTACATGGAATTATTTAAAACCTGGAAGGCCCAGGGGAAGATCAGGGAGGATATCGACGAGGAGCTTTTGCCCGGTTTCCTGGATTCGCTGGTCTACATCGATATGCATAAAGAAGAAATCGGAATTCAATATTTCCCGAAAATCACGCAGTATTTGGCGGAATTTATTATGCAAGGACTAACAAAAGATCACCAATGATTGATGTTGGTCTTTTTTTTGCTCGAAATGAATGAATTAAAAAATATTCATTCACTAAAGAACATGATGAAAAGAGGACTGGGATATGATGAAAATGAGATTGAGAACGAGATTGGCAGCTCTAATTTTATGCGGTCTGTCCATCTTCCCCCTGTTCGCCTCAGCGCGTGATGGGGAAAGCACGAAAGTACAGCAACCAGGGGACGCCGTCTTTTCCGAAGTGGATACGTACATTGCCCGTGAAATGAAGCGGCAGCATCTTCCCGGATTGGCTCTTGGGATTGTGCAGGGGGATCGGATCCTTTACGTCAAAGGATATGGGCAGGCCGATTCATCCGGCCGCCCTGTAACGCCTGATACACCTTTCGGAATCGGCTCGATCGGCAAATCGCTGACGGCCATGGCCGTTCT
Organism: Paenibacillus sp. YAE3; assembly: GCF_057546105.1. Taxonomy (NCBI): domain Bacteria; kingdom Bacillati; phylum Bacillota; class Bacilli; order Caryophanales; family Paenibacillaceae; genus Paenibacillus; species Paenibacillus sp. YAE3. Next base: position 165,878 of record NZ_BAAIYF010000010.1, on the reverse strand, counting down.
GCAGCTTGCCGAATCGGGCAAAATCGACCTGGATGCGCCTATACAGCGCTATATCCCTACCAAATATAACGGTGTATCGTTCATTACCGTACGTCAGCTGCTTAATCAAACAAGCGGGTTCTCCCAAATCTCCACTTTCAGCAACACGCTGTCCAGCATTAACGACTCCAACCAAGACGCTCTGGAAAAAAACGCTATGTCTTATGCGGAAAAGTTTTTGAAGGAAGCCAAGCAAACCGAACAGCACTACAGATATTCGAACGCAAATTATGTGCTGCTCGGCTATATTGTGCAGCAGGTGTCCGGCCAGTCGTATGGCGACTACGTAAAGGAACATATTTTCAGCCCGCTGTCGATGGATCACAGCTACGCTACGCTCGATGAAGCAACTGCGCACGGACTCGCTGCACCTCACCGGCGGATATTCGGATACAATGCTGCCTACGACGGCCCTTATGTTTATATTCCAGGGGATGCGCCGGCGGGCTACCTCTATGCAAGCGCGGAGGACATGAGCCATTATTTGATCGCCCAAATCAACGGCGGCCGATTTGAAAATAAGTCCGTGCTCTCTCCGGAGGGAATTCGGCTTATGCAGACCGAGCCTGCTCCAGGAACGTACGCCATGGGTTGGATGACAACGCGTATTAACGGTTTGCCGGTGATCGGTCAGCCGGGCGGCTCGATCGGTTTCCAAGCCCAGGCTTATATCGTGCCGGAACAACAATTGGGCGTGATCGTGTTCGCTAACGTGCTTGACGCGATCGATTCCACATTATTCAAATCGCACGTCATCACGACGACCCACATCGCTGCCGGGGTCATCAGCATCCTGAATGAGCAGCCGACAGGCGGATCTTCTCTAAGCATTACGCAGAAATACCTGCTTGTTAACGGAATCATGATCCTACTCAGTGCGTGGTTATTATACACGGTCGCCCGAACCGCCAGGCGCTGCCTTGGACCATGGGGGCCTACCCCTTCCGCCTCGTCGGCAATATCTATCCAAGTGATAGCCAGCATTGTTCTGGAATTTGCGGGTCTGTCTATAATCCTGATCCTAAGCGTGACCCAAGTCGTGCCGGTATGGCATATTGCAGAAATTTATCAGCCGGACGTCATCCTTTGGCTGAAGATCGTTACCATCCTTCTGGCACTGAAGGGAATGATGAAGACGATTCGGTTGGTCCGGCTTCATTATCGGGTGCGGCGAAACCGCCACATAAACCATTGAGCGGTATATCCCCCGTCTGATTGCGTGATCCGAATGATTCCCTCGCTACGCATTCAATCGTCCGGTATAATCTCGTCAGAGGTGATGCAACTTACTCAATCCCCTCTGCCCCGGAAAAGCGGCGGAACGGCAAAAGGGGCTCTCCCGGGTCGGATCGACCTTGAGGAAAGCCCCTTAACTATGTTTGCGGAGGCAGGAAGGTTCCTGCTCACCGATCGCTGAATGACCGCTTACACCTTACAGCGACAGCTTGTAAATTTCAACGACATCTTCTTTATTGAGCGTTCTGAACTTGCCGAATGGCCCGAAACGGACCGTTTTTTCGGCCATGACCTCGATTTGGCTGTCGTCGATGCCGTAGTCCGCGAGCCGGCTCGGCGCACCGATGGAGCTCCAGAAATCGCGCAGCGCCTGAATGCCTTCCAGCCCGACCTCTTCATCGCTTTTGCCCGCCGGATCGATATGGAAGACGTTGACGGCAAGCTGTTTGAACCGGCTTGGATTGGCATGAAGGTTGTATTTCATCCAGTTCGGGAACAAAATCGCCAGCCCGCCGCCATGCGGAATGTCGTAAACGGCCGAGACGGCGTGTTCGATGTTGTGGGTCGCCCAGTCGCCGGCATACCCCATGTTCAAAATGCCGTTCAGCGCCATCGTGCCGCAGTACATGATCGTAGCGCGGTCCTCGTAATTTTGCAGGTCGTTGATCAGGCGCGGAGCCGTGTCGATGACCGTGCGCAAAATCGTTTCGCAGAAGCCGTCCTGTACCGGCGTGTTCGTTTCCGTATGGAAATAATGCTCCAGCACGTGCGACATCATATCGACCATGCCGTAGACCGTTTGGTCTTTTGGCAGCGTAAAGGTGTTCACAGGATCCAAAATCGAAAACGCGGGATACGCGTGCGGGCTGCCCCAGCCCATTTTCTCTTGGGTTTTCTCGTTCGTAATGACGGAGCCGCCGTTCATTTCCGAACCGGTCGCCGCAATCGTCAATACGGTGCCGAGCGGAAGCGCATCCTGCGGAACCGCCTTGCGCTCGACGAAATCCCACATGTCCCCGTCGTATTTGGCGCCGACCGCAATCGCCTTCGCGCAGTCGATGACGCTGCCGCCGCCGACGGCCAAAATCAGGTCGATGCCATGCTCGCGGCACAAATCCACGCCTTTATGAACCGTCGCCAAACGCGGGTTCGGCTCCACGCCGCTCAGCTCGGTCACCTCGGCGCCGATTTCCTTCAGCAAAGCATGCACGTCGTCGTACAAGCCGCTGCGTTTAATGCTGCCTCCGCCGTATACAAGCAGGACGTTTTTGCCGTATTTCGGAACTTCTCTTTTTAATGTATCAAGCTTTCCTTTGCCAAAGATCAGCTTGGTCGGATTATGGAATTCAAATGCATTCACAGCAAATTCGCCTCCCGGGTCAAAATGATTGTGCTTGTTTATTATACCTCTCTCTTCCGAAAAAAAACAAACCGCCCGGCCCCGAATACGAGGATTTAGGCGGTTTGACCCGTTTTGTTGTATGAATCGGTTCAGAAATTTCGGCACGGATTCAGCATGCCCCAAACAGCCCGGAATTATTGAACCGCCGTGCAACCCAGATGGGACACGAACCGGAAAAACGCTTCCTTCCCGGCTTCGGTTCTTTTGTACACTCCGGCATGGCCCAATATTTCGACGAAAATGTCCCCGACCTCGGACTGCACCAGCTTCCAGGCTTCTTCCTTGCTGCGGCCGATGCCGTATTTCGCCGCCATTTGCTCGATCCATGGCATATGCAAACGTAAAGGATGGTCTTCCTGCTCCTTCACGGCCTTGAAAAGCGCTTCGTCCCCGGCAAGGATGTCGGCCGTCAAATCGAGTTCTTCCTTCAGTCGTCCCGGCAAAATCGCAAGCCCCATCACTTCGATCAAACCGATGTTTTCTTTTTTGATGTGGTGCATTTCCTCGTGCGGGTGGAATATCCCGGCCGGGAATTGTTCGCTGGTCCGGTTGTTGCGCAGCACGAGGTCCATCTCGTATTCCCCGCCCGGCGTCCGGCGCACGATCGGAGTCACCGTGTTATGCGGCACCTGCTTCCCGCCTTCTTCGCTGAAAGCCAAAATATCCGCCGCCGGATCGCTGTACCGTTTCCACGATTCATACACCATGTCGGCCAGCTCCAGCAGCACGCCGCGGTCTTTTCCGGTCAGGCGCAGCACGGACATCGGCCATTTGACGATGCTGACCGTGATGCCGTCATAATCGGGATGCGCAAAAACCGCTTCCTTCGGCGCATTTTGGATCGGGAAGGTATGGCGTCCCCCTTGGAAATGGTCATGCGTCAGGATCGAACCGCCGACGATCGGCAGATCGGCATTGGAGCCGATAAAATAATGCGGATATTCGTCCACAAAAGCGAGCAACCGGCGGAACGTGTCCTTCGTCAGCTTCATCGGCACATGGTCGCGATGGAACACGATGCAGTGCTCGTTATAGTATACATACGGAGAATATTGGAAAAACCAGGGCTCGCCGTTTAGTTCAAGCGGAATGACGCGCAGGTTTTGGCGGGCCGGGTGATTGACCCTGCCGGCATAACCGACGTTTTCGCGGCACAGCTGGCATTTCGGATACACCGGAGGCGGCAGCAGCTTCGCCATGGCGATTTCCTTCGGGCTTTTCTCCGGTTTGGACAAGTTGATCGTGATCTCGATGTCGCCGTACTCTGATTCATGCCGCCAATAAACGTTTTTGTTCACGCGGTCCATGCGGATATAATTGGCATTCACCGACAGTTCGTAGAACCGGCTAGTCGCCGCTTCGATCCCTTCCATTTCCTTCAGCTTCAAAAATTCCCGGGTAACTTCGGAAGGCCGCGGCATGAGGCAGCCCATAATTTTGGCATCAAGCAAATCCCGGTACGTGTCCGTATCCTCCGGAATAAGCCCGATGCGGACGCCGTAGCCGATCAGGACGTCCAGCGCCGGCTGCGGGCCTTGAATCGGCTCCGGCTTGTCGTCCCCGAGGTACGGCTCGCTGAATCCGAACAGCTCCAGCAGCAGATTGCGGCCGTAATCTTCGTCGAGCGGCTCAAGGAGCCGGCGTTCGAGCGCAAAGCGGACAAGCTGTTCGATCGCTACGAGCGCCTGTTGTTGTTCCGTTGTTCCGTTTGCTTCGTTCATGTTCACCGCCGTGCCTCCTTATTCCTCGCCATAGCCGTTCGGACGGCTTTGGTGCCAGTTCCAGGCGCTTTGAATGATCTCCTCCAGCTTTTCCCGTTTCGGGTTCCAGCCCAGCACTTCCCTTGCCTTTTGCGAGGATGCGACCAGAACGGCCGGGTCCCCGGCGCGGCGAGGCTGCATGACGACCGGAATGTCGAGGCCCGTCACCTTTTTCGCCGTTTCGATCACTTCCTTCACCGAAAAACCTGTGCCGATGCCCAGGTTGAACACGTTGCTGCTTTCCCCTTTGCGAAGGTAATCGACCGCGAGCAGATGGGCGTCGGCCAAATCGCTCACATGAATGTAGTCGCGGATGCAGGTGCCGTCCTCCGTCGGGTAATCGTCCCCGAACACGGCGATGCTTTCGCGCTGCTTCAGCGCCGTTTGCAGCACGAGCGGAACCAGGTGGCTTTCCGGACGGTGGTCTTCGCCGATTTTGCCGCTGTCATGCGCGCCTGCCGCGTTAAAATAACGCAAAGCGACGTATTTGATGCCAAGCACCTGGTCGAACCACGACATCATCCGTTCCATCATCAGCTTCGTTTCGCCGTACACGTTGGTCGGCTGCGTCCGGTCGCTTTCCTGAATCGGCACCCGTTCCGGCTCGCCGTAGGTCGCTGCGGTCGAAGAAAACACGATGCGGCGGACGTCTGCGGCATCCATCGCCTCCAGCAAGCACAACGTCCCGTACACGTTGTTATCGTAATATTTCACCGGTTTCTGCATGCTTTCCCCGACAAGCGAATTGGCCGCAAAATGGATGACCGCGTCGATGTCGTTTTCGGCGAAACATTTCGCAAGGAGCTCCTTGTCGCGCAAGTCGCCTTCATACAGCTTGCCGCCGAGCAGCGCCCCGCGGTGCCCCGTCTGCAAGTTGTCGAGCACGACCACTTCCTCGCCGCGTTCCAAAAGCGCCGCTACCGTATGGGAGCCGATATACCCCGCTCCGCCCGTTACAAGAATCGCCATCTTATTTGTCCTCCTTCAGTTCTTTTACGCCGTCGCCCGTACCGCAAACGTAAAACTCCGCCTTCAGGCCCGTACGTTGTTCATAGGCTTGGCCCACCTGCCGCACGAACGTTTCCACGTCATCCTCATGGACCAGGGATACCGTGCATCCGCCGAATCCGGCGCCGGTCATCCGCGCCCCGAGCGTTCCGGGAATGCGCCGCGCCTCTTCCACCATGACGTCCAGCTCTTCGCAGCTGACCTCGTATAAATCCCGGAGCGAATCATGCGACGCGTTCATCAGTTCGCCGAACCGCTGCAAATCGTTGTTTTTGAGCGCCTCCACCGAATCCAGCACCCGCTGGTTTTCCTCCACGACATGCTGCGCCCGACGTCTCACCGTCTCATCGGCGATGCCGTTTTTGAGCGTTTCGAACCGCTCCGGCGTAAGCCCCGCCAAATACTCGAGCCCCCCTGCTTGCTGCTTCAAAATGCCGAGTGCCGTCTCGCACTGCTGCCTGCGCTCGTTATATGCGGAATCCACCAGGCCTCTTCGTTTGTTGGTATTGCCGATGACGATTTTATATGCCCCGGTCCTAAACGGCACATGTTTGTATTCGAGCGTGTCGCACATCAGCAAAATGGCGTGGTCGCGTTTTCCGTTCGCCACGGCAAACTGGTCCATAATGCCGCAGTTGACGCCGACGTATCGGTTTTCCGCACGCTGCGACAGCAGCGAGATGCTTACCGTGTCCGGATCGCAGCCCTCCAGCGTTTGCAGCGCAAAAGCGGTTACCACTTCGATCGATGCCGACGAAGAGAGGCCGGCGCCGTTCGGAATTTCGCCGTGATACAGCAGGTCGTACCCCGTCGTAACCGGGCAGCCCTCCTGTTTATTTTCAACCATGACGCCAATCGCGTAGTCGACCCATTCCCCCGTTTTTTCCCGGCCGATTTCGCTCAGGCTCAGTTCTTTTTCATACGGAAAATTGGTCGTGGCCAGACGGATGTGATCGTCTTCCCGCCGGCGCGCAAGCAACGTGGTTCCGAATTCCAGCGCCGCAGGCATCACGTATCCTCCGTTATAATCGATATGCTCCCCGATCAGGTTCACCCGGCCCGGTGCCAAAAATACGCGGATGTCCTGCGCGGATTCCCCGTATTTTTCGATAAACTGCTTTTTAAGCGATTCGATGTTCATTTGTGATGCACCCATCCTTTCCTTATGGTGACGTTCTGGTTTAAGTATAAAAAAACAAAGGCATCCCTGTTAATGCAATTATGTTTGCTCGCTATGGATTTTTGTGACTTCGAAATCTATAATAACATGTGAAGCGGAAGAATCCCGCAAAAAATTGAACCGTCTAAAAGGAGGTCCGGCCATGCCCGTTCAGGAAAGCTACAGCGTCGCATCCAATCCGGTTTATCATGAACAAAGCCCGCTGCGCGTGCTGTTTGCCGGCGAAAGCCAAACCAAACCGCAGCATATGGTCGGGCCTAAAATATATGATTATTATTTGTTGCATTACGTCGAAAGCGGCCGCGGCCAGTTCCGGTCGGAGCAGCACACGTACGAGCTGGGGGCCGGCAGCTGCTTCCTGATCCACCCGGGGCGCCTTGTCAGCTACGCGTCCGACGCAAAGGATCCGTGGCGCTACCGCTGGACGGCGTTTTCCGGAAGCGCGGCGAAGGCGCTTGTCGAGTCGGCCGGGTTTGCCGGAGGGCAGTCGGTGCTCGCAACGGGCGGCGAAAGCTTTATCCCCGAGGCGATCCGCCGGATTTCGCAAGCGTTTTACGGCAAGAAGGAAAGCGCGGATATGGCGGCGCTGGGGCATCTGTATCTTATTTTTGCCGAAGCGAAGGACCTGCTTACGGACGAAACGGGCCTGACCGGTACCGAATCCCAGGTGCGGCGCACCGTCAAGCAAATGATCCATTATTTATCGGCCCAATACGCGCATCCCGTGTCCATCGAACAGATGAGCGAAAGCTTGGGATATAATCGCGCCTATCTCTCCCGGATTTTCAAAAAGGAAACCGGCATGTCCCCCGTCACCTATTTGCTTAAGCTGAGAATCGATAAATCGCGCCAACTCCTGCGGGAACGCCCCGAGCTCTCGATCGAGCAAATCGCCGCTTCCGTCGGATTGACGGACGCCCTTTATTTTTCCAGGCAATTCAAACGGCTTTGCGGCTATTCCCCGAGCCACTACCGCGACCGGATCGCCGCTTCGCCGGGCGCCGGCCCGGAAAGCCGCCGTTAAGACCGGAATCCATCATGCAAAAACCCGCTGTTCCTCTAAAGGAAGCAGCGGGTTGCTTACATTCATGACTCGTTTTCCGTTTTCAGTATCGCCTCGATCCGGTCCAGCTCCTCTTGGCTGAAGTCCAGGTTTTTCAGCGCCGCCACGTTGTCTTCGATTTGGCTGACGCGGCTTGCGCCGATCAGCGCCGACGTCACCTTCCCGCCGCGAAGCACCCAGGCGAGCGCCAGCTGTGCCAGGCTTTGTCCGCGGGCAGCCGCAAGCTGGTTCAAGGCGCGGATTTTGCGCAGCGCCTCCGGCGTGATGTCCTGCGCGTTCAGGAACACGGACGAGCTGGCCGCCCGTGAATCCTCCGGAACGCCGTTCAAATATTTGTTCGTGAGCAAGCCCTGCTGAAGCGGGGTAAAAGCGATGCTGCCGACGCCGTTGTCCGCCAAAACATCCTGCAGGCCGTTTTCGATCCAGCGGTTCAGCATGGAATAGCTGGGCTGATGGATCAGCAGCGGGGTGCCCAAAGACTTCAGGATCGAAATCGCCTCCGCAGTTTGTTCAGCGGAATAATTGGAAATGCCGACGTACAAAGCCTTGCCGGAACGCACCGCATGGTCCAGCGCCATCATCGTTTCCTCCAGCGGCGTATCCGGGTCGAAGCGGTGGGAGTAGAAGATGTCCACGTAATCCACGCCAAGCCGCTTCAAGCTCTGATCCAGGCTCGACAGCATGTATTTGCGCGAGCCCCATTCCCCGTAAGGACCGGGCCACATATGGTATCCGGCCTTCGTGGACACGATCAGCTCGTCCCGATGCCCGTGCAAATCCTGCTTTAATATTTTGCCGAACGTTTCTTCCGCGGAGCCTGGAGGCGGCCCGTAATTGTTCGCCAGGTCGAAATGGGTGATGCCAAGGTCAAACGCGCGCGTAACCATACTCCGGGCATTTTCGAACGTGTTCACCCCGCCGAAATTATGCCAGAGGCCAAGGGAGATGGCAGGAAGCTTGAGGCCCGAACGGCCGCAACGGTTATAGATCATCTCGTCATAACGTGCTTCGTTTGGTGTGTAAGCCATAGCAATCCGCCTTTCTGTTATTAAGGTACATTACCGCTTGCTTTCAAAAGCATAGCTCTTTTGCATCGCGTCCGGCAAAAAAACGCTTAAATGCCCAACAACCGGCCCACCTGATCCATGACTTCGCCGATTTTATCGTTGATGATCAAATCCGCCCTTTTGTCGTACGGGGTCGGGTCCATGTTCAGCAAGACCGAGCGGGTCCCTTTAAAATAAGAAACGAGTTCGGCGGCCGGATGCACCGTCAGCGACGTTCCGCCGATCAGCAGCAAATCCGCATTCGCGATCGCGTCCATGGCGCTGATCAGCACTTGCTGGTCCAGCGCCTCCTCGTACAAAACGACGTCCGGCTTCACGATCCCTTGGCAGTACGGGCAGCGGGGAACCAGATGCTTGCTCGCCATCACCTGCTCCAGCCCGAAAAAACGGCGGCAGCCCATGCAGTAATTGCGGTGAACGGAGCCGTGCAGCTCCAGAACTTCCTCGCTCCCGGCCTGCTGATGCAAGCCGTCGATGTTTTGCGTCACGATGGCCTTCAGCTTGCCCTGCGCCTCCAGCTTGGCCAACAATCTATGGCAGCCGTTCGGTTTGGCGTCGGGATGAAGCATTTTGCTGCGGTAAAAGTCGAAAAAGATTTCCGGCATTTTCATGAAAAAAGAACGGCTGAGCATCTGCTCCGGCGGGTACGGGGAATGCTGCTCCGTTTGGTACAATCCCGCGGCGGAGCGGAAATCGGGGATGCCGCTCTCTGTCGAGGTACCCGCTCCGCCGAAAAAAACGATGTTGTCGCTTTGCTCAATCCAAGAGGCCAATGTTTCGATCTTTTGCACCCTTTGTGCACCTCCACACTTGATCGGATCCGTCCTTACGGGGTCCTTAGACAACGGTAACCTTTTTGCCCGAAAATGACGCAAAAAAGCGGACGAAAGACATGATCAGCCTGCCTCCTCCAGGGAAGGCAGGCTGCCAGAAGCCGCATGGAAAGCGGCGTGTCGCCGCTGCTTGCGGCCTTCGCGGGCACCGCGGGCCGTGTTAACGTTTCGCTTCGCGGTAAGCTTGCATATACTGCTCGGCTTTGCTGCGCACCAGGTCCATATTGCCCGTCTTGACGGCTTCGTTCGTCAAATCCGAACCGATCCCGACGGCCACCGCACCGCCTTGAATCCAATCCTTCAGGTTGGAAAGCGATACCCCGCCCGTCGGCATAAAGTTCGCCTGCGGCATCGGTCCTTTCATCGTCTTGATGATCCCCGGCTCGTACAGGTTCCCCGGGAACAGCTTCACGATGTCCACGCCCAGCTCGAGCGCGTGCTGAACCTCGGCGATGGTCATGACGCCGGGCATGATCGGCACGCGGTACAAATTGCATATTTTAACGGTTTCCGGGTTGAGCGACGGTCCGACCACGAATTCGGCCCCGGACATGATCGCGGCTCTCGCCGTTTGCGGCTCGAGCACCGTGCCGGCGCCGATGACGGCGAATTTATCCGGATCTTCCGTCTTCCAGCTGTACATGCGGCTCAGCTTTTCGATCGCCTGCAGCGCGCCCGGCACCGTCAAGGTCACCTCGATCACTTTGATGCCCCCGGCAATCGCCGCCTCGGCCATCGCAAACACCTGGTCGGCGGAATCGCCGCGCAACACGGCCACGACGCCGTTATCGATGATTTTTTGTAATATTTGGAGTTTTTTCACAATCATACGCTCCTTTTCACTCATTATATGGAAATCCTGTCACGATGTCTATGGAATGATTACCTTTCGATGTGCATCCTGCGCTCCAGTTTCGCCTCGACCTGCTCCCACGTTGGCAGCGCTTCCCAATCTCCGACGGCCTGGATGACCAGAGAACCGGTCAAATTTCCAAGACGCACCGCTTCCACCGTTGAATGCCCTTTCAAAAGTCCGGCGATGAAACCCGCGCAAAAGCCGTCTCCGGCACCGACCGTGTCCAGCACCTGGTCCGCTTTGAAATACGGAACTTCCGTCAGGGTACCATCCTCAAGCACGTAGGTCAAATCCGGACCGCCCTTGATTACGGAAACCGCGTTCAGCCGGGAAAGCCGCTCGAATACCGCCTTATCGTCCTCCGTGTCGTACAACAGCTTCAGCTCGTCCAGCCCGGGCAGAAAATAATCCGCCTTCTCCGCCAGCCTCAGCAGCACTCCGCGCGCTTCCTCCAGCGTCCACAGCTTCAGCCGCAAATTCGGGTCGAAGCTTACTTTGACCCCGGCGTCCCGCGCAAGATCCATCGCTCTGTCGACGCAGGCCAAAGCCGAAGGGCTGATCGCGGCCGTGATGCCCGTCACGTGAAGGATGTTGGCGCTCTGGATGTACGCCGCGTCCAGCTGCTCCGGCCGGAGCATGCTTGCCGCGGAATTTTTGCGGTAATAATATACCGACGACTTGCCCGCCGTGTTTTCGCGAATCATCAGTCCCGTCGGCGCCTCGCCGTTAAAAACGGCCCGCGACACGTCGACGCCCTCGCCGCGAATCGCTTTATGTATCATCGTCCCGATCGGATCGCGGCCCAGCGCCCCGAACCAGCCTGCCCGTCGGCCCAGCCGCGCGACCCCGATCGCCACGTTGCTTTCCGCCCCGCCGAACGATTTGTGAAGCGTCGACGCGTACTCCAATCCCCGGGTATCCTGTGCCGTAAAGAGTCCCATGCTTTCGCCGAAAGTAACCAGTTCAGGCCCCGCAAATGCTGTATCCTGCTGCATAATAGTCCCCTTCCTTATTGAAGTCGGGATTTTGCAAAATTCGTTTCCGTCCGCTCCTGGGTGCCGGTTAAGCAATATATAGACGAACCGAACCGCCCGCCCTAACGATTGCTGAATTTAAAAGCCGCTTTTGGGATTTTTGCAAAATCCTCAAGTCTGTACCTATTGTCGGCGCAGGAGGATGGGTTGTCAATACGTAAACCCTTTATCGGGTTGGCATATTTTAATGAAATGGCAGCGTTTTATATGTGAAATAAATCACGACAATAATCCGAAAAGCGTAGTACTTTTAAGGTGTCAACGATCTGGAGGGAGTCATCATCATGGACAACACGCTGCCCCGGGAAGGGGAAACCTATTTTCTGAATTTGCGGTTCATTCTGATCCTGACCGTCTGCATCGCCAATGCCGCCGAGCCGCTGATCCGCCAAATGGACGGCCTGCATGCGCTGTATTCATGGATTTATACCTATCATATGCCCCTGTTCGTGTTCGTCACCGGGTATTTTGCCAAAGGCGGGCTTGGCGGGCCGGAAGGCCGGAAGGCGCTGCTGCAGATCGGCCTGCAGTATGTCATTTTCCAAAGCCTGTATTCGCTTCTGGACGCGGCCTTGTTTAAGGTCCCGGACATTCGCCATTCGTTTTTCGTTCCCTACCTGATGCTCTGGTTTTTGGCCAGCCGCATGGCCTGGCGGCTGCTCATGCTTTCGATGCGCAGGTTTGCTCCCGCAGCCCAATGCTCCATCTCCTTGATCCTGGGCGTCCTGGTCGGTTATTTGCCGCTGGACGGGACCTGGTTAAGCATAAGCCGGACGTTCGTGTACCTGCCGTTTTTCGTGATCGGCTATCATTTTTCGTTTGCCGCATTCAAGCGCCGGGTTACGCCCCTCAAAAAAATCGCCGCCGCGGCGCTATCCGCGGCCTTGCTTGTCGTCATAGCTTTCCACGGACTCCGCTTGCCCGAGGGCTGGCTGTTCGGCAGCCAGACTTACCTGCAGCTGGGGCATCGAGAATGGTATGCCGGCGTCTACCGGCTTGCCCTGTACGGCCTGCAATCGGCGTCGGGGGCGGCATTTCTCGGCTGGATCCCGTTCCGCCATGGCCGCCTCACCGATCTGGGCAGGCGTACGCTGTACGTGTTTCTCCTCCATGGCATCATCGTCCGACTGGCCGCGGCTTTGGGGTTTTACGGCTATATCCGCCATCCGGCCGGGGCCGCCGTCCTCCTTACGGGAGCCGTGCTGATGGCTTGCGTTCTCGCCCAACCTTTCGTTAAAAAGGCTGCTTATCGAGTCATCGAACCCCAAGTGGGATGGATCTTGCGCCTGGAACGGATCGCCTTGGGGAAAACTTGATGCGGGCAAGCCTCAAATCAGCGAAATGTCCCGGTTTCGCCGGGATATCGGCAAAAAAAGGCATCTTCCTTCCGGCTTGCCGGGCGGGGATGCCTTTTTCGCCCTTTTTCGCCGCTGCGCCGCGGTTGGCTTCGGATTGACTGCTAGAAAAAGCTTTCATTTTGTGATAGACTCATATAAATCGTTTATTCGGGCACTTTTCTCAGTAACCGCGCTAAAGCGAGAAGCAGTCATATTTTTCTAAAGTAGGGGGAAGAGACACCATGGCACCTAAAAAAATGCGTTCAGACATGATCAAAAAAGGCTTTGACCGCGCTCCGCACCGCAGCTTGCTGCGTGCAGCCGGCGTCAAAGAGGAGGATTTCGGCAAACCGTTCATCGCCGTCTGCAACTCCTATATCGACATCGTTCCGGGACACGTGCATCTCCAGGAATTCGGCAAGCTGGTGAAGGAAGCGATCCGCGAAGCCGGCGGCGTTCCGTTCGAATTCAACACCATCGGCGTCGACGACGGCATCGCGATGGGACATATCGGCATGCGTTATTCGCTCCCAAGCCGCGAAATTATCGCCGACTCCCTGGAAACCGTCGTATCCGCCCACTGGTTCGACGGCATGGTCTGCATCCCGAACTGCGACAAAATCACGCCGGGCATGCTGATGGGCGCGCTGCGCGTCAACATCCCGACCATCTTCGTCAGCGGCGGTCCGATGAAAGCCGGCGTGGACAGCAAAGGCCGCAGACTTTCGCTGACTTCCGTGTTTGAAGGCGTCGGCGCCCACCAGGTCGGCAAAATCTCCGACGACGACCTGCTCGAGCTCGAACAATACGGCTGTCCGACCTGCGGCTCCTGCTCCGGCATGTTCACGGCCAACTCCATGAACTGCCTGGCGGAAGCGCTCGGCCTGGCCATGCCGGGCAACGGCACGATCCTGGCCGTCGCCGAAGAACGCAGGGAATTCGTGAAACAATCGGCACGCCAGCTGATGGAACTCGTCAAAATGGACCTGAAGCCGCGCGACATCGTGACGCTGGAAGCGATCGACAACGCCTTTGCCCTCGACATGGCGATGGGCGGCTCCACCAACACCGTGCTGCATACGTTGGCGCTGGCCCAGGAAGCAGGCATCGACTATCCGCTGGAGCGCATCAACGAAGTGGCGAACCGCGTGCCTCACATTTCCAAGCTGGCACCGGCTTCCGATTACTTCATCGAAGACGTGCATACGGCCGGCGGCGTGAGCGCGGTATTGCATGAGCTTCTGAAAAAACCGGGCGCCCTCCACGGCGATTGCATCACCGTAACGGGCAAAACGCTGGCCGAAAACGTGGCCGGCTGCGAAATTCTCGACAAAAACGTCATCCATCCGATCGACCAGCCCTACTCCGAGCGCGGCGGTTTGGCCGTATTGTACGGCAACCTGGCACCGGAAGGTTCGATCATCAAGGTCGGCGCGGTGGATCCGTCGGTCGGCGGATACCATAAAGGTCCTGCGATCTGCTTCGATTCCCAGGACGAGGCGCTGGAAGGCATCGCAAACGGCAAAGTCAAGGAAGGCATGGTCGTCGTCATCCGCTACGAAGGCCCGAAAGGCGGACCAGGCATGCCGGAAATGCTCGCGCCTACTTCGCAAATCGTCGGCATGGGCCTTGGCGCCAAAGTCGGCTTGATCACCGACGGACGTTTCTCCGGCGCTTCCCGCGGCATCAGCATCGGGCACATTTCTCCGGAAGCTGCCGAAGGCGGCCCGATCGCTTTCGTTGAAGACGGCGACATCATCGAGCTCGATCTCAACAACCGCAAAATCGAGCTCCATATCAGCGACGAGGAAATGGCGGCCCGCCGCTCGAAATGGAAAGGCTTCGAGCCGAAAGTCAAAACAGGTTATCTGGCCCGCTACTCCAAACTGGTAACCAACGCCAGCCAAGGCGGCGTCATGAAAATCTAATCATTCATACATGTTCAAGGGGCAGCGCTTCGGTACTTGATACCGGAGACGCTGCCCCTTTTTTGCCGGGCACAACCAAAACCCCCGCCGAGCCCATTGGCTCATTGGCGGGGGTTTGACGTTTCATGCATTAAATGGCCGGCGTCGAGCTTTCAAGCCCTTGCGCCGCTGCCAAACTTAGATCGCTTGGTTCGTTTGGCTCCGGCTGCTCGCCGCGTCTGCGTTTGGATTCATGATGGCGGCGGTGCGAGCCGCTTTCGGCATAACGCTCCAAAAATTCGCCGATCGGCATCAGCAGCATTTTCGGAACAAGCTGCTTCGACTGCTCCTTCAGGCGGGATTGTCCGGACGGGTGAATGACGCTAAGTAAAAATTTCAAATAAAGCCGTGAAGAGGTTGAAAAGAGCCCGTCCTTCAAATCCACGATCCGGAACCCGAACTGCTCCGGCCCGCGATTGACCATGGTCACGCCGTAAAGCGCCTTGGCATCCATGGCTTTCGGATCCTCCAAAATGCACTGGGCAAGCGCCGGAAATTCCTTTTCCATTGTGCGGATCAGATGAATGGCCAGATGGACCGGTGAACGCGATCTTACCCCGAAGCGGAACAGTTTTTCGTTGTCAAAATGAAGTTCAACGACCTGATCTCCCTTTTCGAGGACCATTCCATCGTCAAGCTCGATTCTCTGTCCGCCGTATTTGCGCACCCTGTAATGCAGCATTGGATCATATGGATTGACGGTTTTCAGCCGGAACATTTTGTGGAATACCGTTTCCCACACGAGCCACAGCTTGACGAGCACCAGTTTGGAAAACGGGACGCTTTTTTCCGGAGCGGTTTCCTTCGCTTTGATCATGTCGTCCACCCTGATGCTTTTCAGGCCTTGGCGTTTGGCTTCTTCCAGCACGCGCTCCAGCGCGATCAACATCTGCCGCGGCGCGTCGGGATTGGCCCCTGCGGTCGTGCCGCAATCGTGAAGCAGCAGGACTTCTCCCGGATGAAGCTTCTGAAGCATCCGTTCCGTCAGCTTGTCGGCACCGATCCTTTCCCTCCAGTCGCCGAACATCGCGGACCAGAGCACGATTTTAAAATTGCCGCTGCGTTTTTTGTTCAAATCGAAGAGGTTGACGATCCCCCAAGGGGGACGGTAATACGAGGAGCGCTCGCCGGTGATCGAATGGATGATCTTATCGGTCTTCATAATTTGTTTCGTGACGGTCGCAGGCCGCATGAACCAATTGGACTTGTGAACGTAGTTATGGATCCCGATCAGATGGCCTTCGTCGTACATGCGTTTCACCAGCTCCGGATTTTGTTCGGCATGAGACCCGACAACGAAAAAGGTTGCCTTGGCATCGTATTTTTTGAGCAAATCCAGCAGCTGGGGCGTGTATTGCGGATCGGGGCCGTCGTCGAAGGTCAGCGCGTATTCATGCTCGGTGGAACCTCTCCGAAAAACGCGGAACCCGAATATGCGGGTAATGAGTCCAGGGATGAACGCATAAAAAGATGAAATATAGAACAACCAAAGCAGCAAAGTCTGCATGTCATAATCCCCACTTTTCTCTGATTGACTTTGACTTGCCGAAAGGCAGGTATCTCTATAAAATGAATGTGAGCACCAGCTATCGCTGCCTAAAAAGAAATACGGACGATATTCGAGCGGAAGTGCTGCAAAATATAAAGGCGCTATCTTTTATTTTATCACAGCCGCTCAAGAAATAGGCATTTTTTTAACCATCGAATTGATATTTTTATTTTAGTTTAGTTGTCCCATCAAATACATATGCTTAGGAGTGATTTTTGTTCATGCTTCCGCTGTATAAAAAATATTGGAGGACCTTTCTCGACATCGGGATGATCGTGCTGACCGTTTTGCTCGTCATGTATGTCTTCAGCAAACTGTATCAGATCGCGGCGCCCGTTTTTTTATCCTTCCTCGTGTTTTTCATGATCGAACCTCTGGCCAAATTCCTGAACCGGAGAGGTCTTCCCAAAACGATTGCAGCGGCTGTTTCCGTTCTGTTGTTCGTGCTTGTCATCCTGGGGATTTTGTTCGGCATCGGACTGATCGTGGTTTCCCAAATCGCTCAAGTCCAAGATAATTTGCCCCAATACACGAAAATGATCCAAACGGCATTTGGAAAAACGACCGCATTCCTCCAGCATAAAATCGAGGCGCTTCCTCCGGACATCACCGACAAGATGAACGAAAACTTTAAAAAATTCACGGAGTATGCGACCGGATGGGCAACCAGCTTCTTAAAGTATATGGTATCGCTCTTCAGCTCGTTCTCCACGTTTATGGCCAATTTCGGCATCGCGATCATTCTCGCCTTTTTCCTCAGCACGGAGATCGGCGGCTGGCGCAAAATCGTGAAGGACAAGTCTCCAAAAACGTTAAAAAACGCTTATACGTTTATGAAAACGTACGTGCTGAAAGCGATCGGCTCCTACATCAGAGCGCAAATGCTCATGGTGTTGATCACGTTCGTATTGATTTACGCGGGCCTGCTGATTTTGGGCACGGGGAACGAACTTTCGCTTGCGCTCGTCTGCGCCATATTCGATATTTTGCCGCTTGTGGGCGTTCCGGTCGTTTTGATTCCGTGGATCGTGTACCTGTTTATCGTCGGCAACATCAGTTTGGCGATCGGTTTGTGCATCCTGCTGGTGGTCGTCCTCCTGACGCGCCAGCTGCTCGAGCCGAGAATTACCGGCAACTCCATCGGCATTTCGTCCGCGTTCCTCATGTTGTCGTTCATGATTATATCGCTTTCGATCTTCGGCGTCGCCGGCCTCATCCTTTCGCCGGTTCTGCTGATTTTGCTCAAGGAACTCCTGCAGCAGGGGTATTTACAGCGCTGGATCCGCTTGCCGCAGGAAGAATTCGACGTCTCCCCGTTCGAAATGAGCGCGCCTGCCCCGCAGGAAACTAAGCGCTCCGGGAAGCGAGCAGATTCATAATATCCCCGAACAGGGAGGTAGCTTGATTGCTGCCTCCCTCTTTCATGTTTTGAAACAGCACGGCCAGCGCATATCGGGGATGCTCGACCGGTCCATAACCGATAAACCACTGATTGTTGCGCGGTTGTCCCTGGACTTTGACTTGAGCCGTTCCGGACTTGCCTGCGAGCTTCCACTTGGCATGCATCAGCGATTTCCCCGTTCCGTCCGTCACGACCGTTCTCATCCACGCGGTGAGCAGGCGGGCCGTTTCCGGCCGGATGCTGCCGGCATTCGAAGGAGCAAAATGGGGTTTGAACTCCTTCATGAGCTGGCCGTTGGCGTAGGAGACATGATGGAGGAGCCGGGGCGCCCGGACTTGCCCGTCATGCAGCAGGGTGACCACGAGGTTGGCCGCCTGCAGCGGCGTTACGCGCACATCCCTTTGCCCGATCCCGGATTGCGCTCGGACCCCGCCGTCCGAAGCCGCCTGTTCGCTTGAAAATATCATCCCCTTCTCCTCATGATCAAACGGCCTCATGACAGGCATGCCAAGCATGTCTTTGGCTTCCCATCCGACCGTCCGCCCCAGTCCGAGTTTCCTCGCCGTCGACTCCAGCTCTTCCCCGGCCATCCGTTCCCCGAGCTCCGCAAAAACGACGTTGGAGGATTGGGCGAATGCCTGCTCCAGCGTCAGCGCCCCATGGCCTGTCGCTTTCCAACAAGACAACCCGTATCTGGCATATTTGCCCGAACAGTAAAAGGATTCGTCTACGCTCGTAACTCCGGCTTCCAATGCGGCCGCGGCCGTGACCGTCTTAAAAATCGAGCCCGGCGCGGTCGCCTGAACCGCCCGGTTATTCCATGCCCCCTGCTTCGGATCGACGGTCAGCGGATTGTAAAAAGGACGGGATACCATCGCAATGACGTCGGCATTGCTTGCATCGAGCAAAACGACGGCCCCTTCCTTCATCCCGGCTTTTTCCGTCAGCTTTTCGATGTCCCTCTGCAGCTCAAGGTCGATCGTGGACGTAAGACGCAGCGGATAATATGGATTGTTGGGCGATTTTAATTGGATGCCCGTGCCCGGAATCGCCCGGTTCAAGCCATCGACCGTATAATAGACGGTCGTCGGTCCGACGCCGCGCAACATCGGCTCCATCGTTTTTTCGAGTCCCGCAGCCCCCTCGCGGAAAGCATAACCGGTATGGGGCATTTGCATTTGCCCCGGCACATCCGTCAGGTATCCGAGCCACTGCATGCCGTTCGGCCGGTTTTCATACCGCTCCGTGTAGGGCAGAACCTCGAGACCGCTGAATTCCAGCGCCGATATCCGCTTGGCTTGTTGTTCCGTCAGGGCCAGCGGCGCGCCGCCGGACTCCCCTTTCCACAGCATCGGCACGCTTAGCCGTCCCCACAATGCCGCAAGCCGCTCCGAATCGACGCCGAGCGCCCGGGCCACGGGATTCAACCGGCCGTCTTTGTTTTCGAGCGACTTGCGGTCCACCGGGAACAACACTGCCGCCGAAACGGTTTTTCCGGTGAGCGGTTTTCCGTTGCGGTCATAGACGTTCCCCCTTCCGGAATCGAGCACGACGCCCCGTTCCCTTTGCAGCACGGACATTTCCTGCAGCGTGTACTTGCTGTCCGGCAGACTCGAAGCGCGGAACACGAGCTGGACATACGCCAGGCGCAAAATAAGCACGACCAAAATCCCCGTCAGGATGACCAATCCGTAAAAAATACGCTGTTTTTGTTTCAATAACATAGAGCACCGGTCCTTTTTCGACGTTTTTTTCCATTATGTCCTTATTCCATCGGTTCCAATCGGCCTTGCGGGAGGCTACTTCTGAATGCAAAAAAAAGCCGTCCCCTAAAGCCGGAAAATCCGGCGGGACGGCTTGCGCATAGACTCGTTACAGCGTAAAACGGGACAGCGTTTCTTTCAGCTCGAGCGAAACGTTCTCCAGCTTCGCCGAAAGCTGAACCAGATGGTCCCCGATGTTTTGCTGCTCATTGCTGAGCGAAGCGACTTCTTCCGAAGTGGCGGAGGATTCCTCGGCCACCGCGCTTACGTTGCTCATCGCCTCGGACAAAATGACCTGCGACTGATTCAACGTTTCGATCGATTGCGTCACGGAATCGAGGCGTTTCGTGAAATCGCCCATCTGCTCCTGTACGGAGACGAAAATATCGTTTGTTTCTTTTACCGAATCCATCTGCTGCTGGAATAACGGACGGGCTTCCTGCAGGGCCAGGACCGTTTCGTTCATTTCGTCCATGATTTTGCCGGTGATCTGGCCGACCATGTTAATGGACTGCCTCGATTGGTCCGCAAGCTGGCGGATTTCATCGGCCACGACCATGAAACCTTTGCCTGCGGCTCCTGCCCGGGCGGCTTCGATTGTAGCGTTAAGGGACAAAATGTTCGTCTGTTTCGTAATGTTTTGCAGCACGTCAAGCACCTTGTTGATCGATTGGGTCGATTGCTTCAGATTATCGACTTTCGCCATCAACGAACGGGTCATATCCTCCGTCTGATGCGTTTTTTCCATCAATTCGCCGAGATGGCTGGTTCCCCGCTGGCTGGACTGTTCGACATGATGGGCGGCGCTGCTCATTTCTTCATTGGCGGAGACGACGATTTGCATTTGCCGCGAAATATTTTCGGTCAGCTCGTTGCCGCGTTCGGCTTCGGTGGCCAAACTGCTGGCGCCGTTGGCGATTTCCTCCGTGGCGATGGCGATTTCCTTGGCCGAGATCGCGGTTTTGCGGGAGGCATCCGTCAGTTCGCCCGCCGTCTCCAGAACGGCTCTGGCCGTCGTGTTCGTCTGCTCCACGAGCTTGGTAATTTGGTCCATCATCAGGTTGAAGCTGGCTCCAAGCTCGCCGATCTCGTCCGAGGATTTATGGCTGGTGCGAACCTTCAGGTTGCCCTTGGATCCCTCGATCATGAGGTCTTTCAGGCCGCTGAGAGGTTTGGCGATCATCAGAACCATCCACCAGCCGATGAGAATCGCGATAATCACGACCCCGACCACAAATCCGAGCGTCATCAGCAAAATGCCCCGCGCATCTTTGACCAGCAGCTCGGTTGGAACGGTTCCTACGAGCCTCCAGCCGTTGACTTCCAGCGTGTTGTATACGGCCAGCATCTTATGGCCCTTGTCGTCTTTGGTATCGAGGCTTTTCGCCGCATCCTTTTGTTCCTTCATGAACGTAAACACGGAATCCAGGCCTGCTTCCCCGTCCTGGTTGGAAGCAACCACTTTGTTATCGCCCGAAATCAGCTGCAGCTTGCTGCCTTCGCCCATGTTGATCGCTTTGAACTGCTCTTCGAGCGTCGACGTTTTCAGCTCGACGACAACGACGTACGGCTTTCCGCCGCGGCTCAGGCTTTGCAGCGGGCGTACCAATTTGAAGTTCATGCCGCCGTCTTTTCCTTTTTCGGACGTCACCCACGTCGATTTATTTTCGTTCAGGACTTTTTTATACCAGGCCGTTTCGCGGATTTGAGTCGAGTCCGTGCCCGGGCTTCCGCTGACGATCGGATTGTGGCCTTCTTCCGGCGGGATCAGGTAAAGCGCTTTAATGGTATTGTTGCTGTTAACCTGATTGCTCAGTTTTTTGCCGATTTTTTCGTTCAGCACGAACAGGTCGTAAGCGCTCGCTTGGCCGGCAGACAAATCGGTCAACAGATTTTGCGTTTCCGGATCGAAAAAGATCTGCAGCGCGATGTCCTCGTATTGCTTCAGGATGATATCCAGCTTCTCGGACGTTTGGATGATCGTTTGTTTGTTCGAATTCGCGGCATTCGCCTGAATGGTGCTCCGGGCCTTGTTATACGACATAAGGCCTAAAATCAGGACAAAGGCGACGATGGCCGTGAAAAAGATCAAAAATAGCTTGACCCCGACGGATTTGGCCGGATTCATTCTGCCCAGCTGCGCTCCCGCGCTGCGGATGTCGAATTTAGGCTTGTCCGTTTGCGGCTGCCCCGCAACGCCCGATTCCCCCTGCTTCTCTTTCTTGCGCGGGAAACCCCGGCGTTTGTTTTTGCTTTCTTCGTTTTTCTTTTGCTTACCCTCTTCCATTTCCTCACCTACCATTATGTTTTCATACCTTACGGCTTATGTAAAAGAAACTTCTACTTTATTCTTCGACATTTTCCACCATTATCCTTTGGCTTTTTTCAAAATTCTTTATAACTATTTTCCTAAAGTTCATAATTTTTTCGTTCCTGTGCTACTAAAAAGGACGATTGGCAACCGCCCAGCAGCCTATTTGGCCCATTGTTCTTCATAAGATGCCGAAACCAGCCCGAATATGGAACGCGTTGATGACTGCATTGCATTGAAACTTGCGGGCCCTTCGGTTCGTCTATGACGATAAACGGAGGTGCAACATGAAACATACCGTCAAAATCAGTTCCATCGTGCTGGCCCTCGCGGTCGCCGTTTCCCTAAGCGGTTGCGGAAGCAAGCAGGAAGCCCAAACGATTGCGCCGGGAAAATCCGGCGAACAGAAGGATCAAAATAACCCGCCGGAAATCGGAATAATTCCTGAAACCGATCTGAAAGAAGGAGCGGGACATAACGCCGACGCCGGCCAACGCCAAAATGAAGACGATGCGGGGACAGATGGAGAAGGCGTAAAGCCTCCATCCACCGATCCGAACTCGGAGCCGGTGGCATCCAAGCCGCAAAGGTCCCCTCAAGTGAAGGGCCACCCGTCATCGGGCGATTCCAAATCTGCGGCTTCCGACGGCGGCGCGGCCGCAAGACCCGGCGATACCATGCTCGAGGTCACCGTCGAAGGCTCGAAAGAACAACGGCCGGCCAAGCTGGCCCAGGCCGAAGGTTACTCGCTTTATGTGCCGGAGCATCTTTCCTTTGATCCTGCGAAACATCTGATCTGCATGAACATCGATCCCCGCTATTCGGTCCGGATCGAAAAATTGCCTTCCGATTACAACCAAGACGAGCTGCTTCGCGAAGGAAAGGAAGCATTAAAAAAACACGGCAACATCCGGCAGCTTCATTCCGACGATTTGGCCGGCCCGATGAAAGACGCCGAACTGTTCCTGCTCGCTTCCGGTACGTCGGGAACCTATGAGTACATCGTGAAGGAGCTTGACGGCAGCGGTTTTGTGTTCCACGTCACCATGCCGCAAGGAGAGGCCTCCGAAGGATTTGGCCCGATGGCCTTTGCCGCTTTGAACAGCATTCAAAACGAGTAGCCGAATGCGATGCCATGAAAAAACCGCCCAACGGGCGGTTTTTGCTTGAAGCTTGCCGATATTTTTGTTGCCCCGGTCGATCGCATTCCCTTGCCGGGCTCAGCCTTTATTGGCGCCGCTTTTGCTTTTTTGGATGTTTTTCAGATGCTCCTGATACGTCTTCGCAAACAAGTGCTCATGGGAGCCGTCTTTTTTCGTGACGTAATACAGGTAATCCGATGCCTCGGGATTCAGCGCCGCTTCGATCGAGGCCAGGCTGGGGCTGCAAATCGGCCCCGGCGGAAGCCCTTCATGCAAATAGGTATTGTAAGGACTTTCGACTTTCAAATCCTTATACAGAAGCCGCTCTTTCGGCTCCGGCAGCGCGTATTGCACCGTCGCGTCGATTTCCAGCTTCATGTTTTTGTCGAGGCGGTTATATATGACCCCGGCCACAAGCGGCCGCTCCTTATCCACCACAACCTCGCGCTCCACGAGCGACGCGATCGTCAGCATGTCATGCAGCGTAAGGCCGCGGTCGCGCAGCTTTTCCTGCAGGTTCGGGATGCCGTCCAGCTTGCTTTGCGTTTGCTCCATCATCCGCCGGAACATTTCGGGTTCGGTCGTTCCCTTTTTAAAATCGTACGTATCCGGGAACAAATACCCTTCCGCCGCATGCTTCAGCTTGCCGTTATCCGGGACGTCCTTAAACGCGGCAATCGCTTCGTTCCCGGGGTGATCCGCCAGCTTCAGGAAAGAGTCGGCCGGAGCCCCCGTCGCTTCGCTGACCTTTGCGGCGATTTGCTCGACGGTGTAACCTTCCGGAATCGTAATCCGCACCATCTCTTCCTTCACCACGTCGCCCTTGTTCAGCTTGGCGATCAGCTCGTCCAACGTCGCGCCCGGCTTGGCTTCGTAAATGCCTGCTTGAAAACGCGAGCCTTCCCGTTTCCACTTCAGGTACCCTTTAAAAACCGCAGCATTTTTGATCAGTCCGTTTTGTTGAAGCACATCGGCTATTTTGGAGGTGCCCATGCCCGGTTCGATCGTGAATTTCACGGGCTCGTCCGACGCTTGAACCGGCTGGAGTCCGTTCCACACGTAATAGGCTCCCCCACCCGCTCCTAGCAGAAGAATAATCAGAATTACAATTACGACTTTGACAGCTTTCAAAAAAATCCAACCCTTCACAACCAAAAAGGACGGTCTGCACCGCCCTCTTTGTGTATTCATTTTGAAATTTTGTCTTCTCAGGGAAGCTGTAGATGCTCCGAATCAATTTTCGTCGTCTTCCGGGAACGTCATCTCGTCGTACAGCTCGGTAATGTTTTCCCATTCGTCGTCGTCATCGATGGTGGCCAGCTCCAAATCCCCGTCCGGCGACTTCACGACTTTCAAAATGTTGTATTCGCCGCTTCGGTCGTCAGGGCTTTGCAGCACCGCATAGGTTTGGCCGCCCACTTCAAATTCCGCTGCCAGGTCGTAAACTTCGGTGGAACCGTCTTCGTCCTGCAGCTCTACAGTCGGACCGAACGTTTCCTTCAGCACGGAAGTCCACACGGCCTGGTCTGCAGAAAAATCACTCATGCTCATTACCTCCATCAAGTTCAGCAACCAAGGTGTTGAAGGTTTCCTCGACGATCTCCCACTCCGCATCATCTTCGATCATGTAGAGCTTGAGGTCATCCCCGTCCTCTTCGTATCGGAACGCATACACCTCGTCCGAATCCTCGTCTTCTCCCGCTTCCAGAGGTACGACCATCATATACTTGTTGTCCGAGCCATCGACTTCAAATTTCATGATGACTTCGAATTCTTCTTCATTGCCTTCGTCATCGGGAATATAAATAATATCCGGTTCTTCCTCAAAAAGATTACGCTCATTGGCCATCTGTGATCACCCTCACCCTTTAGTCTTTGAGTCTAAATAATTTTGCAAAATCAAGCTTGCAGCCATTTTATCCACAACTTGCTTTCGCTTCTTCCGGCTGACGTCAGCCTCGATCAGCGTCCGCTCGGCAGACACGGTTGTCAGCCGCTCATCCCACAGGTGGACGGGTAATTTCAGCATTTCTTTTAGCTTGTCAGCGAAATCGATACAGATTTCACCGCGGGGACCGATGCTGCCGTTCATGTTTTTGGGCAGTCCGACGACGATCTCCTCCACCTCGTAGTCGCGGACCAATTCCGCGATCCGCGATACTTCGGAACCGTCGCGCCGCCGTTCCACCACTTCCAGTCCCTGCGCGGTCCATCCGAATAAATCACTGACGGCAACACCAATTTTGCGGTCGCCGTAGTCCAACCCCATGATTCTCATTAAAGCTCTCCTATCGGTGATTGGCTAAGTAGAACCGGACCAGCTCTTCAATCAACTCATCACGCTCTTTTTTTCTGACCAAACTTCTTGCGTTGTTATGGCGGGGGATATATGCCGGATCTCCGGATAGGAGGTAACCGACGATCTGGTTGATCGGATTGTATTCCTTTTCAACCAATGCGTCATACACCATCAAAAGGATGTCTTTGGAAGACGCTTCCTTTTCGTCGCCTTTAACGCTAAACTTCATCGTTTTATCCATGGAGTCCATATTGTGACACCTCGCTTCTTCAACGGCGTGCCGAAGCACGCTGTTGACGAATTGATTCTTTAGGCTTCATATCTTCTTCTAATATAACATAATCATCCCGCAGTAAGGAAACTCCAAGGACAAATTAAACAAATTTTTCTTTTCAGAACCTTCACGCATCTTATGCGTTGGCGACCAATTCCTCCGCCAGCTTCAAAGCATCATCTAGCTTGCTTGCGTCTTTGGCGCCCGCTTGGGCCATGTCCGGACGGCCGCCGCCTCCGCCGCCGCAAACAGCCGCAATTTCTTTCACGAGCTTGCCTGCGTGCAGTCCTGCTTTGGTCAGCTCTTGCGGAACCGAGACGACGAAGTTCACTTTGTCTTCGATGGCTGCCCCCAGGACGAGCACGGCCGACGGCAATTTGTTTTTCAGTTCATCGGCAAGGGTGCGGAGCCCGTCCATGCTGCCGACCGTAACGCGAACCGCGAGCAGTTCTTTTCCGCCGACCGTTTTTACCTGGTCGGTCAGTTGTCCCGCTTCGATCATGCTCAGCTTGCTTTGCAGCGATTCGTTTTCGCGGCTCAGCTCTTTCAGCTGGGCATGAACGGATTCGATGCGCTTCGGCACGTCGTTCAGATTGGACTTCAGCATTTCGGCGGATTGCTTCAGCAAATCCAGCTGGCTTTCGACGAATTGGTACGCCGCGCGGCCCGTTACCGCTTCGATCCGGCGCACGCCGGAACCGATGCCGCTTTCGCTCACCAGCTTGAAGATGCCGATCTCCGACGTATTGCCTACATGGCAGCCGCCGCAAAGTTCCAGGCTGTAATCGCCGACCTGGACGACGCGCACGATGTCGCCGTATTTTTCGCCGAACAGGGCCATGGCGCCCATCGCTTTGGCTTCGTCGATCGGCTTGTATTCGATGTTTACGTTCACGGCGTTCCAAATCTGCTCGTTGACGCGGCGTTCGATGTCCGCAAGCTCCTCGGCCGAGATGCTGCCGAAATGGGAGAAGTCGAAGCGCAAACGCTGCGGCTCCACCAAAGAGCCGGCCTGGTTGACATGCTCTCCAAGCACTTCCTTCAGCGCCTTATGCAGAAGGTGGGTTGCCGTATGGTTTTTGACGATATCGCGGCGTTTGGCCTGATCCACTTCGGCTTTTACCGTTTCGCCCACTTTGAGCTCCCCGGCTTCTACAGTTACGATATGCACGTGCTGCCCGTGAGGCGCCTTGTACAAGCCCTCCACTTTTGCGGTCACGCTGCCGCCGCGCAGAAGCCCTTGGTCGCTGACCTGGCCGCCGCTTTCGGCATAAAACGGGGTTTTTTCGAGAATGACCTGGCAGGTCGCGCCTTCGCCGGCACTCTCCACCATGGCTTCATCCACGATGATCGCCAAAATTTTGGACTCCGCTACGGTGTCATTATATCCAACAAATTCGCTTTTAACCGTGTAATCGGAGAGCGCGCCTCCCTGCACCTTCATGCCGCCGCTTTCCTGGCGGGCCGCACGCGCGCGGTCGCGCTGCTCCTGCATGGAAGCGTCGAACCCTTCCCGGTCGACCGTAAGGCCATGCTCCAGGGCGAAATCTTCTGTCAGGTCAAACGGGAATCCGTAAGTATCGTACAATTTGAACGCATCCTGGCCGCCGATGACTTTCGTGCCGTTTTCCAGCGCCTTTTTGCTGATGTCTTCGAGAATCGCCAAACCTTCGGACAACGTTTCATGGAAACGCTCCTCTTCGGTGCGGATCACCTTTTCGATGAATTCGCGTTTCTCGACGACTTCCGGATAGTAGACGCCCATGATGTCCCCGACCGTTTCGGTCAGCGTGTAAAGGAACGGACGGTCGAGTCCGAGCACCTTTCCGTAACGGACGGCGCGGCGGAGCAGACGGCGGATGACGTAACCGCGGCCTTCGTTGGACGGCAGCACGCCGTCGCCCACGGCGAACGTCACGGTTCGGATATGGTCGGCGATAACCTTCAGCGCAACGTCTTTTTCCACGCTGTCATTGTAGTTCACGCCGGCAAGCTTGGCGGTTTGTTGAATGATCGGCTGGAACAGGTCCGTGTCGAAGTTCGAATCCACGTTTTGCAAAATGGAAGCAAACCGTTCCAGGCCGGCGCCGGTATCGATGTTTTTATTCGGAAGCGGCGTATAGGAGCCGTCTTTGTTATGGTTGAACTGCGAAAATACGAGGTTCCATACTTCGAGGAAACGCTCGTTTTCCCCGCCGGGATACATTTCGGGATCGGACAGGTCGCCGTAAGCCTCGCCGCGGTCGTAGAAGATTTCGGTACAAGGTCCGCAAGGGCCTTCGCCGATATCCCAGAAGTTATCCTCCAGCTTGACGATGCGCTCGGCAGGCAGTCCGATTTTTTCGTTCCACAGCTTAAATGCTTCTTCGTCTTCCGGATATACCGTGACGGAGAGGCGCTCCGGATCGAAGCCGATCCATTCCTTGCCGGTCAGGAACTCCCATGCCCACGTGATGGCTTCTTCCTTGAAGTAGTCGCCGATCGAGAAGTTGCCCAGCATTTCGAAAAACGTATGGTGGCGGCGGGTTTTGCCGACGTTTTCGATGTCGTTGGTGCGGATGCATTTCTGGGAGTTGGTCAGGCGCGGATTTTCCGGGCTGATCCGTCCGTCGAAATAAGGTTTGAGCGGCGCCATGCCCGCATTGATCCATAGCAGGGACGGGTCGTTATGCGGCACGAGCGGGGCGCTCGGTTCGATTTTATGCCCTTTGCTTGCAAAAAACTCAAGCCATTTGGAACGTATTTCGCTTGCTTTCATGGTTATACAGCCTCCAGCTTCAATTTATGGGAAAACAACATAAAAACGCCCCTGAAAAATTTCAGGGACGATCATATCGCGGTACCACCCTGGTTATCGCCCGAACCGTCCTGTTGCATTCCGCAGAATGCCCGTCCGTCGAAGCGATCTCCTCGTATAGCCTGTAACGGGGCCAGCCGGCGGGGTTTGCCCGCACTCCGAAATCAGCTTTCCGGCAGCGCCCGCATGCGGATTCTTCCAGCCATCCGCGCTTCAGCGCGAAGGAATCCGTTCTCTGTCCAAGGAGCCTCTCAGCCGTACTTCATTTCATCGCCGTTTTGTCCATTTTGAACATATTCTACACAAGTATATCGGCGCAGCGGGGGAATGTCAATCCAGGGCGGTTCAGGTCGTTTTGCGCTTGATGTAATAGGCGAAAAAATGCTGCAGCAGCACCTTGAGCACCGCAAACACGGGAACGGCGAGAATGAGGCCGACGATGCCCGCCATTTCCCCTCCGACAAGCAGCGCAAAAATGATGACGATCGGATGGAGATGCAGCTTTTTGCCGACCACCTGCGGAGAAATGACGTTGCTCTCCAAAATTTGGCATATCCAATTGACGACGATGACCAGCAGAACCATTTTCCATGAAATCGTCGAAGCCATGACGACCGCGGGAGCCGCCCCCAGAAAGGGGCCGAGATACGGCACGATGTTAAACACGGCGACGATGCTGGCCATCAAAAGCGCGTACGGCATCCCGACGATCATATACCCGATATACGCCAGCACGCCGATGATGAAACAGACGATAAACTGCCCCCGTACGTAATTGCCGAGCGCCAGGTCGATCTCTTTCAGCACGCTTACGGTCGCTTTGCGCCGGGAACGGGGAAGATACGAAACGATCGCCCGCTCAAAAACGTCGAAGTCCTTCAAAATATAAAAAATGAGGAACGGAACGATAAAAATGTTCAGCACCAGATTAATCGTCGTACCGATGTTGTCGATAAAATCGGAGATCCCCGCCGCCAGCCGGTCTTCCCATTGCAAAAACCAGCGGTCCACCCCGGCCATCACCCCGTCCGGGAGCAGCTTCTGGTCCAGCCGGTTCATGAGGCTTTGCGCATGCATCGTCATTTCCGGCAGGTGTTCGTTCAGCTCCTCCATTTGCTCGATCAGCACCGGAATCATATTGATGAGGATGACCGCCACGCAGGTGATGAACACGGCGTAAATCAACAGCACGGCAATGCCCCTCGGCACTTTGCGGTCGGCCAGCAGGCAAACGATCGGGTTCAGCACGTACGAGATGATCATCGCCACGATAAACGGCGCCAAAATCACTTTGAAAAAATGGTATATATTCATGAACATCGGGCGAAGCAGCCAAATGAAATAAAGGGCGATCAGGCCGAGAATAAACCAGATGAGCAAACGGAACCACTTGTTTCCGGTCATGTTCTCCAAGGAAGCTTTCCTCCTTTCGGACTTGCTGTACACGTTATTATATGTACGAAAGGAAAAAATTAACCTTGAAAGACCAGCCCGCCCCGGCCAAGCGATAAAGCAAAAGAAACCCATCACTAACGCGCGTCTTTCGAGCGAACGCTAGTGATAGGTTTCTTTTTTGCCGAAAAAGCATGTTCATAAGTTCACTTTCAATTGGACGCGTGCAGATGCGGGAATTCCTGAGGAATTTCCTCGAAAAACAGATCGTCCAGCGAACTAAGCGTGCCGTCCTCTTCGACTTGATAGACGGACATTTTATCTCCGTTGACCGTCAGTTCGATAAAACAGCCCCAGCAATAAAATTGGTGCGAACCGATTTTACCGATATCTTTGGAATTGCAGTTGGGACATCTCATATTCATAGATCACCTATCCGTTAACAGAATGAATGGTTTTTCCGAGGCGCTCTTCGCTCATCGGCGGCACCATGATTGCGTTTTTGCCGATGGACATGCCCTCCGCAAGCGGCAGCCATTTCCGGCCTTCCAGCAAATCCGAGACGAAACCGTCGCTGATTTCTATACCTAGTATTGTATTTCCCATTTCCTGGTCAAAATAAACATCCGTCGCTTTTCCGAGCAGAACGCCTTCCTCGGTCAGCACGTCCATGTCCTTCAGTTTATTTTTGCCCGTCAGGAACGTGTATTGTATATCGTCGGCCTTTGTCTTTCGAACAGCCTGTTGATTCCGAATCATCACAGCGTCTTCGCCGTAAGCCACGATATCCTCCCAGGATACGGACTTGGCCGAACTGGAAAACAGGCTTCTGCCTTCAAGCTCCAAAGCTTGGATCCTCCAGTCCCCGCTGACCCAAACATCGCTGATTTTGCCGATCTGCCTGCCTTCGTCCACATCGAACACGGCAAGGCCGATCAATTCTTGAAACTTCATGCCAGGACCCACCTATCGTCATGAGTATTGAAACGAAGGCATCCCGCGAGAGGCGGGACGGATGCCCCTGCGGGCACCGATCCTTGTTCCGGACGGTATGGAAGCACGCCTCCCTCCTTGTCCATGCATAGAGAATCCTAACTTCTAATACGTAAACGACGAAGAATGGTTGCAATTTTTTGGGCGGTGTATTCCATATCTTCCGTAGTATTACCCAAACCGAAGCTAAAACGAATCGCGGAGCGCAAAACATTTTGTGGAAGTTTCATAGCTTGAAGCACATGGGACAGCTCAAGGGAACCGGAGGTGCATGCCGAGCCGCTGGCCGCAGCAACGCCTTCCATGTCCAGGTTCATCAGGAGCGTCTCCGTGTCTGTTTCCGGGAAGCTGATATTCAGTATGTGAGGTAAAAATTCAGAGGGATGTCCGTTGACGACAAACGCGTCTTGTCCAATTTCCTGTTCCAGCAAACGGATAAACGTATCCCGGAGCATGAGGTCATGCTCTCTGCGCGGCTCTAGTTGTTCCGCCGCAATTTCGACGGCTTTGGCGAATCCGGCGATGCCCGCCATGTTTTCCGTGCCCGCGCGGCGTTTTTTCTCCTGAAGCCCCCCGTGCAGTCTCGGCGCAAGGTGAACGCCGCGGCGCACGTACAAAGCCCCGATCCCTTGCGGGCCGTTAATTTTATGAGCGGAAAAGCTCATCAGATCGACCGGCAAATCGCGCAGGGAAATCGGAATCGCTCCCAGCGCCTGAACGGCGTCCACATGGAACAGGATGCCGCGGCTTCGGGCGAGCTCGCCGATTTCCCGGATCGGCTGCACCGTGCCGACTTCATTGTTCGCGTACATGATGCTGATCAGCGCCGTATTTTCCGTCAGCGCTTGTTCCACATCCTCTACCCGCACCCGCCCCGTCCCGTCCACCGGGAGATATGTGACGCGGTAGCCCTGCCTTTCCAGCTCCTCGCAGGCATGCAGCACGGCATGGTGTTCGATGGACGAAGTAATGACATGCTTATCCCGGCCTTCCATCGCCTCCAACGCGCCGAACAACGCAAGGTTGTCGCTTTCCGTTCCGCCGCCGGTGAACACGAGCTCATCGGGGTGGCAGCCCAAATATTTGGCGATTTTGTCCCTAGCCCCGCCCACCGTCCGTTTGGCGGAACGGCCGAAGGCATGAACGCTGGATGCGTTGCCGAATTGCCCCGTCATCACGTTCATCATTTCCTGCGCGACTTCGGGATGGACGGGCGTGGATGCCGCATGATCCAAGTAAATGGATTTCATTTTCGCATCTCCTTTTAAATGTAAAACATGTAGTTATCGGCGGCGTCCTGCTCCTGATAGGAGATCAGGTCAAGCAGCGTGGTCGAATCCAGCACGTTCGCGATGCCGTCGCGGATGCGAAGCCACAGGTTGCGCTTGGCAGGATCGTCTTCTTCCGTAAAATCGACCGGGGAAATCGGGCCTTCCAGCACGCGGATGACGTCTCCCGCCGTAATTTCCGAAGCTTCGCGGGACAACACGTAACCGCCGTACGCGCCGCGAATGCTTTTAACGAGCCCGGCGTTGCGCAGCGGCGCGATCAACTGCTCCAGATAATGCTCGGAAAGCTGGTTTTTTTCGGCGATGCTTTTCAGCGAGATCGGGCCCTCGCCGTATTTGGCCGCAAGCTCCATCATGATCGTCAGGCCGTAACGCCCTTTTGTCGATATCTTCAAAGGTGGCACCTCTTTCAAAAGTTCATGTTTTCTTTTATATATGTCGGGATCCGTTGCAGACACCTTAGATCCTGAGGATAATATCTGCGTATTCCGATCATAACCCTTTGCTTATGTTAACATATCCGGCGTTTTTTTGGTATGTTAACGTCAACCGTTGTACTTCCACGGAAGACAGGCACGCCTTTCCCCAATGGATTTGACGGCGCAAAAATCGGTTTCCCCCGGCAAAAACTTCTAAAACTCCATCATATATAATCTCAGGCAAAACTGCAAATTGTACTCCTGATGCGGACAAAGGCCATCCGGGTATGACCTCCGGCCCGTTGTGTGTTAAAATACGGGTATGGGCACAATTTCAAAATAGAAATGGTGAGTTAACTTTGGCAAACAACAATCAAAACACGCGCGTGGTCGTCGGCATGTCCGGCGGCGTCGATTCCTCGGTGACCGCGCTCCTGCTGAAGGAGCAAGGCTACGATGTCATCGGTATTTTCATGAAGAACTGGGACGATACCGACGAATTCGGAGTCTGCACCGCGGAACAGGACGCAGAGGATGTCCGGCGCGTTTGCGAGCAAATAGATATTCCTTATTACACGGTCAATTTCGAAAAAGAGTATTTCGATAAAGTATTTACCTATTTCCTCGACGAATATAAGTCGGGGCGCACGCCGAATCCGGACGTCATGTGCAACCGCGAAATCAAATTCGGCGAATTCCTGAACAAGGCGCTTGGACTGGGCGCCGATTATGTAGCCACGGGCCATTATGCCCGCGTCGTCGAAGAGAATGGCGTCTTCAAGCTGCTCCGCGGCGTCGACGGCAACAAGGATCAAACCTACTTCCTGAACGCGCTGAATCAGGAGCAGCTGTCGAAAGCGATGTTCCCGATCGGCCATCTGCCGAAACCCGAAGTACGCAAGATTGCCGAAGCGGCGGGATTGTACACCGCCAAAAAGAAAGACAGCACCGGCGTCTGCTTCATCGGCGAACGCAACTTCAAAGAGTTCCTTAGCCAGTATTTGCCGGCGCAATCCGGCGATATGGTGGATATCGCGACGGGCGAAATCAAAGGCCGCCACGACGGCTTGATGTATTACACGCTCGGACAGCGTCAAGGGCTCGGCATCGGCGGATCCGGAAACGGCGAACCGTGGTTCGTGGCCGACAAGGATCTGGAGCAAAATATTTTGTACGTCGTTCAAGGCGACAAGCATCCGAGCCTGTATTCGACGGGGCTGATTGCCACAGGCGTGAACTGGATCGCAGGCGAAGGGAACGTGCCCACAGAGCCTTTCAGCTGCACCGCCAAGTTCCGCTACCGCCAGCCCGACCAGGACGTTACGCTCGAATGGCTTGAAGACGGCACCGTACACGTGCGGTTCGCCGAGAAACAAAAAGCGGTTACTCCGGGACAAGCCGTCGTGTTTTATCAAGGCGACGTTTGCCTTGGCGGCGGCACCATCGACAAAGTGGAAAAGGTTCCGTTCAAGCTGCCGGCACTCCAAAAAAAATAAAGCACAGACGTTAAAGCCACCCGCCCCATGTTTCCGGCGGCGGTGGCTTTTTTTCATGGAACGCCCTGCATGCCGAACCTGCTCGGCGGACGTTTCATGACGCCTGTGCAAAACATTCTCTACGACTCCCGCGGAATCCTTCTCGTTGATGAAGATTTCCCCGTAATTCGATCATCATTCCCCGGAAAGAAACTGGTTTCTTCTGCGCTGCTGGTTGATCTGGATTTTCGCCTCGTTGCCCTGCTCCGTCGCCTGGTAGAAGACGCGGCGCGCAATCTCCTTCGGCAAATAATCCTGCTTCACGTAATGCCCCGGATAATCATGGGGATACTTGTAACCTTCATGGCCCAGCTTCACGGCCCCTTTATAATGCGTATCCCGCAAATGCAGCGGCACCTCCGCCGATTTCAGCTCTTCGATCGCCGACGTCGCCCGCGAAATCGCCGTATACACCGCATTTGATTTCGGGCTCTCCACGGCAAACAAGATGGCCTGGGCGATGTTCAGCTTCGCTTCCGGCCAGCCGTTGTTCCGGTAGGCCTCCAATGCGCTGACGGCCTGGACCATGGCCTGCGGATTCGCGAGGCCAATGTCTTCGCTGCTGGCGGCGATCAGGCGGCGGATGAACACCATCGGATCCATCCCCAGCTTCTCCACCGCGTACAAAAACCAGAACAAAGCGGCATCGCTGGAGCCGCGGATGCTTTTATGAAAGGCGGAGAGCACGTCGTATTGCGTCGACTCGTCCGCCCGCACGGTCGGACGGCGGATCGACTCCTCGGCGACGCCAAGCGTAATGTGAACGGTGCCGTCGTCCTCCGGCGGCGTCGTCATCGCCGCCAGCTCGAGCGCCGTCAGCGCCCGGCGGATATCCCCATTCGCCATCGTGGCGATATGGTCCAGCGCTTCCTCGTCCGCCTTCAGCTTCATATATCCGAGCCCTTTATCAGGGTCGGCCAGCGCCCGCTTCATGGCGGCAAGCGAATGGTCCTTCGTCAACGGCTGCAGCTGGAACAGGGTGGAGCGGCTCATCAAAGCCCCGTTGACGTAATGGAACGGGTTTTCCGTCGTCGCCCCGATAAAAATGATCGTCCCTTTTTCGACCGCCGGCAGCAGCGCGTCCTGCCGCGAGCTGTTGAAGCGGTGCACCTCGTCGAGGAACAGGATCGTTTTCGTGCCATACATCGCTTTGTTGCTTTGGGCGCGGTCGATGACCTCCCGCACGTCTTTGACGGAGGCGTCCACGGCGTTCAGCCGGACGAAGTCCGCCTGCGTTTTTTGCGATATGATATGCGCGAGCGTCGTTTTCCCGCATCCCGGCGGGCCGTACAGGAGGATCGAGGTGACTTGGTCCGCTTCGATCGCCCTGCGCAGCAGCTTGCCGGGGCCGATGATATGTTCCTGCCCGATATATTCATCCAAAGAGGTGGGACGCATCCGGTCGGCCAGCAGCCTTCCGCCCCGGTCCGACTCCTGCTGGAAAGAAAATAAATCCATGTTATGTTCACGTCCTTGAAAATGAAATGGCTTGTCTTTGCTCCCTTTCAAGCTCTCCCTCTATCATAACATACCGGGCAGGTACAGATCATGCGTTCCGGTCGCCGTGATACACTTCGAATGCGGAAAGGTTAGGCCACCATCTCGATTCCTGTATCGACAGGCGGATAAAGCGACTCGTCACGGCCGGGAAAGGGCAGATCCGCTTGTAGCCGATGACCGTGCCGTTATACGCCGTTTTCCACTCGCCGTCCTCCATATATTCCAGCGCAAACCGCTCCACCCGCTGACTGTAACGGTATTCCTGCAATACAACATGGTCGAAGGTTTGCTCCGTGCCGAGATCCACCGTAAGAACGGCCTGCTCCGTACCCTCTTGCGGAGCCCAGAACGTATCCCGGTTGCCGTCCACCGCGTATAAGGCTTCATGCCCTGCCATCGCTTCGCTCGCTTGGACCGGGGCGCCGGCGGCCAGGTTCGTTCCGAACGTTCCCCGGATCCAATCCCCCAGCTCTTTCAAGCGCTGCACGTCGTTTTCATGGAACAAACCGCGCGTATCCGGCGGAATATTGAGCAGAAACGTCGCATTGCCCCCGACCGATCCGTAATACACCTTGACCAGTTCCTCAAGCGGCTTCACCTGATCGTCCTGGGACGCATGGTAGAACCAGCCCGGACGGATCGAAGTGTTCACTTCCGCCGGATACCAGATCAGCTCTTTTTCCTTCAAAATGACGTCCCGGCTTCCCAGGTCCTCGTCCTCCGAGCTGTATCTCTTGGCAAATTCGCCGTCATCCTCCTGCTGGGAATTTTCCTGGATTTTTTCGTTATCCCGCAGCGATGCGGGAACGACGCTCCATTCCGATTCCCGACAGTGTCCCGCCTCGTTGCCGCACCAGCGGATGTCGGGGCCGCAGACGGAAATGGCCGCCCCCGGCTGCAGCTCCCGAATGAGCGCGTAATAGGCGTCCCAGTCGTACACCTGGCGTTTGCCGTTCGGGCCTTCGCCGCAGGCGCCGTCGAACCAAACGCAGAAAATGTCGCCGTATCCGGTCAACAGCTCCCGCAGCTGGTTTTTGAAATATTCGTTGTATGCCGGCGAATCGCCGTAGGTCGGCTCATGCCGGTCCCACGGGGACAAATAGATGCCGAAACGGATGCCTCCCCGGCGGCAGGCGTCCGACACTTCCTTGACGACGTCGCCGCCGCCGTTTTTCCACGGACTGCTTTTGACGGAATGCTCCGTATATTGGCTCGGCCACAAACAAAAACCGTCATGATGTTTGCAGGTCAAAATCAAACCCTTCATGCCGGCCGATTTGCACGCTTCCACCCATTGGTCCGCATCCAGCGCGGTCGGGTTGAAGATCGACGGATCTTCCTTCCCGCTTCCCCATTCCTGGTCCGTAAACGCATTCACCGAAAAATGAACAAAAGCATAAAATTCCATCTCCTGAACGGACAACTGCCTTTCCGTCGGCTGCACCTGTGCGGCGTGTTGAATCCTATCGTTCATCGCTAGCCCTCCAAATTTTCCTTATGCCGGGATCGTTCCCGTCTTTCATTGCGCAAAATCCACTCTATACATTCTTCTTCAAACGCAGGATACCTGCAAGAAAATTGCAAATATACTGCTATAAAATTTCACGTTATTTGTTCGGCGCTGTCCCGATCTTGCCGATGTCTTGTTGCCGGCCGCAAAATAGTGTTTACATTTTATGCTTTATCTTATATCTCCGGATTTCTCTTCGTCCATGAGTTCTTTTCATGCGCAAAAAAAGAAACACCCGCAGAGCAGGCGGTCGCTGCCGGCGCTCTGCGGGTCGTTCCAGTCCGCACACATGCTTTATTCCTCATTCGCCTCGTTTGGCCCTGCTTGTGGCGCCGCCTGCAGAAATCAGCTCTCCACCAGCTCGCCGTTTTTCATGATCAACCGGTCGTCCAAATAAACGTCCGGTTGGCCGACGACGCAATCGATATGGACGCCGGCCGCAACGACGCCGCCAAACGTATTGTTGCTGCCGAAAGCGACGTGGATCGTGCCGTATACCTTCTCGTCCTCCAGCACGACGCCCGTGATTCTCGCCTTGTTGTTGGTGCCGATGCCGAACTCCCCGAGCAGCCTTCCGTCGCCATCCCCGAGCATTTGCAGCAGCTTTTCGCCCTCCGCGCCGCCGTCGGCCGCTACGAGGCGGCCCTTCTCCACGGTCAAAACGACCGGACCCGCAACTTTGCCGACGCCGGCGATCGAGCCGTCGACGACGATTTTCCCTGCGGCGGAGCCCTCCACGGGCGCGATATACGCTTCGCCCGAAGGCAGGTTTCCCGATTGGCCCGGCTCCACGTACATGCCCGTGCTCGGCACCCCGTCGCGGCCGTCGATGGAAAACTCCAGCGCGTGTCCGTCCTTTTCGATGCGTACCTTGCGCGCTTTCGTGAGCATATCGGTCACTTTTTCCGTCAGTGCCTTCACTTCGGTATAGTCTGCCGCGATGGCTCCTTCCAGGAACATGTCCTCGGTAATGCCCGGCATCGTCGCAAGGCGGGCGCCGGCCGCTGCCGCTTGCTTCCTTGCTTGCGTATGCGTCAGCGAATGCTTCGTGATGCAGACGACGACCTGCGACGAAGCCATGGCGGCCGCGATCGGCGCCGGCGGTTCTTCGCCCGATTTGCTTCGCTCCTTGATCACCGTCAGCATGCTTTCGGCTCCGATGCGTTTTCCTGCTTCGTATAGCGATTCCGCGAGTTCCTTTCTCGAATCGTCGGAGACGATCAGAAACGTCTCCCCCGCTTTTAATCCGAGGCAATCTTTCAGCATGTTGATGCTGGTTTCAACGATTTTTTCCTGCATTTTGTCTGACTTCCTTTCAACCATTTTTTCGCCGTG
This sequence comes from Paenibacillus sp. YAE3, assembly GCF_057546105.1. Taxonomy (NCBI): domain Bacteria; kingdom Bacillati; phylum Bacillota; class Bacilli; order Caryophanales; family Paenibacillaceae; genus Paenibacillus; species Paenibacillus sp. YAE3. The sequence continues at coordinate 127,586 of NZ_BAAIYF010000010.1, read as the reverse complement.
TTCCGGTTTTTCGCCCATAGAGGGTCCCCGTCGGTCCTATCATTTCCGAATCAAATCATTTCCGAAACGATTTTCGCCATGATCGCATTGGACAGGATGACGGGCAGTCCGGAAGCTTCGGCCATCAGTCTCCTAGCCTCCTCCGTATACCCCATGCAGTCCAGCAAAAGGATATCCGCCTTGCCCTTGAGTCCGGCCGCCGCCGCTTGAAAATCTCCCGGATCGAAAAGATATGGCGAGGCGACCCCGTATACCGGGTACAGTCCATAAGGTTCGTATTTCGAGTTCATGGTTTCCTTCTGCTCTTCCAGAGGGACGATCACGCCCAGCCTCCGGTTCCCGACCATCGCCTTGACGGCCGGCGGAATCATATGATCCGGCTCGATCAAATAAGCCGTTCGGGTCGCAAGCCCCGGGAAAACGCCCGTGCAAAGCAGCAAAATATTGGCGACTCCTTGATTCTCCATGTCATAAATCTTCTGCTGCAATATGGGCTGGATTTTGCTGCGCCCCATGATGACCGACTCCCCGGTCGTCAGCCGGGAAGTGAGCGTGTAATCCCGGTCTTCCGGACATAAATTGGCGGCAATATACTCTTTCGACAAGCCGTCCAAAACGCCTGCCTGAATCATCTCCACCCGTTCCGGCAAATGCTCCCGCAAAATCGGGGCCACGTCTTTGCGCGGAGCCTGTCCGATCGTAATGACCCCAAGTTTCGTCATGCGATGATCCTCCTCCCCATGTTTGCCAAAAGCGCGTGTTGCGCCAAACGTAAATATCCCAAACGTTTTTTCCTGAGAAAAAAGGGAAAGAACTAAAAGCCCCTTCCCTGTCTCTTCTTATTTTCCTTCCGCGCTGCCTGCCGTTTGAAGCACCTTCATCGAGCCGTAAAGCTTCACGATCCGGTCGTATTCGGCCGCATCGTAAAACGAGCAGGTTCCATTCGTGAATTCCTTGGCAACCTCAACCGAAAAACGAACCGCGGCAGCGATGTCGATTTCGTGGCTGGCGCCCGTGCCGCAGCCCGGAACGACGCTTTGCGCCGTGACCGCGACGCCGACGACCGGAGCGCTCGTCGCAACGGCCGGCTGCAAAATCGAATTGATGTGGTACAGATCGTTTCCGTATGGCGTAATGTCCTGCATCGTAATCGGGAACGTCACCGGCAGCAGTCCTGTCGTCATCTCCATAATCCGCAGTAAATCATCGCTGACCCGCAGGATGTAGCCCTCTTTTACGGTCGGGGAAATCGCGAAACCTTTATGATTGATGACGCGGTTGCCTTTGGTCGTATCGATCGAAAGCACCGCTTCCATCTCCGGCAATACTTCATGCGCGTTCATCGCGCCGATGTCGACCGGCGAATCCATGAAATCGACCGGTTCATGCGGACGGGTCGGCGCATCCGGGCAAATATGGGTCGTCACGATAATGTCGCCTTTCAAACGGTCGCCTTTCACCTGCATGTCCGCGAGCTTCAGCGCCGCGGCAACGGCGGCCACTGCGCCGTCGGCATCGGATACGAGCCCGATGCGGCTTGGACGGGCACCGATTCCGCCCAGGCGGCCTACGATGCCGAAGGTCGGAGCGCTTCCGCCTTTCGTTTTGCCCTCGGTGCCGGGAATGACGATTTTAATGAAATCCGTGCTCCCTTTTTCTCCCGTTACTTTTTGCACCTCGATCGAAACTTCGGGGTAGCCGGCGAACAGCTCCTTTACTTTCTCTCCGGTTACATGGGCGTCGTCCATCGCTTCAAGCGCGGCCATCGTTTGTTTTAATGTCATCGAATCCGACCTCCAGTTAGATGTAAGTAGTATTTAGCAAGTCTTAGCGAATCAGAACAAGTAATCCAAAATCGGTTTTTTAATGATATCCTCGACAGGCTGCATCAGCGATTTGTTGCGCATCGTGCTGCTGAGCAGCAATTTGGCTTTCGGCACCGCGATGACGGCGAGCTGCTGCCCTTTCTCCAGGGCGGCCGTGACGACCGGTCTAGCCGTTTTGGCGTCCAGCGTCATGATCAGGTCCGGGAACGTCGCGTAACGCTCCCCGTCTTTTTCCAGCGTCATATATTCGTTCCAGAAGGTCATTTCGAAGCCGTCGATGGTCACTTTGCCCACGTCGAATCCGCCTGTCGTTTCCATTTCGAAGGCAGTCACCTCGCCGGCGGCGACGACCTTTCCGCCAAGCTTGTCCACGACGGCGGCAATGGCCGCCTCGCCTTTCGCCCCAAGCAGCGCTTCGCCGACCTCGATCGCCTGCGTGATGGCGCCCGGGGCGCCGTTTTGCTTCGCGTAGGCAGCCGTTACCGGATTTCTGGCCACCGCGACGAGCCCGCCGGCTTCAACCGAAGCTTTGCGGACCATCGAAGCGGCCTTGCCCAGCGATCCGGAAACGCTGAACTCCAGGTAATTGTCGCCCTTGCCGCCGATGGCCGTTTGATAGGACACGTAATCCTCGACTTCCGTCAAATTCAGTGCGCCCATCGTGCCGGTTGGATGCGCTCTGCCGTTGCAGGCGAAGTCGACGAGCGGAATGCCCGTCATGACCGATTGCAGCCAGCCGTTCACCGTCGTTCCGGCCCCGTTTTCGTTCGTATGGATCGCCGAAATCGGTTTGCCCAGCCCGCGTGCGAGCATTTCCAGCGATCTGGCGTAATAGATCGGTTTCAAATATTTATCTTTCGCTCCGGGCGCGCCGACGAGCGAAACAGTCACGAACGTATCGTCGTCCGCAAATTCGTCGATCGTGCGCAGCTCGGGTTCGCCAAGCTCCAAGGCCAAACGGCCGATCTGAAGGCCCTCTTCGATCCAGCCGCCTCCGCCGCCGCCCAGGACGGCGCCGCCGAACACGGCGCTTTCCACCATTTTTTCGTCCAGTTTGATTCTAGCCATGGAATGCACCTACTTTCTCATTTTGAACATGGAGTTAAAGAAGCTGTAAATCGCGTCTCCCGCGATAAACCCTGCCGCCAAAATGCTCATCGGCGTTTCGGCTTCCTTGCCCTTTACTTTCAGCACGACGATCCGGATCAAAAGACCCGCCAGAACCGCCCAGCAAGCGTTTGGCGTAGAGATCAGCAAACCGGTCGCGAACATGACGCCGATCTGGCGTTTCGCTCCGCCAAGCCATTGCAAAATGGCGCCCGGGATGGCCCACAGCAGCAGCTTCATCGCAACGTCCGGGGAAGCCCCCGCTTGGATCGTCGACACGTATACCGTATCGATCGGCGGAACGAGATTTTGGCCGAAATACGAACGGTAGGTCAAAGCGACAACGATGACCGCTACGCCGAACGCGATCATGCCTGTCATGTACTGCTGTTTTCTGCCGCGCAGCTCAAACTCTTTGTCCTCCCCGTTCCCGCGGAGGATATAACCCGTTTTGAGGTCGTAGCCCATGTCCGCAAAAGCCGGGCCCGTAGCGGCGCTAAATCCTGCGAGCAGCGCCAGCGCCACGGTAGGAAAACCGATCAGCATGCCGAACAGGAGCGTGATGAAAGCGACGGCAAAGGCTGGAAACCAGCCGGAATGCATGGCTGCGATGCCGACGATAATTTCGTGCACGAACGCGGCAAAGGCCGCAAAGACAAGGAATCCGATCAGCATGCCGATAGACATTTTCGTAATGAGACCGCCAATGAGGGCGATGATAAGGGCGATGACGAGGTAAGCGACAAAACCAAGCCCGAGGGCGCGTCTGGCTTCGCCTTCCGTACGCGTGTATTTCTCGGCGTCGGCGGCTTGGTCTTCCTTTTTCGGACGTTTCAAAATGAGGATGGCCGCCTGCACCAGCGCGACGATCCCTGCGCCGATCATGACGCCGTGCGCGATATACAGCTTGTCGACGTCGATGCTGAACAGCGGGTTCGAATACTGGCGGATCAAAAGGCCGATCCCGAACATGCCGAGCGCCCAGATGTTGCCGATAAACGCCACGCCGAACGCGGACATCGAAACGTGGAAATAAGATCCGATCAGGCCGATGACGGTCCCGACCCCGAGCAGCCCCGCGCGTTTGCCGCCTTTATCGCCGGCAATGATCGATTCGGCGGTCGCCACGCCCGGCGCCCAGGTTCCGGAAGCGGGGAACAGCTTCGAGTCGAACAGCTTGTACAGCAGCGCCGCATCGACGAACATCGCCAGCGCCGCGCCAATCAGCATCGGGATGATCAGTTTCGTCTCGCCCATCACGAACGGGATCCCGATCGGTATGAACAGGCTGTTGGCCGCGCCGAACGTCGCGGAGGAGATGGACGTCTGCACCATGTTTTGGCGATGGATCGATTTATACTTTTTGAATACCGCTACCGGAATTCTTGCGATCAGCATCGCAACCAGCGCGCCGATGATTGCCGTGTTCGGCGTCACGCCGAGCGTGGTCACGATCTGAATGCCGACGATCGCGCCAAGAACGCCGGTAATTACATTGAGGAACAAGCCAAAAGGTTCGAATATGCTGGGATGTTTCTCTTTTTTCTCCGTCTGTCCGATTTCATTCTTGATTTCGCTCATCCATATGCCTCCAATTTGTCTAGGTTGATCACTCGTTTGCAAGCCATCGTCATCAGGTTCGTAACGCTTCGGGCGTCAAGACCTGCTGCCGATGGCCGAATCGAGGGGATTTCAAAGAAAAATAACGAGTGCCCTCCTCCCCCTTAAAAGCGGGAAACATAGATATTGCCGACTTTCAACATTGAAGGCCGATAAAATTCATATCGTTTGTCATCCCCGGAATACGGGGCCCCCCTTTTTAAAAAGCGACGGCTTGTCTATAATAATTCGCGGCCATCAAACCTTCCGATTCAACCGTGTCGATCACCGGTACCTTCAATTCTTTGCGGAGCGTTTCGGCAAATCCGATCGTGGCGAGGCCCGTGCAAGCGAATACAATCGCTCCGGCGCCTTGGGATACGAGGGATTTCGCCGCTTCCAGCGCCATGCTGCGGCCCTGTTCCGTCATCAGATCCGTCGTGTTCGTCACGCCTTCGGGACGCCGGTAACCTACGACGAGATCGCCTAAAATATCGCGCATCACCGGAGGTACGCCTTCGGTGATTCCCATCACCCCTACGGGCAAACCGAGCGAACGGGCGACATGCGCCGCGGCGCTTCCTCCGCCGATGACCGGAACCGTGACGCGGCTTCGAAGCTCGTTAACGGCAGGGTCTGCGGCGCAGCTGATAATGATGGCCCGGCAGCCTTCCTGCTCCATCCGGACGCCCAGCTCCACGATTTTCGGTATCGCGATCCTCTCGGTTTCGTCGTCATAGATACCTAGCGGCTGGTCGGGAATGCTTCTGCTTAAAACAGGGATATGAAACTGCTCTTGAATCCGTTTTCCATGCGCTTGAACCACTTCATTATCATTTGCGGTAAATACGCGAATTAATCCGATCAAGCCGGTCACCCTCTCGTCCCTTTTGATTGATGTCAGGATCGATTCCATCCTCCAGGATTTTGCGAACAAATCCCCTTAAAAATTTTTATTAAATAAGATTTTAATTGTTTTACCCGCGGTGCAACAATGTACCCGGCCAACAAAACTAAAAACGCCCCTTTGTGCTCAGAGCACAAAGAAGGCGTTTTATTCATGGGATCACGCAACGATTTTCGTCATGGAAAGATGACGGCGCCCATCATAGACAATCCTTGGCATTACAGGAACCCGCTGAGAGCTGACATCGGGTGGCATCTCTGTTATGCATGGTTAACCAAATAATACGCTGAGCACAAATAAAGCTCAAACCGGCTTTGGGCGCTGTTCAAGTCGAGACCCGTCATCGTTTTGATCCGGTCGATCCGGTAATTGACCGAATTGCGGTGAATATACATCCGGTTCGACGTCTCATTCAAACTGCCGCCCGTCGCCAAGTAATGATACAGCGTGCTGACGTAATTGGTCCCGTTCTCCCGGTCGTGCTCCGCCAGCTTGCCGATTCTTTCGTCGACGAACCTGCTCAGCCAAGTTTCATCGGTGGAATCCAGCAGCATTTGCAGCATCTCCACTTCCGAGTATAAAAACAGCTGCCGTCTCCGGTTCAAGCGGAAGCCGATCGATACGGCCGTCCTTGCCTCATGGTAGCTGCGATTCGTTTCAAACAGCCGAACCTGGCGGCCGATGCCGATTCGGACCGAATCCCACTGCTGCAGCCAGGATTGCATTTTCTCGTTCCACGGAATCTGCCTGCCTTTGCCGTTGTCTTGGCGGCTCTCCGCGCCGGAGGATGGAAAGGAAGGCAAAAACAATACGATTTTCCCCCCGTGAATCTGCAGCTGGGGGCGGACTTTCCGGACCGCGGATTCTTCGGCCAACAACGATTGAATCGTTTCGGCGATGGGAGAATCCTCGTTATAAAACGGCTCGTCCGCTTCGATAACGGCAACCTCCCATAACCAACTGGGGGACAATCCAAGCTGCAGCCCTTTCGAAGCGGTGATCCTTTCGTCGGCCGGCGGATTCAATAACAGCTCTTCAAAAAACGTCCCCCGCAGCCTGCTTTCGGTGTCGAAGGCGATCTTTTCCCGCATCAGCTCCAGCGAAAACACCAGGCGCGCCTGCTCGATCAGCATCAGGTCCAGCTCGTCCAGCTTCCGCTTCTCCACCACGAATTTTCCGAGCATTTTATTATCGACGTTCACTTCCCACTGCCGATGGCTGTCGGAAGGGACATACGGGCTGCCTTCCGGGGAGGAGGCAAGCACGCCGCCGGTTTTATCGACGATCCATATCCGCGATTCGATCAGCTGGGAGACGCTGTCGGCAACGACCTGAATGCCCTTGTTGTTAAGCACGAGTCCCGTCAGCGCCTTGTTGACCTCCTCGGCACGTTTGAGCAGCACGGCCTGCCTGTTCAAAATTTGCTCCATGACGTTATACGTAATATCGATGTAAGCCATTCGCACCGGGAGCTGAATGATCGGGACATGGTATAAATTGCTTTTATCGATCATTTCCTGCGGGATTCGGGGAATGAACCGTTCGGGTTTGATGGCAATGCCCGCCCCGTTGACTTTGGCGAGCTGCTCGATCATATCGGTGAGGAGCGATAGGTTGTCGCGCGCGGGATACCCGGCGGTGAGCACCATTTCGCCTTCCCGGAGCCAGCTCCCGATATCGGGAACCTCCCAAATATCGATATACTGCACGATCCGGTCCAGTCCCTTTTCCCCGCTGATCAGCTTTGCGTTTTGCATGACGGGAAGTTCAAGCATTTCTCTTACGGTCAAGCCTTTTAAACTCATTTCCTCACCTCTCACGGTTCACGGTTATGATGGGATGAAGCTGACGCGCCGCTCCATGACCGCGTGATGTCGTTCCTGCCTTCATTGTACCTTACCTTCCTGCCTTCTTGCCATGAAACGAATCCCGTATCCAGAAGAAGGAAAGAAGCTTTTGCGCCCAAAGGCAGGAGCTTTGGGAAACGAACGCAAACGAAAAAGGGAATCCCTAAGTTTCTCGTAAGAACCGATCGGGATGCCCTTTCGCAAACGAGGATGTTTCAAATCCCCGCTCCATATGATTTTGATGAGCCCGGCGGCAATCAACGGCGTACCGGCACTGTTTCCGCGCCATGCTCCGCACGCTTTTTGAAGATGACCTTCCGGATGCTTTCGACGGACAGATGGAAAGTTTTCGTCAAATATTCGAGCGAGTGTCCGCTGCAATGGAGATTGTAAATCTCCTCGTTTCTGCGCTCGATCATCTGTCTGGTGCCGCTGTTGACTCCCCAGCCGACACGTTCGCTGCTTCTTTTGGGAATGTAGATCAGCTCGCCCTCAATGTGCTTCTGCAGCTCTTTCAGCAAACTAGGGGGAAGCACATCCCTCCCGTTTCGGTAATTCACGATAAACGTCCTCCTTCATCAGATGTTGGTTCCGATTTGCGAATTTTGCGTTGAACATTTTATCGCTCCCTCCTTTCTGTTATGTAGGATATATTTAAAAAAGGTAATTAGGGAGGCCTGCTTCCGGCCCCCCTGAACTTTGCGATTTCCGCTTAGGCGGAAACCACCTCGTTATTTGTGATCAAAATTGCATCAGCTCCTTTCTTTAGGAAGTTGTCGGCCGTCCGACACCTTTATTAACTCATATTTGGAGCTTCTCTTCAAGCGAAAGAATAAGTATATACGTTTTTTACCAGGATTTTTTTACCTGCGGATGCCAGGCGCACGGATCTTGGCCCTACCAGCCCGTCACCGCGATCTCTTCATCCATGTTTTGCAAATAATCCGGCAGCGGGCCGCCGTGCATCAGCCACAGCTCGTGCAGCGCGCGCGTGCACCCGACGTACAGCAGCTTCGCATCCCAAGCCGAAGCGCCGTAATGCTCCCCGTCCGCATCCGCCACGATGACCGCGTCAAATTCGAGGCCTTTCGAGAGGTATACGGGCAGGACGGATAAGCCGCCCTCGTACGCCTGGTCGCCGCCGTCGATCAAGTGAAGATCAGGCAAGTCCGGCTGCAGCCGTTCGTGCAGCGCCCTTGCGTCCTTCAGCGTCCGCGTCAACACGGCCACCGTTCGGTAATCGCCCGACGAAAGCTTAAGCAGCCCTTCGCGCAGGCCCTTTAAGCGCTCGTCTTCGCCGCTTCCATAGGCGATCATGCGCACCGGGTTCCCGCTCCGAAAAACGGGCACCGCAAGCAGTTCGCTGCTTACCCCTTGCTCGAGGATGCGGTTGGCGAATTCGATGATTTCCATCGTGGAGCGGTAGCTCCGCGTAAGCGCAAAATACGCCGTGTCTTCCGGCTTGAACCAGGCCCTCATTTCCTCCCAGCCATGAACTCCCCGGTAGGCATGGATGCCTTGGGACAAATCCCCGAGAATGGTAAAGGAGTGGCCTTTCACGAACAAATCGAGGACCGCGACCTGAAATGGCGAAAAATCCTGCGCCTCGTCGATGACGATATGGTCGAACCGCTGTTCTCCCGTGATATCGTTGAGCAAATAATGGATGTACAACAGGGCAGGCAGGTCTTCCTCGCGCAGGATATCCTTTTTCAAATCCTTTTGCGTCGATTTCAACACGGCGTCCGGAATGCCCGCCAGCCGTTCTTCCGGCCAGCCGGCCTGCAGCTTCAGCGCTTTGAACATTTGCTTGTACAGCACGAGCGGCTCGAACTTCGGCCACTTGGCGGCATATGATTTTTCGCGCTGGGACGCTTTTTTCTTCCGTTCCTTCATCGCGGCGGCCGAAGGCGACTTTTTCAGCTCCATCTCGACCCACCGGTGGATTCTCGCCATCACCCGTTCTTTCCGCTTGGCGAGCGGATACGGCTTATATTCGTCGTTGAACCAGTGGAGAATCGTATCGCGCGCAAGCACGGCGCCCTCCCAAGGCATAAAGTCCGCTTGGGGCACCGAAGCGTCTTCCATCGCCTCGATGCAGGCGCGGATCATCTCCATGAACCGGATCGAGCCCTTGAAGCGTCCGGGAACCTCGTCCGTCACCTCCGGCATTCCCCCGTCCGATTCGAACCAGTAGGAAAGCGTCTCGGACGGATCGGCAAGCGGAATCTCGATGCCGAGCTGCTTCATGGCCCAATCCGCGAACGTGCTCTGCTGGATGTCCCCGACGCCGAGTTCGGGCAGCACGTCGGAAATGTAATCGAGGAACATATGGTTCGGGGCAAAAATGATCATCTTCTCTGCCGTGACCTGCTCCTTGTACTGATACAGCAAATAGGCGAGGCGGTGCAGCGCCACGGTCGTTTTTCCGCTTCCCGCCACCCCTTGGATGATCAGCGCCGTATTTTTTGCCGCGCGGATGATTTTGTCCTGCTCCGCCTGGATGGTGGAAACGATGTCGCGCAGCTTGTTGTCCTTGTTTTCGCCCAGCCGGTATACCAGAAATTCGTCGGATACGGCCGGCTGGTCGCCGTTCCGGTCATACGTGTCGGACACCCGCTCCAAAATCTGCTTCCGGATGACGAGGTTCCGCTTTAAATACACCAGCCCTTCAATCGTTCCTCCGGGCGCTTCGTACGAAGCCGGTTCATCCCCGCCCGTGAAGGAATAAAACACGCTGGCGATCGGGGCCCGCCAATCGATGACCATCGGCTGCTCGCCGACCTCCTCGTGATCGACGCCGATTTTGCCGATGTAAAGCGGTTTGGGCGCCGCATCCTTTTTTTCCTGAAAATCAAGCCGTCCAAAATAAGGGGCCGCCAGGCTCTTGGCCAAGGACTGCCTTTTTTCCTCGCGCCCGGCCTCGAGCACCTGCTCGGTAAAATCATGCCCGGTATACACCGGGATCGCGCGCAGCCGCTCCAGCTGCTTGTCGATTTCCGCTATCGTTGCATTCAGCCTTCGCTCTTCCTCTTGATAGGCACTTTGAAAAGTTTGCTCCAATTTCAGTTACCTCCTAAAAGTTTTTCCGCCAGCCCAAAATGGCCGCGGGAGCCGTTCGTGCGCCGTTCGCTGCAACCCTACGATATGTACGGGGCGAACGCCGCGAACCACCCTGCCCTGGTAAGCTGATGCTTAGTCGTGAGCCATAAGCCCGCTTAGAAAGGATATTCAGTATATCACAATGAAGGCGCATTCTCCAGCGCGGCCCGTTTTGAAAACGGCGCTTTCAAAAGACTCGGGTCTTTACAATCTTTTTCGAAGCTGTATAATGGGAACCAGCAAAAAACTGCATACGGATAGATAGCACTAGGGGTGCCTTTCTGGCTGAGAGACAAGTAGCGAATGCATGCGCGAACGTTAACCCTTTACACCCGATCTAGGTCATACTAGCGTGGGGAAGTGCGGTGAAACGACTGCTTCGAGGCCCTTCGATCCGAACGACGGAACCGGCCTTCGAGCCGTCCGCGAGCTGCACTCTTTCGGGTGCGGTTTTTTTGCGTGCCGGCCGGCTTGAAGTTGAAAATCGATCAGCGTTCGATGAAGGAGGAAACGAAGGTTATGACTGAAAATTTGCATAACGGCATAGAAGCGTGCGGGGGATCCGCCGGCGCTTGCGGGACCAGCCGCATCGCGGGCTGCCGTTTTTCGATTTATCCGATGAGCGGCCGTTTTGCCGAAATCATCGAAGAGGCTTTGAAACGGACGAATACGTCCAAAGTATGGATGTTTACGGACGATGTCAGCACCTGCGTCCGCGGGCGGATGTCCCATGTGTTCGACGTCGTGCAGTCGATGTTCGCCCATGCGGCGGAAAGCGGGGAGCATGTCGTGTTCAGCGGCACGTTTTCGATCGGCTGCCCGGGCGACTCCAGCGGCGACGCGTACATGTCGGAGGATGACGTCCGTTTGAACGCTGCCCCCTCGGGGGTCGACACGTCGGCGCAGTTCGCCCTTTATCCGATGAACGCGCCGGGATATATGGGCATGATCGCGGAGGCGGTCCGGACGGCTCAAACGCTGGGCACCTTCTCCGGAAGCGTTCATTATGCAAGCCGCCTCGACGGGACTGCCGGCGACGTGTTCCGGACGCTGGAGCAGGCGTTTGCCAACGCTGCGGAGGAAACGTCCCATTTGGTGATGACCGCAACCCTGTCGTGCAACAGCCCTTCCCCGAAGCCTGCGCGAAAACAAGCCGGGGAGGCGCAGATCCGATGAAAAACTGGAAATTGCGCGACATTATCGTGCTGAGTTCGCTGTCGGTCGTTTTTGCCGTCGTATACGTTCTTTTCCTGCAGGTCGGCAACGTCCTGGTCGGCTTGATGGGGCCGATGGGATACGAGGTCATTTTCGGGATCTGGTTTATCGTATCGATCATCTCGGCATATATATTGCAGCGTCCGGGAGCCGCGCTTTTGTCGGAAACGGTGGCCGGAACCGTCGAGCTTCTGATCGGCAATACGACAGGGCCGGTGCTTATTTTGTCGGCCTTTATCCAAGGGCTCGGGGCCGAAGCCGTCTTTGCGGCGCTGCGTTACCGGAACTATTCCGCCCCGGCCTTGATGGCCGCAGGCGCCGGTTCGGCCGTCTTCAGCTTTGCCTGGGGTTTCATCCACTCGGGGTTTGCCGCGTTGTCCCCGGGCCTGCTGCTGGCCATGTTCATCACCCGCATCCTCAGCTCCGTGCTGCTCGCCGGCCTGCTCGGCAAATGGATCGCCGACGCGCTGGCCAAAACCGGCGTGCTCCGCAGCTTCCCGATCGCCAAAACTTCGCGCGGTCAGCTGAGTTCCAAGGCGGAGGTGTCCTAATGGCCGCTGTAGACCGCCGACCGGTGCTGGAAGCCGACCGGATTTCCCTGAAGCTCGACGACCATCTTGGGGATGACGTGCTGTCTTCGGTTTCGATGTCGTTATACAAGGGGGAAATCACGCTGCTTTTGGGTCCCGGCGGCTGCGGAAAAAGCTCGCTCGCCCTCTGCTTGAACGGGATATACCCGCATGCGGTGGAAAGCGTCGTTACCGGCAGCGTGAAGCTGTTCGGAGAAACGCCGGACCTTCGCCATCCCGGAAAAACGGCCCAAACCGTCGGCATCGTCTTTCAAGACCCGGACAGCCAGTTTTGCATGCTGACGGTCGAGCAGGAGCTCGCCTTTTGCCTGGAAAACATCGGCTGCCCCCGGGAGGAGATCGGCGGGCGGATCGAAGATGCACTGAAGCTCGTTCAGCTGAGCGAGTGCCGGGAGAAAGAAATCCATACGCTCTCCGGAGGGCAAAAACAGCGCGTCGCCATCGCCGCGGCGCTCGTCCTTAGGCCCAAGGTGCTCATCCTGGACGAACCGACGTCGAATCTCGATCCGGCTTCGGCGCAGCAGCTCGCGGACCGGATCCATGCCCTCCGCCGGCTGCTGCCGATGACGATCCTGCTGATCGAGCACAACCTCGATCCATGGATGGAATACGTCGACCGACTTGTCGTTATGGACAAGCAAGGAACGGTTCGATATGAGGGGAAACCGGATGCGTTTTTTACGAACCAAGCACACGAAGCGGCGCAAGACGGCATTTGGCTCCCTCGGGCCGCCACGCTTCACCGCGCGTTGATCCGGGATGCCGGCGTGACCGGCGGCCAAGCGGATGCCGGGGATATCCCGGGCCCGCTGCCGCTTTCCGCCCGGGAGCTTATCAAGGAATGGACGGGGTATCCGGCCCAAATTCAAAAACAAGCGGCCCGTTTGCTTCGGGCGCGGCTACAAAAAAACGCGGAACCTGCGCGCCGCGGCGCGGCCGTCTCCGAACGCGCATCCGGCCCCGGCGTTGCCGAACGCATCCTGCTTCGCGCAGACCGGTTGTCCTTCTTCCGGGGAAAACGGGCGGTGATCGAGGAGATCTCCCTGTCGGTCCGCGCGGGAGAGCTTCTGGCGGTTACCGGCAGGAACGGTGCGGGAAAATCGACGCTGTTCGCCGTGCTGTCCGGGCTTCTGGAGCCTTCGTCCGGCAGCGTCACGCTGGACGGCAAACCGCTGCCGGACTGGAAGGAAGCCGAGCTCCGGAGCCGGATCGGATTTATTTTCCAGCATCCGGAACATCAATTCGTCGCCGATACGGTGTATGACGAGTTGGCTTATTCCTTTCGATTGCAGAACCGCAGCGACACGGACATCGGCGAGCGGGTAAACGGCCTTTTGCAACGATTCCGTCTGGAGGGCCGCGAGTCCTTCAGCCCCTTCTCGTTGAGCCAAGGACAGAAGCGGCGCCTGAGCGTGGCCGCCATGCTGTCGGACGAACAGCAAATTTTGCTGTGCGACGAACCGACCTACGGGCAGGACGCCCATGGGGCCAAGGAGCTGATGTCAGGCCTGCGGGCCCGCGCGGACCAGGGGTTGGCCGTCGTCGTCATCACGCATGACATGGAATTCGTGCAGGAATACGCCGACCGCGTAATCGTTATGAACAGCGGTTCGATTCATTTCGAGGGGCCTCCGATCTCGCTCTGGTCCAAGCCCGCGCGATTTCTGGAAGATCAAGGCCTTATCCCCCCGATAGCCGCGCGGTTGCTGCAAGCCATGGAGATGGGAGATCCATGCTGAACGTCCAGAGCGAAAAATCCGTCCCGGTCCCCCGGCCGCGGCTGCTTCGGCTTGAGGAGCTGAATCCGGTCATCAAAGGCGTGACCGTCGTATTGTGCGTGCTCCCGCTGTCGCTGGTATTCGATCCGGTGACGACTTCGGCGGCGTTGGTCATGACGCTGCTTGTCACATGGATATTCGGGGACGTCTCCTGGAGAAGATGGCTGCTTCTGTTTTCGCCGTTCCTTGTCCTGGCATGCGGTTATTTCTGGACCGCCGCTTTGTTCCCGCGCGAGCAGCCGGAACCGGGCTCCGCGGTCCTATGGTCCATCGGACCGGTGCGGGTGACGGTGGCCGCATTTCAGGTGGCCCTGTCGCTCGGATTGCGCACGCTGCTGTTTTCCGCGCTGTCGCTTCTGTTTATGCTGACGACCGACCCGGTCAAGCTGATGCTCAGCCTGATGCAGCAGTGCAAGCTGCCGCCCAAGCTCGCTTACGGCATTTTGGCGGGTTTTCGTTTTTTGCCCTTGTTCCGCGAGGAATTATCCATCATGCAACGAGCGCACCGGGTAAGGGGGGCCGGACGCATCCGCCGCACGCCCCGGTCGCTGCTGGAGGCGCTCAAGCGCTATGGCATTCCGCTGCTCGCCGGAGCGATCCGCAAATCGGAACGGGCCGCGGTGGCGATGGTATCGAGAGGGTTTACCGGAACGGGCCGGCGCGATTTTTATGACCGGATTCGGGTCACCTGGAGAGATTGGGCATTTATGGCCCTCATGCTGGCGATCGTCGCGTTCAGCTGCGGTTTTTCCTATGCCCTGGGGACGCTGCGGTGGTATAACGGGGAACTTTGAGAGGCATTCAAAAAAAGGAAGCCGTCCAACCGGACAGCTTCCTTATCATGTTTGTTTTGCCGTATGGGCTACGTTCAAATTCGTTGCAACGCTTTCGACAGCCTTGCTCCCTTTCCGTTTCCGCTGCTAGGCCGGCGGCGCCTTATCTCCACTCCGCCACCTTCCACACATCGGTCACCCAGTCTTGGTAAAAGGCCGGCTCGTGGGAGACGAGCAAAACGGTGCCCTTGTAATCCATCAATCCTTTTTTGAGCGCTTCCTTCGCCCGGACGTCCAAGTGGTTCGTCGGCTCATCCAGCACCAGCAGATGGCTCGGCGTCAGCATCAGTTCCGCCAGGCGCACCTTGGCCTGCTCGCCGCCGCTCAGCGTCCGGATCGGCTTGCGGATATGCTCCGCCGTCAGACCGGCCATGGCCAGCACCTTCCGGATATCCTTTTGCGTCAGATCCGGCCGCAGCGCCCAAACCTTTTCCATCGGCGTTTCAACGGGCGCCGCATCCTCTTGGCGGTAATAGGCGGCTTTCACCTGTTCGGATGCAAGCAATTTGCCGCCAAGCGGCCTGAGCTGGCCCAGAAGAGTGTTGACCAGCGTGGATTTGCCCGCACCGTTTTCCCCGACGATCGCTATTTTATCGCCTTTGCGCACCTTCAGCGACACCGGTTTGAACAGCGGGCTGTGATACCCGACCTCCAGCGCCTTCGTCTCTACGATGGTCGTGCCCGCCGTCGCGGCCGGGGTGGAAAACTCGAAACGGGGCGCGGGCCCTTCCACCGGCTTTTCGACCCGGACGATTCGGCTCAGCATTTTTTCCCGGCTTTTGGCCTGCTTCGCTTTACGGATCCGGTTTTTGTCGATAAAAGCCTCCAGCCTTTCGATTTCCTTGCTTTGCTTCTCGTAAGCGATTTGCTGCTGCACCTGCCCGAGCGCCAGCTCCTTTTGGAACTGCCTATAATTGCCCGTATACCGTTTCATATTTTGATGGGCCAGATGAAAGATGACCGTCGTGATTTCATTCAGGAAATGCTCGTCATGGGACACGACGATGTAGGCGTGTTTATAGCGCTTCAGGTAACCCGTCAGCCATTCGATATGGACCTGGTCCAGATAGTTGGTCGGTTCGTCCAACAGAAGCACCTGGGGTTCTTCCAGCAGCAGCTTCGCCAGCAGCAGCTTTGTTTTTTGCCCGCCGCTCAGCAGGCTGACATCCCTTTCGAGCCCAAGCTCCGTAATGCCGAGCCCTGATGCGATGTCTTCGATTTTGGAGGAGATCTGGTAAAACTCGTGATGCTCAAGGGCCGCCTGAAGTTCTCCGTATTTGCGCAGCAACGCATCAAGCTCCTCGCCCGGATCCGCCAGCCGCTCGGCGATCTCGCCCATTTCCTTTTCCATGGCGAACAAGCCCGAAAACGCCCGCTCCAAATACTGCCGTATCGTCGTTCCTTCCTGCAGCTCGATATGCTGCTCCAAAAAACCGACCTGCACCTGCGGCGCCCATTCGATTTTGCCCGCATCCGGCAGCAGGCCGCCGGTCAGCAAGCGGAACAAGGTCGATTTCCCCGCGCCGTTGGCGCCGACCAAGCCGGCATGCTCTCCGGGCAGCAAGCGGAAATGAACGTCCCTGAACGTGATCTGATCGCCATACATATGCGTTAAACCTTCGACATTTAAAATACTCATCGTGATCTCTCCTTCTGGTTTTCGTTGGATTCAAGCGAAAGCCATCCGGAGAAACAGCCATATGAAAATCGCAAACCGCGCCTGCCTTGAAGTTAGGCGGAAATATTCGAATTATAGAAACGGCTCTTTTCCCTGACCATGAACCCGATGCCGGGATAAAAAAACGGGTAAGGCGAATACACCTTACCCGTCGTTCTATATCAGAGTAAGAAAGGATTCGGAATCATATCAACTGTTCTCGAGATGGCTTGTTAAAAAAGGGCAGACTTCTCCCGTCTTAAGCCAAATCTCTTACAAGAACAGTTGATCTTTCCATACCTTTCCACCTCATATCGTCAAATTAAAAAAGTTCCCCGCGTCCGTTTTGATCGACCAACGATTCGTCGAAAAAACTGCCGCTTCGTACCAAATTATAATGAATCGCCACTCCGGATGTCAACCGTGTCGGCAAAGCCTATTCCCCTAGGCTGACCGGACCGCCCGATTATTCGATATAGTCCTTCAGCCGTTTGCTTCGGCTGGGATGTCTCAGCTTGCGCAAGGCTTTGGCTTCGATTTGGCGAATCCGCTCGCGGGTAACGCCGAACACCTGGCCGACTTCCTCCAGGGTCCGCGTCCGTCCGTCTTCAAGCCCGAATCTGAGACGGAGCACGTTTTCCTCGCGTTCCGTGAGCGTATCCAGAACGTCGCCGAGCTGTTCCTTCAAAAACTTATGGGCGGCGGAGTCGACGGGAGCCATCGCATCATGGTCTTCGATAAAATCGCCGAGCTTCGAATCGTTTTCGTCCCCGATCGGCGTTTCAAGCGATACCGGTTCCTGGGAGATCTTCATGATTTCCCGTACCTTTTCAACGCTGAGCTCCATGGCGCGCGCAATTTCCTCTTCTTCGGGTTCGCGTCCCAATTCCTGCACCAGCTGTCTTGAAATGCGGGTAAATTTATTGATCGTTTCGATCATGTGAACCGGTATGCGGATCGTTCTGCCTTGATCGGCAATAGCCCGCGTAATCGCTTGACGGATCCACCAAGTCGCGTAGGTGCTGAATTTGAAACCTTTCGTATAATCGAATTTATCCACGGCCTTGATCAGGCCCATATTGCCTTCCTGAATCAGATCCAACAGCTGCATGCCGCGTCCCGCGTACCGTCTCGCAATGCTGACGACCAGCCGGAGATTGGCCTCGACCATCAGCTTTTTGGCTTCTTCGTCGCCGGCTGCGACGCGTTTGGCCAAACTCACTTCATCCTCGGCGCTAAGCAAACCGACCCGGCCGATCCCCTTCAAGTACATACGCACCGAATCGTCGTTTTTCATTCCAGTCGGCAGAAGCTCCGCTTCGGCAAAATGGACGGCCTGCCCCTGATCGTTCGTATCGGCACGATTTGTCTCTAATTCATGTTCCTCGTTCGCCATACGTACGTCCTCCCCCTTTAAAGATCATTTCGACATATCCTGTATCTTCTTCGCTGCGGCCCTCAAATGAATATTGACGCAAATGAGAAAATATGCTATAATGTTAATGACTATATGGTATCATTTTAAGGGTACATTATATAGTATCATATACGTATGTCACATGCAACATGTTTCATTAAATTATGCAAATCATCATTCTTTTTTTCATAGAACCGAAACGGACTCTTTCCGCAAGAGACCTGTTTCGGTTTTTTTGCTGCGTCATGCCTTTACCGGATCCCACGCCAATACAGCGAGAACGGGAAGATGATCCGACGCCGTATCCTCTTCGATCGCCTGAGCTCCAACCAGCCTCCACCCGCTGTTTTCATCGAACAGGATATAGTCGATTTTGCCGTCTTCGGCATGGGTAGGCCCGATGTGAGCCGTAGCGTCCGCCATGTTTTCCGCAAAAACGCGCATCGTCGCGGAATCCGGCAGCGCGTTCATGTCCCCAGCCAGAATCAACGGCGTTTTGTCCTTGAGCTCATTTTGGATCGCGTTTGCTTGCGCCAACCGGATCTGTTCGGCCAGCTCGGCGTTTTCCTGCCATTCCAAATGCGTATCCGCAAACACGAATGACGGAAGGCCGTGTTCCGGAGCCAGCTGAACGGCCAGCAGCACGCGCTGCTCTCCTCCCGGTTCGTTCGGCAGCATCAGCGTATGCGACGAGGCAATCGGAAGTTTGGAGAGAATGGCTATTCCGTATTCGCCTCCGTCAAAAGCGATCGCCTTCGCGAACCGGTGATCCATGCCCGTCAGTCTTCCCAGTTCCGCGGCCTGGTCCACGCTGCCGCTTCTGGACAAATGGCGGTCCACCTCCTGCAGCGCCACAAGATCGGGACGGATGCCGCGAATCACGGCGGCAATCCGCCCCAGGTCCAAAGCGCCGTCCATTCCTTCGCCATGATGAATGTTGTACGTCATGACCCGGAGCACCGACTTTCCCCCGCCGTCGGGGTCTGGGATGAACGCCTTTTCGGCGCGCTCTTCGGAAGCTGAATAGCCTGCTTTTTGCATCGGAAGTTCCCCCTCCATCATTCGTTTCCTTTGGCCCGGTAAAACGATTTGTTCTCAAGCGCCCTTACCGGCGCGGACCAATCATCCGTGGACGGCATCATCGAGATCGCATCCTCCGCCGCCTGCAGCTTGGCATCCATCTGGTCGATCAAGTGCAGCGCAAGCGCCTCGGGAATTTGCGGCAGAACGGAGCTGCCCCACTCCGGCAAATTATGATGCGACAAAATCATATGCTGCAGCAACACGATTTTTTCCGAATTCACGTCCGCCCCGATCGTCATCGCGGCTTCCGTCACCCAACTGGCGGCAAGCGGAATATGTCCGAGCAGTTTGCCGGTGAAGCTGTATTCGCTGACGATGCCCAGCTCCGCCGTCAATTCCTCCGTTTTGGCGATATCATGCAGGATGATGCCCGCCACAAGCAAATCGCGGTTGAGGAAAGGGCGCTGCTTGCAAATAAACTCGGCTAACTCCAGCATGCGTACGATATGATAGGCCAGACCGGCGTAAAAAGCATGGTGCATGCCTTTGGCGGCCGGATAATGCATTAATTTATCCCCGATTTTGTTCAGGCAGTGGTCGATGATCATCTGGATTTCGGTGTCCTGAATCGTATACGCCGCCGTTTTGATCGTATAAACCAGATCATTGGGCGGAACCGGCGCGGACCGTACGAAATCGGTGATATTGTGGCCGTCTTCATCCGTTGCGGGCCGGATTTTGTTCACCTTGAACTGCAGCCGCTCGCGGTACAGCTGCACGACGCCGCGCACTTTCACGAGCATGGGTGCAAAAAAGGTTTCCTTGTCCGCCGCGGATGCATCCCAAAATTTAGCCGGAATTTCCCCGCTGGCGTCCGCAAGGACAAGATCCAAATAATCTTTGGGCGGCGTGGAATTCGTCTGTTTGACCATCGCCGTTTTTAATAAATAAAACCCCGTAACTTCCTGTCCTTCGGTAAATGATTGTATAAGCGTCATATGGCATCTCCTCCCCCGAATCTCGTTTGCTTGAAAAAGCAAGGAACCGCCTGCTGCAAGCAAGCGGCCCCGTTGCCTCTACCTTTGCTTCAGTATTACAGCAGGGCATGCACCACAAAGTTGACGACGAACAAAGCGGCGATGATATAAAGCACCGGAGAAACGTCCCTGCTTTTTCCCCGGGCGATTTTGACGAGCGGGTACGCGATGAATCCGAAAGCCATGCCATCCACAATACTGTATGTGAAAGGGATCATCACCATGATCAAAAAGGCCGGAAACGCTTCGGTCATATCGCTGAAATCCATTTCCTTCACGTTCTGCACGATCAGTCCGCCAATCACGATCAGGACCGGAGCGATCGCGCTGTCCGGAATGTAGGCGAGCAGCGGAATAAAAAAGAACGTCGCTCCAAATAACGCGCCCGATACGAGCGCCGTAAGGCCTGTCCGTCCGCCGGCCGCGATTCCCGCGCTTGTCTCCGCCGAAGCGACCATCGGGCTGCTGCCGAAAACGCCGGCAACGATATTCGTCAGCGCCAACGCCCGCAGGCTTCCCCTGAAATTGCCGGGACGGCCGATCATCCGGGTTTGGGCCGCGATCAGGCCGATGTTTTCGAACACGACGATCAAAAGCAGCAAAAACACCGCGATCCAAAACACGAGGCTGCCGATTCCCGACCAGGAAAGCTGCCCGAATAACGTCCCGTACGATTCGAACAGGCGGCCAGGCTCCGTCTGCTGCACGGGTTTGACCGCTCCAAGCAGATAAGCCAGCCCGGTGCCTGCCAGGATCGCGATCAAAAGGCCGCCTTGGACGTTGCGGATAAACAGGATCAACGCCAGAAGCAGCGTAATGCAGGATACGATGACCGAAGGATCGCTGAAATGGCCGATCGTAACAAACGTCGTTTGATGCGCGATGACGATTTGGCTTTTCTGGAGACCGATAAAGGTCAGGAACAAGCCGATCCCGACGGTGATGCCATGCTGCAAATGATGCGGTATCGCCTCGCTGATGATCCGGTAAAGGGACGTAAACGCCACAATCGTGAACAAAACGCCCGTCACCGTCACCACCATCAAAGCCTCCTGCCAGCTTAAACGCATCGAGTGGACCAGCGTATAGGTAAAAAAAGCATTGATCCCCATGCCCGGCACGACGATGATCGGCGATTTCCCGCCGAACGCCATCAGCAAGCAGCCGACGATCGATGCCAAAATGGTTCCGATCATCGCCGCCTTCAGCGGCATGCCTGCATCATGCAGGATGTTCGCGTTCACCATCACGATGTACACAACCGAAAAATACGCTACGGCTCCGGCGATGAGTTCCTTTTTCCAGCTGTCTCCCGGCCTGAGGCCGAGACGATTCCGCCAAAAACCTTGTCTCAAAAAAATCCCCCTTTTTTCTCTCTCTATGTCGAACCCCCCGGCAAATGACCCCTCATTGCCGGGCATGAAACAAAAAGGCGTGATTGTCGGTTTTTCTCGACTTTTCACGCCTTTTGATTGTACCACATTCTGGCTGAAGGAAGGGATTTTCTTTACACCCGGATCCCGGCCTTTTTCAGCAGATCCTTGACGGCCTCGCCGACCATGATAAGTCCGGCTACCGGCGGGACAAACGCGTTGCTGGCCGGCGGCTGCTTCGCTTTGCGTATTTCCGGAGCATTTTCGGGCACGATTTTTTCCGTCACGTCCACCCGCGGCTTCATCGGCTCTTCGGTCGAAAAGACGACCTTCACGCCTTTTTTGATGCCTTCCTTGCGCAGCTTGGTGCGGATGACGCGGGCGATCGGGTCGACCGTCGTCTTGGAAATATCCGCGACCTGAAAGCGGCTCGGGTCCATTTTGTTGGCCGCGCCCATGCTGGAGATGATCGGAATTTTTCGCTTGAGGCATTCCTTGATGAGATGGATTTTGTACGAAACGGTATCGGACGCGTCCAGCACGTAATCCAGGTCGTATTTGAAAAGCTCCTCGCAGGTTTCCTCGGTATAAAACATATTCAAGGCGATCGCTTCGCATTCGGGGTTGATCAGCTTGATCCGTTCCACCATCAAATCGGCTTTTTTCTGGCCGATCGTCGTCGTGAGCGCATGGATTTGCCGGTTAATGTTGGTAATGTCCACGACGTCCTTGTCGATCAGGATCAGCTTGCCGACGCCCGTGCGGGCGAGGGCCTCCACCGCAATGGAGCCTACGCCGCCGATTCCGAGGACAGCCACCGTGCTGTTTTTCATCGCTTCCAGACCTTCCGGTCCTATGGCCAGTTCCGTCCGGGAAAATTGGTTGAGCATAGAGTATGGAGGCCTCCCTTTATTTAAGCATTCACTTTTTTCTCTGCAGGTTTTTTCGCCACTTTGATATGAAGCTGTTCAAGCTGCGACGCATCGACCGGCGATGGCGCGTCCATCAGCAGATCCGTGGCGCTTGCCGTTTTAGGGAACGCGATCGTTTCGCGCAGGTTGCTGCGGCCGGCCAAAAGCATGACGAGGCGGTCCAGGCCGAAGGCGATTCCGCCGTGCGGCGGCGTGCCGTATTCGAACGCTTCGAGCAGATGGCCGAATTTGTCTTGGGCTTCCTCCGGCGACAATCCCAGCGCCGCAAACATTTTTTCCTGCATGTCGCGCTTGTAGATCCGCATGGAACCGCCGCCGACTTCATAACCGTTCAGCACGATATCGTACGCCTGGGCCAGAATTTGACCCGGGTTCGTTTCAAACAGATGCTGGTCTTCATCGCGCGGACGGGTGAACGGATGGTGGAGAGCCACGTAGCGTTTCTCTTCTTCATCCCACTCCAGCAGCGGGAAGTCGACTACCCAGGCGAATTTGAACTCGTTTTCGTTGATCAGACCGAGTTGTTTGCCGATTTTCAGGCGGAGTGCGCCAAGCACGTCGGCAACGACCTTTTTATTGTCGGCGGAGAAGAGCAGCAGGTCGCCTTCCTCGGCTCCGGTGCGCTCTCTCAGCGCTTCGATCTCTTCAGGGGTAAAGAATTTGACGATCGGCCCTTTGAATTCGCCTTCCTTGACTTGAATCCATGCCAATCCTTTGGCGCCGTAACGGGCCGCGAACGGTCCCAGATCGTCGATTTCCTTCCGGCTCCACGTGCCGCAGCCTTTGGCGTTCAGCACTTTGACCTCTCCGCCTTTTTCGATGACCGAAGCAAATACCTTGACGCCGCTCGACGCAACCAGGTCGCTGACTTGAATCAGTTCCAGCCCGAAACGAAGGTCCGGTTTGTCGGAGCCGTATTTGTCCATCGCTTCAGCGTAGGTCAGGCGTTGGAAAGGCAAAGGAATGTCGACGTTAATCGTTTCCTTGAACAGGCGGGCCATCAGTTTTTCCATCATGCCCAGCAGCTCGTCCCGGCTCATGAAGGACGTTTCGATGTCGACCTGCGTGAATTCCGGCTGACGGTCCGCGCGCAAGTCTTCGTCCCGGAAGCAGCGGGCGATTTGGAAATAACGCTCGATGCCGCCTACCATCAGAAGCTGTTTATACTGCTGAGGGGATTGCGGCAAAGCGAAAAATTCGCCTTCATGCACCCGGCTTGGCACGAGATAATCGCGTGCGCCTTCCGGGGAGCTTTTGGTCAGGATCGGCGTTTCCACTTCGATAAACCCTTCGCCGTCCAGGAAGTCGCGGAAAATCTTCGAAGCTTTCGAGCGGAGCAGCAGCGTTTTCTGCATTTCCGGGCGGCGCAGGTCCAGGTAACGGTATTTCAGGCGAAGCGACTCGTCGACTTCCACGCCGTCTTCGATGAAAAACGGAGGCGTCTTGGCGCCGTTCAGTACTTCGATCTCGGTGATTTGAACTTCGATTTCGCCTGTGGCAAGGTTCGGGTTGATCGTTTCCGGATCGCGTTTGACGACTTTACCGGTAACCGCCAGCACGTATTCGCTGCGCACCTTGTCGGCAATCGCCAGCGCTTCCCCGGAATACGCGGGGTTGAATACGATTTGCACGACGCCGCTGCGGTCGCGCAGGTCGATGAACAATACGCCCCCGAGGTCGCGGCGGGTTTGCACCCAGCCGTTCAGTGTTACGGTTTCTCCGATGTGGCCTGTCGTCAGGCTTCCGCATTGATGGGTCCTAAGCATGATTCTCAAACTCCTTTTATATTTGGTATGCCTATTCGGCGATTTCCTTTAGTTTCGTTGCAAGCTCGCTCAGTTTTACCGTCTGCTGTTCGCCGGTCGCCATCGATTTCAGCGCGATTTCGCCCCGCTGCAGCTCATCGTCGCCGAGGATCGCCGTCACTTTGGCGTTAAAACGGTCCGCGGATTTCATTTGAGCCTTCATTTTTCTTCCCAGGTAATCGCGTTCGGCCGACAATCCTTCCTTGCGGACGAGATACAGCAGCTTCGTGATTTCCCGGTCGGCCGCTTCGCCGAGCGCGACGAAATAAACGTCCAGCGGTTTAACGGCGTTCAGGTCGATTTCCTGCTTTTCGACGATCAGCAAGATGCGCTCGAGCCCGAGCCCGAATCCGATCCCCGGCTGATCCGGCCCGCCGATTTCGCCCACGAGGCCGTTGTAGCGGCCGCCGCCGCCGATCGTGTCGATCGCGCCGATGCCCTGCGCTTTATATTCGAAAGCCGTATGCGTGTAATAGTCAAGGCCGCGAACCATACGGTGGTTCACCTCGAAATCCACGTCCATATCCGTCAAATACCGTTTGACCTGTTCAAAGTGGGTCGTGCATTCCTCGTCCAAACTGTCGAGAATCGAAGGCGCGTCGACGAATTTGTCCTGATCGACCTTGCAGTCCAGCACGCGCAACGGATTTCGCTCCATCCGCGATTGGCAGTCCTTGCACAAACGGTCCTTCATCGGAGTGAGGAATTCCAGCAGCTTTTCGCGGTATGCCGCGCGGCTCGCCGGGTTGCCGACGGAGTTGATCTCTACCTTCACGCCCTGCAGCCCTAGTTCTTTGCAGAACTGGTAACCAAGCGATACCACTTCCGCATCGATCGCCGGATCGATCGCGCCGAAGGCTTCGACGCCAAACTGGTGGAACTGCCGATAACGGCCGGCCTGCGGACGTTCGTAGCGGAACATCGGTCCGATGTAATACAGTTTGCTGACGTCCGGTTCCCCGTAAAGCTTATTCTCCACGTAAGAACGGACGACCCCCGCCGTTCCCTCCGGACGAAGCGTCATGCTGCGGTCGCCTTTGTCCTTGAACGTGTACATTTCTTTTTCGACGATATCCGTCGTTTCGCCGACGCCGCGTTCAAACAATTCCGTCTGCTCGAACATCGGCGTGCGGATTTCGCGGTAATTGAACCGCCGGCACAAGTCTCTGGCTTTTTCCTCGACGGACTGCCATTTTTCCACGGTTCCAGGCAAAAAGTCCTGCGTGCCTGTCGGTTTTTGGTAAGCCATCGTTCTACCTCCTGCTCCATGTATTTTTCGCAAATTTCGCAGCAAAGCTCAACATTTGCCAAAATACGGTTTTGAATGTTTCTTTTCGTATTTCAAATCGCTTATCAAAGTACGGGCCAAAAGCCGCCGGGTATGCAAAAAATCCCTCGCCCTGCCGCTTCAATAAGCAAACAGGGACGAGGGATTGGATCGATCAATCTCCCGTGGTGCCACCCACATTCCGGACCCGCTGATATAGCGCATCCGCTCATACGTTTAACGCCCGTTACGCGCAGCACGTCTACTGGCAAGGATCGCACAGATTCCTCGGTTTTCGACGCGTGTTCTCGGGGAAGTCATTCATCCGGTCATCCATAGAATCCTTCCAGCCTAAGGGATTCCTCTCTGCATGGTGGGGCGCGGACTACTTGGTCCCGTCATCGAATCGGTTTTTGGATTATTTTTAGATTGTAATGAACTGCTTTACTAAAGTCAAGGGGCAGGCAAAAGAAAAACCTACAATCCGATTGTAGGTCCAAAAGACTTTATATTAAAAAAGGGGGTCATGCTGTTATTATAAGCAGGCTATATTAAAGGATGATGAAGCTTATATTACAGTTATATTACAAATAAGAAACCGCTTTAAAAAGCCCGGCTTTTACTCATTCCTCAAAGATTTCGACGTGACCTCCGTGATTGCGCAGCGTGTTGACGACTTTTGCATAATCCTCATCCCGCACTTTGCAGGAAAGCACGTATTCAAGATCATCGTAACGATCCGCGTACAAATCCATGGAATCCGGCAGCAGCACGTCTTCCGCGGTCCGGTTGTCCACCGGTGATTCCCCGGCTGCATCGCCATCCCGGTCTCGCGCGCCCTCGTCATCATCGACCGACATTACCACCGGAGGAGTATAGGCCGCCCCGGAAACGCCGGCAGCCGATGCGGAACCGGTCGATACACCATTGCCTGTCATCCCCGCCGGGGCAAACGGGAGCAGAATCCGCCTGTTGCCTTCCAGCGCAGTCCCGAGCCGGCCGACCTCCAAATGCTCCGTCTCGATGCCGATCAATTTCGTTTTCGCTTGCTCGGCGTCGTCTTCCGTTTTGAAGTATGCCTGAATTTGTTTCGACATGATCATTGCCTCCTTTTCCGGAAGGATTCTGGTTTGCCTTTATGCTCTGTAATTACCCCAAAGAAAACCGGTGTAACCATCATTTAAAAAAGCAGGGTTCCGATATGCCGGAAGCCCTGCTTTGCATGGGTACTGTTCGATTGTTAACGCTGGCGGTAAGGCAGCGATCCTTTTCCCTTGTCGTATCCATGCCATAAAGGAAAAGGAATTTTCCCTGCCTGCTCCAGCTTGACCGCTTCTTTCACGGATTCAAGCGGAATAAGCGGCAGCTGCTTTAGGGCAGATCCTTGGAAAGATTGGCGCATAAATAGGACGGCTCCTTCGGATAATTGCTGATGTTCTATATTTCAGCATTCCCTTGGGGACGCCGGTTTATGCCGTCGTTTTGCTGTCGATGATCAACGTGACGGGACCCCAGTTCGTAAACGCGACATCCATCATCTCGCCGAAAATGCCGGTTTCGACCTGCAGCCCTTTGGCGGACAGCTCGCGGTTAAAACGTTCGTACAGCTCAAGCGCCCGATCGGCTTTGGCCGCAGCCATAAAATTCGGACGTTTGCCTTTGCGGCAATCGCCGTAGAGCGTAAACTGCGAGATGGACAAAATCCCCCCGCCCACATCGGTGACGCTGTAATTCATTTTGCCTTCCCCGTCCTCGAAAATGCGCAAGCCCGCGACCTTGTCGGCCAAATATTGCGCATCCTTTTCCGTATCTTCATGGGTAACCCCTACGAGGACCATCAAACCTTGGCCGATCCGGCCGGTAATTTCTCCGTTCACGGTAACCTGCGCTTCCTTGCAGCGCTGAACGACGACTCTCATGCTGCGATTCCCTCCGCTTGCTGAATGATGAATGTTATTGAATGATCCGGTGCACGGTATAAACGTCTTTGACGCGTTTGATCCGCTCCACGACCGAATGGAGATGATCCGTGTTGCGGATCAGGATGGTCATGTGGATCAGCGCCATCTTGTTTTTGTCCGAACGTCCGGTGACGGCGGAAATGTTCGTTTTGCTTTCGGATACCGCCTGAAGCACCTCGTTCAGCAGGCCGTTGCGGTCATGGCCCGTAATTTCGATGTCGACGCTGTAATTCGCTTCGATTTCCGTCTCCCATTCGACCTCGATCACGCGGGCTGCATCCTCGCTTTCCTCCGACGCCTGAATGTTCGGGCAATCCGAGCGGTGTACGGAAACGCCGCGTCCGCGGGTAACGTAACCGACGATATCGTCCCCCGGAACAGGGTTGCAGCAGCGCGCAAAACGGACCAGCAAATTGTCGATTCCTTTGACGCGCACGCCGTTGGTCGGGCGGGATCGTTTTTCCGACGGGGCTTTGATTTCCTTTTTCTCCGACGTCAGTTCCAGCAGATTGGCTTCTTCCTGCTCTTTGCGGAGGCGTTCCGTCAAGCGGGTGCAAATCTGGGCGGCCGTGATGCCCCCGAATCCGATGCCTGACAGCATGTCCTCCACGTCGTTGAAGGCGAACTTTTTGGCGACTTCCAGCAGCTTGTCGTCCGTGGTCCATTCGGCAGGATCGAGCCCGCGGTTTTTCAGCTCGCGTTCGATCATGTCGCGGCCTTTTTCGACGTTTTCTTCGCGTTTTTCCTTTTTGAACCACTGCTTGATTTTGCTTCTGGCGTGGGAAGACTGGGCAATCTTCAGCCAGTCCCCGCTGGGTCCGTAGGAGTGCTTGGACGTCAGGATTTCGACGATGTCTCCGGTTTTCAAGCGATGGTCCAGCGGCACGATCCGCCCGTTCACCTTCGCTCCGATCGTACGGTTTCCGACCTCCGTATGGATCCGGTAAGCAAAATCCAGAGGCACGGATCCTGAAGGCAGCTCAATAACCTCGCCCTTCGGAGTGAACACGAATACGAGGTCCGAAAAGAAATCCATCTTAAGGGATTCCACGAACTCGGAAGCATCCTTCGCTTCATGCTGAAGCTCCAAAATTTCCCGGAAGAAAGTCATTTTATTTTCAAAATTGCCTCCGGCCGGCGTCGTCCCTTCCTTATACGCCCAGTGAGCCGCGATCCCGTATTCGGCCGTCCGGTGCATATCCCACGTCCGGATCTGCACTTCCGTCGGTTCCCCGTTGGGGCCGACCACCGTCGTATGAAGCGATTGGTACATGTTGGCCTTCGGCATGGCGATGTAATCTTTGAACCGTCCGGGCATCGGCTTCCATAACGTATGAATGATGCCGAGCGTGGCATAACAATCCTTGATGTTGTCGACGATGACCCGGATCGCGATCAGGTCGTAAATTTCGTTAAACTGCTTGTTTTTGGACGTCATTTTGTTAAAAACGCTGTATATATGCTTCGGCCGGCCGGACAGATCGCCTTCGATCCCCATTTCGTCCAGCTTTTCGCGGATTTTGGCGATGACGTTTTCGACAAACTGTTCCCGTTCGGCGCGTTTTTTATGAATCAGGTTGGCGATCCGGTAATATTGCTGAGGGTTGAGATAGCGAAGCGACAGGTCTTCCATTTCGCTTTTGATCGCCGAAATACCGAGCCGGTCCGCGATCGGGCAAAAAATTTCGAGCGTTTCGTACGCGATCCGCCGCTGGCTCTCCTCCGACTGGTATTTTAAAGTACGCATATTATGAAGCCGGTCCGCAAGCTTAATCACGATGACCCGGATATCCTGCGCCATGGCGATAAACATTTTGCGGTAATTTTCGTTCTGCTGCTCTTCTTTGGAACGGAACTGGATACGCTCCAGTTTGGTCAATCCGTCAACCAGCATCGCGCAGGCGTCGCCGAACTTGTCCCGGATTTCTTCCAGCGATACGGTCGTATCCTCAACGACATCATGCAGCAGCGCAGCGACGATGGATGTCGTATCCATCATCAAGCCCACGACAATTTCTGCAACCGCCAGCGGATGCAGAATATAGGGTTCGCCGGATTTGCGCACCTGTCCGTGATGAGCTTGCTCCGCAAATTCATAGGCTTCGCGGATGCGGCTCAAATCCGGTTCTTTGATATAGGCTCCTGCCTTTTCAAGTAATCGCTCTATGCCCATTCTAGTCGTTTCCGTTTCCCTTCTATATGAAATAGAACCCGCAAACGTTTATCCTAAGCAGGTTCCCTGGTCAAATAAGATTTCCTATAATTATGACGCTTGAAAGGCTCCGCGTCAATATTTCGTGCCAGGAACAGGGAGGTTTGGACGGAACATTCCGGTGTTTTTGGTTTTTCGTCAATTTTTATCATCGAATTTGGCCATAATCACATAAAAAAATGATTGAAAAATGTCGGCATCTTAGCTAATCTAGTTCATTGAATGCAATTCGAGATACGAAAATATTTCATATTTAGGAGTGAAGAACCTTGCAACGCGAAATTCAAGTCCATGAAAGGCTTCCGCTTGGCCCGGGATTCCTTCTCAGCCTGCAGCACCTGTTCGCCATGTTCGGCAGCACGGTCCTCGTGCCTAACCTGTTCGGCGTCGACCCCGGCATGATTTTGCTGATGAACGGCATCGGCACCCTGCTGTACATTTTGATCTGCAGCGGAAAAATCCCCGCCTACCTCGGCTCCAGCTTCGCGTTTATTTCGCCCGTACTAGCCGTCCTGAATCATAACACGGACAATTACCCGCTGGCTCTCGGCGCTTTTATCGTCACCGGCATCATTTTCATCGTCGTCGGACTGATCGTGCAATACGCCGGAACGAAATGGATCGACGTCGTTTTCCCTCCCGCGGCCATGGGCGCCATCGTCGCTACGATCGGCCTTGAACTCGTGCCTACTGCAGCCGGCATGGCCGGCCTGATCCCGAAGGACGGCGCTTCGGCGGATTGGTTTCATCCGAACGCGGTGATCCTGTCCATGACGACGCTTGGCGTCACCGTCATCGGCGCGGTGCTGTTCCGCGGCTTCCCGAAGATCATCCACATCCTGATCGGGATCGTCACCGGATACGCGGTCGCCTATTTTATGCCGGGCATGATCAACAAAAGCGCCATCGCAAGCGCGCACCTCTTTTCGATGCCGACGATCACCACTCCTAAATTCGATATGAATGCGATCCTTACTATCATTCCTGTATCGCTGGTCGTCATCGTCGAGCATATCGGGCATTTGCTGGTCACAAGCAACATCGTCGGCAAAGACTTGTCCAAAGATCCCGGCCTGAACCGCTCTTTGCTCGGTAACGGCATTTCGACCGTCCTGTCCGGATTCGTCGGCTCTACCCCGAACACGACGTACGGCGAGAACATCGGGGTGATGGCGCTGACCAAGGTCTACTCGGTGTTCGTGATCGGCGGGGCCGCCGTCATCGCCATCGTGCTGTCCTTCTCGGGCACGTTTTCTTCGGTCATCGCAAACATCCCGGAACCCGTCATGGGCGGCGTGTCGCTGCTGCTCTTCGGGGTCATCGCCGCTTCGGGCCTGCGTATTTTCGTCGAGCAAAAGGTCGATTTTTCGAAACCGACGAACATGATCCTTGCCACGCTCGTGCTGGTCGTCGGCATCAGCGGCGTGCAGCTCGATATCGGCAACGTCCATTTGAAAGGGATGGCGCTGGCAACGATCGTGGGCATGTTGCTGAGCTTGTTCTTCAAGCTGATTGACGTGCTTGGCCTTTCCAACGAAAAAAACGACGAACTTGTTGAAAAGACTCCAGACTGATCCCAAATAAACAGAGCCGGACAAGCCCTTGTAAGGGGCGCTGCCGGCTCTGTTTTTTATGCCTTTGCCAAATCCGAATAAACATGCCGGGGCTGGAACCCGATGCAGTCTTAGCCTTCCTCATCCGGCGGATAATAACGAACGCTTAGCCCCGCTTCAAAGGTCCGGTTCCACGGCAGGAAGCAATCCGTTATT
Organism: Paenibacillus sp. YAE3; assembly: GCF_057546105.1. NCBI lineage: Bacteria > Bacillati > Bacillota > Bacilli > Caryophanales > Paenibacillaceae > Paenibacillus > Paenibacillus sp. YAE3. The sequence goes on along the minus strand of NZ_BAAIYF010000010.1, from coordinate 96,329 downwards.
TCGACGCGTCCCCCGCTTCCGTCAATGCGCTGCCGGAGCTCATCCGCCAGGCGCTCCCGCACCAGCCGGGCAACTTTTCCCCGCGGTCCGTCCAGCTGAAATCGGCTGAGCCCCATCGCTTCGACATCGCATTGATTCAGTTTCGTGCGGACGACGGTGCAGTAACACAAATCCTCCGCGTAGCGCAGACCCAAAAAATCCAGATGCTGCGGCGTCCGGCCGAAACGAAGATACAAAAACGACTGCGCGATGACCGTTCCCAGCGTATTTCCGCTCGTGTTCCAGCCGGCATAACCCGCCAATTCGAAGAGAAGACCTTTGTGCTTCAGCAGCTTCAGCAGTTTGCGATCCGCACCGTTTGCGTAAGCCACATCGGCTACGGCCACGGGTTTTCCTTTGCGGCGAAGCATGTAATCCCCGTATTCGGCCAGTTCGACGATGTTCCGGGATACCTCGTCACTCCAATCGGGCTCCTCTTGAACGGATGCTTCCGCCATCGTCTCCCCGGGCGTGTTCACGAGCAGCACGAGATCCGCCTCGTCTGCCGAGGACGCCATCAAACCGCCTGCGGCCATGATTTGGCATTTCAGGCTTTCGTGGAGAACGCGGTCCTCGTACAGCGGGGTTACCCAAGCTCCCCGGGAGGCGGCCAGCCTCGCATACACGAGCGGAACGGCGTTCAGGCTTTCGTTGACCATTCTGGCCAGCAGCGTGCAGCCGACTTCGTCCGCTCCGGGGTACATGTACGTTTTCAGCTCCAAATCGAGCTCCGAGATCAGGGCCCGCACCTTCTGCTGGTCCTTTGCCGTGTACCCGTAAAGCGCCGCATCGTCCTGCGGGATGACCATAAAATCGATGACGCCATCGGCAGCGAGCCGAAGCGCGTAGTCGATCGCCCCGATGTTGACGGATCTGCGGTGCAAATAATCCTCCAGAACGCCGGCGGGAAGACGGCTGTCGATCTTCGCCAGCTCCTCCAGTTCCCCGGGGGCAGCGAGCCCCAGCTCCGACCGATGGCCGATGTATCCTTTCCGGAAAATATCCCGCCCCCAATCGGCGTAATAATCCGGTTCCTCGTCGGAGGACGAATATTGGGGACAGCGCATGATCAGCTGAAAGGCGAATATGTTCAGATCCGGATTGCGCTCCTTCAGCCCCCGCAGTTTTTGCAGACGTTCCCTGAGCTGCGGTTCTTCCATAGGATGCAGCCTGGATGGGACGATGCCGCCGTACAGCAGCGTATCCAGCGCTATGACGGCGCCGTCCGCATCCGCAGTCTGTTCCTCAAGCCAGGCCCATAACCGGTCCGTGTCCCCCGGCCTTTTTTTCAGTCCCATCATCTCCATGGGCGGGCGCGCCATGCGGACGCCGGTTCCCTGCGCCAGCAGGTAAGGAAATTGGTAATTGCAAGGCCGTTCATCCAGCGGCATATAGACGATTTTGTGCAGCTTCCCCATCGCTTAACAAGCTCCCTTTTTCATATAAAAGTCCATCCCCCGCCGCCTAGCCTTTGATCGCTCCCGCGATGCCCTCCATATAATACCGCTGCGTAAACAGGAATACGATGATGATCGGCAGCACCGAAATCATCGTCCCCGCCGCGATCCAGCCGAAATTATAAGAAAACTGTCCGTTCAGGAACGTCAGCGCCGCGGCAAGCGGATACTTCTGCGGATCGTCCAGCACGACGATCGGCCACAAAAAGTTGTTCCAAAACGCCATCATCTCCAGCAATGAGATCACCGCGATCGCCGGTTTGACGAGCGGCAGCACGAGCTGCCACCATATCCGGTACTCGGAGGCGCCGTCCATTTTGCCCGAATCCCGGATGTCCGTCGGAACGCTCAGAAAGGTCTGCCGCATCAGGAAAATGTTGAACACCGAAACGGCCGAAGGCAGCACCACCCCAAGAAAAGAACCTGTAAGATGCAGCCACTGGATGGTCAAATAGTGTACGATCATGGCCGTCGAAGACGGAATGATCATCGTCGCCACCAGCAGCCCGAACACGAAATTTCTGCCTTTGAAGCGGAAGGTCGCAAGCGGGTAAGCCGTCAATGCGGATAAAACGACATTGCTGACCACCCCTAGCGCCGTAATGACCACCGTGTTGTAAATGTATTTCGGAAAACTCATGAACTGCCATACTTTCACGTAGTTATCGAAATCGATAAACGTCGGCAAAATAGCCGGAGGATTGGCAAACACGTTTTTGCCGGGCATCAGCGACACGCTGAGCAGCCACAGAAAAGGTCCCATCATAAATAAGGCCAGCGCCAGCAGCAGGACGTACACGACCGCAAGCCGCACGCCCGTCAACCATTTTTTTGCATAAGTCGTCGTCGCCATCAATAGGGATGTACACCCCCTCTGCGGTTAAAGCGGAAGACAAGCACGCTGAGCGCGCCGATCAGGACGCTTACGATCAGCCCCAGCGCCGACGCATACCCGAAGTTGAACTGCTCCAGGCCTTTTTGGAAAATGTAAACGCTGGAGGTTAACGTCGAGTTCCCCGGACCGCCTTTGGTCAAAATGTAGACCTCGTCGAATACTCTGATAGCCCCCATCAGCGAAATCAGCGTGCAAAACAGGATATGCGGCCGAAGCAGCGGCACGGTGATGCTCCAAATCGAACGCCAGCGGCTCGCGCCGTCCACCCGGGCGGCCTCGTACAGATCCGAGGGGATGCCCTGCAGTCCCGCCAAATAAAGCATCATGTAGTATCCGAGCCCTTTCCACATCGTAATGAACATGAGGACGAACAACGCGGTGCTGCTGGTCGACAGCCAGGAAACCTGTTCATGGATAAGCTCGATTTTCATCAGCAGGAAATTGACGACGCCGTTGCTGCTGAGCAGCCAGCTCCAGATCAGGGCGACGGCCACCATCGAAGTCACGACCGGGATGTAATAGGCCGTACGGAATATTTTGACGCCGGGTATGTTCCCGTTCACCAAAATCGCCATCAAAATCGATAAAACCTGGATCACCGGCACGACGATGACGTACAAAAGCGAATTCCACAGCGAAATCAAAAAATTATGATCCTGAAAAGCCTTCACGAAATTATCCAAGCCAACATAGTGGGTTTCGGAAATGACGGAATAATCGGTAAAGGACAGCGGAATCCCGTAAATGATCGGCCAAAATACAAACACCGCTATTAGAGCCAGCCCGGGCGCCATAAACGTCCAAGCTGAGAAGGCTTCCGAACGCACCCATCTGCGCATGCCGCATTCACCGTCCCGTTTACTTTTTCAACACCTGATTGACCTCCTGCTCCATGGCGTTCAGCGTGGAAGCGATGTCGGCGTCGTTCAGCATGATTTTTTGCAGGCCTCTGGCGATCGCCCCGTTGATATCCGTTGCGTTCGGCACGCCGACCATATAATCGACCGCTTTATCCAGGCTGTTGGCCGAAGCGATTTTGGCCTGGGCTTCCAGCGTGTTGTCCGACTGCGTAAAAAACGGATCCTTAATGGACTCCTTCGTAGACGGAAGCGTATTGGCCGCTTTGGCAAACGCCGTCTGGTTATCCGCATTCGTAATGAACGCCGCAAACTCCACCGCTTCCTTCGGGTGCTTCGACTTCGCGGGCACGACGACGTTCATGCTGTTCGACAAGCGCACATCGGCTTTGCCTGTCGGAAGCGGAACCGCAACCGTATTTTTGTAAACGTCCGGTGCCGAGGTTTTCAGGAAGTTGATGAACGTCGGGCCTGCGATTTCGAAAGCCATCTGTTCGCTGGAATAATATTGGATCTGCTTCGTGAACGGAACATCCTCCTTCATGATGACGCCGTCGGCGATTTTCTGTTTCGTTTTTTCGAGGATCGCTTTCGTTTCCGGCGTATTAAATGCGGCTGCGCTTTTGTCCTCGTTCAGGATCTTGATGCCTTCTTTCGGGAACAGGTTGGAAACCCACTGCGTCGCATATCCCGTTTTCCCCGTTTTTTCCTTGATCTGTTTGGCCCAGGCGATCAGCTCATCCTGCGATTTCGGCGGATTTGCCGGATCCAGGCCGGCCGCCTTGACGATTTTGGTGTTCATGAAAAGAACTTCGGTGCCGGTGTACCAAGGGAGGGCGTAGGCTTTTCCGTCGATCACGGTGGAATTGAAGATGCCGTCAAAATAAGACTTCTTCTGTTCATCGGTCAAAAAGGCGTTCAGATCGGTTACGGCGCCTTTGGAACCCATTTGGCTCGCGAATTCCGTGTTCAAGTTGACCACGTCCGGACTGGATCCGCTGGCAATGCTGGTAAGCAGCTTGTTGGTAACGGCATCGTAAGGATAGTCCTTCCAGTCGACGGTTACGCCCTCATGGCTTTTTTCGTATTCCGAGATCAGGTTATTGAAATAATCCGTAAAGGTCGGCTGCAGCGAGATCGTCCAAAATTCCAATTTCACCGGCTCCGCTTTGCTGACGTTTTCTTGCGTTTTTCCGTCGCCGTTTTCCTTCGTCGTTCCACTGCTTTCTTTCGGGCTTGCTCCACCTCCGCCGCAGGCGCTCAGCATAAACGACAACAATAACACGGACAACACAATGACAGACATTCCCTTTTTGTTCATTTTCATGTTTTCGGCTCCCTTTCCATGATTGTCGGCAGACATTCCTTTGGCTTGAGGATAAAAACGGCGGAACGGCATCATCTTTTGGGGCAGGAGAAGAAAATCGGGATACTCAGAGAATTTCTTCTGTTTATTATAAAAATATGAAGTTTTTATCCTCTCTTATAACACTATTTCGTATCGCCGCCGAGCATTCCAACAATCTGCGTACAACCCGGGGAAAACTGGTCATGACGGCGGCCATGCCGGCGAGTGGACAACACCCCTATTCCATGTATATTTGCGGCACAAAGCAAAAAATACCTTCAGGTCTGAATCGACCCGAAGGTATTCCTAATATTTCCCGGGAAAACGTGAGTCCCGGACAATCCTTATAAGTATTCGCTATTGGCGATTAATCTTCGTATTCCATGAGGGAGAACACTTCGATCCCAGGCAGCTTCTCGCGTCCGTTCAGAGCCGAAAGCTCGATCAGGAACGCTGCGCCGACGACATTCCCTCCCAGCTGCCGCACGAGGTTGACGGAAGTCGAAATCGTGCCTCCGGTCGCCAGCAGGTCGTCCGCAATCAGCACGTTTTGTCCTTTGCGGATCGCATCCGTATGCATCGCAAGACGGTCTTTGCCGTATTCCAAATCATAACCGACCTCGATCGTCTCGTATGGAAGCTTCCCGCTTTTACGGATCGGCGCAAAACCGACGCCAAGCGCATAGGCCAGAGGAGCGCCTACCACGAATCCGCGCGCTTCGGGACCTGCAATCACATCGATGTTCAGAGCGGAAACCATTTGTTTAAGGTCGTCGATGGCTTTTTTGTACAGCTCTCCGTTCTGAAGCAATGTGGTAATATCCTTGAAGCTGATCCCCGGCTGCGGGAAATCGGGAATGACCCGAATATGTTTCTTGTAATCCAAATAAATCTCCTCCTAAGTGTTATACGAAAGGTCATGCGTTTAGCTGGCGCCTTCCAAACGGGATATCATCCAGCTCGTGCATTGGGATGTGCCCGCATACAGCAAATGTTGCTCCATTTCGGCCAGGCTGCCCAATGCGGAGAAATGCGCTGAACTGCTCAGTTCGCGTTTCGGCGGTTTCGGAATGACCACGATATGGCCGTCACGGCGTTCAATAAACGAAAGCTCCTCGAATACGTCCATCATCATCGATACCATACGCAATGTCGCGGAGGACTGCTGGCTGAGACGGAGAAGCGCTTCCTTCTCCCTGATCGGCTCAGCAGCCATCCGCATCAGCAATACATACAGCAGTTTGAATTGGTCCCGGCTCGGCACGGTCAGCTTCTCCGCCTGATTCCGTCCCGAGTGAAGCAGGAACAGGTTGGAGAGGTTTTTGAACGTGGCAAGCAGCGTATCGAGCTGATCCGCGGAGTCGGGCACGTGTATCATAAACAAAGTCGTAATCTGGTCAGCGTCATAGGTATGGGCCGCGTCGTTATATGCCGAAATTCCAGCATTCTTATCATATACCCAAAGGGTGCAATCATTCAAATGCAATTTCGGGGAACTTTCGAGGCGCGGATTAAACACGGCTGCGATCTGTTTGCGGTCCAGCCGCATATGCGGCGATATCCGGTCGTAGATTTGCTGGACGAGCCTCCATGGCTCTTTTGCATCCCTCAAATCGAACACTTGCGGTCCCACGATCCGCATATCCTGCAGCATCAGCTGCGGCTTCCGCGACCCGTTCCATTCGTTGACCGAAACCTCGGCCAGAATGTCCAGGGTCATTCCCTCTTCCAGCACGTCCGCCAAATCTCCCCTGCCGAAAGCCACGGCTTCCATCCGCGCGCCGTCCTGTCGGACGACCAGCTTCAGATGTTTACCGTCTTTCCCCATCTTTCTCGTTTCGACGAGCCGGGTTCCGCGGAAAATGAGCTTCGGCACCGGATTGGCCATGCCAAACGGCGCCAGCATCTCCATTTCGTCGATGACGTCCAGCGGAACGTCGGATAATTTCCATTCGCCGTCCGCAGCCGTGACGGGAATATAATCTTCTTCCGTCATCGCTGCGGCGGCAAACCGGTTCAAAGCTTCTTCAAACGCTTGAAGCTGATCCTTGTGCAGGCTCATGCCGGCTGCCGACGGGTGCCCGCCGTAATGGTCCATCAGGTCTTTGCAGGAGGTCAGAGCTTCGTAAATGTCAAGCCCCGGGATGGATCTCGCCGAACCTTTGCACATCCCGGTTTCGGGATCGATGCCGAGAATAATGACCGGGCGGTAATAACGTTCCAAAATTTTTGAAGCGACGATGCCCACGACGCCAACGTTCCAGCCTTCGCCTGCCAGAACGATCACGTCCGGAACGCTGCCGTCCGTACATTTATGCTGCAGCTGCCCAAGCGCCTCTTCGACGATCGATTCGACGACCTGCTGCCGTTCCTTGTTCAGTTCGTCCAAGGCATGGGACAGACGCTGCGCTTCGTCCGCATCATCGGACGTCAGCAAAGCCACGGCGGAACCGGCATGGTCCAGCCGGCCGCTGGCATTGATTCTTGGCGCCATCCCGAATGCCACGTTCGTGGCCGTAACCGATCCCATTGCAATCCCGCTGACCTCCATCAGGGCGCGAATTCCCGGAAACGAGGTGCGACGCATCGATTCCAGTCCGCGGCTGACCAAAATGCGGTTTTCCCCGGTTAACGGCATCAGATCCGCGATCGTGCCGATCGCAACGATTTCGGTCCATTCCACCGGGGGTTCCCCGAGTATGGCCTGGGCCAGTTTATAAGCTACGCCGACGCCCGCCAATCCTTTGAACGGATAAGGGCAACCCGGCTGCTTCGGGTTGATGAGGGCATACGCCTCGGGAAGCACTTCGGGCGCTTCGTGGTGATCCGTCACGATCACGTCGATGCCAAGCGCGTTGGCATAGGCGATTTGCTCTACCGCGCTTATGCCCGTGTCCACCGTTATAATCAGGCTGACGCCTTGCTGATGGGCCCAATCCAGCGCATGGTTATGTAACCCGTAGCCTTCATTGGAACGATGCGGAATGTAAATATCGAAAGAGGCCTTCAAATGCCGCATGAAAAAAATCATTAATGAAGTGCTGGAAACGCCGTCCGCATCGTAGTCCCCGTATATGAGTATATGTTCCCCTTGTTCAACCGCCTGCCGAATCCGCGGTACGGCTTTATCCATGCCGCGGAGCAAATACGGATCATGCAAAGCGTCAAGGCTGCCCCCGAGAAACATCTCGGCATCGTCCAGGCTGGTGATGCCTCTGGAGGCCAGCAGCGAAGCGGTCAATGGGGATACCGAAAGCTGCTTAGCCAAAGTTCGTGCGGTCTCTTCGTGTCCGGAAGGAGTCTGCCACGAATATTTTGATTCAAACAATCGTCTTCACCTTTCTTTCCCTGCCGGCTTGCGCCTTCGATGCGCGATGAAACGCGTTATTGAAGCAGCGTCGGCATGTCATTATCCGTAAGCTGATGATTGGATTTGTACGGATAGCCGGGATCATAAGGAACGACTTGGATATTCACGTCACTGATATGCACGAAGCGGTTCATCAGCAGTTTTTTGGCCCGCTCCGCGATTTCGTTTGCTTCTAGCACCGTAATGCGGGGATTGACGCTGATTTTCAGATCAACGGTTACGTAATGTCCTTGCTCCCTGGCCTTCAAATCGTCGACGGTGATGATGCCGTGTACCCGCTGCACGGTCTCGATGAAATTCAGAGAGTCCTCCTGCTCGGTTTCCTCCACAAGCGAACCGTAAACGGATGTCACGATCATCAGGTACCCTTTGCGGAGCACCAAAGCCGCCACGATCAGAGCAGCAACCGGATCCATGTACATCAGCGCTTTCACCTGCAAACCGTCGCCTGCCAAGGACAAAAAGACGCCGATGCAGACGGTCAATGATGTATACAAGCTAAAGCGATGTTCTTCGGCATAAGCGGTATGATTCCCGTCGCCTTGCTTTTTCGAATAGCGGTATTGAAATTGAAAAATGGCTTCCTTTACGGCCAACGACACAAAAATGGCGATGAGCGTAAACGATTCCGGTATGTCGATGGTTCCCGAAGCGATTTCCCGAATGGAAGCGATCGCGATCTGCAGCCCTCCCATCAGAACAAGCACCGCAAAAATGATCGCAAACAAAGGCTCCGTTCGGTGCGAGCGTTTCGGCTGCTTGCCTGCGCCCCAAGCTTTGGCGGACATGCGGCGCGGAATGAGCCGGTTCAACGCGGTCACCGCATCGGAAGCGGAATACAACGCATCGCCTAGCAATGCCTTGCTTCCCCCGAAATAACCTAATGTCCCTTTAAGAACGGCAAGCGACAAATCGCCGATCATTCCCGCCCAGGTGACCGTATCGGAAGAATGTGAACGCCCTGTGCTCATGTTTGCCTCCTCTCCGGCAGTCCCAACATGCCGATTCTTTTCTTGAAATGGATGTCATCCGCGCGGTTATGACGCACCCGCATCCGTTTCTTCGAGGTGAATAAGCCATTGATGAGTTCCACATGGAAGATCGAAAGCCGCGTCGCATGGGACGCGGCTTTCACCTGTACAAGAACCTTACGCTTTGGAAGGCTTGACCGCTTTCCGGTTAGGTTTTTGCTTGTACTTAAAGAACAGCCACAGCGGGCTTGCGATGAAGATCGAAGAGTATGCCCCGAAGATCAGGCCGATGACCATGGCCAGCGAGAACATTTTGATCGATTCTCCGCCGAACAGGAACAGGAAAAACGCGGCGATAAATACCGTAAACGCCGTATACAAGGAACGCATCAGCATTTGGTTGACGCTGTGGTTCAGCAGTTTGGCCAAATCCTCGCGCGTCTTCTGCTTGCCGAAACGCAGGTTTTCGCGGATCCGGTCGAAAATAACGATCGTATCGTTGATCGAGTAACCGATGATCGTCAGCACCGCGACGATGAACGTCAGGCTGACCTCCAGCCGGAAGATGGAGAAGATCGCTACGACCATAAACGCGTCATGCAAAAGCGCGACGATAGCCGCTAACGCGAACCGCCATTCAAACCGGATACTTACGTATATGATGATCCCGATACAGGATATGAGTACGGCATAGATCGCATTCCGGCCGAGCTCCTTGGCCATTTCCGGATCAACGGTGTTGATTTCGAAGGATGCAGACTTGTCCAGCTTCTGAATTTCAGCTTTCAGCTTTTCGTCCTGATCCTCCTTGAGCACTTTCGTGAAACGGATGTTCACCCGCTGATCCCCCGGCGTGATATGCGCGTCTTCTTTGGCCACTCCGATGGCGCTGAGCACCGGCTGTATCTCTTCAGCCGTCACGTTTTTGGACAGCTTCACGTCCACGTTCGAACCCGCGCGGAAATCAACGCCGTAGTTCAAACCGAAAGCGGAAAGCGCGATAATGCCGGCGATCGTCAGCACGATCGAAAAGATAAAGGCCGGCTTGCTGAGCTTCACGAAGTCGAATTCTCTCTTAAAGTGCATTGATCTCACTCTCCTTTACCCCGAACTGCTTCGGTTTTTTGAGCAGCTCGCCCTTGACGAGCAAACTAAGCAGGAAGTGGGTCAAATACACGTTCGTCAAAATGCTCAGCACGATTTCGACGATCAGGACGAGGGCGAAACCTTTGACGGCGCCTGTCCCAAACGCGAACATCACCGCACCGACGATAATCGTCGTAATGTTCGAGTCCAAAATCGTGCGGAAGGAGGATTTGTTCCCCGCTTTGACCGCCGAGGTGATGCTGCGGCCGTTGCGGATTTCTTCCCGAATCCGTTCGTTTGTGATGATGTTCGCGTCGACGGCCATCCCGATCCCGAGAATAAACGCCGCGACGCCCGGAAGGGTCAGCGTAAAGTCGGCCCAGACGAACACCAGGATGAGCAGCCAGGTATGCACGATCAGCCCGAAGCTGGCGATGATGCCCGGCAAACGGTACATTGCGATCATAAAGAGCAGAATGACGATGGAACCGATGATGCCTGCTTCGATCGTTTTTTGCAGCGACTGTTTGCCCAGCGTCGCGCCTACGCTTTGAGAATATTTTTCGGTCAGTTTCAAAGGCAGGGCGCCCAGATTGATCGTGTCGCGGATTTGTTTGGCTTCTTCGATCGAATAGCTGCCGGAAATTTGGGCTTTGCCGTCGGTCAGCTCTTGACGGACCGTCGGGTCGGACAGCATGTTGTCATCGAGGAAGATCGCCAGGTTTTTGCCGATCAAACGTTTGGTGACATCCGCGAATTTCTTTTTGTCCTTCACCTTGATATCGATGACGGGCTGGTTGAGTTGGTCGTAGCCTACGGAAGCTCCGTTTTCGACAAAATCGCTGCCGACCAGCTCGACCTTACAATATATATCTTTCGGTTGCGCGTTTTCCGCAGGCGCCTTGCAGCCATCCGCGCTGCGGAATGTCAGCGAGGCCGGCTCCTTCATTTTCTTTCTGACTTCGGCTTCGTTGGTTACGCCTGCGATTTTAAGGCGAATCCGGTTCGTACCTTCAGTGGTTACTTCGGGTTCGCTGGTACCAAGCGCATTGGCGCGCTTCTCCAGGCTTTCCGCCGTACGCGTGAGGGACTGTTTCGTAATCTTTTGTCCCGCTTCGAGCGGCGAAGCTTCGTACAAAATCTCGAAGCCCCCTTTAAGATCAAGACCGAGCCGGACGCCGTTCAGCAATCCCGGAGTCGACCAGGCCATGATTCCCGCAGCAACGAGCACGACGATGATGAAAGTAGCAATTCTTTTCATGCCGTTCCTAGTTCCCCTTTCGTTCTCAATATTCCTATTATAGCCATGCGTCAAAAAGCAGTCAATTTATCAATATTTGTCGTTTCCGCCCGCCGGGAGGTTTTCCGGATCTTGAAGAGAGGCCTTATCCGCTTAGCCGCCAACCTGAAAAAGTTCCTCTCCATTAATCGAAAGAGGAACCTTTATATGCAGATATGGTCATAAAGTTCATAAATGTCGTTACCTTCAGAGAGAGAATATCGTTGGTCAGCTTATACAAAGGAGGAATGCCTTCCTTTTCGTATTTGCTGCTGATGCAGTTCCAGATGTCTTTGCTGGTCACATGTTCATAACCGATAAGCCTGAATTCCTCCGCCTTGCTCCGGCAAAACGCCTCAATGGCGGCATCCATCTCGCTTTCGCTCATATATTCCGGGCTCACTGGCGCACCCTCCTCCCCGTCTCCCTGGTGTCTTCCTGCCAAGTTATACTTTTATACTACCACATTCGACCCCGCTTGGCCCCATTCCTTCTTTTGGATTGCAAGACTTTTTTCGGTTTTCGCCAAACCCTCGCGCAAAAATGTCCTGGTATGAATGGACGAGTCCGGCATATCCATATACAAAAGGTCTGTCGCAACGCATGCAGCAGCAAAAGAGCTGGCACGGAAAAAGGGAGTGGCGCATTTGAACAAGCTAACACCTCGCACGGGGACATCGAAAAAGCAGACGTTTATCCAAGGCACGATGATTTTGCTCGCCGCCGGGATCGTCAACAGGATTTTGGGATTTATTCCCCGCATCGCCCTGCCCCGCATCATCGGGGCCGAGGGCGTCGGCATTTACCAGCTCGGATATCCTTTTTTCCTGGTGCTGGTCACCATCATCACCGGCGGGATTCCGCTTGCGGTGGCCAAGCTGATATCCGAAGCGGAAACGGAGAACAAACCGCAAAATTCCGAATTCGTCCTCCGCGTCAGCCTGATGCTGACCGTCGGTTTGGGCATTTTGTTCATGGCGCTTTCCGTCTGGCTTGCGCCCTGGGTGACGAGCCATATCCTGACGGATTCGCGCGTCTACTACACGTTTATCAGCATGAGCCCGATGCTTGTCATCGTTGCCGTATCATCCGTTTACAGAGGCTATTTTCAAGGCAAGCAAAACATGATCCCTTCCGCCGCCTCAAGCATCATCGAAACCGTGGCCAGAATCGGCTGCACGTTATGGTTCGCTTATCTGCTGCTGCCCAAGGGGATTGCTTATGCCGCGGCAGGAGCGATGCTTGGGGTAACGGCCGGCGAATTTTTCGGGCTGCTCGCCCTGTTATGGCAGTTCCGCAAGGAGCGGCCAATGATGGCCAAAACCGAAAAAGGCTCGCGCAATCAAGCGTCAAGCCCGGGTTTGTTTTCTCGTTTGATGGGCATCAACATTCCGGTGACGGCAGGCAAGCTGGTCGGTTCCTTTTCTTACCTGTTCGAATCGATTATCACCGCGCAAAGCCTTGCCATCGCAGGCATCGCCACGTCCGTCGCCACCGCGCAATACGGCGCGCTGCAGGGCATGATCATTCCCGTCCTGCTCCTGCCCGGCGCCTTGACCTCTTCGCTGGCCGTATCGCTGGTTCCATCCCTTTCCGAAGCGGCTGCCCGCAAAGACCGGTTGACGATCCATAAGCGGCTCAACCAAACGATCCGGCTCGCCTTGGTTACGGGCGCTCCTTTCTCCGTGATCATGTACGTGCTCGCCGAACCGCTTTGCCGGCTGTTGTACAACAGCGCGGACATCGCGGGGATGCTGCGGATGCTGGCCCCTTTTGCGCTTTTCGTCTATGTACAGGCCCCGCTGCAGGCCGCGCTGCAGGCATTGGACCGCCCCGGTAGGGCGCTGTTCAACACGCTGGTCAGCGCTTCGATCAAGCTGTTTCTGATCTGGTATTTGTCTTCCCAGCCGGAATACGGCATTTACGGCGCCGTCATCGCGATCATCATCAACAGCATCGTCGTCACCGTCCTTCACGGGTTTAGCATCAGCCGGCTGCTCGCTTACCGCTTCAAGCTTTTCGACATGGTGAAACTGCTTTGCGCCATGCTCATCATGGCTGCCCTAACGACGTATGCCTTCCGCCATTTTCCGTTTGCCGGCTTCGGATGGATTCAGCTTTTTGCATCGGCGCTCGTTGGCGTGGCTGCGTTCCTGGTCACGGTTTTTGCCGTGAAGCTGGTCTCGCCGCGCGACGTGAGAAGAATGCCGGTCATCGGCAAATGGTTCGGCTCGGACGAGCCGAGGAAACCTGCGGCATAAGGTTTATTTCGGGTCGACGTATACCTTGCCGTTCGGGTCGATCGAGCATAAAAATACGTCCTTGAACTCTTTGACGCCATGCTGCTGAATTTGATGTTTAAGCCAAAACCGGTTTTTTCTCAGCTTCCGCAAATTGTCGTCCTGCACTTTTCCGTCCATGATCAGCGGAACGGGAAGCACGCCGAAACTGAAGGTTCCGGCCGGGGCAAAAAAGAGCTTTTTCGATCTGGATCCGCCGTTTGCCGCAATCTTCCCCGCCTGCCGCGGATTTGCGGGTCGTTTTGTCTCGGGCTGCGCCCAAGCCGTGCCGCCGCTTGTTCGGGGATCGTTCCCGCCAAACGGCTGCCGGGTTTCCTCGCGCGAAGCGGAAGGGGATTTGGGAATGACCGTCAGCTGTCCGGAGTTTTCCAGAATGGCAAATTCGACGTCCGCGATGTTTTGGATGTTTTTCCCGCGCAGCTGGAGCAGCAAATCGTCCAGATTGTACCGCTGTTTCCGCATCTCCTCCCGGTTGAGCTTGCCCTTGGCCACAAGAATGCTCGGCTCGCCTTCGAACCATAAACGCACTTTCCTGCTCTTCAGGCTGACGATGGCGATGATCAATTGGATGATGACCAGCGTGATCATCGGCACGATCCCGTCGAAAACCGGGCGCTTGATATCTTCCAGCACAAAAACGCCGATTTCGGCGATCATGATGGAAATGACGAGATCGAAAATCGAAAGCTTTCCGATTTCCCGTTTTCCCATAATCCTTAAAGTCAGATAGATGACAAAATACATGAGTACCGTCCGAAATACGGTGACCAAAATGTGAGCAGCCACACCCAAGCCCTCCCTTTGATGCGATATGGTTGGAAGATATATGGGTATTTTGGCCTTCGTCCATTTCAGGCATGCACTGCCGCGCGGATTAATAATTGGAAAATTACTTGTACTACCCCGGGAGGCTTGGACATAGATTTACATTAACTTATGGTTTAGGGGATTGACGAAAAAAATCCTAGAATGATGAAGGGGGTTCCTGTTATGCACATGATCCGGCGCGTGCTTTCTTTTCGGATCGCAAATCCGATTCTGTCCGGGCTCTACTATTCTTTTTTCTGGATGATGCTTGGCGCGCTTGTCCTTTCTCTCCTGCTGTGGTCCAGCGGCATGGACGAACAAAGCCTTTCCCGCTACATTTATGTAGTCCATGCGGTTGCATCGTTGTTCGGGGGGATTGTCGCAGGCAAGCGGGCAGGAAAAAGAGGCTGGTACCAAGGCGGCCTGACGGGCATTTTGTACGGCGCGCTGATCATCATGATCGGTTTTCTCGCGCTCGACAGCCATTTGCAGACGGGGGATCTGCTGCTGCTTGCCGCGGCGTTTGCCTCGGCGGCCATCGGCGGCATGTTCGGCGTGAACCTTAAAAATAAGTGAATCGATAAGGCCTCTCCTCTTGAAATATGGTACACTAAGTTCACTTGATTCTTACAAGAGGAGGCTTTTTCTGATTTGATATACCAATCCATGCAGGGAATATCCATCGCCTCGGCGGTCGCCGTGATTCTGCTGATCTGGCTGGGTACGCTCCGCAACCCGTTCAAAGCGGCCTACCTGTTTATTAAAGAGCTGCTTACTTCGCGCAAGTTTTTGCTGCTGTTCTTCATCATGGTAGGGATTCTTCTGCTGAACAAATATGAGCTGCAGATCGAAGAAAACATGAATTACCATAAAGATTTCACGCCTTGGGTATTCGGCTTGGAAGGACATTTCGTGCAGCATTTTCAGAACTTTTTCCACAGTCCGTACCTTACGCCCGTCCTCGTTTTTTTCTACGTGGTGGTTTTTCAATCGCTGCTTGTCGCATCGCTTGGCGTTTATGTTTCCGATCAAAATAAAGTGTTCGTGCTGGCCACCTGCTTCGCGATTATCATCAATTATACGGTCGCGATTCCGTTTTACCTGTTTTTCCCGGTCAATGAGGTGTGGTCTTACCCGCCATCCGGAGCGTCATTCCTCATGCTGGAGGTCTTTCCGAACTTCGAGCAGGAGTACAGGCCTTTATCCGGCATCAACAACTGCTTCCCAAGCCTCCATACGTCCATTTCGGTAACGATGATGGTTTTGGGATTGCGTTCCGGCAACAGACGCTTCGGCATCATGACGACGGTAAGCGCCATCATCGTGATTTTCAGCATCTTCTATCTGGGTATTCATTGGCTCACGGATATGATCGCCGGCACCATACTCGGCCTCATCGCTTCCAATGCGGGCATTCTGTTCGCCAAGCTTTCCTTGCGAAGCCAAAACGAATCCCTGCTTCACCGGCAGCGCAAAATGTTCGGCGGATTGTAATAACGAGAGTTATATACTTACAACTGATAAAAGAGGCGGCTCCCTGAACGGGAACCGCCTCTTTGGTTCGGCTAACGATGCTGCATTTTCGCTGCGATAACCGATTTCATCATGCCGTTGGACGCTTCAAAGAAAGCGGCATAGGGATTTTTCCGCATACCCGCTCCATTGTCGCTTATTGGTCATGATGAATGGAATTCATAAGTAATCTTGTGATTCGTTATGTCGCTGCAGCTTATTTTTCGCCTTCTGCCGCCGTGCTGATCGCATGGCTGATGGAATTCCGGTCGAACGTCAGTTTCGTGACGTCATTGACGCGCAAAACGACGATGTCGTCCGTGATTTCCATGATCGTCCCGTGAAGGCCCCCGATCGTAACGACCTTATCCCCTTTTTTCAATGCGCTGAGCATCGAGTTCCGGGTTTTCTGTTTCTTTTGCTGCGGACGAATAAGCAGGAAATAAAAAATCGCAAACATCAACACGAGAGGCAAAATCAAGCTGAGGAAGTTGCTTCCGCCGCTTGCCGCGCCGCCTGCGCCTGCCGCAATTTCAAAACTTTCGAATTTTTCGAACATCCCTTTCCCCCCTTTCATGGATTAACCCCGTCGTTTCAGTTTCAGCTGCTTCCGAAAAACCTTCGGATTAAAAACCTTTATCATTGTCATGAAGACCGTACTGCTCAAAAAACTCATCGCGGAAATCAAGCAGCCTGTCTTCCATGATGCTTTGCCGCACTTGCTTCATCAGGTTGATAAGGAAATGCAGGTTGTGGTACGATGTCAGCCTGAGGCCAAAGGTTTCGTCGGCTTTGATCAAATGACGAAGGTAGGCTCTTGAATAGTTCCGGCAAGTATAACAATCGCATGCAGGATCAAGGGGGCAAAAATCTCTGGCGTATTGGGCGTTTCGCACGACGAGCCGTCCTTGGCTGGTCATCGTCGTTCCGTTGCGGGCAATCCGCGTCGGAAGGACGCAGTCAAACATGTCCACACCCCGGATCGAACCTTCGATCAAGGCATCCGGAGAACCGACGCCCATCAAATAACGGGGTTTGTTGTCCGGAAGGAGCGGAACGGTATAATCCAGCACTTCATACATCAGCTGCTTGGACTCTCCAACGCTGAGTCCACCAATAGCATACCCCGGGAAATCCATGGAAGTCAAATCCCGCGCGCTTTGTTTGCGCAAATCCTCGTACATGCCTCCCTGAACGATGCCGAACAACGCCTGGTCATGCGGGCGCGCGTGGCTTTTCAGGCAGCGCTCGGCCCATCTCGACGTCCGTTCCAGCGATTTTTTGACGTAATCGTATTCGGCCGGATAAGGCGGGCACTCATCGAATGCCATCATGATATCGGAGCCGAGCGCGTTCTGGATCTCCATCGCCACTTCAGGAGAAATGAACAACTTGTCCCCGTTCAGGTGGGAACGGAAATGCACGCCTTCCTCGGTGATTTTACGCATTTCGCTCAAGCTGAACACCTGGAAACCGCCGCTGTCGGTCAAAATCGGGCGGTCCCAATTCATGAATTGATGCAGCCCGCCCGCTTCCCGGACGATATCGTGGCCCGGGCGCAGGAAAAGGTGATAGGTGTTGCTCAAGATGATTTGCGCGTCCATCGCCTTCAGCTCTTCCGGGCTCATCGTTTTGACGGTGGCCAGCGTTCCGACCGGCATGAAGGTCGGCGTTTCGATCACCCCGTGGGGGGTATGGACGCGGCCGAGGCGCGCTCCGGATTGTTTGCATGTTTTAATGTGTTCGTAATAAACTGCTGCAGTCATATAGATACCATCCTCTTAGATTCCGCTCGATCGGACTTAATAAATAAACATGGCGTCGCCGAAGCTGAAAAAGCGGTATTTCTCTTTGATCGCTTCTTCGTACGCATGCAAAATATGCTCTCTGCCTGCCAGCGCGCTCACCAGCATCACCAGCGTGGACTTGGGCAGATGGAAGTTGGTGATCAGGGCATCCACGACCTTGAATTCATAACCCGGATAAATGAAAATATCGGTCCAACCGCTGCAAGCCTCGAGCTGCCCGCCCGCAAACCGGGTGCCAAGCGTTTCAAGCGTCCGGCACGAAGTCGTGCCGACGGCAATGATGCGTCCGCCCCGGCTGCGCGCAGCGTTTAAGACGTCGACCGTTTCCTGCGAAACGGAATAATACTCCGCGTGCATCACATGGTCTTCGACCTTGTCGACGGACATCGGACGGAAGGTGCCCAGCCCGACATGAAGCGTCAAATAGGCGATCGTGACGCCCTTGCGCTCGATTTCCTCGAGAAGTTCTTTCGTGAAATGAAGCCCGGCTGTCGGCGCGGCCGCAGAGCCCTCATGGCGGGAATATACGGTCTGATACCGTTCCCGGTCATCCAGTTTCTCCTTGATATACGGAGGCAGGGGCATCTGGCCGAGCCGGTCCAAAATCTCCTGGAAAATCCCTTTATAATAAAACTTCAGCACGCGTTCGCCCATGTCGGCTTCATCTTCGATGACGGCTTTCAGCTCGTCCCCGAAAACGATCGTCGTGCCCGGCTTCAGCTTTTTGCCCGGTTTGACGAGCGCTTCCCAGCGGTCTTCGCCGAGGTTTTTCAGCAGGAGCACTTCCGCTTTGGCGCCCGTATCTTCCTTGGTCCCGAACAATCTCGCGGGAATGACCCGCGTATCGTTCAGCACAAGCGTATCGCCGGGATGCAGCTGGTCCACGATATCCTTGAATGTATGATGGGCAATCGCCCCGTTTTGCTTGTTCAGCGTCAATAGACGCGATGCCGTCCGCTCCTTGAGCGGCGTCTGTGCAATCAATTCTTCCGGCAGGTTAAAATCGTACAAGTCTACGTTCATATTGCGTCATTCCTTCGTAATAGTTACGTTCTGGTAATAGTGTTTCAATATATCCTGATAACCATACCCTTCGTCAGCCATCCCTTTCGCTCCCCATTGCGAGAGTCCGAGGCCATGCCCGTTGCCGCGGCCGACGAACATAAAACCTTCGTTTTCGTCGACGCTGCGTGCGCTGCCGTCCCCGTTCAGGATGACCGTTCCTCCGCCTGCAAGGGTGCTTTGGCCGGAAGCCGAGACGACGGCAACGCCGGACGAACCGGTCTTTTTGGCCGTCGTGCCGTCGGCACTCCGTACAGTATAGCTCCCGGTTTGGACAATATCAAATAAGGTGCTTGGAAGGCTTCCCAGCGCCGAGCGGAACAGGTCCGGATATTTTACGTCGAGAACCTGGCCGTTGGCCTTGATTTCCGTCGCTCGGCCCGAGGGCCCGCGTTTCGAGACGTCCAGAGTCACGATCGGGGAAGGAGGCGACGTCTGGGTTTTGCCCTGCAGGCTTTTAAGCAGCTCGGCCGACGTAAACGGCCCGCGAACCCAGGAGTACGTGCCGGATTCGTTCACTTTTTCCAGCAAGACCGCCGTATCGCCGGGATTCATTTTGGTGACCGGACTTTTATCGGACTGGATCAGCGGCAGCGGGCGAACGTTCGTATCTTTGGCCGTCACGGTCACTTTGGCGAGTCCGCCGCCGGTAAACGTGCCGGTCTCTTTTACGTTGTCTTCGCGCACATAGCCGCTGACGCCGGAAGGGAGCAGCACATGGTACCACATTTTTTGGCCCTTCGCCGCGGCCGTGTCCCCCTCGCTTGGCACGCTGGCGAACGCATCCCCGCCGCTGTTCCACACTTCGGAAGGATCGGCCGACGCGCCGCCGGCGTTGGAGGAAAACACCGCCTCGACCACTTTCCCGTCTTTCCGGATCACTTCGCCGCGGGTTGCGTCGACTGCTTCGACCACGCTAGGGGATTCGGAAGAAACCCCGTTGTAAGCCTGGCTCAGCGTCGTGTCGACGACGTCCGCGATTTTAAACTTGCTGCTTTGCCCCACTTGAAATTCCGCATAACTGCGCGCGGCGACCGCTTGGGCTTTCAGTGCTTCCGCAGGCCACGAGGACGGCACCTCGCCGCCGACGACCGAATAGAGGTACTCTTCAAACGGCAGCTCATTGACAAGCGCCAGCTGTCCGTTCAAAACGCTGATCTCCATCGCCCCGCGGTAAGAACGGTTTGATCTTTCCTTTACCTTCAGTTCCGAGCCGCTGCTCGAAGCCCATGCTTTGACGTCTTTGCCGCTGACCTGAAAATGCTTGACGGGTTGCCCTTGGCCGACATCCTGCCGGATGATCAAACCCGGAAGGCCGGCATCGGCGTTCGAGAGCGCAAATTGCGGCAATTGCGCCGCCGCGGAGCTTGACAGGGCGGCCAAATCCTGATCGTTTGCCGCTTCCCCGACCCAAACCGCGTAGCGGCTGCCGCCGTCGGCCGTCTGCTCCAGCGCGACCATCGCATCAAATCCGGCATCCTTGATGGAGCTTGCGGCTGCCGCCGCTTGCGCTTCCGTATCGTAAGAACCGGCGGTCAAATGCTTCGGGCCCTTCACCGCGGGAACCTGCCCCTCCAGATAAGCGGCCGCGGTTTTGGCCGTGCGGGCTGCTCCTGTAGCGGCCGCCTGCTCGCTTGCATAAGGCCCGGCATATAGCTGGTACACTTGTCCTGCGGAGGTCTGGGCCGCAAACAGAAACGGCTTGTCCGCCGTAGCCGCCAGTTTTTTGTAGGCCGCGGAGGCGGCCGAAAAATCCTTCGTTTCCAGCACCTTCACGCGAAAGCCGTCGATGCTGAAGCGCGCTTCTTCTCCGGCGGCAAGCGCAAAGGCGGAGGATGGCCCTCCGGCCGCTTTGAATCCTACGGACCAAGCTTGTCCGGAGGAAAGCGTCACTGCCGCCTGCGTGGATTTATACGTGCTGCCTAAATCCATGAACAAACCGACCCGGATCTGGTCGGCCGAAAGAGCCGATGCCTTGCCGGACAACTGCAAGCCGCCGGCGGCCAGCAATACGGCCAAAAGACCTTTGCCACACCATGTAACTACCTTCGGTACCGTCGATTTTCGCACTCGTAATATTCCTCCTTGCATCCCATGAAGTCTTTATCAAAATTAATGTTAAAATCGCGATTGATTTAACGGGGATCGGGCATCGGCAGTCCTAGGTGCTGATAGGCCGCAGCCGTCACGATCCTGCCCCGGGGCGTCCGCTGCAGGAAACCGATCTGCAGCAGGTACGGCTCGTACACATCCTCGATCGTTTGGCTTTCTTCGCCGATGGTGGCCGCTATCGTATCGAGGCCGACCGGCCCGCCCTTGAAGCTCGTAATCATCGAAGTAAGCATTTTGTAGTCGATTTGGTCCAAGCCGCGCGGGTCGACTTGAAGCATTTTCAGCGATTCTTCCGCGATTTTCGGCGTAATCATGCCGTCCCCCCGCACCTGGGCGTAGTCCCGGACTCTTTTCAGGAGGCGGTTCGCGATCCGCGGCGTGCCTCTGGAACGCAAAGCGATTTCCTCGGCCGCATCCCCCACGATTTCGATGCCGAAAATGTCGGCGCCGCGCGATACGATGTAGCTGAGTTCATCCACGTTGTAAAATTCGAGCCGGCTGACGACGCCGAAGCGGTCGCGCAGCGGAGCGGACAACAGACCCGCCCGGGTCGTCGCCCCGATCAGCGTAAACGGCGGCAGGTCCAATCGGACGGAGCGCGCGCTCGGGCCTTTGCCGATCATAATGTCGAGCGCAAAATCCTCCATCGCCGGATACAGCACCTCTTCCACCGTACGGTGCAGCCGGTGGATCTCGTCGATGAACAGCACGTCCCCTTCCTGCAGGTTGGTCAGCAGCGCCGCCAAATCGCCGGGACGCTCGATCGCAGGCCCGGAGGTGGTGCGCAAATTGACGCCGAGCTCGTTGGCGATAATGTTGGCCAAAGTCGTTTTGCCGAGCCCCGGAGGCCCGTACAGCAGCACGTGATCCAATGCCTCGTTGCGCATCTTGGCGGCTTCGATATAAATTTTCAGGTTTTCCTTTACTTGGTTCTGTCCGATATATTCGTTCAAATACCGGGGGCGAAGGCTCAGCTCCACCGCCTGGTCTTCCATCATTAAATTTGCCGATATGATCCGGTCATCCATTCCTGTCGCCCCTCTCCCAGCAGCCGAATGCTTCGATTACCCCGCATAAAGCAGCTTCAGCGCTTTTTTCATCAATACGTCCACCGAATCTCCGAACGCCGTTTCATCCTTGATTTTGAGCCATACCCGATCCAGCTCCGCATCCGTGTATCCCAGCGCCTTGAGGCCTTCCCGCGCCTCGGACCAGGCCGATCCGTCACCTTCCTCGGGCTCGGGCACCGCAAACAGTCCGGTCGCCAGCGAAGCCGTGCCGAAGCCGTCAAGCTTGTCCTTAAGGTCCAGGACCATGCGCTGCGCCGTTTTTTTGCCGATCCCCGGCATTTTCGTCAGGAACGTGATGTTCTCTTGGTAAATGGCCGTAACCAGTTGCTCCGGCGTGCCTCCGGCCAAAATGCCCAATGCGACCTTCGGACCGATTCCCGAGACGTCGATCAGTTTGCGGAACAGCCTCTGCTCCTCCCGGGTCGGGAAACCGAACAACAGGATCGCGTCCTCCCGGACATGATGGTGGGTGTACACGGTCACGGGTCCTTCCGTTTTGGCGAATACAAAAGGATTAGGGCAGAATACGCGGTATCCTACCCCTTGAACGTCCAGCACGATATATTCATTTTCCAGATGGACCATCGGCCCTCTTAAAAAATCGATCATTTTCGCAATACCTCGTTTATTTTCGAATTTAACGCGTGCGAATGGGCGTGGCAAACCGCCACGGCCAAGGCATCCGCCACGTCATCGGGCTTCGGCACGGCCTGCAGCCTCAGAAACATCCGAACCATTTCCTGAACCTGCTTTTTCTCCGCCTTGCCGTAACCGACTATGGCCTGCTTCACCTGCATCGGCGTATATTCCGCGATAGGCAAGCCGCGCTGGGTGGCCGCCAAGATCAAAACTCCGCGCGCCTGGCTGACGAGCATCGCATTCGTGACGTTCCGGTTGAAAAACAGCTTTTCAAAAGCAACGCATTCCGGTTGATATTTATCGATCAGTTGAATCATGGCTTCGTACACATGCAGCAGCCGCTCTTCGTCGGGCGTGTGAGCCTCGGTCTGAATGCAGCCGTATTGCACCGGGGTCAGCTTGCTTCCGGCTTGATCGATGAAACCAAAGCCTACGATGGCGATCCCCGGGTCGATCCCTAATATGCGCAAATGAATTCTCTCCCCTAAATTGAAAGCGAACATATGTATTCGTTCTATTCATTATAATGTAAAACTTCGTATCAAGTCTATGACCCTAGCAGAAAAACGTCTATCGGCAGGCATTCGGCCGCCGCTAATCATATGTTCATAAAGCAGAAATTTGTCGGACTTCGCGCGGCTTGTCATTTCAAAGCGATGCTCTCCGATGTTTTGTACCCCGACAATCGATTACATCTTTTGCAGCGTATGGGCAGAATTGTAGGTTTGCGTCAGTTCGTGGATGAAAGCGACCATTGCGGCGTTCAAAAATTTTTGCTTGCGGTATACGATGCCCACCTTTTTCTGCGGTACGGGATGGACGATCGGGATGATGGCAATATCCGAGTGAAGGATCATGTTCAAATACGATTTCGGCAAAATCGTGCAGCTAACGTTCAGCTTGACCAATTGCAGCATCGAATCCATGGTCGACAGCTCGATGATCGGATGCAGGCGATGTCCGGCCTCTTTGCTGTAAGCGTCCACCATTTGGCGCACCAGAAATTTTTCCGGGAACAGCACCAGCGACTCCAGCGTAAGATCCTCCAGCTTGACGGCAGCCTGGCGGCTCAGCCGGTGTTTGGCGGAAACCGCAAGGCAAAGCTCCTCGGTATAAAGCTCCATGCTGACCAATTGTTCGTCGTCCAATGGCAGAAACACCACCCCAAGATCCAGCTTGTTGTCGATCAGTCCCTTCTTGGTTTCTTCGGTCGCGAGCTCGTGCACGGAGATCGAGATGCCCGGCATTTTTTGATGGAAGGAAATGAGCGTTTGCGTCAGCAGATGGTTGCCCGAGCATCCGATGGTAAGTTTTCCCCTTTGCATCCCCTTGAGTTCGTTAATTTCGGTTTGGGCTTGTTCCAATTCGTGAAAAATGTTTAATGCGTGCTCTTTTAACGTCATGCCGGCTTCCGTCAAATAATTTTTTTTGCCGATCCGTTGGAATAACGGCGTTCCGACCCTTTCCTCGAGCAACCGGATTTGCTGGCTAAGCGTAGGCTGGCTGATGCCCAACTTTACGGCGGCCTTGGTAAAATGCAGCTCTTCGCAAACCGCCAGAAAATACTCAAGCAGACGAAAATCCATGGACCGATCCTCCACCATAGTTGATATCTATTATTTTAATTGATAACATTGAATTGACCAATCATTTTTTGTTATCTATAGTAGACATTATTATAAATGTACGATAGGAGCGCATGACTATGAGCGATGAGATCAAAATCCAATTAACCACCACGCCGGGAAACAAGCCGGACAGCAGCAATTTGAGTTTCGGGAAATATTTTACCGACCACATGTTTATCATGGATTACCATACGGAGAAGGGCTGGCATGATCCAAGGATCGTTCCTTACGCTCCGATCGCGTTGGACCCTGCGGCCATGGTGTTTCATTATGGGCAGGCCGTTTTCGAGGGGCTGAAAGCCTACATGACCGACTCCGGCAAGGTGCTGCTGTTCAGACCGGACAAAAACATGGAACGCTTGAACCGTTCGAACGACCGGCTGGGGATCCCTGAAGTCGACGGGGAGTTCGTCATCCAAGCGATCAAAACCTTGATCGAGATCGATAAAAGCTGGATTCCTACCGAGAAGGGCACGTCCTTGTACGTCCGCCCATTTATCATCGCCACGGAGCCATGCTTGGGGGTACGGTCCTCGTACACGTATCAGCTCATCGTCATCCTGTCGCCGGTAGGCGCTTATTACTCGGGAGGCCTGGAACCGGTCAAAATCAACGTGGAAAGCTCCTATACCCGCGCGGTTCGCGGCGGGATCGGGTATGCCAAGGCCGCAGGCAACTATGCGGCAAGCATCAAAGCCCAGGAAAACGCCAAAAAAGAAGGCTTCTCGCAGGTGCTCTGGCTGGATGCCATCGAAAAGAAATATATCGAAGAAGTGGGCAGCATGAACATTTTCTTCAAAATCGCGGGCACGGTCATCACGCCGGAAATTAACGGCAGCATCCTGGAAGGCGTGACGCGCGACTCCGTCATTACGCTACTGAAGGATTGGGGAGTTCCGGTCGAAGAACGGAAACTATCCATCGAGGAAATTTACGAAGCCTACAAGCAAGGACAACTGGAAGAGGTGTTCGGTACCGGTACGGCAGCGGTTATTTCGCCGGTCGGCGAGCTCCACTGGAACGAGCATACGATGGCTGTCAACGACAAAAAAATCGGCGAGTTGTCCCAGAAGCTGTATGACACCATCACCGGCCTGCAGTCCGGTCAGCTCCCGGATACGCGGAATTGGACCATCACGTTTTAACTTTAAACCGGATACGACAAAAGGATCCCGAATGTCATCCTGACATAAGGGATCCTTTTCTTTTAGCATCGGCCGTCATCCTTCACGCGCGTAATCGCTGAACGTGGACAGGACGCTGTTATATTCGTCGATGTCCTGAATGCGAATGCCGTCATACAAATGTCTTAACGCATCGTCCGGCAAGGAAGACTCCATGGAGTTGATGTCCAGCTGAAAAAACGTCTTAATGACTTTCTCCTGTTCGGGCGGTCCGTCAAACAAAGACAAATTGCCGTCCTTGTCCAAACTCATGTAGGCCCGTTGTTTGCAGGCCGGCGAAAGATCATGAATCGTTTCGTTCAAAACGACTTTGCCCTGCCCTTCAAATTGTCCCTTCCAGGACGGGTGATCATTCAGCAAATTATATATTTCATCCACGTTCAGCTTGCCTAACGACCGTTCCTCTTCGCCGCAAACATAACTGTGGCGGACGACCACTTCATTAATTTGCTTGGATTTGTTAAGCAGTTTCCAAAAGTTCGAATCCTCCGGATCGCTCATCCCTTCGGACTGCTGATAATATTGAAGCGTTTCTATGGCCACTGGCGGTTTGGAGCTTAGCAAGCTTTGTACCTTGTCCGGCAAATACATGCTGACCCACACGATCGCGATCAACAGCGAAGATAACCCTAACGTTAACGACCGGCGTTTCAAACGCCGCCACTGCTTTTGCAGTTGTTTCTTGATCCGAGTTGCATTCACGATAATCCCCTTCTATTCCCTGTCTTTTTCTTTTATTGTGACCTGGGGATTACATATTTATACAGCAAAAAAGCCACCGAAAATTTCGATGGCTTCCGTGATCGGGATGACACGATTCGAACATGCGACCCCCTGGTCCCAAACCAGGTGCTCTACCAAGCTGAGCTACATCCCGTTATGAAATTGAATGCCGGTGAAGGGACTCGAACCCCCACGGTTTCCCTCACGATTTTGAGTCGCGAGTGTTATTATAACACATGCGGAAGTTAAGTCAAGGAAGAAGAATTTAGAACCCGCGAAAAGCCTTGTAAAATCAAGGTTCTTCGCGGGTTTTTCTGTTTTTTTCAGGATTCAAAAGGCTTTGGGGATTTCCTCAAAAAAGATGAGATTTTAGAACGTTCGAGAGAACTCGGAGAGAACTAAAGAAGATCAAGCCCGCTCCCTACCATTGACACATTATTCGGAGCGCATGCTCCTGGGAGGGTGTTGTATATGTCCAAAACAACGGTCATTACTATTGCAAACCAAAAAGGCGGAACCGGTAAAACTACGACCGCCTACAACTTAGCTTATGCCTTATCCAATGAAGGAAAAAAAGTATTGCTAGTCGATTTTGACCCGCAGGCCAATTTGACGATGTGCTTTGGCATTGAAAATCCGGATCAACTCAAGCTCTCGATGTTTAATATCATGAATGCCATCATGAGCGATGAGCCGCTTCCGACTCCCGACGAGTACATTCATTCTCACGGTAACATCGACCTGATTCCGAGCAACATCGAATTGTCCGTTGCCGAAATCAATCTACGGGATGAAATGGGTGGGGAGAAAACGTTGGCTTCCCTACTGGAACCGATGAAACATAAATACGATTACATCATTATCGATACGAATCCTTCCCTTGGCTTGCTGACAATCAACGCACTCGCGGCCAGCGACCGAGTACTTATTCCAGTCAATCCGCAACTATGGTCCGCCACGGGTTTGACCCAATTGCTTAAAATTATCGTCAAAGTGAAAAAACGCATTAATCCAAGGATTGGTATCGAGGGCATCTTAATGACCATGTGCGATACCCGAACGAACTTATACAAGGAAGCCTTTCGTCTTGTGAAAGTTTACTACCGGGAAACTTTCCGTATCTTCGATGTGCAAATCCCGCTTTCTGTTAAAGTCGGGGAAGCCAACTTTTACAGTCAAAGCATTATCGAGTTTCATCCAAAATCCAAAGTAGCCTTGGCTTATCAAAGCTTGGCGAAGGAGTTGATCCAAAATGGCAAGTAAACGCCCTACGCCCAAGCTCTCCAGTATTGATGAACTGCTGCTGTTATCTGAGGAATCAAAAGTACCCGAAACCGTGACCGGAACAGGTGTAACCCAGCTACTTCTATCTGACCTGGTTCCGTTTCATAATCACCCCTTCAAGTTATATGAAGGGAATAAGCTGGATGAACTAGTTGAGAGTGTCATGGAAAACGGAGTGTTGATTCCGATCATCGTCCGACCAAAAGAACCCAATGGTTATGAAATCCTGTCCGGACATAACCGTGTGAATGCCGCGAAAGCTGCCGGTTTAATCTCTGTTCCTTCTATTATAATGGACAATCTTACAGAGGCCGAAGCCGTCATCATCGTGGTGGACACTAATTTCCATCAACGTTCTATCCAGGATATGCTGCCCAGCGAACTGGCTCGTGCCCTGCATATGCAGCTTGAAGCTTGTAAGGAAGCTAGACAGAAACAAGGTAGGATAAACGAAATTGAAAATGCCGAAATTCCCGGTGATGACGGGGAAAACAGCGAAGGTGTCCCAGTGGGACACCGCGGCAAAAGTGTCTATGAGGTTTCTCATAAAAACGATATGAGTCCTACCAACATCAAGCGTTATTTACGTCTCAATCATTTAGTCCCTGAGTTGTTAGAACGAGTCGATCAGGGAGAAATCAGACTACGCCCTGCTGTAGATTTGTCTTATTTAAAACCGGAAGAACAGCAAACAGTAGAAGTCTTGATTCAGGAACAAGGCTACAAGGTGGACATGAAAAAATCTGAGTTACTAAGAGGAAAGTCCGAAAACCGCAATTGTAATGAACAGGTAATTAAGGCCATTCTTTCCGGAGAAGCCACCCGGAGACCGAAAAGCAAAACCCCCGCCCCTTTTAAGTTGAAACATAAAATTTACACCAAATACTTTACGCCGGATAGCAAAGTGGCGGAAGTCGAAGAAATCATCGACAAAGCGCTGGCCTTATATTTCTCGCAACACCCCAAAGAAAACCACGATCCAGACAAGGAGGAATTTCAATGATGTTTAAAGACCTTGCCCATGAACAGTTTTATGAAGGAAACGTGATCCGCGCTCATCGTCAGCATGATCCTTATCGTAAGGCCCTCTTTTATCTCCTGGGCCTGACAGAAGACACCCGCAAAAATATCAACGATCTTTACGATTTCAAGGAAGATAGCATCCGACTAGAGGGATTGAACGAAAGTTGGCAAACAGGAACCACTTCTCGTCTCACGCGATTAGCATTTAATTTATACACCGGCTATACGGGAGAAAGCGAAGAGGACGCCCGTCATTACAGCCCCTACTATCTATTCGACAACGGCTTACTGCCCTACTTTTTTGAAGCGGTTAAACTTCGCTACTCTTCCTACGCCTCTGATTTATCGCAGAGTTGGACATCGTTTCAACCTTTCACTAACCACGGCAGAGATGTATGGGATGAACTGGAGCACTAAAACCGCAATTCGAACCATGGAGGAAGGAGGACAACCATATGGCACGCGCTAAACAATTGAAATCGTTATACGAATCCGGAGTAGCTTACATTTCCAATACACCTGAAGCCTGGACGGACTATCTGACCTTTGCTTCCGGGATTTATAAATATTCCTTCGACAATGCCCTGTTGATCTATATGCAAAACCCCAATGCGACCATGCTGGCTTCCTTACCTCTTTGGAACAAATTGGGGCGTTTTGTTACCAAAGGAGAAAAAGCGATCGCTGTCTGTGATTATCGGGAGACTCGTTTAACGCTTGATTATTTATTTGACGTAACCCAAACTTACGGTAAGGCCGCGCCAAAAACATGGCGTTTGGAGCATCTGGATATGGCCGAATTGGCAGGAAGACTTTCCTCCTACGATACCGATAATCTTAGCGAATGTATTGGCATGATGGTCAGACAAAGCATGGATTCTTTGGATGATTCTATGCAGGATATGGAACTGGACATGGCTGATCATCTGTTTGGTTCGCTTCCTACCGGGGGCATTGAAGATCAAATGTTGGAGTTAATTGAAGCGAGCAGTCGTTTTTTCATTCATCAGCGCTGTGGCATACCGGAATCCATCATCTCTCCAGCCTTTGATACGATCCCTCATTGGAATACCGTGCCTCTCATGTCCCGGCTCGGCGGAATCGTCACCGAGTTATCCAAAGAAATCTTGCTGGACATCGGGAGACATGTCAAAATCTTGGAACTGGAAAGGAGTATGACACATGACCGAAATCAAGGCGAATCTGAATTATTCCGAACAGACGGACGGTCTGCTTTATCCCCAACTGCAAATCTCCAATCAAGCGGAGGCCGACCAACAGCCCCTGGGCAAATACGGGCGAATGGCGCTGAACTATTTACGCAATCATCATCCACAGAGGTTCATGAGCTTAAAAATGCAAGGGAACCTGATGAAAAAAATGCATCAGGCGGATCAGGAAGCCAACGAGAAGATGAACCAGCTCACCGAACAGCTTCTCCGACTTCGTCCGATTCCGCAGACCGAAGACATTTTGGAGCGGACACGCCACCTGAATCAGATCAAGTCCACAGCCGAGGAACTGGTACTGAACGACATCGTACTGAAACCGAGATAACCAAATCAAAGCCGAATCCTGAACCGCCTGTCAGCGGTTCTTTTTTTGCACCTAAACAGGAGACCGACAGCATCAGGCATGACGCCGAAGATATGCTGGAACACCTGCTGCGCAGCGACCGAGGCGGATTGGTGATCAAACCGCGTGTGTATCAATTTGTTACAGAGGAACCCCAACCCGTAAAAACGGCTAAACTGGCCGCATTGCTCAAGTCCCTTTACGGAATCGGCGGCGCTAGAGGAGAGTTCGGCAACGGGTTACGCGGATTCGACTACAACGGCAAAGGGATCGAGTTGTATTGGGTAGATACGGATGACGAACTTCAAAGTACTTTCACTTGGAATAAAGTCGCCACCAAGATTTTAGAACTGATCCGGGATGGTCGTTATGATGAGAACTTTGCTCCCTTCCCTCCCGTTGAACCGGGGTGGACATTGTTCGATTATGCTTTGGAACTGGAACAACAGGATGCAGGCGACCAGACAACCGTAACGCTTGAAGAAGTCACGAATCAAGATGTTCCAGATCTCGAAACGGAATACGAAAATCACGCAACAGTCATTAACGTATCGAATATACCCGCTTCCCCCGTTTCCAGCAATGCTGTCAATTATCGCTTTAACCCGGAGGCTTCCCCTTACGTTTCAGGCCCAAAAAGTAAATTCAAACGGAATATAGAAGCCATTCGGCTGCTCAAACAACTGGAACAAGAAAATCGCCAGGCAAGCCCGGAAGACCAACAGATTCTGGCCGGTTATGTTGGATGGGGTGGTTTGGCCAATGCCTTTCATCCATCCGCGTCCGGTTGGGAGACCGAGTATCAGGAACTGAAACAATTGCTGGATGAAACGGAATATGCAGCAGCGCGAAACTCCACGATCACGGCTTTTTATACCGAGCCATTCCTTATTGAACACATCCATGCCGCGTTGCATCGTTTTGGCCTTACGGATGGAGCAGGCCGCAAATTGCTTGAGCCCTCCATGGGAACCGGAAATTTCTTTTCAGTTTTGCCTCTGGATTGGCAACAGGCCGAGCTTCATGGCGTGGAACTGGACAGCATCACCGGTAGAATCTCACGACAGCTATATCCTCAAGCAACTATACATCTACAGGGCTTTGAAACGGTCGATTTTCAGGACAATCATTTTGACGCTATTTTCAGCAATATTCCGTTTCACAATATTCGTGTATTTGACCGGCGCTACACCAGCAATTACCTGATCCATGATTATTTTTTCGTCAAATCTTTGGACCTGCTCAAACCTGGCGGGATCTTGGCCTTTATCGCCAGCAGAGGGACACTGGACAAACAGGATTCCTCCGTTCGGGAAGTGCTGGCGCGAAAAGCGAACCTGATCGGAGCTGTACGCCTGCCTAATACAACCTTTCAATCGCTGGCCGGAGCCGAAGTCACGACAGACATCGTCTTTCTGCAAAAACGGGAGCAGCCGCTGAAGTCGTTGAAAAAGGAAGACATGCCAGAATGGGTGTTTACCGGTTTTACCGAAGATGGCGTGCCGATCAACCGTTACTATCTCTCTCATCCTGAAATGGTGCTGGGACGAATGGTTTGGGATCACGGCATGTATGGGCCGGAGCAGACTACAGCTTGTGTGCCGCATGACAACCAGGAACTATCTCCCCTGCTGGAGCAAGCACTCAGTACGCTACAAGCCTCCTTACCCGGCGCATCGGAAAAAACATGGGAAACAAACTTGCCGGATGTGTTGGATGAGGAAGAAGTCAAACCAATCAAGGCTCCTCCTGGAACCAAAAACTTTACCTATATCATTCAAGAAGGTCAAATTTTTTACTGCGAGAATGGCTATTTGTTACCGCAGGACATCAAAGGCAAAAAAGCCGATCGCATCAAGGGATTGTGCGAAATCAAGTCGGCTCTCTTGGATGTTATTTATATCCAATCCCACGAATCCGGATACGATGAAACGGAGCTAAAGAAAGCCCAGCAGCAACTCAATCAGGTATACGACCGCTTTGTCCAGCAACACGGTTTTATCAACGATCGAGCGAATACGGCCGCTTTTACCGATGATGATCAACTGCCGCTCTTGCGCTCCATCGAAGATCAGACTTCGGATAAAACATGGGCGAAGGCTGCTATCTTTTCTCGCCCAACCATTAGAATGAACCGCCTGCCGGACCAAGCGGATAGCGCCCTGGAAGCCTTGCAAATTTGTTTAAATCAACGGTTACGAGTTGACTTGCCGTATATTGCCCACTTATGCGGCAAATCGGTCGCCGAAATACGGGAAGAACTAGGGGATCGCATCTTCCTGAATCCACAAAAATATACCGGTGACGAAGAGGAAGGATGGGAGCTGGACGAGGAATATTTGTCCGGCAATGTGAAAGATAAGTTAGCTTACGCCACGTTAAAGGCGCAAGAATTTCCTGACTTGTTCGAGCGTAATGTAGCGGCGTTATCCCGCGTTCAACCTGCCCCGCTGTTGCCGGGCGATATCGATTTTCGCATTGGCAGCCCGTGGATTCCCGTACGCTATTACCGCGATTTTATGTATGAAACCTTTGGGACGACCCAAGCGTTTCAAAGAGCCCGTACCATCGACGTGGAATATTTGGAATATACCAATACGTGGCGCGTATCCGGTAAAACGTTGGAGCGAAACTCCATCAAGGCAAACCAGACCTACGGTACCCATCGAGCGAACGCCTACGAGATTTTTGAAAGCAGTTTGAATTTGCAAAGTATTACGATTCGAGATCCGGTCACCTACTTGGACAGCAATGGCAAGGAGCAGGTCAAATACGTGGTTAACGCCAAAGAAACGATGATTGCCCGTGCCAAACAACAGCAAATGAAAGAAGCCTTTGGAGCCTGGTTGTTCCGAGACAAGGAACGGGCGGATACGTTGCTTGCTATTTACAACGATAAGTTTAACACGATCCGTCCTCGTACTTATGATGGCGATCATCTGGTGTTCCAAGGCATGAATGAGGAAATGGCGTTGCGGAAGCACCAAAAGGATGTCGCGGCCCGAATTATCTATTCCGGCACTGCCCTTATGGCTCATGAAGTCGGCGCGGGCAAAACCGCCGCTATGATTGCCGCAGGCATGTACTTGAAGCGTATCGGCGCGATCCAAAAACCGATGTACTGCGTCCCAAACCACTTAACCGAACAATGGGCCAATGAATTTCTACGTTTCTTCCCTGCTGCAAATATTTTGGTAACGACAAGAAAGGATTTTGCTCTGGCCAATCGCCAGCGCTTTGTCTCACGGATTGCGATGGGAGATTACGATGCCATCATCATCGGCCACAGCCAATTTGAGAAAATCCCCATCTCCAAGAAACGCCAGGAACAGCTCCTGCAAGATGAAATCCGCAACGTCTCCCAGATGATTGACCAGATGAAAAAAGAAAAGGGAGACAACTGGAGCATTAAGCAGATGGTCGTTTTCGAGAACAACCTGAAATCCCGTCTGGAGCGTTTAGTCAATGAAGGCAAAAAAGACGATTTGATTACCTTCGAGCAGCTTGGTGTGGATATGTTATTTGTCGACGAGGCGCATGCGTATAAAAATTGCTTCACATTCACTAAAATGCGTAACGTTGCCGGCATCGGTAAATCCAGCAGCCAACGAGCGACGGACATGCTGCTGAAATGCCAATATTTGCAGGAAATCAACAACGGCCGCGGCGTCGTTTTTGCTACTGGCACTCCGATCAGTAACAGCATGTCCGAGATGTATGTCATGCAGCGCTACCTTCAACCACATTTGCTGCAAAAATTGGGATTACACTTTTTCGACAACTGGGCCGCAACGTTCGGTGAGGTCGTCACCTCGTTGGAGATTACCCCGGAAGGCAGCGGCTACCGAATGAAATCCCGCTTTGCCAAATTTCATAACTTGCCGGAACTGATGAGCCTATTTCGTCTGGTTGCCGATATTCAGACTGCCGACATGCTGAAACTTCCTACCCCACAGTTGGAAGGCGGTAAAGCAACCATCGTTGTCAGCGAGTGCACTCCTTATCAAAAAATGATGATGAACGAATTTGTCGAGCGAGCAGAGAAAATACGGAACAACGAAGTGGATGCTACGGAAGACAATATGCTGAAGCTGACACACGAAGCAAAACTCATGTCCATTGATCCCCGACTCGTGGACGAAGAAGCCCCCTCCGATCCGGACTCTAAACTGAATCGCTGTATTTCCAACGTTTTTGACATTTGGAAGAAAACCCAGGATGACCAGCTTACTCAAGTAATTTTTTGCGACAGCGGCACTCCGAAACCGGGACAATTTAACGTGTACGATGAGGTAAAAGCCCAACTGTCTCATTTCGGTGTACCTGAACAAGAAATCGCTTTTATTCATGATGCGAAGACCGATGTGCAGCGGGAGGAACTTTTTGAAAAAGTTCGCCGCGGCGAAGTCCGGATATTGCTTGGATCGACTCAAAAAATGGGAACTGGTACCAATGTGCAAGATCGTCTCATTGCTGCTCACCACTTGGATTGCCCCTGGCGACCGGCAGACATTACGCAGCGTGATGGCCGTATCCTTCGGCAAGGCAATCGGAATGAAGTCGTCCAGATTTTCCGTTATGTCACGAAAGGGACTTTCGACTCTTACCTGTGGCAAATCCAGGAACAAAAACTTCGCTATATCTCCCAGGTCATGACAGGAAAAAGCATTTCCCGCTCCTGTGAAGATGCCGATGAAACGGTTCTTTCTGCCGCCGAGGTAAAAGCTATTGCAACCGCGAATCCATTGCTTGCGGAGAAAATGCAGATAGACAACGAGGTCATTCGCCTGAAACTGCTGCAATCCAATTGGCATAACGAACGTATGATGCTGGAGGGCAAAATCAAGCAATATCCGCAATTAATCGAAAAGATACAACATGAAATCAAGGATTTACAAGCAGACATTCACTTATCCCGCCAGTCCATGAACCAATCTTTTGTCATGGAATTGGATGGAAAAACCTTTACGGAACGCCCAAAGGCAGGCGAAATGCTTCTCCTCCTTTTCAACATGACGGAATTGCAACCTGATGAATCGGTACGAATCGGATCTTATCGCGGATTTGAACTTTTGCTTGCCCGCCAATCGATGTACAATATGCATCTGGAAATCAAAGGAGCGAAAAACTACGCCATTGATTTAGGAGAATCAGAATTGGGCAACATTTCCCGAATCGAGAATGCCATTGAAAAAATCCCTTCTTTGCTGCATGATGCTGAACAAAAGCAAAAAGATACGCACGATCAGCTAACGGCTGCTCTGAACGAAATAGACAAGCCTTTTGAATTTGAACAAAAATTGCAGGAGATGGCAGCCCGGCAATCCGAGATTAATTCGGCACTGGAGTTTGAGGAACTACAAGGGCAAGAAATCGTGATGGATGAGCACGCCGAGGAAGAGCGATCCGATCATAAAGAAGAGTCCTTTGAGTTGGAAAGAGAAGAATAGACAATCCGTCTACAACTCGAGTCTCCAACTTGCCCCGAAAACCCTTCAAATTTTCCTCGTACTCTACTTTGCCGGATTATTAGTTTGGTGCGTTTCCAATGTTCATATTCATTAAGGGCTTTATCGAGCTCTGCCGACTTTTTAACCACCTCCGGTGATCGTATACCCAATTCCTTTGCCAGCAAATTCAATTCGTTACGAAGAAATTCTATTTTTCCGAGTAGCTTATTTTCAACCAAACCAGATCCCCCTGTTTTTATATTTCTCCAGGGTTCATGCATACTGGTGTCGTTTCTCTTTTGTATATCTGATGGCTTCCCCTTTTCAGCTATACCATTTGCTTCTTTTTTGAATTTCGCGAAATCTAAAAACCACCCACCATATCCTGCCAAATTTAGTATAGCCCATTCTTTCATTAAGGACAATTTAAAATACAAAATGTCCTTAGAAGTACCTCATGCCTTTTCTAATAATCGTCTACACTTCTATATGAGAGGTGTTGATGATTCTATGGAAGCTTCTATTGTCATCCTTGTCGGTGCTAAAATCAAACTATATCGTCAGGCGAAAAATTGGACACAGGAACGTTTAGCCGAAGAGATTGGTTCCACCCCATCCTATATTGGAAGGCTGGAGCGCGGCGAGCAGAATGTAAAACTGCAAACAATTGAAAAGATCGCTAAAGCATTAGAAGTAAACATAAACCTATTTTTTGAAGACGAAGAGGAAGGTTTTTTAAGATCCAAGAAATGGGTTTGGGAGAGCATGACATTATTGTTGCAGCAAAGCGAGGCTCGGCAACATCGTTTGTATCGTATTTTAAAAGAAATCGTCGCTCATGACGAAAATAAGTAGCAAAAACCAACAAGCTTCCCTATTATGGCTTGTTGGTTTTTGTTTTATCGTCCATTATCCAGCAAACTAATCGTATGACTTGACGGGAGATTTAAGGCGCACTTTGTCTAAATGATCACTTTCCAGCCCCATAACGACTCGCCTCCTTCGTTCGGACAAGAGTTGCTCATTTAATATACAATAAAGAGCCGTCCTTTGCGAACGGCCCACCAAAATGAAATCATATTGATTTTTCTCGCAGCTGGTCTATCTTATCAGGCGAGAAACCAGTGGCAGCAGCAATGACCGAGATTTCCACTCCCAAATCAAGCATTCGTTTGGCGACTTCTTCTTTGCCTTTTTGTTCGCCCCTACGTTCTATATCATCGAGTACCTTTTCCAAGCCCATAACCGACACGTCTCCTTTCACGCTTTGAATAAACTCTTGCAAATGCGATTCATTCTCCGGAAGTTTCTGTAGGAGGATGTTAGCCATCCATGCCACAAATTTCTGCTGGCTGTCTTCCGGCAATTGTTGAATCGTATGCATCAGCTTGCCGAGTCGTTCCAACAACTGCCCCTGATTTTCCGTTTGATCGAGCAAAAAGACGGAACCAATGGTATTCGATAAAGAGAGCAATTCATCTTCCGTATAGCGGGCAACATCAATTAGTAAATATTCAAAATCCAGCAATTCTCGGCCAAACATCTCTTCATTGTCCAGCAGCTTTCGAAACTGGCGATGGGCTGTCCATCGTTGTTTCCCATTATACAATACGATCGGCACAATGGGTGGGAGCCGGAAAGATTTTCTATTGGCCTGGGCTTTTTTCTCGTCATTCAACAAGTATCGCCATATTTCCACCTGGTATAACAACAAACGATAAGGCATTTGGAAGTCCACTTTCGACTGCATTTCCAGCAGCAAATAAAACACGACTTCCTGCCCGTTCAACTGTACGCGATAAACCAAATCCGCTTCCTTGCGTTTGAAGTCTTGGAGTACGAACGAATGCGGAATTTCCTGGACACTGGTTTCGTCTATGCTTTGTACCCATCCTTTATGAACAAAAGAACGAAGCAATTCCACAAACAGTTTCTTGCTGGAAAGCAGGAAGCGATACGAAGTATCGTGACGCTGGTGTATAGTCTCCTGGCGTTCATCGGAATTCAATCGTATCCACCCCAATCTGTTCTTTCCTTTATTATATCGCTTACGCCAAAGGATAACAACGAAATGGAGGCGTTGAAAATGGGGCAAGGCTTACCCTTTACCAAAGATCAAATTGCCCAAGCCAATAGCATCGACCTAATCGAATTTGCAAAATCCAACGGCTATGTTCTTGAAAACGGCGGCCGCCGCGCGCTTCATGCAAAGCAAAGCGGCGGCCTTTACTTTTTCCGGGATAGCAACAAGTACTATCACTTCTCCACCGACACCCATGGCGGTCCTATCGACTTCGTCATGCAATTCTGGCGCATGGACTTTAAAGAAGCCGTTGCTCTTCTATTAGAAACCTCGCTGCCACAGCATATCCCTTCTTCCGCTCCCAAAGAACGAGGGCAACTCCTTTTACCGGCGAAAGCGCCCAATTATCGGCGCGTGGCTTGGTATCTCACCCATGTTCGGGGCATTGAGCCGGAAATCGTTTCCCGTCTGATGCACGAGAAAAAGCTATATCAGCAGGACAAAACCGGAAATTGTGTATTTGTCGCTTACGATACAGACGGAACACCGAAATATTGCTCCCTGCGCGGCACTAGGCCGGAACGTCCTTTTAAACTGGATCGGGAATATTCCGACAAGAGCTATCCCTTTCACATCATCGGAAAAAGGAAAAAGGTTTATGTCTGTGAAAGTCCCATTGACGCCATGAGCCATGCTACGCTTGCAAAATTGAAAGGACTGGATTGGAAAGCAGACCATCGCATTTCCCTAGGCTGTCTGTCCGACCTTGCCTTGGAACGATTTCTCCAACATCACCGTATTCATGAAATCATCTTTTGCCTAGATAACGACCATAATGCAACGTTTCGTGACGGCAGCCTTGCTCCCAATTGGGGACAAGAGGCTGCCTTAAAATTTGCCCATAAGTATAAAGGATTGGGTTATCAAACTTCCATTCAGACGCCACAGTGTAAAGACTTTAACGAAGACCTAAAAGCGTTCCGTTTAGCACGATACGAAGCGACACTGATTGTAAGAGAGGAAGAGTTTGAGTATGAACGTTAAGCATTTTTATCATTGGATTAAGAGAACTGCTTGTCCGCTCAAGTGAGGTAGTGCTCGCTTTGCGAAGCAAAA
The DNA here is from genome assembly GCF_057546105.1 of Paenibacillus sp. YAE3. Lineage (NCBI taxonomy): Bacteria > Bacillati > Bacillota > Bacilli > Caryophanales > Paenibacillaceae > Paenibacillus > Paenibacillus sp. YAE3. The sequence continues at coordinate 57,711 of NZ_BAAIYF010000010.1, read as the reverse complement.
CAAAGTAGTCTCTACTTTTTCCATAATATAAACAAATTTGATAACCATACGATTCTAATCATACTGATCATATACAAAAGGACGAATCTAAAATAGAAATTACAATTGCTATACACCGGGGTACATCGGTCATCATACAAGGCATTGGTCCTAGTTGAGGATATGAGCATTGGTTGAGGATACCAATGTTTAATGTTACCATATATTAAAGAAAACTTCGCAAGGTGCTATATAATCATTTTCATTAGACTAAATTAACTAACCTTGCTACTGATAGCTCTCTTATCCTCGTAACAGGAGTTGAAGTCAGTGGTTAAAAAGCAAAACAAAATCCCCAAAAAAGAGATTAATTTAGCAAATACGCACGTTCCTGATAAAGTATACGCATATTCTTTACAGGTAAAACATGCTTTATATGAACTACAAAAATGTTCGGGCGATGACATGGTAAGTGTTGAGGTTCTTGAAGATGTCGCTATCCAGAAATCAGATGGAACCGTAAAAGCTATACAATTAAAAAATGTTTCATCTAAGCATAATCCAATTTCCAATCGTGCTAAAGACCTTTGGAAAACGTTATCTAACTGGTTGTTAGCCGTCAATAGCAAAGAACTCGATGTTAATAGCACAAAATTCATTCTCTTTGTTACTGCTGACAGGAGCGGATCAATAGTTGATTCGTTTAATAAAGCAACAACATTTGAAGAGTCACAAAAGGTTTGGGATGAAGCTAGAAAAGAATTTTATCATGAATCCGGGGAAGAAAAAGAAACACCTGAGGATTACGTTTTTTATATAAGACATTTTTTTAACCCAGCAAATAAACTGTTGGCAAGCAAAATTATTGAAAACTTTAGTCTAAGTACGATAAATGTAAATTACACTGCTCTTCTTTTTGAAGCATTCTGTGAGAGAGCTATGGTTGAGGAAGAACTCGGGGATGTTTTATTTAAGTATATGCTGGGATGGATAGAAAAAAAGGTATCCGAGTTGGTCGAAAACAAAAAACCAATGTGTATTGCCTACCAGGAATATAAAACTGAACTTATGGCAATTAGACGCGAGTACAATCAAAAATTAAGTCTAAAAGAATTAGCCCCGAGGCCAACTGAACAAGAAGTTCAAAATGAGATGAATGCATTGAGGAGATACTTAGAGCAACTGGACATTGTTGAGTGTGATTATACAGAAAAAATAGAAGCAATAAATGATTATCTCAGAGCTTCTACTAACCGAACTATCTGGGCAAAGCGTGGAGATATTAGTGACGGTAGCTTAACAAGTTATCAAGAAACATTGATTAAAAAATGGGATACTAAGCGAAAAATATTGTCACTTAAAAATAAAAGTCTTAATCTTTCACCCGAGGAATTGGGAAAGCTTTTGTACCTTGAGTGTAAAGATGAGCCAGTAAATATAGATCATCTTTATGTTCCCGATTTTTTTACTGCAGGATGTTATCATGCTTTATCTGATGATGTAATAATTGGTTGGCATCCACATTATAAAGATATTTTTATGCCAGGGAGCGGATTTAATGTCCAACTTAAATAGGGAAATTCAGAATGTACAAAACCCTGCCTTTGGAGCTTTTATTATATGGAACTTTGTAAGGGGATATTACAGCAATAATAGCAAACTGGTTCCTTTCCCTTTATTGTTTATTGTATTACCTATCATATTTCGTGAAGATTTTTCTGATTTGTTGGCTTCCACTAATAGGCCATCTGGCCTAAGGTACTTCGCGAACAAATTCCTTTCAACAAAAGTACTTAAAAATGATCTTGTATCGAACATTCATGCAAATGCTTTAAATATGAAGGAATTATCCCTTCAGTCCATTCGGATAGGACTCTATTCTTCCCTCATTTCTTTGGACTATGAGGAGGCCCTTGTTTTTCCATTTACAACAACTGAACGTAAGCAGGAGCCTAAGTCCATTATTAAACTTGGAAAGGCATCCGAAAAGTTGGGCTATTGGTGTTCTCAACTCACACTTCATGAAATCTCTCAAATACTGAAAGTGAGGTTTTAAAATGAATCTTCAAATAAAGAGATTAATCCTGTGGCCAAAAGATCCTCAGTTCAAGCCAAAGGAAATTGAATTTAAAACAAACTCTGTAAATATTATAACCGGAGCATCGCGTACAGGAAAATCCGCTATCATTCCAATAATTGACTATTGCTTAGCTTCGGATTCTTGTCACATACCAGTCAAAACAATAAGAAATGCTTGTAGTTGGTTTGGTATCGTCATTCAAGTCAATCAAAGACAAGTACTCCTAGCTCGACAAGAACCGGGCCTACAAAAATCAACTGATAATATGTACATAGCATCAGAAACAGTAGTTAGTACACCTGATATTCCTATTAAAAATACCACTAAGGATTCCGTTAAAAAATTTTTGGATGAGTTATCTTCATTGTCTTTTTTAGACATTGATGCCGATAATTCAAATAATTACTTAGGAAGACCTTCCTTCAGAGATTTAATGGCATTTTGTTTTCAGCCCCAAAACATCGTAGCAAATGCAAATACTTTATTTTATAAGGCTGATACTACTGATCACCGAACAAAATTAATAAACATTTTTCCGTATATTCTTGGTGCAGTAACTCCGGAAATTCTAGCAAAACGACAAGAAATTAATAATCTTTCTAAAGAATTAAAGCGTAAAGAAAAAGAATTACTAAAGCTTAAAGAAGTGTCGGATAAATGGAAGACTGAAATAAATGGTTGGCTCGCAGCAGCACAAGAATTCGGACTTATAAAACTGGATACATCAATTGATCGTTCCTTTGAGGAACAAATTGAAATTCTCTCATTAATATCCCAAAAAAGAGCATCTGATTCTAGTATTCTAAATAGCAATATTGAAGCTTCTTCACAAGAAATTGTGGCATTAAGGAAGGAAGAAAATGACCTCTCACTTAAACTCTCTTCCTTGAAAAACCGTTATACTGAAATGAATCAGCTGATGAATAGTTTAAATGATTACCGCGAATCTTTGACTATACAGGTTGAACGATTAAATATTTCCAAATGGCTGAAAAGCTTAACAGATGATAATGAAACTTGCCCTATATTCGGGAAAAATGTAGAGCATCCCAAAGAGCAAATAGAGAAATTTTATACAAATTTGATTAAGCTCGAAGATGAAACAGGGTTCACCAGCAAAATTCCTGCGGCATTTGAACGCGAATATCAAAATGTAAAAACAGAGATTAAAGTGTTGACTGAACAAATTATGGCTGTTCAAAAAAGAATAAAATTACAAAGCCAAATAAGAAATTCCGCAGCAAATGAAAAATATACTATAGAGAATATCTCCAGATTCATCGGTCAGGTTCAATACGCAAGCGAAACTTTTAAATCGTTAGGCTCAGATAGCCAATTAATTGCTGAAATTAATGCTATCAACGAACGTCTAACGAGTTTGCGGGCTGAAGTAAATGAAAGTGCAATAGTAAATAGAGTCAATGCAGCATTAAGTAAAATTGGTGCTTATGCAATAAGACTTCTACCTTTACTTGATTCAGAACGTCCAAATGATCCGATTCGTATTGATTATCAAAATCTTACTGTTATTGTCAGTGGTCAAGACGGACGTGATGATTATCTTTGGGAAATAGGTAGCGGCTCAAACTGGCTTGCTTATCACATCTCAGTAACATTAGCATTTCAGTTGTTCTTCAATCAGCAAAGTCATTCACCTGTGCCGAGCTTTATTGTCTACGATCAACCTAGCCAAGTCTATTTTCCAAAAAAATTGGCTGCTAGAAAAGATGAACAGGAAATTGACCCAAGACTTGAAAATGACGAGGACAGAATAGCTGTGAAAAAAATCTTTAGTACAATGTCTGAGGCAATAAAAATATCTCAGTCCAAATTTCAAATTATAGTCTTAGAACATGCGGACAGCAGTATTTGGGGAGATATTCATAACGTTCATGAGGTTTGTGAGTGGCGCGGCGAGAATAACAAACTTATTCCAGAAGAATGGATTGATTAATAGTCAATATTTCCAAGTATATAAAGTTTGCCGCGGATAGATATTATAAATCTATCCGCGGCAACCAAGCGGCTTACATTTAACTCGCTTATGAAACTATCACTACCACACTTTGAGATGCCCTTTACATTACACGCACTCGTTAATTTCTACGATATCTTTCATGTGAACATTCGCATTCTGTAATATTTGATATAAAGATGAAATGTTTTGATTAAACTGAGGTCGCAGTTGAACATCCCCAAAACGCAGGATTTCTCTTGAAGCACTGAAAGTAAAAAAACATTGATGCTTTGCTCTGGACAATGCGACAAAGAAAGCACACATATCAGCAGCTCTTTGTGTTTGGAAACTCCAAAATGCATCGTCTTCTAATCCTAGAAATATGACAGTGTCATATTCTAATCCCTTGCTCTTATGGATTGTCATTATAGGTACACTAGACAATCCTAAAAAATCAGAGATAGCGTCGCTCCAGTTTAAATGTTTCGAATATGCCTTCGATAATTTCCCAATTGTATCATCAAGTAATTGATTGAAGAAGAAACCACTAGTATACTTTGGATATAAACGAAAATACTTTTCCATCTCAATAAAGGAAAAAATCCCTTTAACAATTTTCTCAATCATTTGGTTACAGCTATTTTCGTCATTTTCTACCTGAAGTTCACGTCTTATCTGAAGGATATATTCATCAAGTTCCGATTCCATTTTTAATATTTTTGCATGGTCATGGTCAGGATCAAAACCTTGAATAAAAGATAAAACTTCTGAAACTCGCACCCATGCATCATGTTTTTTTTCTGTTGCAGCTAGTGTTAGAAAATCAATAATTAGCTGTACACATTCTTCTGCAAGTAAATCTTGATATTCTTTTTCAATTCGTGCCTGAATGCCTTGCTTTCCTAACTCCTCAAGTACATTTTTGGCATAGATATGTTCATGTTGTTTTACAAGTATACAAATATCTCGTGGGGTTACATTTTCTTGCCGTATCCTTTTTGCTATACTTGACGCTACAAAAACAGCTTCGTCTAAATGATTTTGAAAATTCCAAACCTCGCACACACCCTCCACATTACGATGTTTACTAGAAACTGTGGCATCTGTGGCGCTTTCATTAATAATTTTCGCCAAAATATTTTGAATTTCTATTAATCTGGGAGCGGACCTATGATTATGTGTTAACTCTATTTGACTGGCGTTAAAGTCATGTTTAAACTGTTCAAATGAATCAGAAAGTGCACCAGCCCAACCCATAATTTTCTGTTTACCATCTCCTACACTTGTCAATATTGCTGAAGAATTTAAAAAAATTGTTTTGACTAATTCATACTGTAGAAAAGTCGTATCTTGAAATTCATCCAAAAAAACATGACTATATGTGACCTGCAGCGCCTTTTTGATTAATGGATTCTGTTTAAGTAAAAAATCAGCAAGTTTTGAAATCATAGGGAATGTTAATGAACTCTGAACTTCATTTTTTTCATGAATCATCACATTCCACAGCCTAACCAAAATCCAAGAATAGATATCTACTCCGTCATCATAAATTGGAATAGAATCCTCAGCTAATCGCCTATATAAAACATTAAAGTTAATCTCGTGTTGCCAATTAGGCTGATTCGGATGGCGCTCAATAATATAACCAGTAGCTATATCTCGAATATCCCTATTAGAGGTAACGATATTATAGTTTTTTGATGGACGATAAGCATCTGGTAGGCCTAATCTAAAGCGATCTAATAATTGTTTAGAAAACGAATCAAATGTTCTTGACTCGAATCTTGCAGCTAGTTCTTTTCCACACCGTAATTCTACCCTTTTTTTCAAGTTTTCCGCAGCATCTTTCTTAAAACTAATGGCCAAAATTTTCTGCGGATTTGGACATAAATTGGTTTGTAATAAAAAGCAAGCACGTTGCGCTAACAACTCTGTTTTCCCCGCACCTGGCCCTGCCAAAATTAGAGTATTGAATTCCGATTTAACTGCTATCTCTGCTGCCGGTTCCAGCGTAATTCCTTCCGACGGATTCCAATTTTCTGGTTTAATATATGGCATAGACTTAATCTTCCTTTTGCAATATTTCTTTTACCCGCGTTACTAACTTACAAAAAAGTTCAGGTATGAACATTTTCAGATCATCGTCATCCAATTTTAAAAGAGCTTCAATGTGTGTGCTTGGCTTGCTTCGCCCAAGAAATAGAGTATTATACCAAACCATAAGTTCATGTTGAGCATCTGTATACGTTTGACCTGTTGCCTTCTCGTTCTTTAAAGCCGCAATAATACCGCCTTTTATTTTTTTGTCATATTCGTCAGGATACTTTTTACGATCAGGAATACTAGGACCTCTAGGTACAGTTTTTTTATATTCTTCAGGAAATGATTCGAGCATAAGAAAATCTAAATCCAAAGGCGAAGAATAGAAAACATTATATTTATCTTCCATTAATCTTTGAAGCCATAAATTATTCATAGATTCTATCCATTCAGGGGTCATTGGATATGTATCCATTTCTTCTATTTGTGCATCAGTAAGAATTTCTTCCCTTTGTCCGTACCAAACTCTCAGTAACTCATCACGATTACAGCCATTAAGTAATAACTGTTTAATGGCATACTTAATCCTACTCCAACCACCGCCCCCACGTTCACGATCCAAATCCAATAAAGTAATATGCGGAATATTCAATTCATTGAGTAATTTCCACATATGGTTTACATGTCTTCCTCCAAGAGGAACTATTGATATACCATAATCATCAGGGTGTATTCCGTTAGCTGCAAGTATTCTGGGAATTACAATCTCTTCGGAATCACCCTCACCCAAAATCACTAATCTCGAAAAATAGATTTCCGGATAGGCTCTTACAGCTTCCTTTATGTATGTATAAGAATCAGCAGTCTTACTTGGCAATATTATTTTCTTTACTATTGTTGTAAAGCTCGTCTGGTCAATTCTCAAGTGGGTAAGATCTTCTGGATCTAACCGCTTAATAATTGAAGCACTGTGTGAAGTTAAAACAACTTGGGCATTTGATTTAACAGAAATATTTTTCAAGTTCTCCATCACTCGTCCAAGAAGATGTGGAGATATATGATTTTCTGGCTCTTCTACCGCGAGTATAGTTAAAGAAGCATTTGATTTCCCAGTAATTTTCATTTCAGCTTCAAGTAAGGACGACACCAATGAGATATAAAATAAAGATCGAAGTCCATCACCCAACTTATCAACACTATATTCACCTAAGTCATGTGTTGGAGAAAAAGATACTTCTATTTTCTTAAGAATTGAGGTGAGTGTTGAACTGCTAAATTGTAATTTTGCATCCTGGTAACGAGCATCCTTGTGGTATTTTTTCCATTCCTCTCCAATGATACTTCTTATCTGCGAAACCCCATTAATGCCGTCGAACAACTTATTTATAGGTTCCATTCTTACTTTAATGGAATCATTAATGTCATCTGGCCAAGAAATATTATTTAAAATCCTCCATAGTATTGTGCCCGAAGCATTGCGTAGCTGTGCAGATGGTTCTCTTACAGCAGGAACATATATGACTTGTATTGTTGAACGTTGGTGAGGGGTGATTGGAACCTTATCCTCGTCTGATTCATCAATACCTTCAGCTACAGTAATAAAGTATATTTTTTGTTCAATTTCTCCTTCAGGAGTATTATCCGCTACCCATTTTGCTTCTAACCTGACACGTAAATAAGGAGCTTCAGCAGTAGCACGAACTACAAGTTGATTAATAAATGGAGGAATACTGTTTCGGCTCAACTCATCATGAGTGCTTTCCATTAATTCGGGAAAGTCAATCCGTGCCTCAATTGACAATTGAAGTTCTTTTATTGTTTCTACGTTGATTTGTTTGGGAATGTGAAAATCTGACTTTTCCAATGTACGTTCATGCGAAGTCACTCCAAACAATTTGAGTAAAGCATGTATAAGAGCAGTTTTACCTGCGGAGTTTTCTCCGACAAAACCCGAAAGCTTATTTAAAGTAATTGTTGTTCCCTCGTCGCCAAAACTTCTAAAATTTTTTAAATGCAACTTTGTAATTTGCACAACAACCCCTCCTCGTAAATAACTAGTTTGGACGAGATTAAATAATCATCTGAGTAAGCCCTTAATTAACGCTTACTTAATGAATAATTTCTAAGCTATTGACTGATTTCGACATTTTCCTAGTAATCCCTTTTTAGAGCGAACCCTGAAAAGGAGAATTGTATGAAAAATCCACCTGTTTCAAACTCACAAATCTACTTAGCCAATAATATCAACCTAATCGAATTTGCCAAATCTCAAGGCTACATTCTCGAAAATGGCGGCCGCCGCGCGCTTCACGCGAAGCAAAGTGGCGGTCTTTACTTTTTCCGATCTCGGGACTGGATGTGTTTAGCCAGCTCGCCCATTTGCGAAACGTAAAGGTACAGGCGGAAGGCCCATATCGCTTGGAGAAGCATACGCGGCATGCGAACATTGATTTGGTCGTGCTTTGGGACACTATTACCACCAGTCTGCCTGAGCTCCAAAAACAAATCGAAGAGATTCTGATCCGGCAATCTCAGGAAACGGATATTTTATCACCGTTTGAAGACGAAGAAGAATACGAGCGATAAATGAATAAGCTTAGCAGCAGAACCAGCCACATTCCAAATGAGGGGTGTGGCTTTTATCTGTTCCACTCTGGCTAAGGAGCGATGAAACCATGCCCCCTTTTTCCCTTTTTTCTCATTGGATCGAAGTTCTGCCTTCCCCCAACCAGAGGGGACCGCCCTCTGGTTGGGGGTTAAAGGCAGGAATAGCAAAATGTCATTTTGCGAAAAAACAGCGTGAAAGCAGAGCTTTCACCGACATTTTTACGGGTGTTCCCCCGACAATCGCATGTCGCTTGGCGGATAACCCCCAAGAGTGAGGTGCTGCCTTTGGCACGCGCAGAGAAAACGGTGCAAATCACCGTCAAGCTGCCCAAAAAACAATATGATGCATTAAAAAAATACGCCGCTTCCAAGCATTTGAGCATGGCGGATATTGTGCGGGCGTTTATCCAAAAAGGCATGTCTGTGGAGGCTTATACCGAGGAGATCGATTTCATCACTGCCATCATCCGCCAGGAGATCAAAATTGCCATTGACGGATTAAGCAACCGGCTAGCCGGACTCGCCAGCAAGGACTTAATCATGTCGGCTGCCTCCTACTACTCCACCATCGCGATTATCTCCGATCTGATTGATACGAATCGGTACACGACCTTTCGGGAGATCGAGAAGAAAGCGCGGCGGCTTGCGGTGGACTATGTCAAAATGAAGCTCACCGATGCAGAAAAACTGTTTTTGTCGGGGAATGCGTTTGATCAGAGCATCGAGCATCTACGCGGGGGCGACTCCGATGTCGATCCTGATCTATAAACAGCGCTTCTTCCATCCCAACCACCCGAAAACGGCGAAAAGCAACTACTGCCATATCGGATATATTGCCACCCGTCCTGGTGCGGTGAAGAATGGAGGCATGAATCATGGGTTGTTCGGGAAGCTGCGCCCCGGAGACTTGCAGGAGTTTTCCTCTTGGCAAGAAGTGGCCCGACTGGCCCGCGACTTATCCCGACAAAAAAAGAACATGTATCGCAGCGTCATTTCATTCAAACGAGATACGGCGCTGGAACTGGGCCTAACCAATCAGAAGGCTTGGCAACAGTATATTGAACAACATATCTCCACCATCGCCGCCCAAAATCACATTAAAGGAAAGAACCTCTGTTGGGCCGCCGCTGTCCATAATGAGAAGGAGCATCCGCATCTTCATGTCGTCTTTTGGGATCGACAACAGGACATCCTGAAAAACTATACCCACCCCGAGATTCCCAATCGCATACGCAGGCAATTGATCAAAGACACCTTTGCTTACAAGATCAAACAATTTTGCGCTTTGCGGGATCAGTTTAAATCCGGTATTACGGAAATCACCGACCGCATGGTAAGTGAATTCGAGTTGTATATCAAGAATCTGAACCCGAAATCGTTCAAGGTTTTCTACAAGCGCTTTATGAACGAGGATGAAGATTTCCCGCACCGTCTGCCGAAACACCATCTTTTTCAGCAAAGCCATGCCGCTGCGCTAGCCGAAAAACTGGTTCAACTCCGCGCAAACATGCCGAAAACCGGAAGACTCGCTTATCAACTCCTCCCCCCTGCTGTGAAATCCATGTTGGATGAACTCGTACAGGAATTGATGAAAACCAATCCCTATCTGGCACAAATGGTTGAGGATTATGTCCAAGTCAAAGTCCAAATCGCGATGCTGTATGACACCGATCCGGAACGTATCGCTAACTACCGTGAGAAGTATCTGACCGAGGCGAAAAAGCGAATCGCGAACCGTATTTTGGGAACGGTCCGTACGCTGATCAAAATGGAACGGGAAGTATCCATGGAACAAAACCATAGGATACGGCGACAGTACCTGGCCGAGCAGCTTCTGGTTGGCATCCTTGATATGCTGGAGAGTCTGATCATGAACGGCAATATAGACTACGATGACAAAGCAAAAGCCATGGGCACGGAGTTATCCAAACAAGCCAAAAAGGAATGGTTTATAAAACATCGGGACAAGGGTTTAGAAAGATAACATCCATCATATTCTCTATCCACCATTGTGGATAAATCTGTGAATAACCGGTGAATATTCTGTGGATAATTACACCCTTTATTTACGAAATGGCTTTTCATTTTGATTGAAGAAAGGAACGATCTTATGTTATTTACCGAAGGCAAACATCAACAGTACGAACGAATGATGCGGCAGACTCCGCGAAATCATCCACGTTCAAGGAAAGAAAAAAAGAACTCGGAAACAAAACGTACAGCTCAGAAGGTTCCCCCGAACCATCCCAAGGAGCGTTGTTCTTATGGAAATCAATGAACGTATGAAAGATGTATTGCAAGTCCAGCTTTCTCCCTTGGGCCTGGAATTAAAACCGGAGGATCGCTTTCCTCTAACCGTGCTCCATGATGATCGCCCGGTTGCATACATCCAAGAGGACGGTGCAGTCCATTACCCTGTTGATCGAGACACCACGCCTGCCCGCCGAATTCCCGGTGTCATCGCAAAAGTTTGGGAGATGGAGCAGGCTTACCGTCAGGCTCCACATCTGGAACTATCCGGCGTGAACAGTTACAAAAAAATTCTTCAATACAACCAACATCTATTGGCTGCCCGGTACGACGGAAACGGCCATTTTCGTTTTGTGACCTGGCAAGTCAATTTCGATCAAACGGGTGTAACGCTGGGCCACTATTTTTATCGGAATGAATACGAGCAGGCGAAAGAAGATTTTATCCAACGCAGCGGACTGGTGGACGAACGAAAATTATTCAGCAAGGAACAGCTTTCCCTTCTCTATTCCGCGTTGCTCTATTCTAGGTTCCATGATATCAATCTGGACTACGCAGATAAGCAAGAAATTGACCAATTAATTCGACACATTGAAGCTGTAGCCCCAGTTTCCCAAACCGTTCGGCAACCTGCATCCGACTGCGAATTGGATTACGAACGCTAAAACGGTTCCGCAAAGTGAAAGGAGATGGCATTTTTGAAAAGCAAAACGGAGTTCTACAAAAAGTTTTTTGAAGCCGTGACCAAACAAGGCTTTGAAGTGAAACGCTCCACCTCTGCCGACTATTTGGCCGATTTGTATTACAAAGATCAGCTCGTCGCCTTCTACACCCGGATGGACACGATCGAGAAAAACCCATTCGTGACCGTGCCGGACCGGCTCATGAGCGCGATTCACGATTTGGCCAGACAATCGGCGTTGCAAGCTGGAATCTGCGTGGAAAAACCTTACACGGACAAAGACCCTAAAATCGCTAACGGCGTCTATAAGCTGAGCGAATACAACGATGTGATCTTGGCTTGCAAGCATCATCCCATGTTTGAGTATGTGTTTTCCACGTATCGCCTTTCCCCGGAAAACGGAACGCCAGTGCAGCGGCAGTATTTTTACAATAAAGAAGAAGCGTTGGAAAACTTCGCAGTACGGAGTGGACTCGTAGATGAAAAAAAGCTGTTTAGTGAAGAAGAACTGGTCCTGATCCATTCCGAACTGATCAAATTCATGATTACGCCCAACGATAAAACGGTCGAACAGTTCGAACGAGCCGGAATCATCATCGAACGGATTGAGGAACTTCTGCCGGCATTAAAGGATCGGGAAATTCATCTGGAGTTCGAACTCGAGTTTCAACATGAAGATGAACTGCTGGCCGAAGAAATGGAAATCGGAGATTAGTCTCTGTGTTTCCAACTACTTTGCTAAAGCAGTCGTTACAAGGAGGGATTTGCCTTGGCAAGCGTAAGACCGGAAAGCTCCCTCTGGGGGAACATCATAACCTGCACCGAAATCGCCCTTCATGTTTATGAGATCGTGGCCGAGTATAAAAGCGGAATCGTCATTCCCACTGAGCAAGCAGAAGAGTTGCTAAGTCCGAAAGCCATTGCACTTGGCAACGAAAAGGACGGGTATCTGCATTACGAGGATGACCAAAAGAGCATGATTCCGGCCTACGAACTGCTGCAAAAAGACCTGATCACGGACTCCAATTTTAAAGAGAAGTACGGAACGCCGGAACAATTAGAAAAGGAAGGCCCCTTTTTTGTTCCTGAATATTTCGGAACATTGGAAGAACCGCAGACTTCGCCTTGGGGCGACATTGCCAAGACAAACGCGATCCACCATGGGATCGGTTTGATTGAAGGTGAAGGGAACACCGCGTTAGCCGTCCATCAGACCATTGCCGATCTCTTCTTGTCCGACTTAGCGCGGCAGCATGCTGAAACTGAAGGAAACTATCTGTTTTATACCCTTGATGCGAACTGTGCTATCCCCATCTATGAACTGTCGGCATCGCATCCGCAAGTGCTCGAACTGATTATCGACGAGGACAGTCTGGTGCATACGCTATGCGAGGATTTCCCCGATTACGTCGATTTTCATAACCGTCATGTCGACGAGTGGGGATGGATTCAAGACTTTCCTGCCCCCAAAGGGTTATTTTTACAAGCTCAGGTAGACCAGGAAATCGGTCATCCGCTTCGTACCAGCGAACAAGTTGCCGAATCTTCCTTATCGTATGGAAGTGAACCGGAGACCGACGACTTTTTTGAGCCAAACGGAGAGTATGAGTTGTGAAAACCAAGTACAAGGTGATCATCTGTTTGTTCCTCTTCGTTGTTGGAGCGTTCTTCAATCTGTTCTTTACCACCGCCTTGCACGGCATCTTATCCGGAAAATCCCATACGCTTGCTTTCACTCCTTTCGCAGGTTGTATCGCAAGTCTCATTGCCAGCAAACAACATTTGCTGCTTTTTTTATGCTTGCAAGGATTGGTCGGCGTCGTGTCCACAATGTTCTTTTTTACGAATCATCGCCCTTACCAAAGTGAACTGGCCCACATCACGCCGCAAATCGAAACGCCGGTTCCAGTTGGTCAGCATCAGCACGGCTCTTCCAGATGGTTGACGGAACAGGAGAAGCAGTCCGCTTTTGATACGCTCGTACTGGATCTCAAGCATCCGCTGATCCGGGAACTCATCGCGACCGGCTACGATCATCTGGAATTTTACCAACGCGGGGAGGAGGAGCAATCTCATGAAGTATCCGGAGAACATTTCAAAGAATGAAGACGGGGCCGCTGCAAAGGAACAGCCTCTGCCCTTCTCGCAAGGCGGAATCGTGGTAGGCATGAACAAACTGCGCGGGAAAGAACGCATCTATTGCATCCAAGACGATGTGCACACGCTTTGCCTGGGCGCAACCCGCAGTGGAAAATCGAGAACGGTCGTGCTGCAATCCATCTGTACGCTTGGCCTTGCCGGGGAATCGCTGGTCATTTCTGACCCCAAAGCCGAATTGTACCACTATACCCACGAATTTTTGCAAAAGTTGAATTATGACGTGTATGCACTGGATTTCCGTACGCCTGAAAAAAGCCATCATTACAATCTGCTCCAACCGATCATTGATGCCGCCCTTCGCGGTGATCAGGAACAGGCGGAAATGCTGGCTTGGGATATGACCAACGTTCTTGTCGGCAAATCACAGGGAGAAAAAATCTGGACAAACGGGGAAATGTCCGTCATCGCCGCCACGATTTTAAGTGTGGTGTGGGACAATGCCAAACGGCCGGAATACCAGAACTTGACCAACGTCTACTGGTTTTTGGCCGAGATGAACCGTCAAATCGGAAATAAAACGCCAATGCAGGACTATATGAAGCGTCTCCCGCCCACCCATCCTGCCAGAGCCCTGCTCAGTATTTCCGACATCGCGCCTTCGCGCACCAAGGGAAGCTTCTATACTTCAGCTCTGACGACACTGCGTCTTTTCACGTCCAAATCCATCTATGCCATTACTCACAAAAGCGACTTTTCGTTAACCGAATTGGGGGAGAAGAAACAGGCGCTGTTTATCATTTTACCGGACGAAAAGACGACCTTCTACCCTGTCGCTTCCCTCATGGTATCGCAGTTGTATGAGTTACTAACAGCAGAGGCAGATAAACGCGGCGGCAGACTGAAACGGCGCGTGAACTTCATTCTGGACGAATTCGGTAACTTTACACCGATTGCCGATTTCACGAACAAGCTGACGGTAGGCGGCGGGCGCGGCATGCGGTTCAATTTGTTCTTGCAAAGCTTTGAGCAACTCAAGGAAAAGTATGATGCTCACGCCGCCAGTACAATCAAATCAAATTGTCAAACCTGGATTTATTTGCAGGCGGATGACCTGGAGACGCTGCGGGAAGTCAGCGAAAAACTGGGCACGTACACCACTTCCAGTTACCAGCTCTCTGCTTCTAACAGCAAATATTCTACGCCAAGCACATCGCACAGCATGAACCTGATGGAACGCAAGCTTTTGACCGTAGACGAGGTGCGCCGCGTCGCCCGGCCGTATCAAATTGTCATTTCTCGAAGCCACCCCGCGATGATGTTTTCGCCCGATTTAAGCGAATGGGCTTTTAACGCCATGCTGGGGTTGGGCGATAAAGAGCATAATCGTCAGGTTCGGGAAGAACGGGAACGAAAGCGGCCAGTTCGGACCGATACGCGAAAGGAGGTGAAACTGTGGAATATCTGGATTTATTATCAGAAAGACATCGCCAGACAACTGGAAGAGAAAAGACTCCAGGAGGCAACAGGGGGTAACGTTTTTTTCGGACCCAATTCGGACATAGAATAGGAGGTCTGCCTTGAAATGAAGAGATGGATACGCAGAGTCATTCGCTACAGCAGAATGGCTCTTTTTGTGTTGGGCACAAGCTTATGGCTGACCCAACCTGCTAATGCAGCGGATATCCAAAACAGCAAGATTGTAAAGGGAACGGAAAAGCTGATTGGGGATGTCACAACCTGGCTGATGATCCTCGCTCCCGTTGTTTCCGGTCTGCTGATCATTTACTTCTGTATTCGGCGTTCTGCAGCGGATGAAATGGATCAGAAGAAATGGAACAACCGCATCATCGTTGCCGTTGTTTCCTGTATCGGAGCCGTACTTGGTTCCGCCACACTGAACGTCATTATTGGCTACTACAAGTAAACCGAATCTGCCCTGATTGGGGCTTTTTTGATGAAATTCACTACATTTTTGGAGGGTAACACATATGAAAAAGTGGCTGAAAACCGTAAAGAAAAACTCGATGCAACGTATTTTGCTGGCAAAATCGGTCATCACCGACCGCCGCGGCGAAGGGTTTGTAGATACTGCCGTGAAAATTTTGATGGCTGTCGTCATCGGCGCTTTGGTGCTTGCGGGCTTGTATCTGCTCTTCAGCGATACGATCCTGCCTACTCTGACAGAACGGATTCGGAACATGTTCAATTACAGGGGATAACGGATACCCTTTGGCGGGAACGGCTGACAAGTATAGGCCGTTCCTGTAGAAAGGAGGTTGAGGAAACTGGAAGCCATTTTAGTGGTGCTGATCGTAGCCATCCTGAATGGAGCCTTGATATACATCGATACATTGCTGAAAGATATTATTCCGATGACCCTGTACGCTGAACGTTCTATGACCGCTCTCTCGGGCGGGAATATCGCGGATTCCCTGTTCGATATTTTGTTCGGCTTCGGGGTTTCCCTCATCATTTTGAAGTTTTTGAAAAAGGGATTTGAAATTTATGTGATGTGGTCCGATGGCGATCCTGATGAAGAACCGCTATCGCTGCTCAC
This sequence comes from Paenibacillus sp. YAE3, assembly GCF_057546105.1. Classification (NCBI taxonomy): domain Bacteria; kingdom Bacillati; phylum Bacillota; class Bacilli; order Caryophanales; family Paenibacillaceae; genus Paenibacillus; species Paenibacillus sp. YAE3. Next base: position 41,459 of record NZ_BAAIYF010000010.1, on the reverse strand, counting down.
CAATTTTTTCAAAGCGATGGCCGTAGCGATTTGTTTCCCGACAATTTATCTATGGCTGGGCCAGATCGTGGAAGAGTTAACGGACAAGCTGCTTGTTGCCCTCGGGCAATCGACCAATTACGATTGGAATGCCTGGGTAAGCGGGATTAGCTCGTTGGGATTGGTGACAGCCATTTTCGGGCTGATCTTCATCATCTGCTATTTCATTCTTTACTTTCAATTTCTCATGCGCGGGTTGGAAATTCTCATTTTGCGCATTGGGGTGCCCCTCGCTTGCGTTGGACTGTTGGACAACGATAAGGGCGTGTTCAAAGCCTACTCCCAAAAGTTCGCCCAATCGACATTGGCCGTTGTCGTACAAATTACGCTGGCCAAGCTGGGCGTCGGGTTAATGTTGAATATGCACATCTTTTGGGGTCTTGCCTGCATGGTGCTGGCCATTCGCACGCCGCGCTTCTTGTCCGACTTCCTTATTACGACTGGCGGCAATGGGGGAGTCGTCAACAATGTATATCATTCCGTCAGACTGGTCGGTATGGCGCGCAAGATGCTGATGAAAACGGGGTGATGTCCATTGGTTACGGTGGACGAACTGGCCCAAGCGGTCATTCTGCTGATTCGTCTGGGCTGCGTCGCCCGGTTTATCTATTGCATGGTTCGCCTGTCGGGTGCGGATGAGGAGAGCTCGCAGTATAAAAAGAGAACCCGAAACGTGATTCTGTTTTATGTACTGGCTGAAAGCATCTGGCAGATCAAAGATATCGTATTGTTTTACTATCAATAGGCGATGATGTTTGGTCACTCAAGCGCCTGAAATGACAGTCGTTTTTTTCATTCCACAAAATCGGGAGGTTTTTCATGGAAGACAATCCTCAAACCCTTTATATCCCCATGGGCGTAAAATCGGAAACGGAGTTGTTTCCCGGATTCGGTCGAAAGCAACTCTTTCAATCGGTAATCGGTTCGCTAGGAGCTGGCCTTGTCGCTTTGCTGCTCTGGATTTTCGGGAGAAGCGTTTCCTTAACCATGGTCACCTTTCTAATCGGCGTTTCGGCTTCCGTCATGATGACTACGAAAGATCGCATGAATCTGTCGGTACTGGATCAAATGAAACAAATGATCCGTTTCGCCAAAGGTCAGAAAAAATATCCATATATCGCGATGAACGAATGGCCTGACAAGCCCTAAGGAGTTTCAAAAAATGTGGGTAGTAAAAGGTATACTCTTTGCCAGTCTGCTGCTGTGGGCAAGTATTTCCGATATCCGAAAACGGGAAATCCCGGATATGCTTCCGGCATGCATCTTATTTATCGGTTTGATTCAAGTCTCCCTGCTCCCTGCCCTATTAGGTTTGTTTGTTACCGCTCTTCCCTTTTTTGCAGCAGCGATTTTATCCCATGGGAGGATCGGCGGCGGAGATATAAAACTGATGGCTGCTTGCGGCTTTGTTTTAGGCGTTTCCGGGGGATTTCTGCAAACGATCATTGGACTTTCAATGGCTTTGATCGGGTGGTTGTTCCAATCTGCCACTTCCTGTTTCAAAAATAGTCGAAATATAGCGATGCCGCTTGCGCCGTTTTTGGCTGTAGGCGGCATCATCGCGTTTTGGATCATTCATAGAACTTAGGAGGAATGCAAATTGCAATGGGGTAAAAATCGTACCGTGCTGGGGATTGGCTGTATCGTCCTTTCTCTCCTGATTTGTTTTGGGTTAACGCCCCTGTTTCAACAATCCTTGCAGGCACAGACGGAAATCGTCAGAGTCACGCAGGACATCGCAACAGGCGAACAAATCACCAAAGAAAAGTTGGAGATCGTCCAGGTTGGGGCATACAACTTGCCGTCCAATGTGCTGACATCGATGGATGCAGTCATAGGACAGTATGCCGCTGCTGTGTTACAAAAAGGAGACTATATTCTCTCGACGAAACTATCCGCTGTTCCGCTCGCAGAATTTTTGGACCGTTTGAACGGAAGTAAGCAAGCGATATCGATCAGTATCAAAAGTTTTGCAGCGGGTCTATCGGGCAAACTGCAATCCGGGGACATTATTACCCTGATCGCTTCCGATTACGGGGAAATGAGAACGACGACCATGCCGCCGGAACTGCAATATGTCGAAGTGCTTGCCGTAACGACAAGCAGCGGGGTGGACAAAGAAAAGGCATCCACACAAAATAAATCCGACGATGACAAGCAGCAGTTGCCTTCTACGCTCACGCTGCTGGTACAGCCGATACAAGCGCGACTTCTTGCTGACATAGAGGTCAAAGGCCAACTCCACGCTGCTCTCGTATATCGGGGAGATCAAACCACTGCTCAAGCTTTTATCGCCAAACAGGATGCTTTTCTCTCCGAAAAGTCTACACCAGATAAGGAGGCTGTCCATGAATAATCACCAAATCATTGCCGTATGGGGCAGTCCGGGCAGCGGAAAGACGATAACTTCCATAAAACTGGCTCGGGAATTTGCCTCCAGGCAAATCAATGTACTGGTTGTCCTCTGTGATTCGGTATGCCCTTCGATTCCAACCCTTCTGCCAGGTGTCCATGCAAAAGAACAATCATTGGGCCGATTACTCAGTTTGCCGTCGATATCGCAAGAACAGATTTTCCAGCATCTCGTTCCATGCAAAGCTTTTTCCCACCTGGCGTTCATCGGCTATGTTCACTGCGATAACGCCTTTACCTATGCCAGCTATACCAAAGAGAGAGCACTGGATTTTTTCACCTTGAGCCGACACCTTGCAGATGTCGTCATCGTGGATTGCTCCAGTGTGTTGTCTGCCGATCCGTTATCCGTGGCCGCGCTTGAAGTCGCTGATCAGGTTTTGCGAGTGCATGAATGCACGCTGAAAAGCCTGAGTTATTTTGCCTCCCATTTACCACTGCTGAGTGACTCCCGATTTCATACAGATCGTCATCTGCATCTTCTTTCCAACGTGAAAGCAAAACAAGACAGTGTTCAATACAGCAATGTCTTTGGGGGGATTCATCACCTGCTGCCTTTTGTCTCTATCGTGGAACAACAAGCAGTTTCGGCTCGGTTATTGGACGCTTGCGAAGGAAAAGACGCCCGTTCCTACCTGAGTGCCATTCAAAAATTAGCCGGACGTTTTATGGACTATCCTTCGAAAGCAGATAAGCAACCATTCATCCAGCGCTTGATACAAAGGTTCAAAGGAGTGCGGTCATGAAAGGAGCAACGTTATTTTATCCGGCAAGTAGCAATAAAAAGCCATTTTCCGAAGTACTGAAAGAGGTGCAAGAATATCTCTCCGGCAAATACGCTACGCTTATTTCCCGAAATGCCGAGGAACAAAAACAACAGATCATTTCGTATACCACCAAATATGTCATGGATTATCGCTTGAGTGTAGACGGACTTTCTTTCGACGAACTGGTGGAACGGTTATATGCGGAAATGGCGGAGTTTTCTTTTCTTACCCCGTATTTGTTTTCCCATGATGTAGAGGAGATCAATATCAACGGGTACAAAGATGTCAAAATCACCTATACGGATGGGCGCATTCTCCCAGCTTCCGAACGGTTTACCTCACCGGAACATGCCGTCGACGTGGTCAGACGCCTGCTACACAAATCAGGGATGATCCTGGATCATTCACAACCGATCGTCCGTGGACATCTGGCCAACAATATTCGGATTACGGTTTTCGGCGCACCGATCACCGACTCGGACAAAGGCGTAGCCGCATCCATACGGATTATTAACCCGCAAAAATTGGGAAAACAAGATTTCATTCACAATGGAACGGCTACGGCGGAAATGCTGGATTTTGTAAGTCTTTGTTTGCGCTACGGCTTGTCCATTTGTGTTACCGGAGCCACCGGCAGCGGGAAAACGACCTTGATGAGCTGGATGTTATCGACCATTCCTTACGACAAGCGAATTTTCACCATTGAGAATGGCACCCGTGAGTTCGATCTTGTGGTGGAAGATGAAAATGGGCAAGTGCAGAATAACGTCGTTCATACCGTTACCCGGTACAGCGAAGATAGCCGGCAAAATATTGACCAGGAGAAGTTGCTCGAATATGCCCTTACCGCCAACCCTGATGTCATCTGCGTCGGGGAGATGAAATCGGCAGAGGCCTTCGCCGCGCAAGAAGCAGCCCGTACCGGTCATGCCGTGATTACAACGACACACGCCAACTCCTGCATTGCCACCTATTATCGAATGGTTACGCTCTGCAAACAAAAATACGATATGAGCGACCAAACCTTGTATAACCTTGTGACGGAGGCATTCCCGATTGTCATGTTTGCCAAGAAATTGGAGGATAACTCCCGCAAGGTGATGGAAATCACCGAATGTGAAATTCTGCCGGATGGAAGCCGAAATATCCGCACGCTTTTCCACTATGCCGTGGCCTCCAATACGATAGAAAATGGGAAAATTCGGATTACCGGATCCTATGAAAAAGTCCAAAATATATCGCCAAGTTTGCAAAAACGGCTGCTCGAAAACGGGATGCCGCTCCATCTGCTTGAGCAAATGATGGGAGGCGAATCCGCATGATCGTACTGCTCGTCATGGCCTTTATGGGCCTCGTTGCCGGTTCCTTCCTTGTTCTGAAGTTGAATCCCGCAGAATGGGTGTGCGAAGTAGCCGAACACATTCCTTTTCAAAAGAACCCTTCCTTGCGAAAAAAAATCAAAGCCGTACAGAATCCGAAAAAGAGAAAAGGCATTCGGCTCACGATTGATGAAGCCAAAACGATGCTGGAACAAACGGGAAGGAAAGAATCGTTTGCAAAGGTCTGTATTTCTTCCCTTGCCCTCTTTTTGGTTGGTGCGCTATTGGCCCTGGCTTTTGGCAATTTGTTTATGGTGCCGGTTCTCGCAATAGGTTTTGCCCTTCTGCCTTTTTGGATCGTACTGTTCAGCGCAAGCTTTTACAAAAAACGTCTGAATGCCGAATTGGAAACCGCTCTCTCGGTCATCACCACCTCTTACTTGCGCAGTGAAAGTATACTGTCCGCTGTAGAGGAAAACGTCGGTTATTTGAATCCACCTGTTTCGGATGTGTTTTTGTCCTTTCTGGCCCAGTCCAAGCTGATTAACTCGAATCTGCAACAAGCGTTAACAGAGCTAAAAAGCAAAATCAACAATAGCGTCTTTCAGGAATGGTGTGACGCAATCATGGCTTGTCAGGAAGACGTCACGCTCAAAACGACGCTTACCCCGATCATTTCCAAACTTTCCGATATGCGTGTCGTCTCTGCTGAATTGGACTATCTGCTTTACGAACCGTTAAAAGAATTTATTACGATGGCGCTGCTTTTGATCGGGAATATTCCGCTCCTGTATTTTCTTAACAAAGATTGGTTTCACACGTTGGTCGATACAGCGGCGGGCAAATTCGTCTTGGCTCTTTGTGCGCTAACCCTGTTCATCTCCCTGGCCGCGGTCATTCGATTAACACGCCCGATCGAGTATAAAAGATAAAACCTACTCGCAAGGAGGAACTGACATGTCAACATCACACTCTCGCGATATGGAAACGACCTTACAACGAACCGCTACGATTCTGGAAAGACTCCTTTCCCCTCCTTCCTCAGTTACTGCCCAAATTAAAAGGGGATTGAAAAAATACGGAACGCGGGACTTTTTTCAACGATTGGATGAGCTGGACCTGCCCGAAGAAACGCGTTACAAGCTACATGCCGTGCGCCTTGTCCTTTATGGAACCGGAGAATTGACAGAGGAATCCGATCAGGCAAACAGGGATGTTCCGCAGGATTGGAGGTACCCCTATGACACCATCTTATAACTCGCCCCATGCCTCCAACTTTATTGAAGGGATATCCGCACTGACCGGCATTTCGACCCACAAACTGCAAAAATACGCCAGGGATCATAATCTGTTCAATATTCTCGATCACCCTTATGTCATTGAATCCACGCCGCGCCAGCTTGAAAAGCTCCATCTATTAAACGAATTTCTCGTTTCCTACAAATTGCTCCGATTCGAAGAAAGTCAGGGGAAGAGCCCGTTCCGTTCTCCCGACGATGCCGGAAAGTTTTTTGCCGCGCAATTGGGGCATGTCAAAGACAAAGAGAAACTGATGGTTGCGTTTTTGGACAATGGGAACCATTTGATCGAGTCACGTGTGATGTCGGAAGGCAGCGTCGGGTTCGCCCAAGTTTATCCCCGCGAGATTTTAAAAGCGGCATTGAATTGCGACTGCGCTGCCATCATTTTGGCACATAATCACCCCGGCGGTTCCCTTCGCCCCAGTATGGAAGACCAAATCCTGACTGAGCGCCTTGTTTCGATTTTCTCTCCATTGCATATTTCCGTGTTGGACCATTTGATTATTGCGAACGGAACCTATGCTTCCATGGCCGCGATGGGGCAATTGCCGCAGCCTTCCGACGATAAAGTAAATTACGAGAGCATCATACTTCGTTCCGAGACCACAACCGTGAACGAAGCCTTATATGAGAACCATTCGGCTGCTTGGGATGACTTTAGTTCTCACGACACCACATGGGAAGACGATGAATTTGAACGATGAAGGAGGTGAGCCTGTGATCGGCATCCTTGTGAGCTTCGGTCTGCTATTTGCAACCGGAGCTTATTTTTTGGCCTCAGAATGGTTAAAGTTGCCTACATGGGCGGATACGCGTGTTATCATGCAAGCAACCAAGCCGTTCAAGCGAAAAAGCCAGCTTCTTGAAGCGATTGTTTCCGAACTTTCAACCCGCCTGGCTCCCCTCATTCCGCTAAGCGATTATAAACGAAGAAAGACCGAAGCCATATTGAAATCGGCAGGGGTCCGCATGACGCCTGCCGCGTTTTATGCCAAGGCCATCGTCAAATCCGGCTTGATCGCCCTGTCGATCTTTCCCTGCTTGCTCATTTTCCCCTTGCTTTCTCCCTTGCTTCTGTTTTTAGCAATTGGTGTCTACTTCAAGGATATCCAATCCGCGGACCGGGTCATTCGCAAAAAGCGGGAGCAGATCGAGTATGAACTGCCCCGCTTTGCCGCTACCATTGCACAAGAGTTGAAGGCGACCCGAGACGTTTTGCTGATCATGGAAACGTATCGAAAAAACGCCGGAGAAAGTTTGGCAAGCGAACTGGAAATCACGATAGCCGATATGAAAAGCGGCAATCACGAGACGGCATTGACCCGACTGGAGACTCGTATGGGCAGCACGATGCTGTCCGATATTGTCCGCGGCCTACTGGCTGTACAACGGGGCGACCAAGGTGTCGTCTATTTTGAAATGCTGGCTCATGATTTTAAGCTGCTGGAAATTCAGCGATTGAAACTGATCGCGATGAAGCGTCCCGGCAAAATCCGCAAATATTCCTTTTATATGCTTGGGTGCTTTTTGCTCATGTATCTGGTGATCATCGGTATGGAAATTATGAAAGCCCTCGGCAAACTGTTTTGAAGGGAGGAGTTGCGCATGCAGCATTGTTTACGGTGCAAACGCGGCGAGGGTTATATCGATGTTGTCGTACTTGTTCTGGTTGTCATGCTCGGTATCGCGTTAGCGGTGAAAGTGTTTCCTGTGTTTATCGCCAAAAACCAGCTTGACCGTTTTGCCGATGAATTGGTCAGAGAAGCCGAAATCGCCGGCAGGGTCGGTCAGGAAACAAGCACCCGCGCGATACAGTTAAAGAACCAGACTGGGCTTGATCCGACCATCTCCTGGTCCAAAACGGGAAATGTGCAAATCAACGAAGAAGTTACTGTCACCTTGCAAGTAAAGGTGAACATTGGGTTGTTCGGCAGTTTTGGTTCTTTCCCCATCGACCTTACAGCTAAGGCATCAGGAAGATCGGAGGTCTATTGGAAATGAAGTTCATCCGCAATACATCCGGGAACGGATACCCGCTTGTCATAGCTGCGGTGCTGGCGATCCTGATCATTTCCTGCGCCATATTTGAGTATATGCGACTTGTCATTATCGCTTCCGGCGTACGGGATGCAGTGCAAAGCTCCATCATCGCGGTCGCGACAGAAAACTATGCGCAAGTGTATAACGGGCTAAGGGAAGGCTATTCCGGCGGCTATACCTTAACCGCCGCGGATACGTGGAGTGAACAATTCAGTACCGGCGATGTGTATGCTCGCCTGGATCAAACGCTTGGGCTTACCGTGCAAGGCAACAAACATATCAAGTATGCCGATACCGAGGAAGAATTTGCAGTGTCAGGTCTTAGCATTTCTGTTCAAAACGCTCCCTTTGCTCCCGCTTCCCCCAGTACCGTTTCAAAATTCGAAGCAGAAGGAACGATTACGCTTGAAGTGCCCTTCTCCTTCGGCTGGCATGCCCTTCCCCCAATGAAATCCACCTTGACCGTGAAGGCGGGCTATACGCCAAAGTTCTAAAATCATGTGTCAACCACTGTTTTGTTGAGATTTACAAATATATACAGTACAATAAATTTAGGAGAATGACTGGTTTATTGTACTGTACTCTGAGAAAAAGGAGATGAGTAGCGATGTTTACTCCGAAATCCAAATCGAAATGGCTGATTCTAATCTCGGGAGTATCCGTTATCTGCCTTCTATGGGCAGTTTTTATAATCGGTTCACCAAATAAAGGAGAGCAGGAGCCGGTAGCCAATGTCCCGGAGAATTCAACGCCAGCTTCCGTTGCAATTAACACGGAAGAGAAACAATCCAATAACATTGCGGATATAAAAGATCCTCAACCGGAATCTTCTACGGCTCCGTCACCCTCTTCCGTTATCGTACCTGAAATAAAAGATCAACCAACCGTAACCGATTCACCGGTACTGCAACCTGAAACGAAAAAAGAAGATGTGAAAGTTTCTATTGCAACTCCAAAGGAAGCACCTAAACCAACGGAGCCTCCAAAACCCAAACCAAAAACTACTACACAGGATAAATCCACTCCTCCTGTTTATGACGAGAAGGAGACGCAGCCAGCAAAAAAAGATAGCGAACCTAAATCCGGCGATAAAAATAGCAAAGGCCAGGTATGGTTTCCCGGTTTTGGATGGGTAGATCAGGAAGGACCAAATCAGGAAACTGCGGCAAACGATATGTACGAGAATGGCAATAAAATTGGCAGTATGGATTAAAATGAAATCTATTAAACCTTGTTAAAGAGTGCGGCTAATATAGCGTGCTCTTTTTTTATGGGAGGTGTTCGGCTTGCGAAGGCTATTCAGCATTTTTGGCTTCTTCATTATCGCTTGCATGCTCTCTACTACTACATCCGCATTCGCTACGGGTGACGGCAATATCGATAATGGCGGAGGAGACATGGGGCAAGGTAACTCGCAAAACAAGTGGAGCCCTGGTGATGATGGGGTTCGAATAACCGTCATTCGGGCAAGCGATGAAATGCCAGTTTCTACCCCAATGGACTATACCAATAAAACGATACCTGAAAATCTTCTTCACTTTGGTAAAGTCAGTAAAATTCACTATCGCAATGGAGCAAATTTAACACCGAAAAATGGTGGCTACATCTATATAAAAGCCAGGCAACCCATTCCCAAAATCATTAGTTCCGGCAGTTCCCCTTCCAATATTGAAGTCATCAAGAGTTATTTCACAGACGAGCAAGTGATACGAAGTATCGCTTCATCGTCTGGAATCGACTTTGATACCCTCACCAACGGAAACTACCGTCTATTACTCGAACCTATTGCCTACTTCACCTTCCAAGGCTCCAAAGTGGGTATGACCGCCCACGAAGCAGCGCTATATGACCAAGTCCTGAGCGGCGGATTACGTTCGAAAATGGTCAGTCTTACTCATCAAAATTTGCCGCTAGCTATGTTTCTGGAAAAGCCGGATCTGAGTTTCCCTGCATGGTCTGGCTCCAGCAGTGACCGTGTAACCAATGCCCAGATTATTTCCTCGCTGGGTCTTGGCATTGTACGGTTCAAAGAATTGCCGCCACCTCCTCCCCCTCCGGTTGAAAGTGATGCGGAATATGAGTATCGGACCGATACCGAAGTGATTACCTCGGTATTCCTATCAACTGGAGAGCAGATTACTCCTGAAGATCCGGCACAAGTCACCTACTCCGTTATGGGCAGCTCCTACACCGTAACAGACATCGTCATTCCGGAAGGCGATAGCCAGGTTGTCTGGTTTAAATGGCGAACTCCTCGTACACCACAAATGGTCACGATACATGTAAGCACGAGCCAAGGAAGGTTAAGTCAACAAACCATTCAGGCCAATATTGTTGATCTTGACCAAAATCCACCGCCAAATCCTACCGCCACAGATCGTAACGATTCCTTCAAACTCCCCACTCTTCCTTCCCATCCTCAGAAAACAACGGCTTCATGGGGAGTCTGGTCAGCAAGTTGGCATGCCAACTGGGTTTGGATTTCGAATTGGGTATGGCACGGAACCGGAGATGGCGGCGGTTACTGGGTGGACCATGGCCATTGGGAAGATCAAGGCTGGTGGGATTATCATTGGACAAGCTACATCGCTTCCTTATCGGCCACCCATACCGTCAAGCCGGACGATAAAGTGCCCACCGCTTCAGGTAAAACGATGAAATCCGGGTACGGTATTCAAATGAGCGTCAAAACTTCCCTTGCCTCCAATGCTCCCGCCTCACATATCACCGGAGCGCAGCATGCTGTAGCTTATTTCCCTGAATTCCAATATTCCACCTACTGGCGATTGTACGACCGAATCACTGGCGGATATCAGGCGGCCTTTGAACTAAAGCCCAATAAATACTCGACCTATAACCGGAGGGTCCATTTTACGCCGATCTGGTTTCCTGATGGAATCTATGAGCCCTATACGGAAATTACCGATGCCTGGACGCCTGACGGAATGTTGCAAGTCAATGTGTCAGATCAAATTCAAATCAAGGAAAATCTGTTCTCGGATTGGCATATCGCTCCCAAAAAATAATTAGGTACGGAAAGGCGGTACAACCATGCTGCTACCGATTATCATGCTGCTCCTCTGCCTTGTTGGCGGAGGTGCAGTCTTTTTTTATCTCAACATGAGCAACCGAAAAAAGAAAGCTACATCTGATACAAAACAACAAACAGCCCACGAATTTATCAACGTGAAGGATATTCGCGGACACTATTTGTATACCTTGGATGGTTTGGTGCTGTGCTTTTTGAAAGTTTTCCCCGTTAGCATTGACCTGCTCAGCAAGAGCGAAAAACAGCATTTCATCAATATGCTAACCGCCGAGCTTTCCACCGTTCAGTATCCGTTCAAGTTTATTGCGGTTAGCCGTCCAGTTGATATCTCTCCCGTCATCTCACAATTGACCTCATTATTGAATACCGACGACCCCAAACAAAAAGAACTGCTCAAACACGAAATATTGGAGATGAACACATTCGCGCTCTCTGGAGAAGTGGTTGAACGTCAATTCTATCTATCTGTCTGGAATCGCCTTGAACCGGATGGTGAACGAGAATCGCTCCAACGTATTAAAAGTCTGGCTCAACATTTTGAAGACTGTCAAGTACAAACCCAAATCCTGAAACAGCAGGATATTGTGCGGCTGTGCAATCTGGTTCACAATCCGGGGTATACCCATCTGGAAACGACAGATCAAGATGCGGTCATTCCCTTTTTAACGGAAGGGGGCCTATTACATGGCCGTTGATCCGGGTACCGCCAAAATCATTGCACAAGTTGCTGCAAAAATAGCTACCGATGAACAAGCCCGTAAACGAATCCTCCTGCTTGTGCTTGCGCCTGTCATCACTTTCCTCCTCCTCATCGCCATGATTCTGCAAATTCTAACCGCCCCCTTTCAATTTCTCGGTAGCCTGTTTAAACCGAATGAATTGCCTTATGTCACGGAAATGAGAGCAGACTACGGTTTCACCCAGCTGCTGCAAGAAGCAGATGATGGGTACCGGGAAAGTCTTGGTCAGCAATACGAGGGTGTCATCCTGAAATCGGGTGAAACCGAAGTCGTGTACTACAACCAAATGGATTCCCGATGGGCTAATAAATTGTACGGCACTAGCGATACGATTGGCGTAGCCGGTTGCGGCCCAACCTCATTGGCCATGGTGGTATCCACCCTTTCCGGCCAAACGGTCGACCCGGTCACCATGGCAAACTGGGCGTATCAGCACGGTTACTATGCAGAAGGCAACGGCAGTTACCACAGCCTGATCCCGGAAGGCGGCAAGCATTTTGGTCTGCAAGTGGAAGGCTGCAACGCCAAGGAAGCACAAAAAATTGTGGATGCCTTGGCAAGCGGCAAATTGGTGATTGCCATTATGGGCAAAGGGCACTTCACTTCATCCGGGCATTTTATCGTACTGCGCGGCGTCACGGAAGAAGGGAAAATCTTGGTTGCCGATCCTGCCAGCAAAAAACGCAGCGAACAAGAATGGGACCTCGACATTTTCTTAAAAGAAGCTCGACAGCATGCCGCCGCGGGCGGTCCCTTCTGGATATTTTCCAAACAAGGAGTGAACCCATAGATGGCAAAACGAAAAGAGCATTGCGAAATATCAGTGAATCCCTCGTTGCTTAATGTCATTACTCCACTCGGATTGGGGTTTGAACGCAATCGGTTTGTTCTCGGAGAAAACAGTGCAAAAGTATATGGAGTGATTCAGTATCCGCAAAAAGTCGATGTCGGTTGGCTCTCGAAAATGACCCACATTCCCAGCACCATCGTCACTATTGGTTATCAACCTACCGACAACAGCGCTCTGATCTCGGCCATTTCCAAATCGATCATTCAGAATCGAGGCACAGCGGAAAGCGCCAAGGATCCGCTCACTCGTCAACGGGCAGAAAAAGCGGCAAATGACGGTGAACGAATTATGCTTCAGATCGATCAGCACGGAGAAACCGTAGGCTTGATGAATATCACCGTCATGCCGCTGGCCGACGACGAGAAAGGGTTTAGCCGTGTTTGCCGCAGAATGGAAAATACGCTGAGTATGTTAAAGTGTAAAGTTCGTACGTTGGCCAATTTGCAAAAAGAAGGATTTCAGCATCTCTCCCCCACGTTTCCGGGAAACGAACAGGTTGAAAATATCCTCAATCGGATCATACCGATGAGTACGTTTGTAGGGGGCTTTCCCTTTGCCAGCAGCGGTTTTAGCGACGAGAATGGCTACTATTTTGCCAAAGACAGCCACGGCGGACTTGTTATTGTCGATACCTGGCATCGCGGCAATGACCGTACCAACTCCAATTTCGTCATTATGGGTGTGGCAGGCGTAGGAAAATCGACAGCCGTGAAACATATCGCACTCAGCGAATATTTTATGGGAACCAAGCTAATCTTCATCGACCCGGAGTCTGAGTACAAAGAACTATGTCAAAGTTTAAACGGGGATTGGATCAATGCTGGCGGCGGTTCGAACGGGATGATCAACCCTTTGCAAATTCGTCCCGCTCCCCGTGATGAAGAGGGGGAAAAAAAACCGCTTTATAAGGATGAAGGCAATGGAATGTCAGATATGGCCCTACACCTGAAAAATCTTGAAATCTTCTTTAATCTTTACATTCCTGACCTGACCATTATGCAAAAAGCGGTACTCAAGCAATGCCTGATTGAGTTATACAACCAGTTTCACATTACCTGGACCACAGATATTACAACACTAAAAAATACCGACTTCCCCACCTTCTCCGATCTGTTCCAATTAATCCGCCATAAGGAATCGACACTCGAAGACGAAGTCTATAAAGAACTACCCCTGCTGCTCTATGATATTGCAAACGGCGGGGATTCTTTTTTATGGAACGGACATAGCACGATTGAAACCCATTCCCGCTGTATCTGCTTGGATACTCATACACTGCAAAATACATCCGACAATATTAAGCGAACCCAGTATTTCAACCTGCTTTCCTGGTGTTGGGAGCAAATGTCCAAAGATCGGACGGAACGGGTGCTGCTCATCTGCGACGAAAGTTACTTGATGATTGACCCGAATGTGCCTCAAAGCCTGGTTTTCCTGCGAAATGTGGAAAAACGCGCTCGGAAATATGAATCCGGGTTAGCGATTATTTCACACAGCGTCGTGGACTTTCTCGCCCCGGAAGTAAAGATGTACGGGCAGGCGCTTCTGGATATTCCCTGCATGAAGATTATCATGGGAACGGACGGAAAGAACTTGCAGGAAACGCGAGAGCTTTACAATCTTACGGATGCCGAAGAAGAACTACTGGCCAGCAAGAAACGAGGACATGCCCTATTTATGATCGGTTCCAAGCGGCTGCACATTCATTTTGATATCCCTGAGTACAAGTTTGCTTACATGGGAAAGGCAGGCGGACGATAACGATGGAACGAAAGAAGAAACTCATTGAATTGTTCCTCTACATCGCATTTGTTCTTGTAGGCACGGTATTGCTCTTGCTTAGGGGAGTGTAAGCGATGATTTTATATTTGACCAGCAAGGACAGAGTGAATCTGCTGGATTTTGCTGAACAGGAAACCAATCTCATTGCCAAAAAGCTCACTGGCCGTTTTTCTCTTTTGCAGTTTGTCGTAAAAGACATGCGTAACTTTAGCCACTTCAAGTACTTTGTGATAGATCGAAATGCCGTGGTCGAGGACGATGTAGAATTTGTAAAAGCCATTGCGTCCTTTCTCACCATGTACGAAGCCAGAGTAATTGTAATAGCCGAGGGTTTGCAAGCCGAAAGCTCGTTTGCGAAAGAATTGATCCAATCCGGTGTATCTGATCTTGTGACCGCACAAGACATAGAAGAAATTCAAGCTGAAATTTTGGAATGCCTTTCCGCTAATGGCATGCAAAGATATAAGATCTCCCCCGCTCCTACTCAAACCAATAATGAATTACCTCTGCCCGAACAAGAGCAGTATCGTTTTGACTGTACCAATATTACAATCGCTATTGCAGGAAGTGATCGCCGGACTGGAGTAACAACAACGGCGTTCAATCTGGTCTGCTGGATTAACAGCCATGGTGGAACGGCTTGCTATGTAGAGGCTAATACCAGCAAGCATCTGGCCCATATCGTCCAGCTATTTCAGCCCGAGCAGGACCAGAACGCCTATATACTTGAACAAATGGATTTCTATTTCACAAAGGAGTTAAACAAAGATTATAACTTTATTGTTATAGATTGTGGCGTACTTGGGGAAAGGCAGCTTCAGGAGGAGTTTGTCCATGCAAATATCCGAGTACTCTGCGGTTCCGCTATGCCTTATGAGTTGCCGGTTTTCTATAAGGCAATCAGGCGGTGCAAAGAGTACGCTGTACAGGCATTGGGGCTTTTTGTCCCTGGGGATTTGCAGCCTCATGTGCAACGTTTAATCAGCAATAACATCCGGTTCGGTGAAAGCTCCCATGATTTGTTTGATACTAATGTCAATGCAACAGTGTACAAACGATTGCTCTCTGAGTATATCCTCATATGATTCATACTTGAGGAAAATTGGCCTTGCAATTAGGAGCAACCTATCCGGAAATATCGGCCGTCATTACCGCCTCCCCGAGCGCATACCGTTACGCGGGCACCCGCAATAATATGCCTCTCCCACAACCTGCATGGACGCTGAACAATGAGGCTTTACCTTATTTGAAACCAAAATTTGACGTAAGCGGTACATTTCGATTCTTCTGGAACTGGATCACACGGCGCCCAAGCGGCAATAAGGCCGGCTTTATCAAGACGTTGAAAGACTCAGCCAAATCCGAGCTGCCCGTATTCCTGGTGAGCGAATGCAAGGACCGATCATGCTCGTCTCGGGTGGCGACGACCAGCTATGGCCTTCATCAAAGTTTGCTGAGATCGTGATGGAATGGTTAAACTGTCATCACCATCCCTATAAAAACATCCATCTTCATTATAAGGATGCAGGTCACTTCCTCTGTTTTCCGTACACCTTGCCCTATATGCCGCCCAATGTAATGCTGTCTCCCGGCGGAGGTATGACGGTTACATTTGGCGGCAGCGACAAGGCCAATACCCGCACCGCTCTCGACGCCTGGCCCAAGATGCTTGACTTTTTGAAACAAAACTTGGATGGATAAAGCTCGATAATATCGTTTAAAGGAAATTCCAGTTGAATTTTTTAGGAATTTCCTACCATTTTAACTCATAACCGTTTCTGCATTTCGAATCCCAGCATAGGAGGGAAAATTGCTCATTTCGATATTGCAACCTCAACGAGCCTTTGCATTTCGGACACTTACACTTCGAAGCAGGCCATCCCATAAGCTGAAGGTATTCGAAAATGGCCTGCCCCAGTTTGGAATAAAGTCCTTTCATTGCCTCTCTTGGTGACAAATTCAGCTGATTGACACTAAAGTGATGGTCAATAACTCTCTCTTGAAGGGAATGATCTGCCGGAAGCCAAGCCTGATCATGTGCCGTGTAAAGTTGCATAATTGCTCTGATGATACCCTTAGATTCATCTTCTACGCTGCAATGGAATCCGAGAAACAAATCCCATCGAGGGTGCCTTAGCGGAATACGAAAAAGATATGGATCAAATGCAGCTAATGTTCTCTTGAGTTTTGTTTCTGTAACAGCGCCTCGATCTGCTCTCTCGATGTCTTGCTTTCGCTTTTCCAATGACTGCTTCCATTTATCCCACTGAAGTTTCTTCTCGTTATTTAGTTGAAGTGTTTCTTCTTTTGCTTTTAGTCCCTGATTGATTTCTTGAATTTGTTGTTGGATGCGATTTCGATTATCTTCATGAGCCCCCAAAGTTTTTCGGTTAAAACCGAATCTGGATGATAGCTTCGCACCTTCACTCCGAAGCGCCGCGGCAACTTGCTGCAGCTCCAATTGCAATTGTTCAACCTGTTTTTTATCGTTTGCTATTTGCGAACGCAACTTGTTCCAGCTCGTCATAAATGCCTCGAAGCCGGGTTGCTTCGCTTCTTCTTTCGCCAAATTTGCCTTGTGTTGTGCCGCTATTGCTTGTCCATGTATGGTTAATAAATCTTTGATCATTTGATCGGCGAGCCGCTCCGTTCCCCAAAATCTTGATGTGAAACCTGAGCATTCTTGCAGCGCGTAATCAATCGGGTCGTCAGGCTCTTCAATTGAGCCGATTCTTTTCCGATCCGGAGGGTTTTCGAAAAAATAGATTTGATGCTCTATGGAATACAACTCCATTTGATAAACCGTGCCATGTGCCAGCATTTTCTTTTCCGCAAAACCATAGCAAGCGATCTTCTGATTTTCTAGAAGCGTAACGTCGCCAACTTTAGCTGCGTAATCATGATGCACATAGAGTCGAAATGGTTTTGAATTTCGTCTTTTTTCCTCTCTACTGGTGGAAAAATCAATTATTATATGACCTTTATGAGTAGCATTTCTTACGGTACCTACGACTACAGCCAAGCAACTTGAACCGAGTTTGTCGATTCTGTTGATGATATCGTCCTGCATTCCGAATATATCGGCAAATTTAACTTTTTCCCCGCTTTCTGTTAGGACACCGAATGCAGAAACGTTATTCTTGAAGGTATTAATCTCATAATCTTTCAGCAGACTGGATAAGAAAAAATAAAACTTCTGGTGAGCAGGTTGGGTAAAGAATTTAGCATACGCTCTTCTTGAATACCCCAATGGATCCCCAATTTTTCTGACCAATTTGGCGCTTGTTAATATTCTGATCACCTTTGCTCGTTCATCGACGGACATTCCGTTTGTTTCTGCCAGCGAAATGACTTTTGAATCTGGACTCCGGAAACGGCACCTTTCGTAATGCTGCTGCAACTTGCCTTTTCGAAAAAAGGGATATTCATCGTCGGCGACATGTTCAAGAACCGTTGGTTGTTTGTCCTTTTCGTTCGCTGATATGAGATGTTTGGGAAGTTCTTTACATCCTAAACAGACATAACGATTTGGCTCCTTCAAGTGCTGGTGATTATGAACCTCCCTTGCCGATCTTATTTTCTCTGTCTTCCGGTCAATCGCCCAGTTCATGCTTAAATCAGAAGATTTAGGTTGAGACATGCTTCCATCATTCCTTTATCGTTTCCACTCGTTTTTGATAAGGTGAACCTCCGATATAAATCAAGTGCCCCCAAGCAACCTGGATGTCATGATAAGAAACACCCATGATCTCCGCTTGTTTGGTATAATCCATGATCACTTCAGGATGTTTCTGCAACATCAGGATCAATTTTAATGCGAATCCAATCGGTGTTTTTTCGATGACATTGGTATTTTTGACACAGTAAGCTCCTGCATGACCTATTCTCTCAACTGCACCGAATCTGATTAATGTTCTCAGCTTTTTTGATACATTACTTTGAGATACTTGTAGAATTTCGGCCATCTTTGTTTGTGGAATCCGACTTATTCCTTCCTTATCTCGATACTCCAGAAGAAGATCGATTACTTTCTGGTACGACTCGATTAGATACTTCAAATTTTCGAGCTCCTGTCTTTCTGTATGCATATATTTCCACCGTCCTGTTTTCAATCGCTTTTTGCACGTTCAATCTCTGCGCCAAAATCACGAATTATCATTTTGGAGAAGCTCTGAAATTCTTCCGGACTGGTCAAAACCTCTGCCATGTACCGATTAAAAACCGTTTCAATATTGTCGGCTAGTTGCCGAGGATTAACAATCATAAATCGATTTTCAACGGTAATCATCCCACCAAAAATATAGGAGAACTGCCCTCCATCTTTAATACGTCCTTCATGTACCAAACCGTTTCTGAAATGTTTGTAAAATAAATCGGCCAATATATGCTTTTTACCTGGTAGACGCTGGGCGAACTCCGGGATCTCAGTGGCCAACCAATGAACATACCTTTTGCGCACTTCTTCGCTATTTGATTTCAGTCTTGATAGCACATCCATTGTTGTTACACAGAGCAAGCCTGCCGCAAATGCGTCATTGTCTTCATTCAGTTTCTTTATTGGCCCTAGGTAGAAACCATTTATTCTATCTCTGAATGCTTGGATAAGCATCTCTGGATTATCCAATTCGACATCGCGATATTTTAGAGTGGGTGAAAAGTAAATGCCGTCTTCGATTCGCATATAATCAATTCCTTAAAGGTTTTTGGAGATAAAACAATTGCCGCTTAGATTCCCTGTCGGGAAACGAGCGGCTTTTTATTGCCAAGCATGACGCAAACACAAGTGAGGGACAATGGATGGCGTATGCAGCAAGAGGATATACCGCCCATTGTCGTAAGAGCCGCGAAAGCAAAAAGACCTATTTGATCCATAGCGGATAAACAATGAATATGAAACTACTTTTGCAATATTAGCCGGAGTTGTCTCCAACGAAAACAAATTGAAGATCTGTTAGCACAAGCTGATTCGGATGACATGGCCCCGAACCCGCTTCGAGTAGAAAAGCTGTCAAATCGTTCGTAAAAACGGTTATCTACTTCGCTTCGGTAGAGAAGAGAAATGACCGGAACTAGAATATTTTAATGCTCAACTTTGAACTTGTGAATAGAGTTATTCAATTCTTTGGCCATGCGGCTTAATGTTTGCACGGAAGCAGAAATCCCTTCTATCGAGGCCAACTGTTCCTGTGAGAATGAAGCAGCATCTCTACTCCTTTTGTAAGACGCTGTGGCAATGTTGTTCAGTTCACCGATGGAAGCGCTAATTTGTTCAGAACCGGCTGACATTTGTTCCGTCGCCGCAGAAACTTCTTCGGCCTGCGCAGCAATCTTTTCTGAATCTACAACAATATTTTGGAAAATCCCTCCTGCCCATTGTATGATTTGATTCCCTTCATCCGCCTCTTTTGTACCGATTTCGATAGATCGGACCACTTTGATAATATCATCCTGAACTTTTTCGATCATATCCGCGATCATGTCCGCCGACTGTTTGGATTGTTCCGCAAGTTTTTTGACTTCGCCTGCGACAACTGCGAATCCTTTTCCTTGTTCTCCGGCTCTCGAGGCTTCGATGGCGGCGTTTAAGGACAACAATTCCGTCTGACTGGTAATTCCCGCAAGAACCTCGGTTATGCGATTAATTTCGTTCGATCGTTCCCCAAGCTGTCTGACCAGGGAAGCCGATTCATGAACCGTTTTGCTAACCATCTCCATTTTCCTAATCGCTTCTTGAATCGATTCATTACCTGCGCCGGCTGCTTTTGCCGTTTCGTTGGAGAGTTCCGCCACTTCACCGGAAATTTCGGCAATGCGCTGCACACCAATCGCCATTTCTTCCGTTGCCTTGCTGCTTTCTTCCGTCACACTTACCTGCATATCGGAGCCGCTTGCAATTTCCTCGGTCACCACGGCAACCTGATTAACAGCCAGTACAGTTTCTTCGACGCTGCTTGCCAATTGCTTTGACGAATCTGCCACCTGTTCGCTTGTTGCTTTAATCCGTTCTATTAACGTGGCCAAATTCTGCCGCATCGCTTCGAAGGAAAGGGCAAGCTGTCCAATTTCATCCTTGGATATTGCCGCTATTGGCTGGCCTAAATCTCCCTCGGCAATCCGTTTCGTGCCTTGAATGAGTTTTTTCAGCGGCCGGATGACTGAACGACTATGCAAATAAACAACCACAAGACCGACTGCAAGTACGATCACAAGGTAGATGACGGACAATTGGTTATTAGCCTTGTTCGTTTGTTCGGCCTGTAAGACTGCGTTCGTGATCTCGATTAATTTGCTGTTACGGAGTTCATCAATACGTTTATTGATGTCCTCGGCGCTTTTGTCAAATTCGCCCATGATCCGATTACCACGTTCGTATCCGCCGGCGATGTACTCGTTTGCCATCTTTTTCCCCATTTCATAGTATCGGTCAAAAAAAGTTTTGGTTTCATCCAACTTTTGTGCTTCATGCGGATACATATCTTTCATTTTTTTCAAGTTTTCGTGAAAAAGAACCGCGTATTTTGCGGCTTGGTCGAAACCGTCGTCAAGTCCATCCTTGCCTCTCGTCGCGCTTATATCAGTGAGCCATTGCTGCACTTGCACGACAGATAACTTTAAATCATCCGCCAAAAGGGCAGCTTTCAAGGTATGATCCTCAATTTTTTTCAATTCCTTCCACTGTGCTTCGGATATGAAGTACTGAAACAACTGCATCGCTATAAAAGCGATAAAAAGAACTGCGAACGAAATGAAACTTTTCATTTTAATACTCATAATCTATTGGTTCTCCCCCTTGTTTTTTATCTATTTAGAATAATTATATTTAAAAAGATGAAATTAAACAATGAACACGGGCACCGATGTGCAATCAATTTTTTATAGTTCCCTTGCAAAAAAATCACGCGAAGAATCCCTTTTTCAGGACGCTTCGCGTTGTTTAAAGATTTATTTTAGAATGTCTACCATCCGGAGCAAAATAGTAGCCGCTTCCGCTCTTGTCATCGTATCATTTGGCACGAACTTGTTACCTGCGCGGCCGCTGACGATGCTAAGCCCACGAATCGCTTCTACAGAGCCTTTCGCCCACTGGGGGATCGCTTCATCATCAACAAAACCAGTTGTGGTATGGGCTTTGAGCGGTCGTTTGATCGCTTGTGCGACCATGACCGCCATTTCCGCGCGGGTAACTGACGCATTCGGGCGGAAGCTGCCGTCTTCATATCCGTCGATAATTCCCGCCTGTACCGCCTGGGCAACCGCTTGCTTCGCCCAAGCCCCGATTTGATCGTTATCAGTGAAGGTAAGTGGAGCGCCCATCTCTTCCAATTGCAAGGCACCCGTCAGCATCACAGTAAATTCCGCGCGAGTAACGGAATGGTTCGGTTTGAACGTTCCGTCCGGATAACCGCTGGCAATGCCTTTCTCCGCGGCACGCTTGATGTTGCTTTCTGCCCAGTGTCCGGCAATGTCGGTAAATTCGATAACTGGTTCGGATGGCTCGGGTGTTTCACGGTAAATAGTCAGCGTGTATTTCTTCTTTGTACCATTCTCCGCCTGTACCGTTAACACAAACGTATTGTCGCCTTCCTCCAGATGTACTTTCGTTCTGTCCGTAATCACTTTTTCTTTCAACATCACCTTCGCCCCAGAGTGTGCAGGTTTTGCTGCAATCTCGACCTGCCCGGCTTCCGTTCGGGCCGTATAACTTGTCGTACCAGCTGCAAACGATGGACTGAGTTCCAACTTCTTATCCTTATCCCATACCCTCAATTCTTCAAGAATGGCGTTACTGGATAACGCTCTGCCTCCTGCGGAACCACTGCCTCCGGAACCGCCTCCTCCACTCGAAGATCGGGCTGTTGTTAACTGCTTTCTGAGCGGCGCACTCTCGTTACCCGCCGCATCATAAGCCGTGACTTTGAACATGTACGTCGTATTGCCCGACAGGCTGTCGACTGTGGTTACATATATGTTCCCGCTTACCGTCATACGCTCCTTGTCATCGACGTAGATCCGGTAGCCCGTCACACCGAAGTTATCCGTCGCTGTTGGCCATGACAGATTCACGCTATTTTTCGTGATACCCGATACAGTCAGCTGACTGCCGCTTGGCCATTGCGGTGCTTCGGTGTCCGGTTTCGATGGCTGCGGCAGCGTCCTGGCCGAAGTAGTCAATGCCGCACTTTCGTTACCCTCTGCATCGAAAGCCGTGACTTTGGGCGTGTAATTCGTATTGGCCGTTAAGCCATTGACGGTGGTTGCGTATACGTTCCCGCTTACCGTTGTACGTTCCTTGCCATCGACGTAGATTCGGTAGCCCGTCACACCAACATTATCCGTCGCACTTGGCCAGGACAGTTTCATGCTCGTTTGCGTGATGTCCGACACGGTCAGCTTGCTGCCATCCGGCCATTTCGGTGCTTCCGTGTCCGACTCCGTTGGCTGCGGCATTGTCTTGGCCGATGCGGTCAATGCATCGCTTACATTCCCCGCCGCATCATAAGCCGTGACTTTGAACGTATAGGATGTATTAGCGGTCAGACCGTCGATGGTGGTTGCATGTACATTGCCAGCTACCTTTTCGCGCTCAATTCCGTTGACATAGATCCGGTAGGCGATCACAGCAACATTATCCGTCGCTGTTGGCCATGTCAGTTTCACGCTCGTTTGCGTAATAGCCGACACGGTCAGCTCACTGCCATCCGGCCATTGTGGCGCTGCGGTGTCCGGCTCCGTTGGCTGCGGCATTGTCTTGGCCGAAGCAGTCAATGCATCACTTACGTTCCCCGCCGCATCATAAGCCGTGACTTTGAACGTATAAGATGTATTAGCGGTCAGACCGTTGATCATGATTCCATTTCCACTACTGCCTACCGTTATGTACTCGAAGTCATCTACATAAATCCGGTAGCCCGTCACTCCTACGTTATCCGTTGCTCTCGGCCAGGACAGCTTCACGCTCGTTTGCGTCACATCCGAAACCATCAGTTCACTGTCATCCGGCCATTGCGGCGCTTCGGTGTCCGGGTCCGTCGGCTGCGGCAGCGTCTTGGCCGATTCGGTCAGTCCCGCGCTTTCATTCCCTGCCTCGTCGTGAGCAGTAACTTTGAACATATAACTCGTTTCTGCCGTCAGACCAGTGACAATGATTGCATTCTCGCTGCCGCCTGCCGTTTTGTACTCGACGTCATCTACATAAATCCGGTAGCCGGTCACTCCCACGTTATCCGTCGCGCTCGGCCAGGACAGCTTCACACTCGTCTGCGCCACATCCGAAACCGTCAGTTCACTGTCATCCGGCCATTGCGGCGCTTCGGTGTCCGGCTCCGTCGGCTGCGGCAATGTCTTGGCCGAAGTAGTCAATGCCGCACTTTCATTCCCTGCTTCGTCGTAAGCCGTTACTTTTAACATATAACTCGTTTCTGCCGTCAGGTCAGTGACGATGAGTGCATTTTCGCTGCCGCCTACCGTTTTGTACTCGAAGTCATCTACATAAATCCGGTAACCGGTCACTCCCACGTTATCCGTCGCGCTTGGCCATGAAAGTTTCACGCTCGTCTGCGTGACATCCGAAACCGTCAGTTCACTGTCATCCGGCCATTGCGGCGCTTCGGTGTCCGGCTCTGACGGTTCCGGCAATGTCTTGGCCGAAGTAGTCAATGCCGCACTTTCGTTCCCCGCCGCATCATAAGCCATCACTTTAAATGTATAGGTCGTCTCTGCTGCCAGACTGGTCACAGTGGTTCCATTGACGCCGCCGCCTACCGTTTCGTGCTCGGTTCCGTTGACATAGATCCGGTAACCCCTTACGCCCACGTTATCCGTCGCTGTTGGCCACGACAGCTTCACGCTCGTGTACGTGATGTCCGAAACCGTCAGTTCACTGTCATCCGGCCATTGCGGCGCTTCGGTGTCCGGCTCTGACGGTTCCGGCAATGTCTTGGCCGAAGTAGTCAATGCCGCACTTTCGTTCCCCGCCGCATCGTAAGCTATCACTTTAAACGTATAGGTCGTATCTGCTGCCAGACTGGTCACAGTGGTTCCATTGACGCCGCCGCCTACCGTTTCGTGCTCGGTTCCGTTGACATAGATCCGATAATTCGTTACGCCCACGTTATCCGTCGCTGTTGGCCACGACAGTTTCACGCTCGTTTGTGTAATATCCGACACGGTCAGTTCACTGCCATTCGGCCATTGTGGTTCTTCGGTGTCCGGGTCGGGCTGCTTTGCTTTCGGCGTTACCGGATTCGATGGGGCTGATGGAACCGAGTTTCCCACTTTATTCGTCGCTTCAACCGTGAACATATACGTCGTACCGTTCGTCAAGCCGGTAACGATGATCGGACTTGAATCGCCGCTCTGTGTGATCGGCGTTGCTGTTCCGTCCACCCAGGCAGTGACAGTGTAACTTAGGATAGGGCTACCTCCGTCATTCTCCGGCGCATGGAAGCTGACCTTCGCTTGACCGTCTTCCGCCTCAGCCATTACATCGAGGGGTGCACTGGGTACTGAAGAGACAGGATCTGCGGCAGGGATTGCAATTACTTCATCCGAGAAATCACTTGCTCCTTTTGTATTGAAGGCTTTCACCGCAAAGGCATAACTCATGTAATTCATCAAACCTGTAACGGTGTATGTGTTGACTGTTATATTCTCTTGTATCAATACCCAATCATCCGGGTTTGCCGGCGCTGATGTCCCTTCGTATTTGTACACCGCGTAGCTGTCCGCATTTGCTCCGGTGCTCCAACTCAGGGTGATTTCCCGGTCGCCAGTGGCGCTCGTCAGCTTTTCTGGCGCAGAAGGAGCGGAAGGAGCGGTGAACGGAATCGTATACGTTTCCGTCATGACGTCACTATCCGCCATGCCAGCCTTGACTGCAATCGCTTTAACCGTCATGTTTCGCGTTACAGGGATCGGTTCGTGATACAGCAAGCTGCTGCCTGGAGTTGGCGTGCTGCCATCCGTCGTGTAATAAATCGACGCTCCGGCAGTAGACGCAGACAACGAAACTGTCGTTCCCGACTCCATCTCTCCACTTGGCTTGCTAGCTGTCGGCGCGGCAGCTTGTGGAGCGACGTAAAAAGGATATGCGCCTCCAACTCCCGATCCCATTTTCGCTTCTTGCCCATCTGTCGCCATTGCGAACAGCACATGCATGCCTGGAGTCAAACCATCAAGCGAGCCTTCCCAGTTTTCCTGGCCTGAGGGTGTCGCCTTCTTCCATGCGCCTTGCGAAGAATCAAGCTGGTAGTATACGTCTAGTATCCGGCCTTGAATGGGAGCGTAATTGTTTTTCGGTGTGAAACGAACGGAAGCCGTTCCATCGGTTAATCTGTTGTTCGGGAAAGCATCGATCTTCACAGGCAATGGACTCGCTGTCTCCCTTTGATGAATGGCCATCAATTGATTGGTCGTCGCCGTAGCGTAAACCTGATTTGTCACAGGGTTGACCGCTATAGCCGTCGCATTGACGGCACTCGCCAGTTTTGTCCAGGTGTTCCTCACTCCATCGAGAACCGTAATCGAATTCAATGCGGCGACATAGATTTTATCGTTTCCCTCGTCCACCGCCAACTTTTGAGGATAATCATCATCTAATGTTAATAATTGTGCGGTCGATAAGGATGCGCCGTCTATGACAGTAATGGTTCTGCCCAAAAAGTTGGAGACATAGACTTTGTTCGTTTTTTTGTTAACGGCGATCGCATAGGGTTGGTTTCCGGCGGGAACGGTACTCGTGGCATTCGACGCCCCGTCAATAATCGTAACGTTATTGCTTCCGCTATTGGCTACATAGATTTGGTTCGTTTTCTCGTTAACTGCCGCCATTTTCGGGTTTGTCCCTACCGGCACAGTAGCGGTAACCTTTTTCGTTGCGCCATTGAGAATCGAGACTGTACCATCCTGGGAATTGGTAACATACACTTTGTTGGTTAACGGATGGATAGCCACATGGACCGGACCCGAACCGACAGGCACGGTGCTTTTGTTGTTCGACGCCCCGTCAATCACAGTCACACTGCTGCTTTGATTGTTGGCGACATAAATTTGGTTTGTGATCGGATTGACAGCAATGGCGGAAGGGGACCCGCCCACAGGAACTGTTGTGACAATGGTATCGTCGGTGCCATCGATCACCGTCACAAAGCTGGGAGCTGAATCATGCACGACATAAATCCGGTTCGTCAGCGGATTTACGGCTGCCGCGATTGATCCTTCGCCAACATTCAAATTCTTTACGATGTTTAATTCTTTTGATTTCAAATCGACAATAGTTACTTCCCGACTGCCCGCATTGGTTACATACGCCTTTTGGGTAAAAGGATTGATCGCCACAAATCGGGGATTGTTCCCCGTCCCAATCCTGCTTATATCCGTACGCGTTCCGTCAATTACGTATACATTATTTTTATTCTTAGATCCGGCATAAATTTTGTTGGTGACCGGATTGACGACGAGAGGAGCATCTCCTTCTCCAATATCTACTGCCAATGTACCCAACGAATTGTTTGTATCGCCGTCAATTACCGTGACGCCGTCATTGGCGGTTACATAAATTTTATTTGTGACAGGGTTTACGACCACGTTTTTAGGTTTTGACTGCACCGGCACCGACTTTTCAATGGTTTGGTTTTTGCCGTCTATAATCAAGGCAAGCCGGTTTGACAAACCGATGGCATAAATTTTGTGTGTGATCGGATTCACAGCAATTCCTACTAAGTAGTCATTAAAAGGAATCGTATTCTTCAAAATGTCGGTATCGCCATTGATCACCGAAACGCCTCCAGCATTAGCATGAGCGATATAAACCTGGTTTGCGGCATGATCGATGGCAATCGATTCCGGATAATCTCCAACCGAAACCGACTTGCTTAATTTGCCTGTTTCCCCATCTATAATCTTTACAACATTTCCCGAGCAGGTTACATAGACTTTGTTCGTCTGCGGGTTGACGGCGATCGCACGAGGCATGCTTCCCAAATCAACGGTACTCGTCACTTCATTCGTTTCGCCGTCAATGATGGACAAACTTTTGCTTTCTTTATTGATTACGTAGATTTTGTTCAAAACCGGAATTACGGCAACTGCTATGGGGTATTTTCCCGTCCAAATGTTTCTCGTCTGTTGATTATTTCGATCAATGACCATGACGATGTCATTATCTGAAATACCACCAAGATAACTGGTGACATAGATTTTATTCGTTTTCGGATTTACAGCAACATCCAACGGCATGCCGGATAGTTGCCAACTTAGCTTTGATTGATTCGTCACACCATCAATAATCTTGAAGTTTTCTTTACCCGCATAACTGATGACATAGATTTCGTTCGTAATCGGATTCACGGCGGCTGCGCGCGGCTCGTACTTGTCTATTTCCGCAACCACCGCATCTGCCGACACGGTCTGCGGAGTATGAACAAACCCAGCGATAAGCATAACCGCGATAATCCAGATCTTGACTAATGCAGCAAACCTTCGCCTGAAGCTACTCTTCGCTATCGTTAAGAACAAACCTGCATGTGTAAGAAGTAATCCTTTTCCCATCATTCCAGTCCTCTCTATCTATTCATTCTTAGCAATCGTTACAAACAGTTGCATTTCATCCATATATTTCCGCTGCACGGGTCCTCGATAAAATTTGCAATGATAAGACAATCATCTCTATTTTATTTTGAATAGAAGTGCATATCTATTCCCCTTGGGGGAAGTTTAGGGGGTATTTTGGTGAGTAATATTCCATTGATGCACCGACAGTGTTTTACTATAATCAATTTATGGAAAACTTCGAAAATGAAAAAAGGACTTCCACTATGTACCCACAATCTGAATCCCGGCCACTTTCTCATCTTCTGCAAACCAAATTGCATATCCCCGGCACCGGGTCAACGCTTGTGCAACGGCCATCTTTACGACGTCTTCTCGATCAGGGACTTGGCGCCAAGCTGACGTTGGTGACCGCACCGGCGGGCTTCGGCAAATCGACGCTGATCACGGAGTGGATTCGTCAGCAGCCGTATTCATACGGATGGATTTCTTTGGACGGGCGTGACAACGATCTGGTTCGCTTCATGGAATATCTGATCGCCGCGTTGCGACCGATACAACCCGGGCTCTGCGATTCCGTGTTGCAGTACATTCAAGAAACGAGGAACCTCTCCGTTGAAACGGCCATGACCCTCTTGATGAACGAGGTCCAGGCACTGAATCAGGAAATCATCATCATACTTGACGACTATCATGTGATTTGCGAGTCGTCCATCCATCATGGGCTGACTTTTTTACTCACGTATCTTCCTCGAAATATGCATATGGTCATAGCAAGCCGTTCCGAACCTCAACTGCCTTTGCCGGCGATGCTTGCCAGACGGCAGCTTGTCCGCATTTCAGCGAACGATTTGCGTTTTACGGCTGACGAAATTCGCGAGCTGTTCGAGCTAACGGTTGAGAAACGTTTGACGAAGGAAGAACTGGCCTGCCTGGAGCGTAGAACGGAAGGATGGATAGCGGGGTTGCAAATGATCCTTCTTTCGGGCGGGGAGTACGGCGTAAGTACGACGGAAACCAACCTCTTCATAGACTCATTCAAGCAGCATCCGTCAGAAGAGGTGGAAGGAGATATTGCCGATTATTTGACGGAAGAAGTGTTGGCCCGACAGTCGCCTGACGTGCAGCAATTTTTGCTCAAGACGGCTGTGCTTGAACGGATGAACGAGTCTTTATGCCGACACATCATCCAGAAGGAAAGCGGCCAGTCGTTGTATGAAGCGGTTCAAGCCGGATTGTTCCTGATTCCGCTGGACCGGGACCGCGTATGGTACAGATATCACCATATGTTCGGTCGTTTGCTCTATAATCGCTTAACCCGTCAGTATGCCGAAATCGTTCCTGAACTGCACCGGCGTGCAAGTGAATGGTTCAGGATCAACGGCTATACTGTGGAAGCGGTCGAACATGCAGTAGCCGCGACCGATTTCAATACGGCTTGCGAGCTTATTGTACAAGAAGCTTCGGAACTGCTCCGTAATGAAATGCATATGCTGTTGCGCTGGTTTGGACAATTTCCCGAGAACTTGCTCACACATAACCCCGCACTCGCTGTTCTGTATGCCTGGTCGCTGGCCACGTTCGATCGACTTGAGGAAGCGGAGGACGTCCTTGATCGCGCGGAGCCGTATCTTGATTCGGGGGAAACTGAACTCCAATCGCTTAACGGCGAAGATATACTCGGCTATTTCGCGGCTATGCGATGCATGATTTGCTTGGGCCGGAACGAGACAGAGAAAGCGGTTGTTTACAACGAAGAGATCATGAGAAGGCTCGGAGGAGTCGGCAATATTTCCACCGCGTATATTGTGGGCTATAACCATGACGGAGAATCGCTGCTAAGAGGGAGATTCGGATTTTTCGGGGGACTGAAACAAACATTAGCGATCTATCCTCCCCTGATCGCACGTTGGCAATCGGCACATGACCATTTTTACGGCTACTTGCATACGGCGATTGGAGAGTGTTACTACGAACGAGATGACTTGGCACAAGCGGAGAAATACGTCAACATAGGAGCATCGGTTGGTTTGAAATGCGAAAATGCCGGGATTTTCGTGCCGGCTTTGCTCACAAAGGCTCGCATGAGCCTGGCCCATGGCGAGCAGGAAGCAGCCTTTGCCCTTGTACAAGAGGTTCGCAATCAGGCGTTGAGGATACACGCTCTTTCGTTTATGCCGGTTATCGACGCTTTTGAGGCCAGACTGTTCATTCGGGCGGGTCAACCCCAGCATGCCGCAAGATGGGCCGAAAACTGCCGTCTGCAAGTGGATGGATGGATCGATCCTTCCCGTGAGTTTGAGCAAATTACTTTGCTCCGTCTGCTTGTTTCCTTGGATGATGGAGAAACGGCATACCGTTATGCGGAGCGTTTGGTGCAAGTATACGAGCTGAAAAACCGTAAAGCGGCGGTAGCTGAGATCAGAATCCTCCAGGCTCTCCTTTTGGAGAGGCAAAAAAATCTTTCTGCTGCGGTTAAAAAGCTTGATCAATCGTTGGTCCGGGCTTTCTCCGAAGGTTATATTCGTTTGTTTGCAGACGAGGGAGCAAAACTTTATCGTCTCTTGACCTTATGGAAAAGGCAACGTAGCAGTGTGTCAAAAAGGGCGCAAGACCCTTTTTTTCAAGATTACACTGATACGCTTTTTTCCTTTTTTCAAGAGGAAGACGGTGCCTCTCCGCAACATCTGCTTTCCAGGCTTACGAGACAGGAAATGAACGTATTGAATCTGTTGGCGCAAGGATTCGCAAACAGGGACATCGCCGAAACGCTAAGCACCTCTACGGAAACGGTGAAACGGCACTGCAAAAATATTTACAAGAAGCTATCGGTATCTAATCGACATGAAGCTGTCTCTTTATTGAGCGATCACTTTATCGTTTAACATCCGGAGCAGCATGGCCGCTGCTTCTGCACGCGTTGCTGTATCGTTCGGAACGAAGCGATTCCCGCCTCGGCCAGAGATGATGCCAATCTCACGAATCGCTTCGATAGCGCTTTTCGCCCACTTGGGAATCGATTCATCGTCAGCAAAAACAGATACGCTGTTGGCCTTGAGCGAGGGTTTGAGCGCTCGAGCGATCATAACCGCCATTTCTGCCCGGGTAATCTGTGCATTTGGGCAGAAGCTTCCGTCTCCATATCCATTAATCATTTCTGCCTGTACCGCCTGAGCGACAGCTTGCTTCGCCCATTTACCGATCTGATCGTTATCGATGAACGTTACAGTTGCGCCTTGCTCTTCCAATTGCAAAGCGTAATACAAAATTTGGAAAGTTAAACAAAGCTAAAGGAACAAAAAACTATAGCAGTTATTCAGACTACATAAAAAACATCTGAAGGAAAAATGAAAGTATTTACTTTTAAACAGTTCTTCGTGGTCGATCATTCCATCGGAGCACATTGAAAATAAGAACAGAATCATGTTTCCAAGTTGTAAGCATAGTGTTTTGATTGAAGACTGCCTTCAACTGCAACAACAGTGAAAACAAGGATATCCGATCCTGGCTTGTATTGAGTAAGCGTAAACAGTCCACAACATCACGGTTGAAGTGATCCAAATCTCAAATTGATGAGGCAACGATCCAAGAGGGAGAAGACCTGCTTACAAGTTTCTGATAAATCCACGTGTTGAATGGGAACTGAGGTGATCTGTTTCCACCCCACATTTTATCCTGACAAAACAACTATCTCCCTACCTGTGAGATCCACAAAAATACTTACAAAAATAACAAGTGCGATAGGCCTGGATGAACTGCCCTCGCACTTGTTGGATTGCTTATTTACCTCTTTCGATCATACGTAGTAATATCACCGCCGCTTCGGCACGAGTTGCCTTTTCGTTCGGCACGAAGCGATTCCCGCCGCGACCATCGACGATGCCAATCCCACGAATCGCTTCCACAGCGCCTTTTGCCCACTGAGGAATCGATTCATCATCAGTAAAACCAGCCACGGTATTGGCATTAAGCGGCAGTTTCAGCGCTCGGGCGATCATGACCGCCATTTCGGCTCGGGTGATCTGCGCATTCGGTCGGAAGCTGCCATCCCCATATCCGCTGACAATGCCCGCTTTTACTGCTTTGGCGACTGTTTGCTTCGCCCATGTTCCGATTTGATCTTGATCGGTGAACGTGAGCGTTGCTCCTTCTTCCTCCAACTGCAAGGTACCAAACAGCATTACCGTAAACTCTACCCGGGTGACGGGATGGTTCGGTTTGAACGTTCCATCCGGGTAACCACTTACGATGCCTTTCGCCGCGGCACGCTTGATATTGCTCTTTGCCCAGTGACCAGCGATGTCAGTAAATTCGATAACTGGCTCGGAGCGCTTAGGTGTTTCACGGTAAATGGTGAGCGTGTATTTCTTCTTCGTACCATTCTCCGCTTGTACCGTCAACACAAACGTATTATCGCCTTCATCCAGATTTGCTTTGGTTCTATCCGTAATGACTTTATCCTTCAGTATCACTTTTGCTGCAGAGTGCGCCTCTTTCGCCACAATCTCGATCTGCTCAGCTTCTGTTCGAGCTGTATAACCTGTCGTTCCCGAATCAAATGATGGGCTGAGCTTCAGCTTCTTGCCGCCCACCCATACTTGCAGATCAACAAGATCAGCATTGCCCGATAACGTGCGGCCGCCTCCGAAGCCACCACCTGAACCGCCTCCTCCGCCACTCGATGATCGGGCAGTCGTTGCTTTGGCGCTGAGCGGCTCACTTTCGCTCCCGACTGCGTTGAACGCTTTGACGGTAAACGTATAGAAGGTACCTGCTTTAAGACCCGTGACGGTTTGTTCGTACACGCTGCCGGTAACGGTCTGAGCTTCCCTGCTGTCGACATAGATGCGGTAACCGATCACCCCGTTGGTATCCTGCGCTTCTGGCCAGGATAGTTTTACGCTTGTTTTGGTGATATCCGAAACCGTCAGTTCACTGCCATTCGGCCAGATCGGTGATTTGGGGTCCGGCTCAGATGGCCTGACGACCACTTTTACTTTCGCTGTCAAGCCCTGCGGATTCGATACGTCCTGTGCCAGCGTGCCAGTAAAAGTATACTCTCTAGCTGTGTTACCGTTATATGCCGGGATTCCATCATCCCATGATACACCAAGGCTTCGGTTAGTTTGATCACTTAGTGTGACTTGAACGGTGGACGGCAATGGCAGTGCCGAACGTTCCGTACCATAGGCTACCTCAATATCGTCAAGCGACTCAATGCTTGATACAACTGGAGGCTCTGCTGGTTTCGGGTGCACGACCACTTTCACTTCCGCCGTCAAGCCCTGCGGATTCGATACGTCCTGTGAAAGTGTTCCAGTGAACGTATACTCTCCAGCTGTAGTGCCGTTATATGCCGGGCTTCCATTATCCCACGTTACACCAAGACTACGGTTAGTTTGATCGCTTAATGTAACCTGAACCGTCGATGGCAATGGCAACGATGAACGTTCCGTGCCGTACGAAACTTCGATGTCATCCTGTGATTCTACGCTTTCCACTACTAGCGGCTCCGCTGGCTTCGGATGAACGATCACCTTCACTTCCGCCGTTAAGTTCTGCGGATTCGATACGTCCTGCGACAGGGTTCCGGTGAACGTATATTCTCCGGCTGTATTACCGTTGTATAACGGGCTCCCTTCGTCCCACGTTACACTAAGATTTCGGTTAGTTTGATCGCTTAACGTGACCTGAACCGTATGTGGCAATGGCAGATCCAAACGTCCCGTACCATAGGAAACCTCAATATCGTTGAGCGACTCAACGCTTGATACTACTGGAGGCTCTGCTGGTTTCGGGTGCACGACCACTTTCACTTCCGCCGTCAAGCCCTGCGGGTTTGACACGTCCTGCGCTAGGTTTCCGGTAAACGTATATTCTCCATCCGTATTGCCGTTATATACCGGGTTTCCATCATCCCACGTTACACCAAGATTTCGAATACTTTGATCGCTTAGCGTGACCTGAACCATTGAAGGCAATGACAGAGCCGAACGTTCCGTACCATGGGAAACCTCAATATCTTCGAGAGACTCAACGCTTGATACTACTGGAGGCTCTGTTGGCTTCGGATTCACCTCAAAGCTCACTATTGCACTAGCCGTCTTGAAGTCGTCGATTCCGTTTGTCGTGCCATCATCCTGTACGGTATAAGAAAACCGAGCTGTACCAGCAAATGTCGGATCCAAATCGAACTCTATCTGCCCGTTAACGATGGCAACAGTTCCACCAACAGCATTATCAACATTAATAATCGTTAGGGATTGCGATGATTCGTTAGCAGGACCCGCGGAATCATTCATGAGCAAATCCGCAAAGGCAATGACAACTGTGCCGCCTGCTTTCGCCACTTTTGGTAACGTATCATTGACTGCCACTGGCGGATCGTTCACTTCACTGACCGTAATCGAAACATGCGCTGGCGGACTCAATCCCGCTCCAGCGTTATCATGGGTAGCCTGCACCTGGAACGAGAATACGTCACCAGCTGGAGAGTTTGCATCAGCCTCAGGTGTAAACTTTAAGCCAGCGCCACCTTCTGAAGTGGTTATGAAATCTCCACTATGGATTTGAGTCACACCGTTATTCTTGTACAGTGTACCGCCAACAATCGCGCTAATCTTATAATGCATTACATTACCGGACTCTTCCGGATGTGGCGTGATGATGAGCCCGCTTGTACTCTGTGTATCTTCTGCGGTAGAAGCATCGGTAATGACAGGAGCTCTAGCATCCTCTGGAACCCATTTGGCAAATAAAACAACATTTTCTTCTCCGATTGTGACTTGACTATTGACGGCATAATCTTCGCCGCTGCCATCAGCAGCACTATTCCATCCGTCAAAACGATACCCTTCTCTTTCCAACATTCCTGTATTCCCTAATACCGTTGCTTGCTCCCACCTCACATACAAATTATCGTCAATGGGGACATTCCCACCACTATGGCCATTTCCATCGTAAACAACACGATTCGTAAATGGCTCAAAAAGATAGCCTTTGTATAGGGAATTGTATTGCACATGTAATTGGGCGGTCGAGTTTGCATGCCCGTAAATCGTTAATTGGGATCCGATATTCGGGAATGAAACACTGCTCAACTGGGTTGTACTTGAAAGAATCCTTACTTCTGATAATTGCGTATTACCAGTGAATGCATAGTCATCTATTTTGATCACGCTTTTGGGAAGCGTTACCGCCGTTAATTTATTATAAGCAAATGCATACTGATCTATCTTCGTCATACTATCAGGGATGGTTAAACTTGCTATTTGATTATAGGCAAATGACCATTGACCGACACTTGTGATTCCATTAGGTAGCGTTAGAATTGTAAGTTTGTTGTATCCAAAGGCTTGAAAACCAATATCACTTACACTATCCGGGATGATCAAAGTTGAAAGGGAATTATGAATGAATCCATACCTCCCAATATGTATTAGACTATCCGGTAGTTCTATACTTGTAAGTTTATTATTACCAAATGCATAATCCCCAATCTGTTCTAACCCATTTTGCAATGTTACACTTACAAGATTATTGTATTGAAATGCTTCATCTCCGATACTAACGATAGTATTAGGAAACTCCACGCTTGCGAGGGATTTGTTGTAAAAAGCTTTGTTCCCAATAGCTGTTACATCTCTATTATTCAACTGATTTGGGATAATCAGATTCCTTGCTGAACCCTTGTATTTTGTAATCGTAACTGTACCATCCTCGTTTTCACGCCATTCGTAATCCGCTTCATTCGCATAAGCCTCATATCCAACTGAAAGAATAGTAAAGAAAAGTAACAAACTGAATAACCCAAATCGAATGCCACTCCTCATGATGAGTTCATTCCACCTTTCTAAAAAATTAGTACGAAAAAGATATAGAAATAATCTATTCCGCAATCATCCCATTTAATAATAAATCGACGATTTGGGTCGCTAAATGACCTGCACTACTTAAACCTGGCAATAAACGTGTTTCTGTTAACTGTTCGATCATACTTACTAAACATTCAGCCACAAATTCCATATCCAAGTCACTGCGAAAATAACCAGACTGCTGTTCTTTGACCAAATTATCCCGAACCATGTGAACCATATCCGCTCGAATCTGAGCTCTATTCGGATTGACGAATAATCCAATTTTCGTCAAATCGGGTTCCATCGCCAAAAACTCAAAGAACATTTTCAACTTTGTTTTGATGTGTTCAAAAACATTCTCCTGTTCCATTGCGGAATCTAGTAAGCTATTTTCAATTAATGTCCTCATCCGGTTATGAAAAGCTTGAGTTAGTTCTATAAATATCGCTTCTTTACTAGAGAAATATAGATAGAATGCAGGCTGAGTAAGTCCGGCCGCGGCTACAATATCACTGATTTTAGTATCATGATAGCCTCTTCTAGAAAACTCAGAGGCAGCTAATGTAAGCAATCGAGCTTTACTTGCTTTTCCTTTCTCCTTAATTGACTTTACCATCCAATCTTCCTTTCTATAACTTACTCATAAATAATGTTACTATAAAGTAAGTTTATCGAAAAGTATTTTTTTCTATCGCGTACTAATACATTCAACTCATAATCCTAAGAGATCCTCTATTCAAACTACAGCAACAGCTCAAGCGTATTCGTTGCTTGAGCTCTAATTGAACAGGTCAATGTAGTGTCCGATTGAAATTTTCTTACAATCAGTCAAAACAAAAAAACGGCAGATCTGCCGTTTCAATAGTTTGTATGAATGATGGACGGGATATAGAAAGATCCATAAGCAACTGAATGAAGAATTGTTGAAGCAACTTTTCCTCTCGGATGGGAACACATTAATTTCTTAGATGAATACAAGTTTGATATCAAACAAATCGCAACACTGAAAGGGCTACGTCCACTTAAACGGCCTTCACGAGAAGAATAAAAACAAGCCGGATTTCCTTAGCATACGGAAATTCCGGCTTGTTTGACCAATTATTCGCTTAGCGTATGTTTTCGTTTTGTTGGCGGGACCCCTAATTAAGGCTATGTGTTCTATATCAGTCGTGCTGCACTTTGGTTTTTTTCATGTCCGAACGTTCCATACGACTGATGTCCTTAACGCGATAAAACCGCCATAAAGTTTTTACTTCCATGAGCTCCCGACCTATTTCTCGGGAGCTTTGTTTTTAGGAATGATGAATCTTATTCGGGGAGATTTTCGGTAATAACCCTATCGTAAGAGTCATTCAGAACTTTTGCTGCGACCCCCCATGTCATTCTCAAGATAAGACATGGTAATGGCATTAGCAACGTAGTGAACACAACCTTTACACAGTGTAAGTCCCCAATTTTGACTTTTTTGTGACCAATGGTTCAAAAAATAAAAACGGGAACGTTATCATCCGAAATACCTACTATTAATAATTTTAATTAATTTTGACAGGAGGTTGCTTTTGTGTGGACAACTTCCCATTTACTTAATGAGGAGGTGTAACATTATGGAAAAACAGCAAAGCGCAATTATCGCAATTGAAAAAGGTTTTAGTAGGTATGTTAATTCATGCCTTAGTCGAGCCAGTCGTGATTATTTCAGAAGACTCAAAAGAGAATACCAACGACTGGTACCCTATGAAGAACATGTTCCAGAGCTCTCTCTTACTTGCAGTATTGTTGTATGCCCTTTCATTTATGTCGAAAAACGAATCAGTCTGGAACAGGCCATGCAAATTTTAAGTCCTTCCGAGAGACAAATGCTATACTTGAAATTTTATTGGGAAAGAACCGACAGGGAAATTGCCCGTATGTTTGGAGTAACCAGACAGGCTGTAACAAAATCGAAAATTAATTTGTTAATCAAGCTTAAAAGTCTTATGGATTGTTAAGCAAGAACACATAAGGTGTCGCGCTCCTCCTAAACATCTCGAGATTAAGACTTACTAAAAAAGGAGGAGCATGGAATGCGTGAAATCATGGAACTGATTCAGTTGGCCCAGCAGGGCGATCAACAAGGAGAAGCCGAGCTTATCGAGCGCTATGAGCCTCTGATTAACAAATACTCTCGCTATTATGGTGTGATCAATGAAGACTGCAAGCAACAACTTATCATTGAATTTATTTTGGCGGTTCGCCGTTTTGATCTTGATCGTTACAAGGATTAGAGAACGGCCGAGCTTTAGAACGTTTATGTTCTATCGCTCGGCTTTTCTTGATTAGAGTTTTATCCTGATGCCCCGCAAATACAAACTTTCCTCGCAACTTTATAAAAATATTTATTGCTAAGGTTGCCTTTCTAAGTGAATCCTCCTATTTATTTTGTAGGAGATGCAAAAAACTTTGGTCTCCAATATCCACTTGATCATTGACAATACCATATGCATACTTCAAGTACTTTTCTTTTGCATCCGTTAAAAAACGGAAAGCGACTGGACGGAAGCGCGAAGACTGCCAGTTCTTACTGGCAAGAGCGATACCTTCTGGCTCCAAATCAACCTG
Source organism: Paenibacillus sp. YAE3 (assembly GCF_057546105.1). Classification (NCBI taxonomy): domain Bacteria; kingdom Bacillati; phylum Bacillota; class Bacilli; order Caryophanales; family Paenibacillaceae; genus Paenibacillus; species Paenibacillus sp. YAE3. The sequence goes on along the minus strand of NZ_BAAIYF010000010.1, from coordinate 3,158 downwards.
TGGTGGGTTGAATCGCCATGATGTGCAAGAGTGATAATGATACTTCTGCCCGGCCAGCGTCACTGCATTGGGGGCAGCCCGCTCGGACGAGGGGGAGTCTCTGTGAAAACCCGGAGCTATGATGCCGCATTACCAACGGCAGCTTGAAATGTGCTTATTTTCAGGAAAACACAATTTATTCAGATCTCTTTATGTTCACCGCCTAACGATGATTTATACATAACTTTGTAGAGAGGAGATTGCGATGTTGTACAATTCATTCGATACATTGAGTCAAAAAGAAACATATGACTTGCTGTTTCAAAATTATCCGGATGTAGTCAATGTTGTTCAAATGTGCGAAATGTTGGGCGGCATCAGCACCAAAACTGCCTATAAACTGTTGAGAGCCAATAAAATTGAACATTTCAAAATTGGCAGAGCTTATAAAATACCGAAGATTAACATTCTCCTCTATCTCCAACATATGACTCAACATTATTCTACTTCACACTGTAACGCTTTAGTGCATTGAATTTCTTATTGTACTATGTTACACTAGGACCGTCAATGGTAGGAGATAGGGCTGCTATATCAAGGAGGGACATGGATTGGTAGCAGGCCACCTACAGGAGAAGAAAGGTTATTTCTACATCGTTTTAAATTATAAGGATGAGCTCGGTAAAAGGAAAAATAAGTGGATCTCCACCGGATTGCCCGTGAAAGGTAATAAGAAAAAAGCCGAAGCATTGCTTGTTGAAGCTCGTAAAAATTTTGAATCCCCTCAGCAAGCAGATAAAGAAAACCTGTTGTTTTCAGACTTCATGCTTCAATGGCTGGAAATGATGAAGCACCAGATTGAAATCACTACTTATGCTTCCTATTCACATGCTGTAAAAGGCAGGATTGCGCCCTACTTCAAAGAAACAGGAATTTTGCTTAAAGAACTGCAACCAAAGCACATCCAGGAGTTTTATCGATATGAGTTAGAAGTACGCGGCGTTACAGCGAATACAGTGATTCATTACCACGCTAACATTCGTAAAGCACTTCAATACGCTTTCAAAACCGATCTTATTCCGTCGAATCCCGCTGACAAAGTGGAACGCCCGAAAAAAAATAAATTCGTCGGCAGTTTCTATGACAAAGAAGAAATGAACAAGCTGTTTGAAGCAGTTAAAGGCGATCCAATTGAATTAGCGGTATTGCTCGCTGCATTCTACGGGCTGCGTCGAAGCGAAGTGGTTGGGTTAAAGTGGGATGCGATTGATTTCAAAAATAAAACTATCACCATTCAGCATACGGTGATTGAAGTATCCGTTGAAGGAAAATATATTACCGTGGAGAAAGATCGCACCAAAAACAAATCGAGCCATCGTTCCTTGCCGCTGGTTGTCGCATTCGAAGAATTGTTACTGCAAATAAAGGAACAACAAGAACGAGATAGGTACCAGTATAAAAATTCTTACTGTACCGACTATCTTGATTATATTTATCTGGACAAGTTGGGGCATCGAATCAAGCCGGGATATATCACACAGCATTTTCCGCTTGTTCTCGAAAGACATAAGTTGCGGCGGATTCGTTATCATGATCTGCGACATAGTTGCGCTAGTCTTCTTCTCGCTAACGGAGTGAGCATGAAAGAAATTCAAGACTGGCTTGGCCATAGTGATTTCTCAACAACCGCTAACATTTATGCTCATCTGGATGTCAGTACGAAAATTACTTCCGCTCATGCAATGAGCGAATGCTTACAGCTTTAAAAACATAGAAACAAAAAAGTCCTTTAGGGCTTATCCCAAAGAACAACAACGTAGTAATATGGTACCGGTGAGAGGACTCGAACCTCCACTCCCTTGCGGGAACCTGATTTTGAGTCAGGAGCGTCTGCCATTCCGCCACACCGGCATATTATTAAGCCTCCGATGCTCCTCCTGATAAAGGAGAGAACTACAGGAGAGAACTTGAAAACATAACTTCAGAGAGATACAGTAATACCAAGGCTTTAGCGGTAATATCCTTGACTGACGAAAGCGATTTTGAGTCGCGCGCGTCTGCCAATTCCGCCACACCGGCTTATAAAACGCGCCCTAAGAGATTCGAACTCCTGACCTTTTGATTCGTAGTCAAACGCTCTATCCAGCTGAGCTAAGGGCGCAAATTTGGAGCGGACGACGGGAATCGAACCCGCGACCCTCGCCTTGGCAAGGCGATGCTCTACCGCTGAGCCACGTCCGCAAGTGAAAGTGAAACTGGTGAGCCATGAAGGACTCGAACCTTCGACACCCTGATTAAAAGTCAGGTGCTCTACCAACTGAGCTAATGGCTCTCACTTTGATTGAGTCGTTCCAAGAAATCATTCCTGAAGCGAAGTAAAATGGCGGAACCGACGGGATTCGAACCCGCGATCTCCTGCGTGACAGGCAGGCATGTTAGGCCTCTACACCACGGTTCCACGGCCTTGAATAATTCTCCTGCAAAGGATCTGCAATATGTTATGAAACATATGTAGGCTTTTTGGAGATAAATTGCGGGGGCAGGATTTGAACCTGCGGCCTTCGGGTTATGAGCCCGACGAGCTACCGGACTGCTCCACCCCGCGTCATTATAAATCCTCGTTGAATGAGGATGATATGGTGGAGACTGAGGGGATCGAACCCCCGACCCTCTGCTTGTAAGGCAGATGCTCTCCCAGCTGAGCTAAGTCTCCATGGTGACCCGTAGGGGATTCGAACCCCTGTTACCTCCGTGAAAGGGAGGTGTCTTAACCCCTTGACCAACGGGCCTTAATGGCTCCCCGAACAGGACTCGAACCTGTGACAACTCGATTAACAGTCGAGTGCTCTACCAACTGAGCTATCAGGGAATATGTACGCTTGGCAACGTCCTACTCTCCCAGGACCCTTCGGTCCAAGTACCATCGGCGCTGGAGGGCTTAACGGTCGTGTTCGGGATGGGTACGCGTGGAACCCCTCCGCTATCGCCACCAAACGATTCAAGTGCTTTGATCACCTGAAAACTAGATACGAAACGTTTGCGTTTTAAATACTCCGTAGCATTTCCCGGTTTTTGTTCCGGGCCCCGCCAAAGTACTTGGAATCAGCTGCGAAGCTGCTCTTCACTTTGGTGGGTCATTTAGGATAAGCCCTCGACCGATTAGTATTGGTCAGCTCCAT
>NZ_BAAIYF010000009.1:0-293589 GCF_057546105.1 Paenibacillus sp. YAE3 | reverse complement strand
CTTCCTCCATCCTTGAGGTTTTTGGGTTTGGTCACTTGAAAACTTCTCCAAGTTGGGGTGAAGTCCCTTTTTTATGTCCGAAAATCCTTACGGCTCAAGGCCTCAGATTACTGCAAAACGCTCATATTGTCTGAAGCTGCTCCTATTTCGATTTTATTTAATCCAAGTTCCTCAAAGGCATAGTTTATTAATATTTTAGCGGCCTTCGTAATGAATCCCTTGCCCTCATATTCCTTCCCCAGCCAGTATCCAATTTCAGTTTTTTTATTTTCCTGGTCTAAGTATAAGTAACCGATTGATCCCACAAGTTGATCTCCACACCATATTCCTAACCAGTAACCTTCATCCTTAGCGTATCTGAGACGTGTTCTTTCTATAAAGGTTCTTGAATCGTCCGCTGTTAATGTCATACTCGGGAACTTTAGCCACTTACCAATATGATCCCTGTTTCTGTCAATCAAATCATACAATTTTTCTGCATCTTTAATCTCCAATAACGACAAATAAGTAGAGTCATCCACCTCGTATTTAAACATCGTTTTTTTCTCCTTTGCTTCTAGATAATAAGTTCTATATAATTTCCCCTAAATATGTTGTTGCATGCTTTCCTTTACTGTAAGAATCAATAAGACTTCTGAATCCTGCCGGAAATAACGGCTCTTCCATTATGTTGTCAATTTCTATCCATTCGATTCCTATCTGGTTTTTGTCCATTGCTGTCCCATCGATTACATCAGCTTCTTTCAGAATCGCGCTAAATATAAATTCAACCCTATGGATGCCTTCATCTAAAAAGCATTCCCTTACATATAGTAATTCTTGTACTTCAATTTCATATCCTGTTTCCTCTGTACATTCCCTGACCAGACATTCCTTAAGCATCTCGCCAGGCTCTTGCCCTCCTCCAGGCAATAAATAAAATACTTCATCCTTATCTTTAAGCTTGGTTACAAGTAATTTATTATTATGTATGATTACAGCTTTCGTTGAATTCCTTATCCTCATTGAAATCTCCTTTAGTATGTTTTGTATTGTTTGCAAGAATCTCTGATAGCCTTGTGCGGACCGAGAGATGGCGTGCAATTCAACCCTTTTTCAAAATAAGGAATCCAGGTAGCCGGGAAGCCAGTTTGATGCGCGATCTGATATAGATAGCTCAACTGCTTCGTGATAAATAAGCATTCCTTGCGATGCCCTTCCCACCGGATGTTACCGTTCGTTTAATCCCTTGCCGTCGAGAATTTGCTGCGTACATTTTTCGACCCGGGACTCTCTGGTTTTGGATTGTTTGGGCGCCGAAAAGTAATACACGTACGCTCTCTGCCGCCCTGGCGTCAAGGCATCAAAGGCCGCTTTCAAGGCAGGGTTTTCATCGAGTTTATGTTGAAATTCTTGGGGAATATCAAGTTCTGTTTCTTTGATGATATCCACTTTCACGCCGGATTGTTCTACTTCAATGGCTTCCGCAATATAAGCTCTCAAGATGGGTTCCAGCCGTACGATTTCTTGGGTATCGTTGAACCGAATCTGGCGTCCTACCTTCGTATTCTCCCCGGTTTTGACAAGAATCCCATGAGGGTCTTGCAACAAGTAACCTTTAAAAAACAGAAGCGCCAAGTAAGCTTTAAACCCTTGGATGATCACGATGTTTCGTCCCTGGGACGAATAACAAGGCTTCCCCCACTTCAATTCTTCGGTAAGCCCACAGTCCAGCAGGATCTCTCTCAACTTCTCCATTTCTTCAAGCCACTTCGTGGCTCTGCCTATATATGCATCTACTTTGGGATTCATTTTATTTTCCATGGCTATGCCTCGTTCCTTTTCTCGCAGCAGTTTAGGTATATATCATATTTGTTTACAGAAAGTTGTTTGCGGATACGGGGTGGGACGGTTAGCTGAATTCATCTCACAATCGGTTGGGTAGATTAGGAAATGATAAGATCATTTTAATGTGCATTGACCATGCAGCTCAACACCCTCCATTTTACCCTTTCAAAAGAGTCCCCTCATCGTTTCAGTTCCGTTCAAACGGATTGGTTAAAAAAATCGGGCAAATGTTGTTTTGCCCGAAACAGTTTAAAATGGATATATGGAACTGAGGCCGAAGGAATTCGATCAACCAGGAGGTCAAGATTTTGGTTTAAACGTAATTCCCAGCTTCTTAAAATACGGCTCCAGCTGCTCTGTCAACTGATCGATCTTCGATTCATCTTCCTCTGAGATTCGTTCTACATGAATGCTTCCATCCGGATCAAGCGTCTTGTCGTCATAATCCTTCAATTCATTGATCAAAGTTTGGAACTCATCGAATTCCTCTTTACTGAATGCCTGCCTGGCTTGGTCTACGATTCCTCCCCAGAAAGCAGCGTTATCTACCATTTTAACTTCCCTTTTTGGGGTTGATTGAATTTCGTTCAATTTATTAAAGATAGGTTCTAGCTCAGACGTTAAGCTTTTATAGCGTTTAAGCTCCTCCGCGCTCAAGCGCTCAGGATGAACATCCCCATTAGCATCGGCAATGTTCAAATTCATTGTTTCCAACTCTTGAAGTAAAGACAGCCATTTGGTAAATTCCTCTTCACCGAGGTTTTGCTTGGCGCTCTGCAGCTTTGCCTCGAGCTCTTCGTACTGTTTTGGACTTACCCCATACTTGGCGATATTCTCCTGCGAACCGTAGATGGAATCCGCAATGTAATTGTACCCGGCATATGCACCAGTCGGGATTAACAAGGCCGCGGCCAAAATGCCCGCAGCAATCCATTTTTTCATTCGCCGTCCAGTTTGAACAGTTACGACCTGGTTCAGTATTTTTCCCTTAAGATCAGCAGGTGCGCTCCAATCTTTGGTTTCTTCCGTAAAAGCCGTTTTTAATCTTTCATCAAGACTCATTTAGTTTCTCCACCCTTCCCAATGCCGGAATGTTCATATTCTGTTTGTTACGTATCTTTTGCAGCGCAGCATGGATCCTTGATTTTACGGTACCGAGAGGGATCTCGAGTATGGCTGCAATCTCTTCTTGCGTGTAATCGTTTAAATAATGCAGGATAATTACGATCTTCAGCTTAAAAGGAAGCCGGTCTACGCATGCAAGCAGCGAACGGTTCGATACCTTGTTCACCACTTCATTGGAGAAATCATAGGCCACCAGTTGTTCAATCTGTTCCACTCTTTTGATGATTCGTACATGTGTCCAGCTTTTTCTTCGGTGGGCTTGAATTTGACGCATCACGATGCCCATGAACCAAGGCCGAAACGGCCTGTTTGCATCAAACTTGCCCAGAGACCGATATGCTTGAATGTAGATCTCCTGAATGACATCCTCTGCGTCAGACTGTTCTTTAACAAGAAAACAAACGGTTTTGTAAACGTCCTTGATGGTTGCTTCATACAGCTCGCCAAATGCATCACGGCTTCCCGCTAATGTCAGTGCAACGAGCCTTGCATATTCAGTTGAATGATCCATCTGCCACCTCCCCTTAGGCCTTACAGTATTTATTGGTAAAATCGAATGATATCGTTCGAATTATTTTCAAAATAAATCTGCGGAATGGTCAAAAAATGATAAAAGTCCTCCGTTTATAACCATCGAAGGACTTTTTTTGGGGGTGTATTTAATTAAATTGGATTGTGGGTATCTCCTATAAACTCTCTAGCCCGTATGGGATTTGTGCCTTTTGTCGTTCTTGCGAAAGACCATAAGTGAAAATAAAAGCCCCCATATAAAACCGGTTATATGACCGCTAATACTTATACGTTCCATAAGAAACGTACTGCCCCAACCAAGGAATGACCAAACAAATAACATAATAACCGTTTCTTTTCTGAAAACAACCCGTTTAGAAATCATGATGCAATAATATACAGCCATGATCCCAAAACAAATTCCCGAGGAGCCAACCAGACTGTTCGTTGACAATATTAAAAAGTCACCCATTGGAGTTAGTATGATATTCATCATTATGAAAATCATAAACTTTCTTCGCCCCAATATGTATTCAATGGGAGGAGCCATGATATATAGAAACAAATTGTTACTTAGGTAGTGTTGAATTCCATTATGTAAAAAAGCATAGGTGGCAAACCTCCAAGGCTCATACCTTCCAGAGGTAATTCCAAACAAGGATTGGACATAGCCGCTTCCACAAATTCCATTGAAAATGACCGTAATGAAAAATAAGCAAGTGTTAATTGCAATGATATAAAACGTAACAGGATATAGCGTCCTAAACTCCTTAAGCGTATTCCCATATTCAATGTTCATTTCATTATTCCTCTTTGACCTCAGTTTCGGGCCACAGCGTCATCACGTTTCATGAACTATACGCCAAACTGTTTTAAATGATGGTCCAAATGTTTATAAATGCCCTTGCCCCATTCTTCAGGAGAGAATTTGCCGAAAAAAGGATGGGGTCGGGTCGTGCATTTCTCGGGTCCATTATTTTGAAACGTAATTATTTTTTGTATTAATGTTTCTTTTTCCGCGTCAAAATCCCTTTCATCTACAATCATGATATCCGGAATCGTGGACATATTCCGTGGAAGCGGCTTGTCGTTGTAAAAGATGGGTTTCACAAACTTTCCTATGACCACCCCGAGCCAACTTCTTGAGGAAGAAGAGTTCCCCATCGCGATCTCCTGAAAAGATGAGCAATGAGCTAACATTTGCGCGACATTCATTTTACCCCAACGTGGTTGCGAATCTCGGCGTAATCGTTTGATACGGGCAATAATTTCATTGGTGTGGCATGGTTCAAAAATGCTATTCATTAGAACGGCTCCTCCCGAAAAAAAGGTTTTTTATGCGCTGAATTCGTATAACGTTCGTGTATTCACGAATTGCTGCTGAATATCCATTCTGAACCCGCTTCTTACTCATCAAGTTTCTAGATCCAAGTATTTTTTCCACTTCTTTTTTTGAGAAAGGATAGATCGATCAAATTCTGTTTTGGCTATGCCCTTCAATTTTTTGTAAATCTGTTCTTCAAATCTGTTTTTCTGTATAAAAATCATCGCAAGGGATTCTCCACAGCTTGCTTTAATCATATCGTTAGCCGAATCATCATTGATTGTTACCACTAATGCCTCGATAACTGTTTCATGGCTGTATCCACTTAGATCCATCGCAGCATCATCCCGCTCGGCCTCTGAAGCTCTTCCATCTAGCAATATTTCAATGAGTCTTTCCCATGGCTCCATAGCGATCCCCCGAAGTTTATGTAACTTCCTCTTTCACTTCTTTTTCTACCTCTTCATATCTTTTAGATAACGTTCTTGTATCAACGAACCCTCACCACCTTAAAGGACATTAGTCCCGGCCGTTGCGCGGTTAGGTGGTGCAGGGCTGTCTGCTTGATCCAACTTCTCCGATTATCTTCGGGCAGACCATGGAGCGTTGAGGCACAGCGTAGATACGTGTTATCTGTTGGACCTGTCCCCACCTCTTCAAATCAAGACAGGATATCGGCCCCGTCAACTTTACTCATGATTTGTTCTTCAGAAAAACCAAACCACGTCATTTCATACAAACAAAGCGCCGCTATTTGTTCGCTTGAAAAGCGATCAAGTACTTTATGATCTATATAAAAGCCTAGCCACTCCTCCCAATTATTTGCGGAGATGTCCCAGTATCCATCCCACTCGGATGAATTATTTTTTCCATGCACCCGATACTCCACATAATCTTCGTCAAGAGAAGCATCAGAATCAACCTTGTCTATATGTATGATCATCTCCTCTACATTTTTTGCCGGATCTTTTGAAAGTAAGGATTTATATACGGTTAGATATTTTCTCTTTGTGCGGTTCATATTCGGATAGTATTCAATCAATTTGTCCCAAATCTCTTCGAAAACGACTTTGTTTAAAATCTCTTTAAAGGTAATCATGTAATTGAACTCCCGTTATTTAAGGCTCCGTTCGGAGCCGCTTTGTGAAAATATATGCTTCTCGGCCTTATCTCAGGCTGGGTTGTATGTTGTCTGCCATGTCTTCCTAGATTATACATCCGACAGGCAAGGGACGGTAGTCCCGAAGCATAGACGTTATTATCCAAATCCTCCGACTTCTCCGAATAGATGCCACCATGTAATGTTTTGTTCTTTTATCGATTTCTCAGGCGCAAAGTTTATTTATTGTAAATGACTGGCGTTTTAAATGCCCAGTCCTTCCATAAGGAATCATCTGTCACCAGTTCAGCCATAAAATGACTTACATTCACTCTGCTTGTTTTACCTGCATTGAATATGGGGCTTCTTGCTGGAGATTCACAAATTTCATACGGACTGTACTCATCATGATTGACTAATGTATCCGGCCGTACGGCAACCCATTCTACCTGGTCGTTCTTTTTACCCATTTCGGTAATCAGATAATTTACTGCCTTGACGTTATCCATGTGAGGAGGAAGCAAGAGCTTTAGTAAAGAAAGGATAATTTTTTCTCCGATTGAATGGGTCTCCCCCGACAACGTATTCGTATAACCGGTTGTACTCATCAGTATGAGTTTCACCCTTTTGTCAGCCCTTTTTTTGACTGTCTCACAGATTCCTTTTATTGCGTCAAACACCAAATATCGAGGTTGGCCAAACATCCCTTTGAACGTCATATTGTGACCAAGACAGGAGATCACTGCATGACAATCCCGCAGGAGAAGATTCAGCTCAGCATCATTTAATTCATTAATATTCCCCTGCACGATTTCCACCAATGGATTTTCTTGCATATATATGGGGATCACTGCGCTTTTTCTGACGAGAATCCGGGTATGGATTTTTCTGTTGATGAATTGCCTCACGACTTGTTGACCGGTAGCGCCGCTTGCCCCAAGAACCAATACTCTCATATTCTTTCTCCGTTATTATTGGATTTTATATCCATAGGATTGAACCCTCTGACGATCAGGAATATAGCCACTACCAGTTCGCAAAAAGCTATTGGCGCGTTTAACATAAAGTAAACCGGGCTCACTAATTCGATCATATTCAACATCAACAGCAACGTAGCCAGAAGAGTCAAGGTAGAACCGACGATCCCCCATATCGATAGCCACCTTGAGATAAGTCTAATTTTATATAGGCAATAATAGAGGATCAAACCGCCAATACTCCATGGCAATATCATTCCTATATGATTCAGCATATCTCTGCCTTGTCTAAGCAATTCAGCTATAACTTCAAAATACGATGAGTCCGCTTGGCCGGCAGCTGCGGAATTTTGACTCAACCCTAATAAAAGAAGAAGAGAGCCTATACCGGCAAAAAGAAATCCAGTTCCAATAATCCTGAAACCGAAATATCCAACCGCAAGACTTTTGTTGTAATTTTTTAGTATGAGGTAGAATATTACGGTTACAACGACATATACTACGGCCATTGCCGCTTGAAAAAAGGTAGCAATCAAAACCTGCATTTCGATCCCTGATAACTTTTCAAGATAATCTGGACGTTCTAACGCAGGAACAGAGCTAAATATTCCAAATACAAAACTGAATATGAACAGCAGCCCAAGAAGGATCGCAGCTTTTCTGTTGGATTTGATGACTATTCACTCCTTTATCGTTTTGTGAATACCCGAGGTTCGCCGAAGGCCAAAATATGGCTGGGCGAAGCAGGGTATTCGCTGTTTCGGGGATATTTTTTCATTCGTTTGTGGAGCATTCATTATTCGTTTGAAATTATGGCGGCAGTTGGACCTTATCCGTCAGGAACTCACCACGGGCCGCCTGATTGAATCCCTGATGATCAGCCAGACGTTTACGAACAGTATATTTGCTGCAAGGTATGGCCGGGTAGATACTAAAGTATGTTTCGAAATAAAAAAGGTCCAAGCAGTGCCTATAGGCACTGCTTAAGACCGGAGTAACTTGCAGGATATCCACGATTTAAATCAGTCCGAGCTCCCTGGCACGTGCGATTGCTTCGGTTCGCCTTTTCACCTGTAATTTATCAAAAATGTTGCGATTATACCCCTTCACTGTACTTAAGGCAAGGAAAAGCCGGTCGCAAATTTCTTGATTAGAGAGACCTTGGGCGATCAGTTGCAGAACTTCTAGTTCACGCTCGCTTAAGGCATCGATTACAGGCTCGAAACGGATAGGATGGCTGCCAGCCGCAAAATCGTATAGCTTCTGTTCAGCATGCATGTTAGACAGCAAAAATCGGGTATAATCCGGCTGGAGCCGACGAGAAGCCGCTTCCGTCAATAAATCAAGCATGGGCTTACCTTCATCGACAAAAAGACGAACGAAGCCCTCGCTCTTCGCCATGATCAAAGCATCATTTAATCTCTGCAGCGCCCTCTCCAAATTGCCTTGGGCCTGAAAGGCTAACGCTTGGAGTATAATCAGCTTGAGCTGTTCGTTCTTCCATTGCTTTACTTTCGCTTGGTCATATAAGGTACCCAGTATGGCAAGGGCCGCTCTTGCATTTCCTTGGATGATATGGATTCTTGACTGTAGAACAGGTAATTCACTCGTTTCCACCAGCTTTACGGCTTCCGGAAGGTTGCCATGGTGAAGAGAAATCAGAAGCTCCAATTGTTTTACTTCGCTCAAGAGACGAGTAAAGGGAAGTTCCTGCACTTCACGACGAGCTTTAGAAAGCAAAGCTTCCGCGGCAGAAATATCTTGTCCGGCGAGCTTCAATTTTGCTGCAAATAATTCGCTGTCAGGCAGCCTGTCCGTGTTCTCAAGCTGTCCGGCCAACAGGATGCTCTGCTGTATATGCCGTTCAGCTTCATCCAGATGGTTCCATTCATAGAAAATGCGAGCCATGCCCAAGTATGCATCGCACGCAACCGGCAGCGGCGGTTCGCCGGCGAGTTGAATGACTTGTCTATAGGTTTGTACGGCCAAGGTCAACTGATTGTCCTGTTCCTGGATCTGGCCTGTGCCTAAAGCAGCCATCAGCGCAATAATCACATGTCCGATCCGCCGGCTTATTTCTAGCGCCTCTGCATAAGCTTGTCCGGCTGCCGCGCGATTGCCCTGCAACTGGTAGGCCACGCCTAACGTCCAGGTTGTCGCTGCACGTACGGGCAGGTTACGGGGGTGCAGATGTTCCAGCGCGATGAGTGACTGGGCAATAATGGTGTCTGCATCGTTCTTAATGACTCCGAGCGTGGCCTTGATCGAGGCGATATGTCCGATTAGATCTTGATCGATCTCATTGGGATCGAGAGGCTTCATGGCCGTTTCGGCCGCGGAAAGTTTCTGTTCGATTCCGTTCAATTGCCCAATCATCAACAGGGCGGAGGCATAAATTACCCACAACGACGGGCGTTTATTGAGCGTGGACTCGTCCTGGCTCTTTAACCAGGTTAATACAGGATGGACAGCGCCGCGAAAGTGTAAGGGCATTCCCCTTCCTTCAATCAATGTTGCGGCCCGATCCACATCTTGAGCTGCCGCAGCGTGCTGAAACGCTTCGATCTCAAGTTCATTCTCTTCAAACCAATGACTTGCCCTAGTATGCAGAACGGCAATCTCCTCGGCCTTGTACTTGTTGGCATGGTAAAAACGCCGGCGCAACAAATCGGCAAACAGGTGATGGTAACGGTACCAATGACGCTCGCTATCCAACGGGACGATAAAAAGGTTGGAACGCTCCAGATACTCCAGGATTTCCTGTCCTCCCCTACCATTCTGCAGAACCGCTTCACAGAGGGAGCCGCAAAATCGATCAAGAATGGATGTATGAAGCAAAAAGGTCTGAACTTTTTCGGACTGCAGCATAAGGACTTCCTCCATCAAATAGTCCAACACGAAACGATGGCTGCCGGTAAAGGATGAGACGAATTGGGCCGTATTCGAACAACCTTGCATTGAGATCGCAGCTAATTGCAATCCGACAATCCATCCTTCGGTACGTGCCTCCAGAGAAAATACCTCTGCAGATGATAGCTTAAGCCCCATAATCTGGTTAAAAAATAACGTCGCTTCATTCTGGGTGAAACGCAGGTCGTTTCCACGCAGCTCTGTTAATTCGTTTTTTGCCCGTAATCTGGCGATCGGCAGCTGCGGCTCTTCGCGTGTCATGATGATCGAATGCATCCGTGATGGTTGATGATCGATAAGAAAAGACAGAGCATTTTGTACGGTTTGAGATTCAATGGCGTGGTAGTCGTCAAGAACGAGAATGAATGGATCTGAACCGGATGACGATATTTCATTGACTAAAGCCGTAAGTATGTATTTGACCGGCAACGGTTGCGGAGAATGCAACGCTTTCCATATACCTTGGTCGTTAACGTTAACGATGTTCTTTATTGCAGCAATAAGATGAAGAAGGAATCGCACAGGATCATTGTCCCCTTCATCCAGCGACAACCAGGCGGCCGGGCGTCTACAGTCAGCAAGCCACTCGCTGACCAACGTGGTTTTACCATAGCCGGCAGAAGCGGAGATCAGCGTTAGTTTTCTTTGCTGACCTTCGTACAAGCGTTCGAACAAATGTGAGCGGTGGACCACTTTCGATCGCGCTGGCGGAATGTGCAGCTTTGTGGTTAATATAGGTATGTTCATAAAATATCTACACCACGCTTTTCATTTTTATTACGCTTTCACCGCTATTGTGGTTAATACATTCATTCAGATGAATTATATTTGTTAGTAAAACTCTTTCATCCATACGGGAGATGATACCTCTGCCTTCTCGGTCCTATCCAATTACTTCCTTATTACATCTATATTTAACGATACAAATCCCAAATTTCCGTTCTGGTTTCGGTGGTCAAATTATGTACTACCTTATGACTTGCTGGCGGGTGATCTAGTTGGCCCTGGCCCATTTTTTCCCCTCTCTACTTGAATTACTTAAAATAAAATATTTGCGCTTGTGCAGTTAGCCGATGCGGATGTGTCCGCTAAATCCACCCTCTGCCGATCGCTTCTCCCGGACCGAGGGGCGGCGAAAGCCGACCCAAAGCTGAATACTTTGTTATGTGAAGTTCCTTGACTTCATCGAATTGCTAAAGCAATTCTTTAAACTGTTCTCTATTTGCATTTGATAATGCCTTCTTAAATAATTCCATATCATATCCATATGTCATTAATGCATTCAAAATTGCATCTATTCGATCTTGTCTATTTCTTCTAATGTTTGATTCCAATTGAATCTCTAAAGGAACTACCGGTATTTCATGGTTCTCGAATTTAACATACTTCATTAATTCCCAAATATATTTACCGCCTTCCCATATTCCTTCCCCTGTATCCGAATCGGGTATTCCAGCTGAATTTGATATTTGAACCACTTCCACAGTGAAATCCTGAATTTTCCATTTTCCTTTAGTCCAAGTGAAGCCAGAAGAAAATGATTGAGTAAAGAATGGTTCTTCATTTGAGGATAGCCATCCAACATCAGAATAAGAAAGATCAGATTTAGTCTTTAAGTTGAATGCCTTTAGGAGTTGAGCAATATCTTTAACATCTTCAATCTTCCGAACATAAATATCTAAATCATTTGGTATCATGATTGCTTTCTGCAATACAGATCCAACGGATCCGACGACAATCCATTGATTTGTTAGTTTGGATTCAGAGTAGAGATCGCAGAAAGTCTTTAGGGCTTGCTTCCAAGTCATAAAATTTAGACTCCTTTCTATTTCGCCCTTCATAGGAATTTCACATAACGTCGCTGTATTCACGAACCGAGAGGCTTAAGGCGCGTATGCACCGGGTCCAACGGACTTAGGCCTCGCGTGCATGATCTTCTCTGAAAATCCTCCGGCGGACCAAGGCAGTTTGTCCCCCCAGCGTAGATCGCTCTTATCTTGGGCTGGATCGTTTGTTGTCTGAGCTTCTTCCATGATTATACAACTGACCCCCAAGGAGCGAAAGCCCGATGACGCCAATCGGAATGCTGGCCATGTCCGGGGAAAATAAATTCCGTACCCATGATTTTATTCCGCTGCTCAGGATACCGATAATCATAAGTGCAAAGGTTCAGGGAGATTGCTTCATTCCAACTTCGATCCGGTTTTGGAAGAATGCTGGAATGAAAGACCCGCCGATAAACAAAAAAAGAGCCCCACACAAGTTGTCCAAACTCATGTGAGGCCTCTCTTCTACTTCATGTTTCCAACGACTTTCACTCTCAGTCTCGTCGCATTTCCCGGATGATAAGCCAGCGGGGTTTCTTCCACTTCCACGAGTTCCACCGTAGCCGGATCAGCGCCGGCCAGCACCGCTTGCTTCTCGGCTTTTTCACGCGCATCTCTTAATGATTCCTCGCGCGGCTCCGTAGAATAGATGTAAATTTGCTCATATTGTCCGCTGATTTGGGCAATACACGCGCCAATGGCGTTGGCTACGCCCCCGTTCTCAGGCTTAATCATACGGGATACCCCGCGAATAGTGTCCGGTATAACGACACTGCCGCCGCCTACCAAAACAAGCTCAACGTCTCCCGACGATGTCTTCATTTTATCAATGGCCTGCTCTATGATGGTTGCAATTTCAGCTTGCACTTTTTTAGCGAAGTCTTCATCCAGATGCGCCACCAAGCTCTTATCCCCGACATCCGCGAGACCCAGCCGAACGGCAATGTCTGTCGTAGTCAGCGTATTCCCGCCAAAAACCAGCGCTTCTTGTCCAATCTTGTACCCTACGCTGTCAGGGCCAACCGTAATTTTGCCGTTCTCCGAGCGCACAATGCTTCCGCCGCCCAGCCCGACGGAGATAATATCCGGCATGCGGAAATTCGTGCGGATATCGCCAACCTCGACCGCAACCGAGGATTCTCTCGGGAAGCCGTCCTGCAATACCCCGATGTCCGATGTCGTCCCGCCTACGTCGAGAACCATCGTATTCTTGATCTTCGCTAAATAGGAAGCCCCGCGAATACTGTTCGTCGGCCCGCAGGCAATGGTCAGGATCGGAAACTGTTTGGCATAATCAATCGACATCAAGGTTCCGTCATTTTGGCATAAAAACACGGCTGCGTCCGAGATGCCCTCTTCTTCCAACGCCTGAACAAAGCCCTCGGTCGTCGTTTTAATCACTTTGCACAATGCCGCATTGAGGATGGTCGCATTTTCCCGTTCGATCAAACCGACCGAACCGATCAATGAAGAACAGGAAACAGGAAATTCCGCTCCGTACATTTGATGGATGAGATCGCGAACTTGGAACTCCTGGTCATTTTTAAGGGATGAAAATACGCCGATGACCGCAATGGATTCAATACTACCGCGCCACTCTTCCAGAAGAGCCGTAATTTCGGTCTCATCGACTTCACCAAGCACTTGGCCGTCGTATTCATATCCGCCGTGGACGAGAGCGTATTTACCCGACAGCTTCTCCACCATATCCTCAGGCCAGGACGTATACGGGGCCACGGAAGCCGTTGCCGGGTAACCCAGACGAATGACGCCGACTTGGGCCAGCTTTTTACGCTCCACAATCGCATTCGTGCACTGTGTCGTACCTAACATGGCATGCGTAATTTGGGTTTTATCGATGTCCGCTTCCTGCAGCAACCTCCGGAGAGAGGTTTCGATGCCCGTTTTAATATCCAAGCTTGTCGGTGATTTCACCGCATGGATCAACTGGTGATTCTCATCCAAAATGATGGCATCCGTATTGGTGCCGCCCACATCGATCCCGATTCTATACATTTTCAGCCACCGCCTTTTTTACCAGTTCCTCGATCGGAACATAATCGTAATCATATCCGAAGTATCTTGGACCTGCCGTCTCGATTCCTTTTTCCGTTCTCCACTTTTCATGGGCCGGCAGCCCGATCACCCGTACGCGTTTCCCGTATTTCAGGCTCTCCGTGGTCACGGGCAACAGGGTTTCATAATCGACCAGACAGATCAAATCGGGAGTGATCGCGGCCACTTGACCATTCCGTTCGGCAACCAGGTTTTCATTTTGAAAATGAACCTTCATCTCCCCGGCTTTAAACGCTTCGATGCCTTCGAGATGCATCCGGCCGAGATTAAATCCGCCCTTGGTCTCCCGGATGACATCCACGATTTTACCTTGGAAAAGTTCATAGCCGGACACGAGTTTCAGCAGTTCTTGCAGCTTATCCTTGGCATCCCGGTTTTTCGATATAATGATTGCGCCAATCTGTTCGGACAGGGTCACGATATGGTGAACGCCGCTTTGCTTGATTTGAGCACCCGTTGCAGGATACAAGCTGACTAAGGCACTGGCCCCCATTTCGACCGTGGACACTCTGGCGAGCCGTTCTGTCCATTTATTATCAATGGTCTCAAAGATGCCGATGTTCCCTTTTTCATCCGTAATCGCCATCGGCGTCGCCGGAATGCCGTCCAGGTTAAACGTCACCATTTGCAGCTCCGGGAACGCCCGTCCCATACCGTCGCAGTCGATCAATGGCAATCCCAGCTGCGCCGCAACGACGATGGGAATCATGGAGTTGACGCCCCCCGCTTCCATCGGAAACGTGCCGGCGATCTGTTCTTTTCCCAAATAATTCGCTAATTTTTGGAACACCTTCACAAACTCGTCCCCTTTAGGGAACTTCTCCACCAATACGGAAGGCGCCCCCATCATCGCGGCCGGAATGAAAAAGTCCTCATCCTGAATCTCGTCGACCGAGTATAGTTTTACAGGACCATATTTATCAATGGCCGAAAGAGCCATCAATTTGCCGATATAAGGGTCTCCCCCTCCGCCGGTTCCCAGAAATGCCGCGCCGACGGCGATGTTTTCAACAGCTGCTTGATCTATATATCTCATTTACGTTTCCTCCAATATGACAGTCTTCTGAGCCGATAAACGATAACCGACATAATACATGACAAAAGAAATCACAATCCCGGCCAGCGGCTGATTCGGTACCTGCGGCAAGCTCGGGAAAAAGGACAACACGACAGGAGCACAAGCAATGACCGCGCCCGCAAGCCATGAGACAACGCCCAAAGCATTCACGCCTTCGACCTCCTGCCAGCGGCTCTTATCCCCTTTGCCAAGCACCCAGTACGAAGCGATCATCACGCCCGCCACCGGCGGAATCATAGCCGACAGGATGGACATGATCGGAGTAAAATAGTTGAGTATGCCGATGACAGCCAATACGGTCCCGATGGTTCCCGCAATGCCGATGGCCCACTTTTCCTTCTCCTTCGAAACGTTGAACACGTTGATTAAGGCAAAACCGCCTGAAATAACATTCACAAGGTTCGTCTTCCAGGTAGCCAGGATCAAAATCACACCGCCAATAAACGGCGTCGTGATGCTCAAAAAAGTGGCTGTAATATCGCTAGCCCGGTAAGCGATCGTCAGGACGGCTCCTGCACCGATCATCAGCAAACCCGCCGGAATAATTCCGAAAAGAGCAGCTTTCAGCACATCGGACCGTTTTCTCGAAAATTGCGAATAATCTCCCGCGATGACCGCTCCCAGCGCAAATGAACCCAGGGTTACCGCGAGTCCGTCCGTAAAGCTCATCACCGCCGCAGGTTTATAATTCTTGATGATCTGCAGGGAGTCTCCGGTCAAAGCTTCGATCAGACCAAACACGCTGATCCCGATCAATAAAGGAACGGCAATATAACTGATCACCCGCAGCACTTTAATGCCGTACATGGCTGAAGCTACCATCACGAGACCGCAGATGAGAGATGCCAGCGGCACCGGAAGGTGCATGCCGATCTCGGCCAGCAAGTTGGCCAGGGCTGCCCCGCACACATTCGCCTGGATCCCGAACCATCCGAGGCACGCAATGGCGAGGATGATCGAAAGAATCGTCCGAGATCCTTTTTTGCCAAACACTTGACCTGCGACCTGAACGGTCGGCCTTCCTAAATCCGTGCTTTGAATCCCCTGCAAAATCATGAGCAGCACAATGATGGCGTAGCCTGCCAACGTGACGAGCAATGCCTTTGATAACCCCATTCCTGCAACAAGCGCATTCCCTACCAACAAACTCGGGATGCTGATGACTGCACCAGCCCAGATGATCCCCAGACTGAACCAGGATTGATATTCTTTGGCGGATTTCATATGACCCCTCCTCACGTTTGTTCGTTCGAATCATTTTTCTCATTGTATAAGATGAAGCAGGGCAGCGTCTTTTTCAGAAAATAAAAAAAATCCCGAAGTTTTTGTCTGATTCGACAAAACCTCGGGACTTTTTAGTTATGAATAAGACGATAGACCATACAGGCGGTGTAAACATCGTACGATTCCGAATTGACGGTGACGTCATATCCGATGAGCTCGCTAATTTTTTTGATGCGGTATTTCACCGTATTTTTGTGGACGAACAAAAGCTTGCTGCATTCATCCATATTTCCCTTCGCATCCAGAAGAAAAGTCATCAGGGTTTTCAAAGCATCCGGGTCGTCCATGATCGGCTCCATGACGGACAAGCATTCCTCCGTAACCTCTTCCCCTTGCTTGCTGAGGTCTATGGCCCGTTTCATGGAACGGACTTCAGCCGCGGTATACAGTTTACGGTGATAATAGATGCGGTGAACCTCTTTTTCTACGCCGTTAACGAGTTGATACATCCGCCGTACGTCCTGCGTGTTCCGCATTCTCGGGGAATACACGACGCTAGAAATTTCAGCGACGAGACCCGTCGTTTCGATATATTCGGCTGCGATTTCATATTCATTGTATTTATAGGAGCAATTCCCCAGCAAAACGACAACGCAGTGATCGATCGTTTGAATGACCGCGGTTTTATAATATTGCGAAAGATGCGCTTTTAAGTCTTCCCTTATCCTTCTTTCCTCCGACAAATCCCGAATGTAAACGAGCCACATCATTTGGATGGCGGAAACGTCGATATGAAGCAAATGAGCCAGTCTTCGCATTTTTTCGCTTTCGTCGTTTACGATCGCTTTGACCAAAGCGTATTCGCTGACCTCGTTATGCTTGTCTCCCCACAAATTGATGGCCACCTGCACCACCTCGCTGATTTGATCCATCGTCTTCGGAGGCAGCTTCGCATTCTCTTTAATGAGAAACAGGTAAAGGATTTCCCCGTTTTTTTGATGAACACGTTTGTATTCAACAAAGCAGGATGAATTCAGTTCTCCTTCTCCCGTTCCGCCGTTCAAGATGGAAGGCGCCATGGACCGAATAAGACTCGCCACATCAAGCGATGAATTCCGCGGCCACATGACCCGGTTGATGATATCCAGGTTGCTGTTGGTCAGCACGATGTTCGCTTTCATCCGGTCTGACAGCAGTTTAAGGGTAATTTCCACGCTCCGCAAATGTTCCGGCAACAGTGAGACCTTTTCCAGCGATTCATTTACGAAATGCTCATTCACATTCTGATTGCTGACGATCGCCTCCATGACTTCATAAATGACTTCATTATACCTAAGAGTGTAGTCGTTTCTCGGCATGCAGATGATAATAAAATTCAGGGATTCGGCCAGCTCGACCACTTCATCGGCGATATCCGGCATCACAATGCCGACATAGTACAAAATCAATCCCACTTCGCCCAGGTCATGCAGATATTGAACCGTTTTGCACTGCTGCTCCACGCTGTCCTTAATGGAATAAAAAGAGCTGATGACCAGCTCTTCGGCATACCACTCTTCCTGAACGGTTTGAATGATTTGCGAAAAGAAATTGACATCTGCCACCTCTAAAACAGATAAAGAGGAAACGGTCTGATGAAGCCTGCTTGCTCCGGTGACAGTTGAGTCCGTATAATTGTGTAAAATGAATATCTCCTAAAAAATACTAGGAGCCATGTTCAAACATCCTCGGTTAGAATGAAGTTGACTAGACCACATTCCACAAGAGAGGAGAATTTGAAATGGCTCAATACCAGATTACCGTAGATTCACAACTTTTGCAGCAACTATTTTTGGGAAATTCTCAGGACACAGGGGTAGCTAAGTTGCTGGAATCGGTATTAAACCAAATTCTTCAAGCACAGGTGACGGAACAAATAGGAGCAGAACACTACGAAAGAACCGAAGAACGACAAGGATATCGCAACGGATCCTATCCCCATCAACTCACAACACGAGTAGGGACCCTCACCCTGCGGGTCCCTCGCATCCGTGGCGGCAAATTCTCCACGGAGTTGTTTGCCCGGTACCAGCGAAGTGAACAGGCATTAGTGCTGGCCCTCATGGAGATGGTCGTAAACGGGGTATCTACCCGAAAAGTTGCCCAAATTACCGAAGAACTATGCGGGACGAACTTTTCCAAGTCGACCGTCTCGGATCTGTGCAAGCGTCTCGATCCGGTCGTGACAGCGTGGAATAACCGCCCGCTCTCCGATAGCCGCTTTCCGTTCGTGTTGGTGGACGCTCTTTACCTCAAAGTTCGTGAAGACGGCCGCGTACGCTCGCGCGGTGTCATGATCGGTATCGGCGTCAATACGGACGGTTACCGGGAAGTGATGGGCCTTATGTTGGGCGATACCGAGTCCGAAGGGAGCTGGAGCGAGTTCTTTAACTGGCTCAAAAGCCGTGGCCTGCGTGGAGTCGACCTGATCGTCTCCGATGACCATGGCGGCTTGGTTCGCGCCGTTCGTCAGCATTTTCAAGGCGTAACGTGGCAGCGGTGCCAAACGCATTTCATCCGAAATGTGTTGGATGCTGCGCCGAAAGCGCTGAAAGAGGAGATTCATGGTCGCGTACGTACTATCCTGGATGCACCGGATGCGAAGATGGCCCGCCTCTTGCTGCAGCAAACCATAGCCGACTACGAAGACAAAGCTCCAAAAGCGATGGCTGTGTTGGAGTCCGGATTTGACGACGTTACAGCAGTGTTGGCGCTGCCTGAGAAGTACCGCAAGCGACTGCGTACAACCAACAGCGTTGAACGCTTGAATGAAGAAGTTCGTCGGCGGGAACGCGTGATTCGTATTTTCCCAAACCGCGAATCCGTCGTTCGGTTAATCGGTGCGTTGCTGATGGAACTTGACGAAAAGTGGGCTAGCGGCAAGAAATATCTCGACATGACCGAGTACTTGGAATGGCGCGAATCTCAAGCGACAAAGACCACGTCGAAGGTTACACGTATCGGGTAAAGGGGCTTTACATGGAGTGGCGGGCATGATAGGCTGTTCTGCCTTGGCGATTTAACGTCAGGACATATCGCCCAATCGCCAGTCATCATGCCTGCGGAGGCTCCATGTCAAGCCCCGGCTCGACACTTCTGAACCGAGGAAATTTACACAATATTTTGGACTTGATCCCGGTGACCACCTGAGCCCCTCTAAATGAAGGCAGCTGCAGTAAATCCTTAACGGTTACCCCAATTTAACCACCACTTTTTTGTTCGATTCAAGCTGCATTAGATAGGCTTTATTAATATTAGTATAACCCTCGTTAGGATAAGCAACCAAGTAAGTTCCATAATGTTCTTCCCTGTTAAGGATTTCTTATTACGAACCCAAATTCACGACAAAACCCAGTCTTAGATAGCTCTTATCTTAGGCCGGGTCGTTTATTGTCTGAGCGTTCTTCCATGATTATACATCTGACAACCAAGGGGTGGTAGTCCAGAAGGGTGAGTACATTGTTACGCGCAGTCTCTGTCTTCAAAACATCACTTGATCAAGATTCCAACTCTATTTTTTACTTTGGTATAAAAACTCAACTTCACCATCCAGCAAATATCGATATTCCAATAATTGCATTGTTCTTTCCCTTATTCTCTCCTTTATATCCGTGGCTAGACTTACAGGTCCTCGTGATCCAAGATATCCATTATAAATAAATGTCTCCTCTACAAATTTTGTCTCCTTTAAGTGATACTGTAACCATTCTTTCTGCGATTCAATGAGTGCTTCTCTTGGTTCTCTATCCAACTTCGAAAGAAGCTTCTTATATATTTGATTCAACTCTTTATCCCAAATCTCTGTATATTTGCCTTCCAACGCCCCCCATCCCAATGTTGTATTAATCTCTTTGGAATTTATTAATTCATTTAATTCGACTTCATAATCATGATCTATAGGATTTCGAAGCATTTCATCATAAAATTCTCCTTTCAATTCATAGTTCCCAATGCTCATGGTTAACACTTTATTGTTAGAAGAATCTGATCGACCTTCAGTTATTTCTTTCGATTCATTTCCATTACCTGTACTCACTACATCAGGAGGCAGTTCAGAATTCGTTATTGATTTAGTCTCGCTGTGCAAGGTAGTCGATTGACTACTATTTTGACAAGATGAAAACACTATCGTAATAAAAAATAATAAGAGTATCTTACCTTTCATAAATGATCTCCTTAAATATTATCTACCGGTAATGGCGCATAACGTTCAGGCATTCACGACGTTAAGAGATTTGGGAATCTAAATAAGATAATTCTGATTTTTTTAATATTAATTATGATCGATAAAATACAATTGATAGAAGTAAGCCCCATCCAAATAAATATTGAATACGACATCCACACCCATACCATTAAATAATTATTGTTTAATAAATAAGGAAAAATCATTACCAATACCAAAAGCATAATGCTTAAGATTAGTGCGATACTACTACCTGTCATTTTTCTGAATCTTGTCTTTTCATCTTTAATATTTAGTTCTATTCCTCTAAAGAATTTAATTACTTGGGCACATAAGATAACGACGGCTATTATTATTAAGAATGAAAATACCAAATCAATGAATAGATACACGTCCTCATAATTAAATTTATTCATGTGATTTCCATTCATATTCTCATAAATGTTATTAGCAATTTGCGATGGTGCAGTTGAATTCAAATTAGCCAAAACAAATATGGCCTGCTGCTTTTCTAAATCAATAAGAACCTGTGAGGAGTAATTAGGATTAGATCCATTATGACTAACAACTCTATTTTTCGTATCAATACTCCATCCGAATGAATAGTATTGATTTTCATCTTCGTATCCCGCCGTTTTGATGTCGACTTGATGAGATTGTTGTATCGCTTTCAATAAATGATCTGGTATGTCGCCTATCCCCATTTGGGCATTAATCCAGCGTTCTAAATCTTTTGTATTCGTTACCAAATAACCTGCAGCGATATTCCCATAATATCTAGGGGCATCATATTCTAAACTTCTTCCAAAAAAAACACGATAACCTTTGGTAAGTTTATCAGTTTTCTTTTCTTGACCTGTTGAAAAATAACTATCAGTCATCCCTAAAGGAACCAGTATGTTTTCAGTTATGTAATCCTGATAACGTTTGCCTGTAACTTTTTCAATAATCATCGCTAAAATATCATAATTAACTGTAGCATAATTATATGCTGTCCCAGGATACGTATCTAATGCAATGTCTGACACATTATGTATCGTTTTTTCAAGCATATCCTCCGTGGTACCTTCAGGAATTAACCGAATACTCCACGGTGGAATTCCACTTGTATGAGCTAACAACTGATGAATCGTAATATTAACTTTCTTACCCTTAATAGTTGGCTCAAACGATGGAATATAATCTGCAGTAGAATCTGAAAGAGATAAGTACCCCTCATTTTCTAATAGAATAACCGCCAAAGCCGTAAATGCCTTTGTAGTCGATCCCAACTCAAATAATGACTCTTCAGTTACCATCTTCTTATTATTAACATCTGCATATCCGTAATTTTTATATATTGTCTTGCCATGCTCTGATACTACCATAGCCACCCCTGGAGTCGCTGATTTGGCCATTATGGTTTCCACCATATTATCCGTATTATCATAATTCCCTGTCCTTATCAAACTTCCAAGTTCATCCCAACACGCTATAGTAGTAATGATTGTGATAAGTAGAATGACACATACTGTTGATGTGCCTGTTTTACTTAGCATTTTCTTCATTGTGGTTCTCCCTATTGTAAGTCTTCTAAAAAATAATGAACCAAACTATATCATTAAACACCATCCATAAATACCTACTTTGTGCCGTTATGGCATAGAGAGAAACATGTTCTTAAAGCCATTTAATTCTTTGCGCTGATTTCCGATTACGTTCTTGTATTCACGAACGAACCCAAGAGCCTTAAGGCGACATAGTCGCCGGCTGCGCTTGAGCAGTTAGACAGGATTGTCCGCCTGGGTTCACTTCCTCGAAACCGCTTGGGACGGACCAAGAGACGACGCCAGCCTATGTTAGCTGATGCCAGTGACATCTAGAGCTGCGTCCACATCTTCTTGATTAAAAATTTAAACCATCCTTGATATAAGGAATAAAAATATAGTTATGATCTATATAAATCAGGTAGTAAAGATAGCTTGCAATAATTATATGAACCAAAAAAAGATAGTAATAAACTCGCGGCTTTCTATAGAATAAATACAATAAAATCAGATTTACTATAATTCCGGCACAAATCCCTATGTATCTACTATAGATATTTATATTTAATATATGAGCTGCAGAGACTTGTTTGGTTTTTAAAGCCCATTCGAACGTAATTTTATCAGCTATTAAATAAAAAGAAATTGAATATATAAAAATCAAAAAAACTGTTAGAAGTACAATTAAAGCTGCTTTTATTATTTTCAATTTACCTTTCCTTCCTTGTATTGTTTAGATCGAATTCCCACAGTTGCTGCTAACGTTATTGTATCTTCGAACCCGAGAGGCTTAATGGAGCGCACGCGACCGGGTCCGGCGGACTTAGCCTCGCAGAGTTATCTGCCTGATTCAATTCACTGATATTCCTCGGTCAGATCAAAAGGGCTTGCCCCCGAAGCGGTGATATTTTGTTATAAGATGTCAATGCCTTCTCTGACTAACCCCAAAACATTCCTCTTTCATCTATCTACGATTTCCAATTGTTTTTCAAAGCTTTCATTCGGTTTAAAATCATCCACATATGCCATTTTCCCTTGCTATCTTTCCAATAAATCTTCCACTGATCGCCTCGAAATGCTGGTCGCTCCTCAATTAATGTCACATTGTTTCCTCTAATTTTGTAACTGATTTTAATTTGGTTTTGTAGATGTTTTGGTATTTTATCCTTTGTATAATTATCCATAATTCTACTTATTCTTGTTTTCGTAAATTCATCCATGAGATTACTCCTCCTGGCTTGAATTTAGATACTTTGGCGTTATTATCACGTGTTTCTAATATCGAATGCATTGATTTCTTATCACGTTACCACATCTATGACGCGACCCGGCTTTAGATAGCTTTTATCTTAGGCCGGGTCGTTTGTTGTCTGAATTTGCCCCTATGAGCTTCTTCTGACCAAGGGGCGAATGCCCCGCAACATAGATGCATTGTGAAGTGATATTACTGCCTTCTCTGTATTTACATTCCATATACGGTTTAGATAAATACATTTGTTTCCTGTTATTTCCTATGTATTCTAGTTATTTATAGTATTTTAATGATATTTCATCATGTTTTATATGTTATAATTTTCCAGTACAATATACGGCTATAAGGGCGGTCGGCTAATCTCCCAGAAGGGAGGTGATGCCCATGGAGGTCAAAGATGCTCTTTCCTTAATGTTCATGTTCGGCATGTTCATTTTGGCATTGCTCACCTACATGAAAAAGAAATAGACCGCCCTGGCTAGGATAACGGTCTATTTCCGACCCATCTTACGTGGCCGACTGCTCTTTATGCAGTTATTGTGCTTTGGAGTCGTGTTCCCGCACGGCTCCTTACTTATTCTTACCTCAGTATAACTCATTTTATAACGGTTTTATAGGTTTTGTTGATTATTTTTATCTATATAAGTCCGTAATGTTGTCTGCAGTAATTTCACTTGACGGTTCCGTGTCTACGAAACGACCCAGCCTTAGATCGCTCTTATCTTAGGCTCGGTCGTTTGTTGTCTAAGCTTCATCCATGATGATACATCTGGACAACAAGGGGCGATAGCTCCGTAGCGTGAATAAGCTGTTAAGCAATGCAACCTTGTGTTATTTTCATAGTTCTTTAAGAATTAATTCGTCAATTTTACTTGCTATCATACCAGCGCCCTTATTAATATTACCGATGATATGTGCATGTATCTTACTCTTTGCATAAATGGATGATTGCATAATTACCCCTGGGTCACTACCCATTACAAAGTATTTAAAGATAGTATCATCAACCATCAATATCCAAACACCGTATCCATAATAAATCTGGCCGTCCTCTTGAATATGAGGAGTCAATAAAATTTTAGTGTATTCTTGAGACAACAATCGATAATTAAACAATGCATCCCAGAATCTACTCATATCATATACTGTCGTAAATGCACCTCCATCCGGTCCACCTTTGATCGGAAGTGAATAGATATTAGTCTTCCAAGTTTGATCCCCATCAATGTACCCGATAGCCGTTCGCTCAGGTAGTTGATCCAATCTAAAATAACCTGAATCTAACATCCCTGAGCGTTGAAATATATTCTTATCAACGTATTCTGAGAATTCAATCCCTGTTATTTGCTCCACAACTAAACCTAGTAGAATAAAACCTGCATTATTGTAAGAGAATCTTTCTCCTGGAGAAAATTTCATTTGGACATTCTGAAACAGAGGCAAAAAATCTTTAGGTGATTGCATAGAATACATCGAATATTTCTTCCATAATTCTTCAAAATCACCCATTGAATCTTCATCAAAGTAATCTGGAATACCTGAACTATGGGTTAATAAATGATGTATTGTAATTTCAGGATCAAAATACGGAAAGGAAAAATTCAAACAATCTTTTAAATATGAATCAAATGATAGTACCCCATCTTGAACAAGCTGACATATAGCAACTGAAGTGAAAACTTTGCAACCAGATGCAATTCCAAATCTGGTGTTTAAACCGTTTGGTATTCGTTCAGAACGATTTGCATATCCATAACCTCGTTCAAAGATCTCTCCCGTGTCTCGGACTAAAACTGCACCTGAGAAAGGTAGGAGTTTATTGTGATCCTTAATAATTCCTTCTATAGATGTTAAAAGACTCATTTTAGCATAACACTTCCTTTCTGTTCTCCTAGTGGTTTCGCCTAACATTCTTGTATTCACGAACCGGAGAGGCTTAAAGGAGCGTAGCGACGGAATCGAAGACTTAGGCTCACAGGTGGTGATCGCCTGATTTCGCTCCCCAGATTCTTATCTTCTGGCGATCCATGGGCCAAATGGTTTGAAGCGGCGTGAATATGCTGTTATCAGATGTCAGGGGCTTCTTGAACTACTTGCACAGTAACTTAATTCATTTTTAACTCGTTTGTCTTATACCAATTATCTTCTTCTATATAACTTAATATAGTTGACCGATCTTTTTCTTGGAATGTATCAAAATGATTTATTTTTCTTAAAGTGTCTGCCGAAATTTGATGAAGAAATACATCATTATTTTGGTCTATCACATATGCTAGCATTTTTTGTTCCTCAATATTATTTAATCCTTGATAATTGAACTTATAGAGAAATATTGAATTTATTGATGAGGAAATTGATGTGGGTGCATTTGTTGTAATCACAATCCAATTTTTTATTTCTTCTATTTCAGATTCCTCAAAATATACATTTATTAACTCAGGTTGGACTCTTACAGAATTGGTTCGATAAATACTGATCTCTACTGATTTCAATGAATTGTTGTTATAACTAAAAATAGTATTATGATTCTGATCAATTTTTGTATGATTAACACCGGAGCAACTGCATAGGAGAGAAATCAATAATAAGGAGGAGATGATTTTCTTCAAATAGATCTACCATCTTTCTATATGTTTTTAAATGCACTTCCCTGGTTTCTGATAACCGCATCTATGACGCGACCCGGCCTTAGATAGCTCTTATCTTAGGCCGGGTCGTTTTGTTGTTGAGCGTTCTTCCATTATTATACATCTGACAACCAAGGGGCGATAGCCCCGAAGCGTGAATACATTGTTATGCGCCGTTGTTGTCTTCGAACCATCACTTAAAATCTTTGATCGAGATGCCAACTCTATTTTTTACTTTGGTATAAAAACTCGACTTCACCATCCAGCAAATATCGATATTCAAATAATTGCATTGTTCTCTCTCTAATTCTCTCCCGTATAACCGTGCCCAGGCTTACCGATCCTTGTGATCCAAGGTAACCATGATTAATAAATGTCTTCTCTACAAATTTGGTTTCCTTTAAGTGATACTGCAACCATGCTTTCTGCGATTCAATTAGTGCTTCTCTTGGTTCTTTATCCAATTTAGAAAGAAGCTTTTTATATATTTGATTCAACTCTTTATCCCAAATCTCCGTATATTTGCTCTCCAACGCCCCCCATCCCAATGTTGTAATAATCTCTTTGGAATTTTGAAATTCATTAAGTTCCACTTCATAAATCCCTGCATATTTCTTCCATATATTCCTACTTGGCCTGAAGAAACGATTAAATCCGCTTCACTCGGCACAATCGTTAGGTGTGTATTCTCCCATTGGCAAAACAATACCAGGGGTGTTTTTTCCAATTACTTTCGAATCGTTCTCTTCATTATTAACAATCGCTAATATTTGATGATTCTCCCACCTTCCATTAATCTTGACATTCTCTATTGCTATTCCTTCTTTATGAAACCCTGCTTTTTCCAGCACTTTGATGGAAGGTATATTATGAGGCATAACTCCAGCTTCAATTCGATGTAACTTCAATTCATTAAATCCATAGTCTACAGCTAATTTGACGGCCTTTGTCATGTATCCCTTCCCATTATGCTTACGGTCTAAGGAATACCCAATCCAACAACTCTGATAGTTACCTCTTGCAACCTCAGATAGTGTAACATTCCCAATCAGTTGCTTACTGTCTGTCAGAAATATACCAAAAGAATAAGCTGAGTCCTGCTTAGCTAGTAAAACATACTTTTCAATTCGCTCAATTTGTCCATCAATTGTATAAAACTTTTCATCTTTTAGAGGTCCATAGAGTTGGAAAAAGTCTCTATTTTCAACCTCTAACTTAAGACAATCCTCCGCATCTGATAATTCCAATTGCCTAATAAATATTTCTTGCGTTTTCTCCATGTTCTTTCCTCCTTCTGAAAATAAAAAAACCACAGGAAAATCCCTGTGGTGGTTTTTAGTAACATGTTTTAATAATTTCCACAGGAAACGACCTGTGGTTTTTATCCCACTACTTTAATTAGAGATTCTAACCAAAGGATTTAAGTCGTTATTTCTGAAATTAGACAGACTTCTCCCATGATTAGCAAACACAAAAAAAATGGCGGTTGAGTACCCTACACCTTTAGATAAAGAATTCAATGATCTTTTTTTCATTATGGTACCCCTCCTTTGTCTTACTCAAGGAAAACTATAACACCATATTCAAACGTTTTCAATCTTTGCATCCATCCGAATCCAATAAAACGATATTGGGTTGGTTAAAGGAACCACCGGGTCATCCTTCACCCGAAACATTTCTAAAAGTAATAGAACGACTCGAATACATACGTGGAATAGAAGGTAAAAATGATTCATTTGCATCGCAATCGCCTATTACAACTATCCCGTTTAGGTTCAAGATATGAGCCTTATGCATAGTTAAAAGGACACCACTGCAGCCGGAGTACATAACAACTGCTGCACAATCACAGTTTGGATCCGCGTTGGGGCTAAAGAATTGCATGTACGAAATTGGAGTCAAAATGGATCTGGTTATGTCCGCCGGAAATGAAATAATGCCAGGTAATTTGGTAGATGCCACAGCTTTTATTACGACGGGAGAGAACGGAAATGGTGTCCCTATCTCTAATCAGGACCTCAAAAATATGCGGGCATTAAAGGTTCTAAACTCAGAAGGTGATTGTCTGTCTTTTTCCGAATAATCTATAGTTCTCGACGCTAATACTTTTGATTCTAATATAGCTCATAATCAAACGTCTCCTTTTTAATTCGTTCTGTCGTATAACGTTCCCGTATTCACGACGTCTCACCGACTTAAGCGACCAATGGGAGCGGCCTCGATGCGGTTAGTCGGTGCGGATATGTCCGCTGTTTATGCTTACCTGCCGATCGCTTCTCGCGGACCGAGGTATCGTCAGGCACCGATGCGTGAATATATGTTATATGAAGTTGCTGCCTTCTTGATTCTGCTATAATTCTATTTATTCCTATCATATATGTAATTCATAAAGTCATCATGTAAATGACTTCTGTCTTTAATCGACTCTCTCGTCTCCTTATCAATTAGATCTAACTCATATTTTAATCCATCATCATATCCATCAATCAATTCCATTATTCTATAGATGGTTTCATCTAGTATTTCTAACTGTAATGTTTTGAATAGTTTCCTTTTAGATTGTGAATTAAGACTTTCACCAAGTAACTTATATTCGACTTTATCCAAGCTAATTAAAGCAATTTCTGAATATGATTCTCTTATCGAAAATAATCTTTCAATAAAATTATTACGTTTATCATCTAAGAGTGACATAGCGATCTCCTTTAATTTAATGTTTAATAATAGCTATTGCAGTAATTTCATATAACGTTGTTGTGTTCCTGACGTCGCTTCCCCTTAGATAGCTCTTATCTTAGGGGAATTGATGTGTCTGCCTGAATCTGCTTCCTTGAAATCCTTCAGGCAGACCGAGCGGCGATAGACGCGAAGCTGGAACACAGTATTATAAGATGTTGGGGCCATCCCTGAATTCGCTTACACTTTATTGTATTGACTTTACGTACTTTTCAATTTGTTTTTTATGGTGTTTATCGTGGGGAATAAATCCTCTTAAATATCCCCTAATCGAAAACTTCTTTCTGTCTCCGTCTTTATATTCCTTTATATAATCTTCCTCTGGTAATCCGGTGATATCATCAATGATCTTGTTTCTGTATTCAAAGAATTGGTTAATGATAGAATCTCTTGTTTGAGTCTTTGCATATTCCCTTGCATTAGCGTTGAATTCATCAAAGTTCAAATGCCTTACAGTCACGGATTGACCAAGCTTGATCTTCTCTATACCTTCCTCATAAAAATATTTGTCCCAAAGCATGATATGACTTATAACATCTTTCAATGACCATTTCCCTTCTGAAATGGGACTATTCCAATGTTCCTCATCTATAGTCTTTAACTCTTGTACAAAGTCAATAAAGGTTTTGAATTCTTCTACCATTTCCAAAGAGGTCTTCAGGTCTTCGCCATGTATATTACTCCTTTGAGTTGTTTTTTATATCCTTTGCCCCAATTTCTTATAACGTTACCGTATCCACGGTCCCGACTTAAGCGACCAACTGCCGCGATGCGGTTAGTCGGTGCGGATGTGTCCGCCTGATTCCACTTCCCTGCCTATCCCCCTTCGGGCGGACCGAGGAGCCGTCAGGCTCCGATACTGGATATGATGTTATAAGATGTTGGCGCCATCTTCGAACATTCTAATATCAGCAGTTATACTTTTCTATTTTTGATGAACTTATAATCTCTATAAATTCCATTTATAAAAAGTAAGAGAAGTGCTACTAGTGCAAAGGTCGATGTAAATACCATTAGCCATAATATTGCACCACCCATTATTAGTAGCGATAGAAATGCACCAATATATAAATTTATAACTATTAAAGGATAATTCAGACTTACCAAAAAAGTAATCTTACGAATATAAAATAATAAAAATACTACATAGCCAATCAGGATAGGAGAACATATTATTGAATATTTAAATGCTTCAGTTCTCTTTGGTATTTCATTCTCATTAAAAAAGCCCTTATTATCAGCGTATGGTACAATAACATAAAATATATAAATCAAAATAATCAATGATACAAATAATGCTATTAGATTTATTTTATGTTTTTTTATTTCTCTTATAAATCCGCTTTGCAAATTAATATTTTCACCCTCTTCCTGTGCTTACTATCAATAATTTGCGCCAATTTCTTATAACGTTCTTGTATTCACGAAACGACCCAGTCTTAGATAGCTCTTATCTTAGGCTGGGTCGTTTGTTGTCTGAGCTTCTTCCATGATTATACATCTGGACTACCGAGGGGCGATAGCCCCGATGCGTCAATATGGTGTTATGTGATCTAACAAGCCCCTCTACGAATTATTTTATAAAGGTTTGTATTCTTCTCTCGCATTCTATAAAATCGTTGAACTCTCCATTGGTATAGTTTGAAATCACCTTAGTCCAAAATATTTGTGAGGGTTCATTAGTTAATAGTTCACTTACCTTCCAGTTTCCATCAAACATATCAAAGACTTTATAAGCAATTTCTCGTCCTATCCCTTGTTTCCTAAACTTCTTTAAGACAAAAAAATGCCTCAAATAATTACCTTGGTCAATTGGGTCTTTCTTATTTTGTATTATTACAAAACCAACGATTTTCTCTTCCATCTTTGCAATATAAAATTTATATTCATTTACTCTCCACATGTCATCAAAGTCTGGCATCAAATTATAAAGACCTTCGCTGTTTAAATCAGACTCTGTGTATTCAGAAAAATCATATATGTAAAATTGCATTATTCTTTTGAAAAGTTCCTTATCTTTACTAGTGGTTAATTGCAATACGATATCCGGCATCTTTGATTCTTCCTTAACTATTGGATTTATAATGTTATCGCTTGTTATTTCACATAACGTTCTTGTATTCACGACCCGAGAGGCTTAAACGCTATAGCGCCGGGTTGCTTGCCGCTTAGCCTCGCAGGGTTGTCTGCCT
The DNA here is from genome assembly GCF_057546105.1 of Paenibacillus sp. YAE3. NCBI lineage: Bacteria > Bacillati > Bacillota > Bacilli > Caryophanales > Paenibacillaceae > Paenibacillus > Paenibacillus sp. YAE3. The sequence continues at coordinate 263,055 of NZ_BAAIYF010000009.1, read as the reverse complement.
AATTCACTTCCACGAAAATGCATCTGGCAGACCAAGCGCTACCAGGCCCGACGCGTGAATACGGTGTTATCTAATGTATATGCCTTCTCGAACTACATTCACATTACTCTTGTATCATTTGAATTTTAAATGTCATTTAGCAACTTCAAAATAGTCTGCGGTCTTGTAAACTACGATTACAAATACCAAATAGGATATATACGAATTCGAGTAAATCTAAGTTTGCGAATGAAAGCATTTAATGAAACTTAAAGAATTATTGCTCTCCAAGTTGTATAAGGTATTCCGGGTCAAAATCAGTTGGTCCACTTGGTCTTGATTTATATCCTCCGTATCCAGGATACCCCGGGTATCCGGGGTATCCAGAGTATCCTCTATATGGGAAATTACTTAACTTATAAAATCTATCATTATCAAAGTTACTACCTAAGTATTTCCCTTATCTATTCGGTCCAGACCAAGGGCGAATGCCCGCCGCATGAATACATTGTTAGATGATGGTGACGGCTTCTTGAATTACCTGCAATTTCATTCTAATAGTAGTTCAATAACTCCCTATCAATTTCATCAATGGATCCAATGTCTTTTATTCCATCCCAAAAAACTATTTCGTTTGCCTCATTATTTCTTATAAAGGGTCTTTCTAATTCAATGTCTGCACTAAAAAGCCCACCATACTCTACCTTTCCAGTCTTAAGCGTAAATTTCATTAGTCCTTTAAATCTAATCCTCTCTGGAATCTGATTGGTTTCTTCGAGCATCTCCCTCAATACACATTCTCTTAGAGTTTCCCCAGGTTCCCTTATACCGCCGGCTAACTCCCAATTGTTCTTCCAACTATTATACAAGAGTAGAAATCCGTCATTATTCTTCGCAACAACAAATGCATGTGTAATTGGACTTAAATCTATATTATTTATCTGATCTTCTGTAATATTAATAAGCTCTTCAAATACATCTCCATTTTTGTTTTTACATATTGGCACCACTGATCTCCCCCAGAAAAATATAGTCCTTTGTCACTTTCATCTAACGTTTCCGTATTCACGAACCTGAGAGGCTTAAGGCGCCAACGTCGCTGGCTGCGCTTGCGCAGTTAGCCTCGCAGGGTTGTCCGCCTGATTCATCCTTCTCGAAATGCCTCGGGCGGACCAGAGGGACGACGTCAGTCGGCCCGCAGCGTGAATATTATGTTAGCTGAAGTTACTGACTTCTTTGAAATACTATACTATAATAGCTTTTGCAATTTAACTTTCTTTACTATTATAGGCTTCTCGATATTTATTTCATCAATTTCATTTATTCTATAATCTTTTAATAGTTGTAGAAATATTCTTCGAATCAATTCGCAATCCCCTATTGCACTATGACGCCTAATGTCCGAATCATCAATCGTATAATGTTTAATCAGAAAGTTAGTTGAAACAATGTCAATTATCTCCGGATGTAAATACGTAAATAATGCTTTAGTATCGAGCAATTGATTGGTCAACATAGGGAGAGCATATCTTTCGCATTCATTTACTAAGAGGGGCCAATCATATTCGTAACCAGCTTGAGTAACCAGTATTGCATCTTGACAAAAGTAACTAAAATCCTCATAAATTTCTGATAACATCGGGGCTTTTTCTATATCGCTATTATTAATCCCCGTTAAGCGTTCTATTATTTCAGGTATAGGTTTTAAAGGTTTTATTAACGTATCAAACGTCTTTTCAATTCTTCCTGAACTATCTATTAAAATAGCTCCAATTTGAATTATATTATCCTCATTTTCATTGGGGCCAGTTGCTTCTAAATCGAACACGCAATACTTCTGTCTATGTATGTCCTTGATATTAATATCAGTTAAACTATACTCATTTTTTGAGATATTTACTATCTTCATTGAAATACCATCCTTTAAGCCAGTAATTTCAGCTAACGTTGTTGTGTTCACGACGCCCCACCGACTTAAGTGGGCTAAGTCCACGGCTGCGCTTACGCAGCAAGTCGGTGCGGGTGTGTCCGCTGAATCTGCTCCCCCGAAAATTCTTCGTGCGGACCGAGGGCGAATGCCCAATGCGTGAATATGGCGTTATACGAAGGAACTGCCTTCTTTGAAATTCCCCTCATAATCGTCTTTAAGAATTGAATATAACTTTCGGTCCATAAATTCACCTTTGATTTTTAGTTGTTTTCTTAATGTTCCTTCAAACGTTAATCCGAGTTTTTCCATTAACTCTATATGAGCCAACATTATTAGCTCGACATCTAGCCTCTATTCTATTAAAACCAACTTCATTAATCACAAATTCAAGTAATGGATAAGTAGCTTCTGTTGTAATCCCTTGGTTCCAGTATTGGTTCGACAGAACATAACCTAGCTCTGCCTTCTCGTGTATGGGGTCGATGTTTATCAAACCCGTTCTACCGATTAATTTATTTGTTTCTTTGAAGATGATTCCCCAATGAACTTCTTCCCTGTTCTCAAATCGTTTCGTAATTCTTTGCAAATAGTTGATTGAGTCATCTCGGGTCTCATGTCTATCCCATATTGTTTCTGCAGATACGATAGGATTTGAGGCAATATCATAGTATTCTTCAGTATCAGCTGATGTTAATCTCCGAATAATCAATCTCTTTGTTTCAAATGTTGGTGTAGGATTGAATAATTTATTTACATCCATGATTCATCTTCCTTTCATATGCATTGCAGTTCTTTCGTATAACGTTCCCGTATTCACGAACCCTCACCGACTTAAGGCTCCGGAGGAGCCGGCCGCGACGCGGTTAGTCGGTGCGGATGTGTCCACCTGCTGCAGCTTGCTCGAAATGCCTCGGGCGGACCAAGGGGCGGCGCCAGCCGGACCGCCGCGTGAATATAATGTTAGATGAAGTCTTCGGCCCTCAGTTCAGCTATCAAAATATCTCTTTATCAATTCATTGTCCCAGATTTGGACTTCTATATATCTTTCTGGACCTTTATCTCCACTACTATTCCATTCCTGCGGTATTCCAAATTCTTCAATTACCTTGATTATCTCCTTCTTCGTATATACCTGTCTACGATAAGGTTTGTTGTCATGATACCTCATTGTGGGAAAAAGATCTCCATATGTAAAACTAATTGATGTCTCTTCAAACTCTCCCCAGTCAATTGCAATCCAATCGGGGTTTGTATACCAAGTCTTAAGCCAATCACAAGCTTCAAATGTCATGTAGTGTGGAAAAGAATTTTTGGGTTTCCCACCCTTGGCTATAAATTGATCCCTTGCGAGCACTTCTAAATCTCTTCTTATAAGCAAGTAATCATCCGATCTTTGACTTGCAAACGACTTTCCTTCACTCTTAATTTGATTCGAAATTTCCAGAGCTTTATCAATTGTTAAACTTGAAAGATTTCTAAATGGTCCTATCTTTTTGTCAAAATAGTGATACAGATAATAGGTCATTTGAATGTTCCTTTGTTTTTATACTCATTCGAAGATTTCATCTAACGTTACTGTATCACGACGTCCCACCGACTTAAGCCCCGCCAGGGGCGGCCGCGATGCGGTTAGTCGGTGATGTGTCCGGCTGATTCTGCTTCCTAGGTGACTGCCAAATGCCTCATTGAATCTACTTCCGACTGCTTCGGCCGGACCAAGGATCGGCGCCAGCCGATCCGCAGCGTGAATATTATGTTATATGACGTACCACACTTCTTGAATTGCATTCAATTAGTAATGATTCTTCTCCATTCAGCTTCTAGTATGCTCATTTCTATCAAATTCCAAAATGAGTCTTTATATCTTCTAGCATCTCTAATAAGTCCTTCTCTTACAAATCCAACCCTCTCATAACAATTTATAGCCGAGGTATTAAAATCAAATACACCTAAGCTAATTCGGTGTAATTTAAATTCTTCAAAACCGATTCTAAGAACACTATTAATCATCTGCTTCCCATAGCCTTTACCTCTATGATCATTACTTAGTAGTACTTTACCAATTCGTGCTGATCGATTATATCTATCGACTTTTCCAAGGGAGATATGACCTACAAGTTGCTTTGTGTCTTCTTCAACTGCTTTATAAATGAATTTAGTAGAGGTTGTCTTATCGTTAGCATCATTTAAATAATCATTCAATTGGTCTGTAGTTAGAGGATAAGTAAATTGAGGACCAGACCATTGAAGTAAGAATGCTTCATCTCCACTCCATTCAATAAGTTTATCAAAGTCTGGAGGCTCAAAATACGTAAGAGTAATCATATGAATCTATCCTTTCTGCGCTTGTGGTATGTCTTATAACGTTCCAGCATTCACGACGCCCCGCCACCTTACGGTTGGAGGACCCTGCCGCGATGCGGTTAGGTGATGCGGGTGTGTCGCCTGAGTCCTCTTCCTCGAAATGCTACGGGACCGAGGGACAGCGAATGTCGGCCCGATACGTGAATGCAGTGTTATTGGAAGTCCGCGCCTTCTTCGAAATTACTAAACATAAAATGTTTTCTTACATGTGTTAGTAGTTTAAGGTAGCACTTTCCATGAGTCCTCACTTACAAAGTGTTGACTTGAAATTCTAATTATGTCTAACTCCGTGTTCGCTCTCAATTTAAGATTAGTGAAAAGATGATTTGTGTAATTCTCATGTGCTTCTTGACTTACCCAACCAGTTAGGGTTAAATACCGATTATTGTCTTTAGAAGAACAGGCAAACTTTCCACCAAGCATCGCATTAGTCGTTTTCATTCCTGGATTCCAAACTTGATTTTGGACCTCTTTAAAATGATTAATTCTATCTTCTTTTACATCGGTTAATGCAGTTCGAATGAACTTACTTTTTCTAAGAACTGAAATAAAATCATCTAAAAGCCCTGTGATGTTATTTACTTCTTCAAAAAGTTCAACATTAATTGATGAATACGTCCTTGACTGATTAGATTCTGAGACTATCTCATCATGTACATTGCCCATAAAGTAATCATAATCTTCTTTATTTTCCCAAAATGAATATATACAAGCCGATAACTTATTTTTTATATCCCAACCGCCTATTTGGCCTATGAATCCTTTTAGGTTATTTATTAATTCCCAATTTGTTTGTAACCTTGAAAAAGTATCAACTTCATTGCTTTTTACTTGACATGTAATTCTTTTAATTAACATTTCGATGTACTCCTTTTGAATTTTTCATCTCTTGCGCTGATTTCTAATAACGTTGTGTTCACGACGTCCCACCGGCTTAAGGCGACGCAGTCGCCGGGCGCGATGTGCTTAGTCGGTGCGGATGTGTCCGGCTGATTCTACATCTCTGCTGCTGAAATGCCTCCCCGATTCACTTCTAACCCCTGCCGGACCGAGGGCGAATGCCCAATGCATGAATATGGTGTTAGATGATGTGGCCTGGTTTCTTGATACCTTTGTCCGATCTCCAATCAAGACCAGAATCCCCAACACCAATCAGCGAAATGTTTATGAGAGTATTTATTTTCATTGCTATGAATCAATGTAAGTAATAAAAGAAGGTTTTCTTTATTGTATTTAAATTCTTGCATTATAAGTAGTTTTCGTTTTTCAGACTTATCCATCCTTTTGGACATTTCATCTAACGTTGTTGTATCTACGAACCCGAGAGGCTTAAGGGAGCGTATGCGACCGTGTCCGACGTACTTAGCCTCGCAGGGTTGTCTGCTGAATCACTCTCCAGGAAATGCCTCTTGCAGACCAAGGGCCGTGCGGCCTGCAGCGTAGATACTTTGTTATGTGATATCGATGACTTCCTTGAATACTCTATATCCCCAATATTGAAATATATTCATTGTCTATTAATTTTTCATTAATCCATGTTTTGAAGTCCAATATCATTTCTTTTAAACTTTCGAGATTTTCTTCGTATTTCTTTATAAAGTCTTCATCAGTACATTCATATAAAAATCCTACATATGATCTTAGTGATTCAATGTTAGGTTGTTCTTTTAATAGAAGATTAAGCTCATCTAATCTTCTCAAAATCTTTATCCAAGTCTCTTTTGGAATCTCATTAAATGCATAATGATCATATGTTTCAAATTCCTTCTCTATTGATTTTTCAAGTAGTGCAAAATCTTCTTCTGTGAAAAAAATAGAACTATCATTCCAGCACTTATTTAAGTATTTACCAGGCAACACTTCTATGTAACAGCTTCCTTCAAGTTCTTTAATATCTTTGATAATCATCATGGTTTATTCCCTCTTTACAATTTCTCATCGATTTCACATAACTCTTATTCTGCGAATGTCTTAATCCCTTCTCTTTCCCGAATGATTACGACATTCGCATTACATCCATTTATTATAATGTTATGCGAAGTTTCCAGTATATTCAATTCGTTCTTGCATTCGGTTCAAAGGACTTTGGATTCGTCGGATATCTCTAATGCTCACATGAGTGTAGATTTCAGTAGTCTTGGAACTCGTATGGCCCAGCAATTCTTGAATATATCTTATGTCTGTACCTGCCTCCAAGAGATGGGTAGCAAAGGAATGCCTCAGCGTATGAATAGTCGCGGGCCTTTGAATGCCTGCCTTTTGTTTTACTTTTTCAAATACATGTTGAATTGGTTCTCGCGGTGATCGGACTGTTTTTGCTTTGCCCAGGAAAAAACCAGATTTCAGGCCCTTCTACTCGGATATACTGCTCCAGCAGCTTGTATGCAATCTGTGACAAAACCGTATATCGATCCCTTCTTCCTTTTAACTGGCGTATGTGAATGATGCCACGCTCTACATCCAGATCACGGACCTTCAAATGCACAGCCTCACTGATTCGCAGTTTTGCCGAATAAGAGCGCGTCTCCTAGAACGTAAAAAAGAGACGGTCTTTCAACCGTCTCCAATTCTTTCGGAACATGTTGTCTCTTCAAATAAGCATGACCGAGACTAAAAGTCCCGCTTAATCCCTCTCAATCGTCAAAACTTTCCCCTTGGCATCCCAATGCCCTTGCGCGCCCAGTGCCTTGGTGATAAAACGCATCGGCACGTAATTGGAGCCCTCGAAGTTTTGCACCGGCTCGGCAAGCACCTCGGCGGTACCGTTGATGGATGCCTGCTTGGAGCCTACTTTCATGACGATTTTGGCGCCGGTCAGGTCTTCCGTGAGCGTGATTTGTTTGGTCGCTTTGTCCCAGGACAATTTTGCGTCCAGCTGGTTCGCGACGTGTTTCACCGGCACCATCAGCGTGTTATTCACGATGACCGGCTCGTATCCCGGAACCAACAAAATGGTCGGGTCATCCTCCGCATACATGTCGAACGATTTACGCGTGATCTGCATATCGTTCTTCAATAAACGGTACAGTTCCGACTTGCTGTCCAGATGGCGCAGCACCTCGCCCGGCGTTCCTTCGCCCGGAGCCACGTTCCAGAAGCCTTTGGAGCCGTCCACCGGATGGATGGTCACAGGCTCGTTGATTTTCCACGTTTCCGCTTCGGAATGCACCTTCACCTGCTTCACCGGAATGTCCTTGTTCGCCGGCAGCTGCACGGTCAGGTCCATGTTTTGCTTGCGGATATTCATTTTGCTGTCGAGCAGGAAGTCGAGCGAAAGCACGGTGTCTTTGCCCAAAACGGTGCGCAGCTCAGGCGTTCCCTCGAACAGCTGGTTTACGTTTTTATCGAAATCAGGCAAAATCTCGTTCACGGCGCTGATCAGCTGGTCCGCAACGAGAGCGATTTCTTTCTCCTTTTCCGCACTGGTTAGCGCATCCTCTTCCATCCCCGGAACGCCGGCGTAGTAAGCAGCGATGATCGGATAATAGGTGTCGTACAAACGGGTAATCAATTCTTTGAGGCCTTCTTTGTCCTTGGACAGGCTGGTCAGGAAGCCTTTGGCCAGGCCGGCCAGCTCATCCCCGCGGATTTCGACGTGCAGCTTTTGCAGCGACAGCGACTCCCCGTTCACTGTATCGTTCACAGGCGTAATCGAAATCTTGGACGGATTCGGCGTATGCTTCAGCAGAAAACCGAGCATGTCCTTGTACATTTGAATAACGCTTTCGTTGTTCATTTGCGGAACCGTAAAAGCAGGATCCAACGTTTCCGGTTCAAGCGATACGGAGATCGGCTGCGTCATGCCTTCGACCGACAGATTCAATGTTTTCGCATCCATCGCCAGGTGGAAAGGAAGCTTTTTGCCTTGGAACTGAACGGCCCCTTCCATAGACGCATGATTCAAGTCCTGCGTAATGGCTTGGTCGATCGTAATGGACAAGGAGCTCAGCAGATCGATCGCCTTTTGGTCCTCTGCGCTCAGTTTGCCGTCAGCCGGAACCAGCTGCAAGGACACGGTCTGCTTGGACATCGACGATTTGACATCCAGCGAGCTCAGCGCCGCCTTGCCGACATCCACACCGCCAACGGCTTGGCAGCCTGCCATTACGACCAGGAGCAAGGACAGCATGGCAGCCAGTCCCCATTTGAAACGCTTCTTCATCATGTTCCTCCTTATGTACCCATCGTATTTTTCTTTCAAGAAAAAACACTCGGGAATCTCCCGATTGTATATAGTATGCCAGTGCGCGTAGGCCTGTGTAAACACTATTTTTGCATGATTTTGGAATCCGACACGAACTCCCCCAAACAAGCAAAAGCCGACTCTCGCACTGTTTCGTAACAGACAAGATCGGCTTTTGAATTGAATGGTGAAAATGGAATGCGGCTTCCAGCGTATGTTTAGGGTCTGCTTTTGGCGGCTCCGCTATCTTTACGCCTGGACTTTCATCTCGAACTTATGCCTCCACCTTTTTCCCCACGATCACGAGATCGCGCTCGATGCCATCCAGTTCGGCCACGCCCGGCAGCAATCCCCAATCCTCAAAACCATACTTTCTCAGCAGCTTGAGGCTCGGATCGTTGTGGCCGAACACGAAACCGACCAGTCTTTTGAGCCCCAGACGCGGACAGGCTTCAAACGCTTTTTCCAGCAAAATACCGCCCGCGCCCTTGCCGCGGCACTCCTCCGACACATAAATGCTGATCTCCGCCGTCGCATTGTAAGCGGCCCGGCCATAAAAGGATTGAAAGCTCAGCCAAGCGACCGTCTTCCCCTCCGACTTCATGACCCACAGCGGGCGGTGATGGCTGTTATGCTCGTCAAACCAGCGCCGGCGGCTTTCCACCGTTACCGGCTCCAAATCCGCTGTCACTTGCCTTCCGGCAACGGTTGAGTTGTAAATGGCGACGATGTCCGGCAAATCTTCAAGTACGGCATCTTCGATCGTATAGTTGTCCCATGTCATGCTGCAAACAGTCCTCCTCGAGCGAGTCCGATAGATTTTGTTTTCTATTGTAATGGAAGAACGGCGGGAGCGCTATACGGCAGATTTTAGGGATGACCCTCCGTCACAGGCCGGGCCTTCCCGTCATGGGTTAGTTCACGAACGTATTTTTCACCCGTTGGGAACGGAGCAAATACGCCGTCCACACGACGCAAAAGGTTAACCGCTGAATGACCAGCCCGGTTTTCGTATATTGATCCCGTTCGGCTCCTCCCAAATCCTCATACGTCAAAAACCGGTCGAACACCATGCTTGTTCCCAAATCAAACAACACGGTCAGCACAAAATAACAAATCATGATCCATGGAAACGCGGACTTTTTCCGGTAGAGCAGCACCAAGGCGACGACGAGCAGGCCCAGCATGACGGCCGTGGACAAGGTTTCCAGCATAAACAGCCGTTTGGCGTGCGGATTGTAGTATGCGCCGTCCGGGGACGTCAAGGAATGCCAAGTCTCCGAAGAATAGATCGGAAGCAAGCCCCGGAAGAAATAATCGGAAAACAATAACAGCGAATAATACATGTTGATCTGCAAAAGCACTAACCATCCGCCCAGCCCTTGGGGCACATCCGTCCGCATGGATAACGGCGGCTGCCCCCTCGCCGGCCTCGTCTCGCGTTCCAGGTTATCGTTTGGATTCATCGCGTTCTCCTTTCGTTGCGCTCGACAGGTTCGTCTTCGATCCCCACCTGACGGCAGCTCCACGCCCACAGACGTTTGGCATCCTCCATGTTTTCGGCTTTGGCCGCGAGCGGCTGCGGTTTTTTCTTGTAAAAATATTGCCCGCTAAACTGCCCCGCCTCCGGGTCGGAAGCGAGATACACCGCCGTTTCGGCCCCTTTTTCAGGAGTGAGGAAAAACGGCTTCAGCATGGCCAGCACCGTTTTGCCGAACCCGGTATCGCGGTTGACGCCGATTTGGGTTCCGACCGCTCCCGGATGCAGGCAGTTGGCGGTGACCGAAGTACCGGCCAGGCGCGAAGCGAGCTCCTTCGTAAACAAAATGTTCGCCAGCTTCGACTGCCCATAAGCTTTGGCCGGGTTGAATCCGCGCGTCAGGAACGGATCGTCGAAATGGATTTTCCCCGCCTTATACGCGCCGGAGGCGACCGTCACGACCCTTCCCTGCTTGGCGGCCAGCAGCGGCTCCAGCAGCAAATTCGTCAGCAAAAAATGACCCAGGTGATTGACCCCCATGTCCATTTCGAAGCCGTCGGCCGTCTCCTGCCTTTTCAGCATGACGACGCCGGCATTGTTGAGCAGCACGTCAAGCTTGCTGTAACGCTCCCGGAACGCCTTGGCGAATTCCCGTATGCTGTCCAAACGGCCCAAGTCGCAAAGCATCAATTGAATACGATCCGAACCGCTTTGCCGCACAGCCTCTGCCAGCGCTTCCTGCCCCCGTCGTTCGTTGCGGCACACCATCACGACGTCCGCTCCCTGCTTGGCCAGCGCAATCGTGGATGCAAGCCCCATGCCCGAATTGGCCCCGGTGACAACCATCAATTTGCCCATCGTTTCGTTCCTCCCGTCCCTTTTTTAGCTTCACATCATCCCAATGTCTGCCCGCCGTCCAGTCTTTTCCTATTTCTCCCTATCTGTAATTAAACATGCCCGCACGAGGAAAGCAACCGTTGGTTTTCCTTTTGACCCAAGGCCTGCGTTTTTTATTTGCCGCTCTGACGGATTATAATGAAGTAGAATAGAAAACCGAAGGAGGTGTGCCGGATATTATCCGGAGAACATATGAAACTTGGAGAACGCATCGTGTCGATCGAACTATACGCGCAGCCTGGAGCTGCCCAGCCTTATTACCAACCCGTGCTGCTGTGGGATCAAGAGGGGGCAACGCTGGTGGATACCGGCATGATCGGGCAAATGGACCAGATGACCCGGGCGATCCGCGAAGCCGGACTGCAGCTGTCGGACATTAAACGGATTATTTTGACGCATCAGGATATTGACCATATCGGAAACTTGGCGGCGTTTATCGCCGAAAATCCGAATATCGAGGTGTGGGCGCATGCCGATGACATTCCGTACATCACGGGCGAAAAACGCATCATCAAAATGACGGACGAGCGCATTTCCCAAATGCCCGAAGCTGCGCAAACCGCCATCCGCTCCCTTTTCGACAAGCTGCCTTCCATCCGGATCTCCCGCGTGCTCGCAGACGGCGACGTGCTCGATATCCACGGAGGCATGCGCGTCATTCATACGCCGGGCCATACCCCTGGCCATATCTGCTTGTATCTGCCTGAAGAACAGCTGCTGCTGGCCGCGGACGAGCTGCGCGTCGTTGACGGGGATTTGGCGGGACCTCCGGAAGGTTTTTTCACCCTGGACATGGACGAAGCCGTACAGAGCATGCACAAGCTGACCGGTTTGCCGCTGCAAAAAATCTTTTGCTATCATGGGGGCCTGTACGATGACCATCCATCCGAACGCCTTGCCGAGCTGATCCGCACGCTGGAACAGGCATAAAAAGTCCACGCAAGCAAGCTTTCTTGAAAAGTGCGGATCGTCGATTCCGGCTGAAAAACCGCCATCTTTAACGTTCCGCGTAAATTCTTTTTACAGGGAGTTTTTTGGTGAGAGCGCCGGAAAACTGTTCATCCCCCTAACGCTTGGGTGTACAATGGAAGAGCGATTCGCACGGGAGAGCTTTGTTAAAGAAAGGAAGATGGGATGATGAGCAGTCGTATCGAACAATTGGAACAATCCATGAATGAAAAGGGATGGGACAGCCTGCTGGTGACCGATCCCAAACATGTATACTATTTGACCGGATTTGCCAGCGATCCGCATGAACGTTTTCTCGGCCTGCTGCTCGTTCGCGGCGAAGAGCCGACGCTGATCGTGCCGGCCCTGGACGCGGAAGCGGCAAACGCCGCATCCAGCGTCAAAAACATCGTGACCCACAGCGACACGGACAATCCGTATGAGCTGCTGCAGCGGCTGTTTAAAGGCAGCATCGGCACGCTCGGCATCGAGAAGGAACAGCTGACCGTCGCCCGTTACGAAGAGCTGTCCGCAGCCGTTTCGGCCAAGCAATACGCGGATATCGGCCCGCTGCTGCGCAGCATGCGCGTGAACAAATCGCCGGAAGAGATCAAACGGATGAAACACGCGATGGAACTGATCGAAGAGGTGCTGCGCCAAGGGCTGAGAAGCGTCAAAACCGGCGTGACCGAAATCGAAATCGTCGCCGAGCTGGAATACTTAATGAAGAAACTCGGTGCGCAGGGCCCTTCCTTCGAAACGATGGTCTTGTCCGGACCGAAAACGGCCTTGCCGCACGGCACGCCGGGAGACCGCAAAATCCAGCACGGCGACCTGCTGATGTTCGATATGGGGGTTTACGCGGACGGCTACGCCTCCGACATTACCCGCACGTTTGCGGTGGGAGACATCTCTCCGGAACTGAAAAAGATATACAACGCCGTATTAGAAGCCAACCTGCAGGGCATTCAAGCCATCAAACCGGGCGTGACGCTCGCGTCGGTGGACAAAGCGGCCCGGGATGCGATCGAAAACGCAGGCTACGGCCCGTATTTCCTGCATCGCCTCGGCCACGGCCTCGGCATGGATGTGCATGAATATCCTTCCGTGCACGGCAACAACGCCGATCTTGTGCAGCCCGGCATGGTGTTCACCGTCGAACCGGGCGTCTATGTCGCGGGCCTTGGCGGCGTGCGGATCGAAGACGACATTTTCGTGACGGACAACGGCGTGGAAGTGCTGACGTCCTATCCGAAAGAATTGACCATTCTCGAAGGCTGACCAAGCGTTTAGAGCACTCGTTCGCCGCTTGAAAAACAACAAAAAACCGGAATGCCTCATCCTTTTGGGATGCTGCATCCGGTTTTTTTATGCGTACAGAATGTATATGCTTTCGCCGACCGTTCAAGAGAAAAAGCTCGCAGTTACGATTGTGCCGGACGGTTTGCGCCAGGTTCCTCATCGGCAAACTTGAAGTCGCGGGCGATATACAAAAACGGCGTCCCCACGGCGGTCAAAATGAACTTGATGATATACGTCGTCAGGAAAACTTCCAGCCATACGGTCCACGTAAAACCTTCTCTTCCCGCAAACGCGATGACGCAAAAGACGAGCGTATCCACCAGCGAGCTGATCATCGTGCTGCCGTTGTTGCGGATCCAGAACTGATGGCGTTTGCCGTAAAACTTGCGGATCCAGCTGTACAGCTTCACGTCCAGGAACTGGCTCACGAAATACGCGGTCAAGCTTCCGAGCGCCAGACGCGGCATCAATCCGAAAATGCTTTGCAGCGCCTTCTGCATTTCGTCGTCCGCGCCGCCCATCGGCTTGAAATAAAGCGCCATCTGCATCAGCACCGTCGTGATGATCAGCGTAAAAAAGCCGAACCAGACGGCCTTCCGCGCCTCCTGCCTGCCGTATTTTTCGTTCAGCAGATCGCTGGTCATGTACAGGCTGACATACATCGTATTGCCCAGCGTCATGGCGATGCCGAACATTTCGATCGTTTTGGTCACCTGAATGTTGGCTACGACGGTGGCGACGCCGATCCAGGCGTACAGGCCTTTTTTGCCGAACAGCCGGTAACAGAGCAAGTACAGCGAAAAATTGACGAGTACGTACACGATACCCCAAAGCAAATTAAACATGATGTTTCCTCCTAGTTTTGATTACGCGGGATGGTTTCGAACCGCGGTTTCCGGGCGTCTTGGCCCAAAAACATGTTCTAATGTAACATAATTCGTCCCCTTGTGGCTATTGTTTTTTTCTGAAAAAACATGCGGGCAAAGCCGGGCGTGAACGAAAAAAAGAGCCCCGGCATCCGCCGAAGCTCCAAACCATCTATATGTCGGGATGTTGCAGGCAAGCCCTAGAGAGACCTCGTTCAACCTACGCACATGTTAAATCGAAGCGCCGCAAATCCCGGGAGAAGAACGTTCTGATTAAACGTTGACCGGATTATGCCTGGACGGCATGGTCCAGATCCACGTCCTTGTTGAAGACGTCATGGTCGTTCTCTTTCAAAATTTTGCTGGATACCAGCCCCGCGACCATCGAGTCGTTGACGTTCAGCGCCGTACGGCCCATGTCGATCAGCGGTTCAACCGAGATCAGGAGGCCGGCGAGCGCCACCGGAAGGTTCATCGTGGACAAGACGATCAGGGAAGCGAACGTCGCCCCGCCGCCTACGCCGGCAACGCCGAAGGAACTGATGACGACGATCAGGATCAACTGCACGATAAAGCTCCAGCTCAGCGGATCGATGCCGACCGTCGGCGCGATCATGCAGGCCAGCATGGCCGGGTAAATGCCGGCGCAGCCGTTTTGCCCGATCGTGGCCCCGAAGGTTGCGGACAGGTTGGCGATCCCTTCGGAGACGCCCAGCTTCTTCGTTTGCGTCTCCACGTTCAGCGGAATCGTCGCCGCGCTCGAACGGGAAGTGAAAGCGAAGGTCAGCGTCGGGAATACCTTTTTGACGTATTGCACCGGATTAAATCCGAAGAGAGCAACGATAATCAAGTGAATGATAAACATCACGATCAAAGCGACATAAGATGCAATGACGAATTTGATCAGCTTCAGAATTTCGTCGACGTTGGTGGTCGCCACCGTCTTCGTAATCAAGGCGAGGATGCCGTACGGCGTCAGCCTCAAGACGAGCGTTACGATCCTGAGTACCACCGCGTAGACCGCTTCAACCATTTTTCGGAAGGTGGCCGCCTGCTCCGGCTTTTTGCGGTCGATGCCGAGCACCGCCACACCAATGAACGCGGAGAAAATAACGACGGCCAGCGTGGACGAACGGCGCGCGCCCGTCATATCGG
Source organism: Paenibacillus sp. YAE3 (assembly GCF_057546105.1). NCBI lineage: Bacteria > Bacillati > Bacillota > Bacilli > Caryophanales > Paenibacillaceae > Paenibacillus > Paenibacillus sp. YAE3. The sequence goes on along the minus strand of NZ_BAAIYF010000009.1, from coordinate 247,951 downwards.
CGAACGGATTCGTCGGCACGAATTCCAGGATTTGCTGCGGAATCGTTTTATCCTGGACATCGCCAAGCTTCTGCTCCAGCTTCTGTCCCTGCTGCGCCTCGCGGTCGCCCGCTTTGATGTCGATGGCTTTCAGGTTAAAGCTGAGGCTGGTCGCGATACTTACCGCGGCTGCAATCGCTACGGTGATCAGCAGCACGGCGATGATCGAACCGCTCATTTTGCCGAGATTTTGTCTGCCCTTCAAATTCATGATGGCGGAAATGATCGAAACCATGATCAGCGGAATGACCACCATCTGCAGCAGGCCGACATAGCCGTAACCCGCCAAATTGAACCAGTCGACCGACTTCGATATCACTTTGGAATCGACGCCGAAAATCAACTGCAGTACGACGCCAAACACGACGCCGAGTCCGAGACCGGCAAACACGCGTTTCGTGAACGATACATGCTTTTTCTGCATCCACAGCAGAAGGCCGATCAAGGCCAGCATGACGATCACATTGACAACAACCCATAATGTGTTCATCTCTTTTATAGCACCCCTTGTTATTCTTAAGGCCCTTCAGCGTTCCCCGTCCGCAGGCGGAAATTGCTTGGCCTTTGATGATGTATGATGACTGGCCGAAAGCAAGCTTTAACGCCGGTAGAATCGGCAAGCTCCTCAATCAGCTTCGAAAGTGATTTTAAGTTTAGCACAATTCATAGTATTTGGATAGGATTAATTTTAGGACAATTTCGGGGATATGACGCAAAAAGAAGTCATCCCTTGTAATTTTGGATGACTTCTCCTCAGTTTTTTCCTATTTCGTTCAATTTATAACCGTATCCGCCGGTTTCTGCTTTTTTTATCCGAAGGCGGACATGCCCCGCAGGAACCTCGCATCTCATTTCATGCCGAGCAGCTTGTAAATCTCGTCCATGCTCACATGCCGTCTCACCGTTTCCGCGACGCGGTCGAATTCCCGTTCCTTTAGCGCTTGCACCGAAAAAGTCTCCGCCTCCCGCCGCAGCCCCTTCGCCGCGCGGATCGCATTCAGCCAGCTCCTGCGGAACCCGTCGTTATGGAAAATGCCGTGCACATACGTGCCCCACACCCGGCCGCTGGCCGTGCCGCATCCTTCCGCTTTGGCTTCCCCGCCGGACTCATGGATTTGGAAAAGCGGTTGGACCTTCAAATGACCGCTTTCAAGCACGGCGGTTCGTCCCATATGTATCTCGTAACCTTCTACCGTGAAAGATTCACGGCCTGGATCGCGTTCCAGGCGCAGCGGGCATTCCGGCAGCACTTGGCCGCTGACCCGCACCGTTCGTTTGTCTTCGGCAAAAACGGTGGCAAGCGGCAGATAGCCGAGGCCTTCCGTCTCCGCCGCATGCGGGTTTTCCAGCCCTGCCGGATCGGACAGCGTTCTGCCCAGCATCTGGTACCCGCCGCATATGCCGATGAGCTGGACCGTTTCGGACCGCATCGCCTCGGCAATCGCAGCTTCGAAGCCCTGCTCCCGGATGAACCTGAGATCGCCGATCGTGTTTTTCGTACCGGGCAAAACGATGACGTCCGGCTGCCCCAGCTCTGCGGATCGGCTGACGAAACGCACGGACACGCCGGCTTCTCCGCCGAGCGGATCGAAGTCCGTAAAATTGGAAATGCGCGGCGTGCGGATCACCGCAATATCGATGCCGCCGGAAGGCGCTTTTTCAGCCGCGGGCTGTTTTCGCTCTTCAAGTGCTACGGAGTCTTCCGCTTCCAATCGAAGATCATGGATATAGGGGATCACGCCAAGCACGGGAATGCCGGTCCGCTCCTCCAGCCAGTCCAGCCCCGGCTGCAGCAGCGACAGGTCCCCGCGGAACTTGTTGATGATAAATCCCTTGACGCGCGCACGTTCATGGGGCTCCAGCAGCTCCAGCGTGCCCACGAGGAAGGCGAACACGCCCCCGCGGTCGATGTCCGCCACCAGCACGACGGGCGCGTCCGCCCAGCCGGCCAAATTCATGTTGACGATATCCCGGTCTTTCAGGTTGATCTCGGCGGGGCTGCCCGCGCCTTCCATCACGACGATATCGTATGCGGAGCGCAAGCGTTCCAGCGCCTCCATGACGGTTGCTTTGGCCGTCGGCAAATACCGGCTGCGGTAGTCCGCCGCGCTCATATTCGCCAAAGGCCGGCCATGGACGACGATCTGGGAATGCATGTCGTGCGTCGGCTTGATCAGGATCGGATTCATGTCCGTCGTCGCTTCGATCCCGCACGCTTCGGCCTGCATGCCTTGAGCCCTCCCGATTTCCTTGCCGTCGGCCGTCACATAGGAATTCAGCGCCATGTTTTGCGATTTGAACGGAGCCGTGCGGAAGCCGTCCTGCACGAAGATCCGGCAGAGCGCGGCCGTAAGGACGCTTTTGCCCACATCCGAAGCTGTCCCTTGCAGCATCAGCACCGCCGCTTGTTTAACGCTCCCTGTTCCCTTGTCCTCCGTCACCTGCGGTTTCCTCCTCTATCTATATCCATTTATAACCGATACTGAATGATCGTAAGCACGAGCAGCAGCAGCGTTTCGATCCCCTCGTTCAGCGCGCCGTACGTGTCGCCGGTCAGGCCGCCGAGCTTGCGGGCCATGCGCCGCGCCGCCCACGTTCCCCCCGCCCAGGCTGCAAGAGGCAACGCCACCCAGGCCAGGCCTGCCTGCAAATATGTCCACTCCCCGATGCCGAGCAGCGGACAGAGCGCCGCCGCGGCTGCGGCAAGAAGAAGGGCCCCCGGCAGTGCCGCCAAACTGTGGCGTTTCTCCATGCCGTTAAAATTGCTGCCGGCGAGTCCTTTGTTGCCGCGGGCCATCGGCCACGACGCCATCGCATGCACCATAAACCACCGGCTCCAGACCGGCGGCAGCAGCAGCACGAGCGGCGGCAAGCCCCCGACCAGCAGCGAATAAAGCAGCGATGCCTTCAGCAGCAGAAGCAGCACGCAGGCCATGACGCCCATCGCGCCGACCCGGCTGTCCTTCATAATCTCCAGCATCTGCTCCCGCGGCCTGTAGCTCAAGAGCCCGTCCGCGGTGTCCATCCATCCGTCCAAATGCAGCCCGCCGGTCAAGGCAACCCACACGGCCAGCGTCAGCACCGCGGCAGGCAGCGGCGGAAGCAAGTACAGAGCAGCGGCCGCGACACACCATACCACCGCGCCAATCGCCGCGCCCGCAAGCGGATAATGGCGCGTGCTCCGCCGGAACAGCTCGGGCGTGTAATCCAGATGCGCTTTGACCGGAAACCGGGTCAGAAATTGAAAAGCCGCCGCCACGGCTTGCAGGCCCGGATTCATAACCGGTACTCCCTGCTTTTGAGTTCGATCGGGATGCCGACCGTCACCAGAAAGACCTGCTCGCAGACGCGGGCGACCGATTGGTTCAGAATTCCCGCGTAATCGCGGAACAATCTGCCCAGCGGATATTCCGGCACGATCCCGTCCCCGACTTCGTTCGTGACGAGCACGAGCGGCCCGGGGTAAGCTTGGACCGCTGCCACCAGCCGGTCGATGGCTTCCCGGATCGACCGCTCCAAATGTTCCTGTTCCTCCGCCGCCAAAATCACGTTGGTCAGCCACAACGTCAAGCAGTCCACCAGCACCGCCGGCGTTTCGGAGCCGGCATGCAGCGACGAAAGCAGCTCCGGCAGCTTCAGCGGCTCCTCCATCGTGTTCCAGCGGAATTCCGCCCGATCCCGCTGCTGCTTATGCAGGGCGATCCGCTGTTTCATCTCCGCGTCGAACGCTTGGGACGTCGCCACGTACACGGCCTCCTGCGCGTTCGCCATGATCCAACGCTCGGCAAACGAACTTTTCCCGCTCCTGGCCCCGCCGGTAACCAAAATGCCCATCGCCCTCACGCTCCGTTTCCGGAGATGCCGGCGCTTTCGAACGTCGCCATCTCGCTGACGATGCGGCAGGCCGCATCCACCAATGTAAGCCCAAGCACGCCGCCCGTTCCTTCGCCGATCCGCATGTCCAGATCGAGTCCGGGACGAAGATCCAGCGCCTCAAGCAGCTGGAGGTGCCCCTTCTCCTGGGAGATATGGGAGGCCACCATGTACCCGGCGGCTTCCGGGGAAATGACACGCGCCAAAAGCGCCGCGGCGCTTGAGATGAAGCCGTCGATCACGACCGGACAGCGGTTCGCCGCCGCGCCCAAAATCACCCCGATCAATCCGCCGATCTCGAGTCCCCCGACTTTGGCCAGTACGTCGATCGGATCCGCCGCATCCGGCGCATTCAGCTGCAAAGCTTTTTCAATGACTTCAATTTTATGCTTCAGCCGTTCATCATCAAGCCCCGTGCCGCGTCCGGCTGCTTTCGCCGGATCGGTGTTGGTCATGGCGCACATGACGGCGGCGCTGGCCGTCGTGTTGCCGATCCCCATTTCGCCGGTCACGAAAATGCCGACGCCGCGCCGAACCTCGTCTTCGACGATGCGGATGCCGGTCTCGATGGACCGGATCGCCTCTTCGCGCGTCATCGCGGGGCCTTTGGCCATGTTGGCCGTGCCGAAGCGGACTTTGCGGGAAACGAGCGCCGGATGGGAGATATCGTTATTGACGCCGATATCCACGCATACCACCTTCGCCCCTGCTTGGCGGGCAAGCACGTTAACCGCGGCGCCGCCTGACAGAAAGTTGTGGATCATCTGTGTCGTCACTTCCTGCGGAAATGCGCTGACCCCCTCTTCGCATACGCCGTGGTCCGCCGCCATAATGATGACCGCTTTTTTTTCGAACGAAGGTTTGATTCGTCCCGTAATGCCCGCCAGCTGAACGGCAAGCGATTCCAGCTTCCCCAAGGCGCCGGGAGGAACCGTCAAGTTCCCGATATGGGCCGCTGCCGCGCGCGAGGCTTCCATATCCGGCGCGGGGATTCGTTCCACATACTGCTCTAGAAAACCCATTAATTTCCCTCCTCCTTATTTCGCTTTAACGCTGCCTTGGACAAAAGAACCTGGGGCGCGCCATAGACGGGATGAGCCACGATGACGGGCTCCACGTCGTATACGGACCGGATCCGCTCCGATGTCAGCATGTCCTCCGGCGTCCCCATGCTGACGGCCCTTCCGTCACGCAGCACGAGCAGCTTGTCGCAATAAAGCGCAGCCAAATTGAGATCATGCAGCACGGCGACCACGGTGATCCCTGCCTCATCCCTCCACTTGGCCACAAGTTCCATAAACTGCTGCTGGTAATGAATATCCAAAAAGGTCGTCGGTTCGTCAAGCAGTAATATTTGCGGCTCTTGCGCCATGACCTGACCCAAGGCCACCCGCTGCCGCTGTCCGCCGCTCAATTCATCCACATGACGGTCCGCCAAATCAAGGAGATCGAGCTTCTCCATAATGCCGTCGATCATCACGTCCACGTTTTCTTTCGGGTCCTGCCCGAGCCAATTCAAGTAGGGGTGGCGGCCCATTTCCAGCACTTCGCGCACCCGGTAAGGAACAGGCATCATCCCTTCCTGCTGGAGGACGGCCATCATCCGCGACAACTCCTTGCGGCCGTAGTCTTCGACCTGCCGGCCCCGGATGCGGATCATCCCGGAGCTTGCGCGTTCCACGCCCGACAGCAGGCGCATCAGCGTCGATTTTCCGCTTCCGTTCGGACCGATGATCCCCCACCATTCGCCTTCCCGGACCGTCCAGTCCAATCCATGCAAGGCCGTGACGCCTCCATACGCCTTCCCTGCGCCGATGGCCTCGATCATGCGCCCATCCCCTTTCGCTGTTTCTTGCTGCGGTATAGCAAATAACCGAAAAACGGAGCTCCGACAAAGGCGGTCACGACGCCAAGCGGAATTTCGGTCGGCGCCAGCAGGGAGCGCGCGATCGTATCCGCCCAGACCATAAATATGCCGCCGCCGATCGCGGAAAGCGGCACGATCAGCCTGTAGTCGGAGCCCGCGATCAGCCGGACCACGTGCGGAATCACGAGCCCCACGAAACCGATCACGCCGGCCATCGAAACGGCTGCCGCCGTCAGCAGGGTGCTGACGAGCAGCACCGTAAGTTTGAGCCCTTCGACGTTCACGCCCAAATGCGCGGCCTGCCGCTCTCCGAGCGCCAGCAGGTTCAGCGAGCGGGCCCGGCTCCAAACGAGCAGGAACCCCGCCAGAAAATAAGGCAAAAGGATGGCCGTATACGACCATCCACGCAGGCTCAGGCTGCCCATTGTCCAATATAAAATTTCGTTGACCGTTTCCTTGGACATCGCGGTTAAAAACGAAACCACCGCTCCGAGAAAGGACTGCATCACGACGCCCGACAAAATGAGGCTGTTCGTCGGAATTTTGCCTCTTTCGCGGGCCAGCGCCATCACGCCCCACAACGTCAACGCTCCCGTGACAAAAGCGACCGCAGGCAGCGTCCACGCGCCGATCAGCGAATACTGCAAACCGAAAAAGATCAGCATCGACGCGCCGACGGCGGAACCCGAGGAGACGCCGAGCGTAAACGGATCGGCGAGCGGATTGCGCAGCACGCCTTGAAAGCCGGAGCCTGCCACCGCCAGCGCGGCCCCGACCAGCATGCCCAGCAGCACGCGAGGCAGTCGCACCTTAAGGATGATTTGCTCAAACGACGGATCCCACGTCGGATGAATGAGACCGGAAACTCCCGGCAGACGGTGAAGCACGATCAACGCGATATCCTTCACCGGCAGCGCGACCGAGCCGATCCCCAGACAGACCAGCAGGGTCAGCACCAGCAGCGCCAGGCCGATCCCTCCGTAACCTGCCAGCTTTTTGCTCATTATTTAAACAACTCCGGATAAATGGCTTTGGCAACCTCTTGCAGGCCTTGCGTCACGCGCGGGCCCGGACGGCTGAGCAGGTTGTCGTCTAGTCCGATGACCGCTCCGTTTTTGACGGCCGTAATTTGATCCCAGCCGCTGCGGCCTTTGATGATGTCGCCCAAGCCTTTTTTCGTTTTATCGTCGACCACGCTTTTGGCATACAAAATGACGTCGGGATTATCTTTAATGATCTTCTCTTCGCTGATTTCATTCCAGCCCTGCGTGTCCGCGGCCACGTTGATTCCCCCGGCCAAGTTGATCAGCTCATCCATAAACTCGCCTTTTCCGACGGTCCAGCCCGGGGAAAACTCGATGTACACTTTTTTCTTCTTGTCGCCGGACAAGGATTTGACGGCCTCGACGACTTTGTTTTCTTCTGCTTTCATCTGGTCGACCACTTTTTGGGCTTCGGCCTGATGATCGGTGATTTTGCCGTACGTTTCGATATTTTGAATGACGTCGTCCACCGTTTTCGGATCGGTTTTGAAAATCTTGATGCCGAGCCCGCGCATTTTTTTGACCGCTTCCTCGCTCATGGAAATGCCCGTAAAAACGATATCCGGCTGGGCCGCGATGATCGCTTCCTCGTTCGGCTTCATGATGCCGCCCATTTTCGGCTTGCTTTTGGCCTCTTCGGGATAATCGTCAAAATCGGATACGCCGACGATTTCGTTCCCGAGCCCGATCGCAAACAGCGCTTCGGTTTCGGCCGGCGACACCGACACGATTTTTTTCGGGGCTTCGTTGAACGTAAAGGATTCGCCCGTCGCGTCCTGCAGCGTAAGCGGGTACGTCGTTTTCAGGCTGTCCGTCTGCGTTTGCTGCTGGGAGGCCTCCTGCTCCTGCTTGGCAGGCTCCTGAGGCGCGGATTGTTCCTTGCTGCCGCAAGCCGCAAGCGATAACGCGAGCAGCAAAGCCGCAAGGCCGGTGGACCATCTTTTGATAGACAAATTCATGTACTGTTCTCTCCTCTATGGGTTCTTTTTCTTTGACGCACAAGAGGCCTGGCAATAGAACGTTCATGAATGCGGCTTTGACGGTACCTCGCGAAAGTTTATCCTTGCTGATATCATCAAAAAAACCCTGATTCTTATCGTCAAAGAACCAGGGATCACGTTGCCTGCCGCATCTTGCGGAAAAACCGCGGGGACGGGCAGGCACACCTCATGGGCGAATGGCATGAATGCCTTCCGCCGGTAAGTGCTGCAACGTAATCCTTTTCCTCGAAGGACCGTCATTAAGCTCATGAGGCAGGTCTCCTGACTTACAGGCGGGGCGATATCGTCCCGGCCTTCCCATCCCGCCTTCGTGGCGGAACAGTGGCATATCGGGACATACCTGTTTTACAGTGGCGGGACCGTGCCGGATTTGCACCGGCTTCCCTTTTCACCCGAAGAAGCGGCGCTGCGCCGCTTTCCGGGACCTCATCAGCGTTCATTATTCATTTATTCCAGGCAATGCATCTCTAGTTGTTGATTATAGGGGAAGATGGAAGAGGTGACAATCTGATTTTGAGAGAATCGTTCGCGCCGACCGCCTCAAGCCAACGAGCCATTACGGTGTTCAGTGCGGAATCCGTTTATGGCCGGGCGTGGTTTCCTTACGTCAAACACTCCCAAGCTCCGCGCCGCTCCAGCCTTCCTCCGTCCGTTCCAGCGTCAGGACAAGCAGGTTTCCGGGTTCGATGCGGATATCCCAAAAAGCGACGGCGTGCATAAACACATGTACGATCTGCCGGATGACCCCGCCATGCGCCACAAGCAGGACGGGAGCGGACTCCCCGTGTTCAGGCGCTCCTGTTTCCGCTTCCTGCAGCATGCCTGCCAAAAACTTGGCGATTCGGCTTTCAAAAGCCTCCCAAGATTCGCCTTGCGGCGGGGTAGCATGTTTCGGATCGTCCAGCCATTGCCGGTACAAGGCGATATCCTTGAGCTGGTCGTAGGTGTGCCCTTCCCACGCGCCAAAATCCATTTCGCGCAAGCGGGAATCGTACACCGCTTTTTCGATCAAGTCCGGACGCACCTCGCGCAAACTTTCCCGGCACCGCGACAAATCGCTGCAATAGATCATGCCGAAGCTCCGGTCCCGCAGCTTTTCGCGGACGGCAGCCAGCTCGTCCCTGCCCCGAGGGCTAAGGCCGATGTCGGTGTGCCCCAAATATCGTTTCTCTTCGTTCCACGGCGTTGAACCATGTCTCATCAAAACGATCTCCAGCCGCTTTATGTCCATAACGCGCCTCCCGCCGCCCAAACGGCCAGCAAAGCCAGCAGGACGAACAACACCGAGACGGTCAAAAGCAGCCGGTTAGCCAGCAAAATGTCGCGGGATTCCATCGGTCTGAGCGCGTCTCCCATATAGGCCCTGAACGATTCGACGCCATGGTATACGTTGACCCCGCCGAGCCGAATCCCGAGCGCGCCCGCGACGGTCGATTCGGGAAAGCCGCTGTTCGGGCTCGGGTGCTTTCGCGCATCCCGGCGCATCGTGAGCCAGGCTCTGCGCCCATTCATCCGGAGAAAAAAAGCCGACACGGTAAGCAGCAGCGCCGTCAATCTTGCCGGAATCCAGTTGGCGATGTCGTCGAGCCGGGCCGAAGCCCAGCCGAGGTGAATGTATTTTTCGTTTTTGTAGCCGACCATCGAATCGAGGGTGTTCACCGCACGGTACGCCATGGCCAGCGGGGCTCCGCCGATCAGCGCATACAGCAGCGGGGAAATGACCGCATCCACGATGTTTTCGGCGACCGTTTCGACGGTCCCCCGGACGATCTCCGGATCGTCCAAATGCGAGGTTTCGCGCCCGACGATCATGCCGAGGCTCCGGCGCGCCGCCGTCAGATCGCCGGAAGCGAGATGACGGTACACCTCCATCCCCGCATCCTTCAGCCCTTTAACGGCAATCGTCGTGGCGATCAGCACCGCCTCCGCCGCCCAGCCAAGCCAGGGATGGATCGCGTTTAGTACCTTGAGCAGCGCCCAAGTGACAACCAATGCCCCCCCGGCGACAACGACAGGCAGCAGGATTCCCGCCAGCTTGAATTGTTCAGGCCGGAATTGCCGGCGAATCCCATTCTCCATGGCTTTGATCGCCTTGCCCATCTGAATGACGGGATGCGGAATCCAGCGCGGGTCGCCGATCAGCAGATCCAATGCAAAAGCCCCGGCCAACACGGCCATCGCCGTTATTGCCGCTCCGCCCATGCCGTCAGCAAAGCCTCCTTCACCGCGCCGTACACCGCGCGTCCCACCATGCCGCCGAGAGCGGTGGCCGTCCCCGCATACATATGCTCCACGGGATACGCTGCGCTTTGGCTCACCCCGAGCATGATCGCATCTGAGGTCGTTCCCGTGGCCACAAGCCCGTTCTCCGCATCGCGCACGTCAAGGTCGGCGAGAGCGGCCGCCTTCGCTTCCACCGCCGTCATGATCGTATTGACCATCGCCGCCTGGGTCAGCTTCGCATCGATCATCAGCATGATGTTCACCGTTCCGGGGCGATACGCCGGATAGGTCGTCCGTTCCGAGCCCGCTTTGGCGGCATTGGAGGTTCCGGCGGTCACGCAGCATAAGACGGCAGCCTCCCCGTTGTGCTCCTCCATAACCGAAGCGTGCTTCAGCTGAACCGCGGTCAGAAGCCCGGCGGTCGTATCCACGGGGTATCGCCATTCCCGCAGCCAATCGGCCACGTCGCGCACCGGGTCAGAGCAATCGTAATGTTTGTCCACATAAATGTTGGCCATTCTGCGCAGCCGCGCCACGCCCCCGCCGTACACCGCGCTTCCCATCGCGTCGAACGGTCCCGGCGCCTGAAGCAGCAGATGCCGCTCCCCTTTCCGAAGCACGAGCCCCGGCCAAACGTTTGATGCGTATTCAGTTTCTTTTTCGGTCAAAAAAGGTGTTGCCAAACCGCTTCCCCCTTAGATTGTATCTCTTTATTTTTCCAGTCCTCGTTCAAAAATCCCTATTGATAGACACGGCTTCGGCCGCAGGTTTTCACCCGTCAAAACGCCTCCGATCCGCCTACGGACCGGCAATCGCAGCCCGCTAAAGCCAATCGCAACGCTTGAAAAGTTACCTTCCCTTTAGCTGATCATCTTAATTTCCCCAAATTTTCTTTGGCTTCTCAGCTGCCCTCGATCCAGGGTGGCGTTCCGGCGATGACCTCTCCCATGACGTCCAACAGCCGCGTATTGTCCGCATGCGTTTTGACCGCAACCCGGATATGCTCTCGACCCAGCCCGGGGTACATGGCGCAGCTTCGGATCAGCACGCCCCGCCGGCCCATTTCCGTTTGCATCTTCTCCGCCGTCCATGGAGCCGGAAGGCCCGCCAGCAGAAAATTCGCTTCTCCCTCGGTCACGTCGCAGCCCAGCTTCCTTAACCCCGCGGCCAACAATCCTCTTTGTTCCGTGATGAGATTGATCGTATCCCGCTCGTAACCTTCGCCGCTTTGCAAACAGGCTTCCCCGGCAAGCAGCGCCAACCCGTTCACGCTCCACGTGACCTGCTTGCCGGTCATGGCCTGCACCAGATCCGGATGCGCCGCGGCAAACCCGAGCCGCAGGCCCGGAATCGCGTAAAACTTCGTCATCGAACGGACCAGCATCGTCCGCGGATACCGGGCAAGCTCCGGCAGCAGCGTCTGCCGGTCCTTGTCCGGTATAAAATCGATAAACGCCTCGTCGATCACCAAATAGGTGCCGCAGCGCTCCGCCGCGTCTGCCAAACGGCGCAAAACTTCCATATCGTATTGGATTCCGTTCGGATTGTTGGGCTGGCCGATAAACAGCAGATCGACGGCTCGCAGCAGCTTTTCGATCCCATCGGCCTCGGCCCTCCATCCGTTGTCACGCGTGCCGTACACCGACTGCACTTCGGCCCCGAACTGCTTCGACAACTGCCGGTATTCCGAAAAACAAGGTTCGACGATCCCCACCTTCCGGGGACGCAGCGCCAGCAAAATGAGCGCCATGCACTCCGCCGCCCCGTTGCCGATGCACAGCTGCTCCGGCCGAACGCCCAAACGGACGCTCAGCAGCTCTTTCAGCCCCCGGTGCCCCGGGTCGGGATAACGAATGACCGCAGACAGCGCGTCCCGCAGCTTCACCATGACGCCGGGAGGCGGCCCCAGCGGGTTGATGTTGGCGCTGAAATCCAAAAAAGCGCCCCGGCCGTAAGTTTCCGCAGCGCTTTCCAAATCCCCGCCATGCCCGTATCTTTCCAGCATATGCTGCACTCCTGTCTGTTCACCCTAATTGAATCCATTATGGCGTCAATGTTTTTGCGGCGTCAATGCAAATTCTTTTTTGTTTCTTGCAATCGATTGGTTTACAATAGATTCGTAAGCTGCTTTGGATTTTGCGAAAGCCGGTTTAAGCCGCATTCGGGCTATGTTTTTAGGGAGGTTGCAGGCGCGTTTGGCGTATGTATCCAAAAAGATCCCGGCGAAGCTCGTTTTTCATTTTGCAAAAACCAAAGAGATCGAATACAGGCCTTTAAACGGAGGAGTCAAGCCATGCTGTTTATCGATAACCAAGGCATCACCGACCCGGCCATCAACCTGGCCATCGAGGAATTTACCCTTAAGCATTTGCCGATGGAGGAAGACAGTTACCTGCTGTTCTACATCAACCGTCCTTCCATCATTATCGGCAAGCATCAAAATACGATCGAAGAGATCAACCAGGAATACGTCAGAGACCACAATATCCAGGTGGTGCGGCGGCTTTCCGGCGGGGGCGCGGTTTATCACGACCTCGGCAACCTGAACTTCAGCTTCATTACCAAAGACGACGGCCAGTCCTTCCACAACTTCCTGAAGTTTACCCAGCCGGTGATCGACGCGCTGCGCAGCATGGGGGTGAATGCCGAACTCAGCGGCCGCAACGACCTGCAGGTCGGAGAGCAAAAAATTTCCGGCAACGCCCAGTTCGCCACCCGGGGCCGGATGTTCAGCCACGGCACGCTCATGTTCAACCTGAACCTGGATGACGTCCAAGCTTCCTTGAACGCCAATCCGGAAAAATTCAAATCCAAAAGCACCAAATCCGTCCGCAGCCGCGTCGCCAACATCAGCGACCTGATGGACCACAAAATGACGATCGAGGAATTCCGCTCCGAACTGCTGCGTGCCATTTTCAACATGGATCCGAAAGACGTGCCGCAATATCGTCTGACCGAAGCCGATTGGGAAAAGATCAACCAAATCTCCAAAGAGCGGTACCAAAACTGGGAATGGAACTACGGCCAATCGCCGGAATCGAACGTCAAACATACGAAACGTTTCCCCGTCGGCATCATCGACATCCGGATGGACATCAAGGACGCGCGCATTCAGAACATCAAAATCTACGGCGACTTTTTCGGCGTGGGCGACGTGGCCGACATCGAGGACAAGCTGCGCGGCAAACGTTACGAAGAGTCCGAAGTTCGTGAAGCCCTTCAAGGCATCGATATTAACCATTACTTCGGCAATATCGAAATGGACGACTTCATCGGGCTCGTCTTTTTGGAAGATTAAACTTAGGCGATTACGCTTTTTAAACATAACTGCAAAAAAAAAAACAGCATCTTGCTTCCGGCAAGGATGCTGTTTTTTATTATTACGGGGCAATTACAATTCTTCATTGAAATCGTCCGTTCGCCCCGGGCAGCTCAGGATAGGATCATTCCTCTGCTGCCGGCATGAGCGCTTGGGCAGTTTCGATGCTCCGAGCATAAGCCCCGACTTCGGGTGCTCGTGGCTCCGGTATTCGTTGATTTTCCTCCTGCCGTCGCCCGCCTTGTAGCCGTTGATTTCAAGCCGTTACGCGCCAAGCGCCGTGGCGTACGCTCGGGCACGGACGATCCCTCCATCCAACCGGAAGCCGCTTGCAGCACATGCCTCTCCCCTTGGCCCGCCTCCAGCCTCCAGCTCTGTCTCGGCCGGATCGGCCCGATGCCGAGCGGACTCTTCATATATTCGCATCTCACATCATAAACGCGCAACCTCACGGACTGCTCCTTCTTCGCCCCATGTATCCTTTTCCTGTCTCTGGTATATTGAACCAAACAACATAAAAAATGAGGCATTCATTGCATTCGAATAGGGGATACCGGATCGCGGATTAAACCAGTCATCTCAGGCCCTGAACGGACATCATCAAAAAAGAGACCATTTGGCTAATGGCAACCATTGGAATGGACTGGGGTTTATTATGATCTCAATCGTCCAATAATAGAATTAGGCAAATTATGCGTGTAAAAAACAGGAAGGGTCAATTCTAATGGTCTATATTTTTGTGTTTTTTTTATTGCTGATCGCTGCATCCTTTTCAGTCTCTAAAAATTTAAGCAGGATCGAGATTTACGCTACTTCCTTCTTTGCCTACTCGTTTGGTCTCACAACGGATATGGTGCTCGATCTGCATTATAACCTTTACGGTTATCTCTCCCCCGGCTTTCAGTGGCTGGCCTTGTTGGGAATTCTAATGTATATTCCTTCCATTAGCTTTCTGTTCCTGAACTTTTTTCCTGTGCATGGGAAATTGCTGTCCAAAATCACTTATATCTTGGTCTGGTCGGCGTTTTCAACCGGCTTTGAGTGGCTCACGTTGCAGACCGACTTTTTTTATTACAATGGTTGGAAACTGTGGTATTCCGCTTTATTGTATCCCTTTATTTTCTGGATTCTTGTCTGTAATCTGAGTTTCGTGAAAAAGCAGATCGATCATAGTCAAGAACGGTAGAAGTATGCAATTTATCTGGAATTATGCGACTTTTAAATGGACATTCATGGAGGTAACCCTTGGACAATTACAGAAATGTAGAAAACAAGTTCCGCCGATACAAAGCCCATATCTCCATTGCCGGTACCACCCAAATACATATCCGCAATCCGTATTTCATTGCCTGGTGGTCTGCAGCCTTCCCTGGTTTTGGTCACCTCCTGTTAAGCAAATATTTACGCGGTCTCTCCTTGTTTATGTGGGAAGTGATTGTAAATTGCAACGCAAAGATCAATTTGGCCATGGTATATTCGTTTTGCGGCAATATTGAGGAAGCGAAAAAAGTGCTGGACCCCCGGTGGATGCTCATGTATATTCCGGTGTATCTTTTTGGCATTTGGGACAGTTACCGGACCTCGGTCGATATGAACAAAGTTTATTTGCTCGCGGAAAGGGAAAATGCGCCATTCAACTCATTTTCCATCGGAGCGATGGAGATCAATTATTTGGACAAACGAATGCCCGCCATGTCGGTCATATGGTCCTTATTTATGCCGGGGCTTGGGCAGCTGCACATCCATCGCTTGCTTACCGCGTTTTTCACACTGGCTTGGACAATTGTGTTTGTATATTTTTCCAAAATTCTTTTATCCGTCCATTACCTGTTTCTTGGTCAAATTGCAATGTCAACCGCCGTGCTTGACAAACAATGGTTGCTGTTTATGCCTTCCATATGGGGATTTGCAGTCTATGATTCATATGTGAACACCGTAGAAAACAACAAGCTATTTGACTCCGAGCAAAAGGACTTCCTGATCAAACATTACCAAAACCCCTCATTTCAAGTGAAAAAGGGAAAAGTGGTGGTATAAAACGATGGTACAGATATTTTCAACATTTGAGCATTCCACGAATTTAGAAATCGCGATTACTGAGCTGGAGAAAAACGGAATTAAAAAAGAACATATTTTCGCTGTCCCCTTAACGAATCGCAAAACGGAGCGGAGATTGTTGGATAGCATTCATAACGCCGACGGCATTTCACTGATTAGCACCGGAGCAACCCTTGGGACTGCGTTTGCTGTCATTGGGGCTAGCGTTGGTTTCAAACTGGCATGGGGGCCAATTTATTGGGGACTGATCGGTGCAGCAAGCGGTTTTTTTCTTGGGATTTGCATCGACGTATTCTACTATAAGGTCATCAAAAAGAAACAACGTTTGTTACGAGGAAAAAATTCGGAAGTAATCCTCATCATTGAGTGCGATGAAGCCCAAGCTGACACGGTGGAGGATATTTTGTGGCATTATTATGCATTCGGGACAGCACGAGTCATATAGGAAATAGATTTTGGAAGTCCGATCCTCCAAGCTTTGGATTTCAGCAGGCAATTGACCGAATAGATAAGGTTATTGCTGATTTGACATGACCAACGATTAACATATACAGATCTACGGGAGCTTCCGTTTCATCCATCGGCAGAGCTTCCGAATACTAAACGCAAGGCTTAGCAAGGTAGCGATCCATTTCATTCCTTGAGTTATCCCCAATCATGCTTATGTTACTCGCGACATCAATAACACCGTAACAATTACCGTAGATAGTCGTTATATAAATATCGTAGTTAATAGGCAATGGATGCAATGATATCTATTGCCTATTAAACTTCAAAGGAGGAATTTGCAAAATGAAGACTACGGTAAAATTATTCATTTCGACTATGGCCATTTCTATGATATTTGGGGTACATGCGGCCTTTGCTTCTCGAGAAAAACCTTCAATCTTCATAAATAATGAGAAAATGGATATTTACGCAAGCGTAACATACAGCGGAGCCACTTTAGTCCCGATGAGGCCTATTTTTGAAAAATTCGGTATGACTGTAGTTTGGGACAATAAGACAAAGTCAGCTACCGCAACAAAAGGTGAAACATCGATCAAACTTATTCATAATGGCAATGAGGCTTACGTAAATGGAAAAGTTCAAGTTCTGAATCAGGTCCCTACTTTTAATCCAGACAACAGTACTTTTTATGTAAACCTCAGATTTATCGCTGAGACATTAGGAGCAAATGTCGAATGGAAAAAAACAGCTAATGACGCATCCATATATATTCATTTCCCTCAAAGTTAAACCAATGAACCAAAGAACGTAAAAATGGGGCATTCATTGCATACGAATAGGGGATACCGGATCATTTCTAAAGGGAGGACTTCCTTTGAGAAAAAGCTCGTTTGTGATCATGCAGATCGATTCGTTGCTGAACCCGAATGAAAGCATCTTCGTGAACCGGATCGCGGAATCATTCGAAACACCGCAGCACGGCCATGATTTCGTCGAAATCAATTACGTCGCCGAAGGGCGGGGATTCCATTATATCGGCGAAGATCGGGTCGCCGCGGAGAAAGGCGACGTTTTTGTCCTACCCGTCGGAACGACGCATGTGTTTCGGCCAACCGCGGTGTCGTCGAAAGAGCCGATCGTCATCTATAACTGCGTTTTTCATCCGCGGACGATCGAGCAATGGTCCGAATCGATCCCGCTTCCTCAACGGCTTCTCGAATACCTGTCGCTGCGGTCTGACGAAAATTCGCCGCCCTCCTGGCTGAAAACGACGGACAACAGCGGCGACTTCGCGCTGCTTTTTACCGGCCTGTACTCCGAATATATCCGCAAAGCGGACGGCTATCGGGCCATCCTATGCGGAAAGCTGCTGGAATTGCTGGGACTTCTCGACCGCCAATTGTTCAGCACCGGGGAGGCATGCAATCAAGACCCGTTGTTCGAAGAGATGCTGAGCATCGTTCATAAACGCTGCGGCGAATCCCAGTTTACGATCGGAAAGTTGGCCGGACAGCTGAACGTTTCTACCGGATACGTCCAGCGCATGTTCAGGCGATACTGCGGCGTGACGTTTCTGACGTATTTGCAGAATGTCCGGATTGACCGGAGCTGCCGCCTGCTGCGAGAAACTTCGTTTAAAATCCCCTACATCGCCGAACTATCCGGGTACCAGGACCCGAAATTTTTCCACGGCATTTTTAAAAGAAAAACCGGGGCGACACCGCATCAATATCGGCTAAAGCATCGACGGTCTTAAGCGGTTAAAGCGGCGTTCCAGGCTATACAGTCATTTCGGAAAGAAAGGATTCGGAAGATGGACAAAATCGTGAAGATGAAAGAAGCATTGAACCAGCTTTCCGCGCAAGAACTGAAGCAGTTGCTGTTGCTGACGTTTCATCAGGTTGAGGCCGCTGCAATCGGCCAGCTTGCAAAAGAAGAGCTGTACCCTTTTCTAAAAGAGATGTACGACCATCTTCTTGACATCCGCCAAAACCAGGTCCGCCGCTGGCAGCCTGATGCGGGCACAAAAACGGTCCATGTGGCCTTCGGCCACTCGCCCGCCGGGAGTTTAAAATGCGTGATTGAGGCGCTGGGTCGTGTCGACACGGACAAAATCGTTTCGTTCGACCAGGATTATTTTGCGTTTGGCCCGCTGCATGATCTTCATACGGAAGAAGGCCGAAAACGCAGGGAGGAATGGTTCAGGGATCACATTAACAAGTCCCGAAAAGATGACGGGATTAGCTATGAAGAATACCATGAGGAGCTCGTAAAGCAGCTGTCCGAGATTCCTCCAGAAGCGCGCATCGTCATTTGGAGCTGTAAAAACGCCCATGAGCGGACGGGTTTGCTGTGGGCCGTTTATTTGCTGCGGCACCATCCGAACCCCATCCATATCATCGATGCGGACGAAGCCTGCGGCAAAAAATACAACACGCCGGATTATTGGTGCAAATACAACCATACGGGCGAGATCACCCCTGAAAAACTGCAAGAGGTATACATGGAAGCCGAACAGGAAGATCCGATCCCTGGCGAGATCCGGCGGCAGCTGGAGGACAAATGGCTGGAGTTGTCCGGTCGGCGCGAGGCGCTGCGTCTGTGGGAAGACGATGGTCTCCGGAGCGTCGGCTTGGACCACCTCGATGCCTATTTGCTTCAAACCGTAGAGGAACTTCAAAACAGCATCCCGGAGCATGAATTCATCAAAGCGGCCCGCGTGATCGGCCAAGCCATCGGCATGTGGGATGACTATATCGGGGATGTCTTTTTTGAGTACCGGCTCCGGCATCTCATTTATGAGGGGCGGCTGGAAATCAAAGGCGTGCCGCGGGCGATGCGATATTACGGGGTGAGGCTTAAAAAGCGGACCGCTCAGGACCGCATGAGTCCCGGGAGTTCAACGAATGTGCCATGATCCATGAATAACGCTCTCTGCCGTAATCATGAGCCTGACGCGACATACGAAAAGCTGCCTATACGGGCAGCTTTTCCGTCGGTCATTTATATTTCTTCCAGTCCATATTGCTGTTTTCAAGCAAATATTCAAAGTCGTTATCGCGGCGTTTTTGCTCGGCTTTGCGCGCTTCCTCCGCTTTTTTCAGCTCGGCTTCCTTTTGCTTCTGCTGCTCGGCTTTTAATTCCTCCGACTGCTGCTTCAGCTTGCTCAGCACCTCGCTGCTCAAAAGATCTTTCAGGGTTGCCGGCTTGTCCGCCGCCTGCGGCTTCACGGCCGCATCCTGTTTTCGTTTTTTGGCCATGTCATCAACTCCGTTTCACCCCACATTATAGCAGGTTTCCCGTTTAAGGTCAGGTAGGTTTTCGGCAATTTTTCTTGTCCGCCCGGCGGATTTGCGATACAATTTGGTCACTTGCCTTGGGGCTGATAGAAAGCGCCCGGGGTTCATGCATGAAAGGAATGACTTCATTGAACCGCTCTCGTCTTGCCGATCTCAGCCTGCTCATCGTCGCCGCGATGTGGGGATGCACGTTCCTGATCGTCCAGCATGCCGTGAGGGTGCTGCCTCCGCTGGCTTTCAACGGCATCCGCTTCGTCGGGGCGGCGGTGTTGCTTGCTTTGATCATCACGGTGTTTTACCGCGGCCAGTGGCGTGCCGTCAGCATCCGCATGCTGCTCCATGCCTGCCTGCTGGGTCTTTTTTTGTTTTTGGGTTATGCGTTTCAAACGGTCGGCCTGCTGTACACCACGACCTCCAATGCCGGCTTTATCACGGGGTTATCGGTCGTTTTGGTTCCCTTCCTGGCGCTGGTCTTGCTCAAGCATCCGATTTCGCGTTTTACGTGGCTGAGCGCCCTGCTGGCGGCCTGTGGACTGTACCTGCTGACCTTTGCCGGTTCCGCGTTTGAAATGAACAAAGGGGATGTGCTCGTTTTCCTGTGCGCGATCGGGTTCGCCCTTCATATCGCCTATACCGGCATTTTCGCGCCCCGTTATCCCGCGCTGCCGCTGGCGGCGCTGCAAATGGCCGTCGTCGGCCTGCTTAGCTTGATCGGATCGCTGCTGTTCGAGGATATAGGGCCCGCTGCCCAAACAATGGACAAGCTGCTGCAGCCGGAGGTATTATGGGCGCTGGCCGTTTCGATCGGACCTACTAGCGCGTTTGCGTTCTGGATTCAAACCGTCTGCCAAAAATATACGAGCCCGTCCCGGGTGGCGGTCATTTTTGCGATGGAACCGGTTTTTGCCGCCCTTACCGGCTTGTGGTTCGGGGGAGAAACGCTCGGCGTCGCCGCCGGGGTCGGCTGCCTGTTTATTTTCGCAGGCATGATTATTGCGGAATTGAAATCCGCGCCCCCTACGGTACAATAAAGGAAGCCGGATACTATAGAAAAAGGGAGAGAAGCCATCATGTACAAACTGATCGCCATCGACATCGACGACACGCTCATCAACGACGACAAAGAAGTGACCCCTGCCACGCAAAAGGCTTTGGAGGCCGCGATCGCCAAAGGCGCCGTCGTGACGCTGGCCACCGGCCGCGCTTACGCGTCCGCCCAAGCCATCGCCCGCCAGACCGGCCTGAACGTGCCGATCATTACGTATCAAGGTTCGCTCGTCAAAAACCTGATGGACGAAAAAGTGCTTTACGAGCGTTACGTCCCCAAAGACGCGGCGCATAAGCTTTTTGAATACTGCATTCAGCATGATCTCCACCTGCAGGTATACATCGACGACAAGCTGTACGCGCGCGAGGAAAACCAGAAGCTGATCGACTACTGCAATCTGAACCGGACGCCGTATTATATCGAACCGGATTTTGAAAAGCTGGTCGAACAGCCGACGCCGAAAATGCTGATCATCGACGACCCTGATTATTTGGACAAGCTGATCCCGATTTTCCGCGAGCTGCTCGGCAGCGAGGTGCATATCACCAAATCCAAGCCGCATTTCCTTGAGATTATGCATCGCGAAGGCACGAAAGGACATGCGCTGACCTTCCTCGCCAACCATTTTGGCGTGAATCTGGAAGAAACGATGGCCATCGGCGACTCCTGGAACGACCACGAGATGCTGGAGGCCGCAGGCCTTGGCGTGGCGATGGGCAACGCTATTCAAGGACTGAAGGATATTGCCGATTACGTGACGCTCAGCAACAACGAGGACGGCGTAAAGGCTGCGATCGAGAAGTTTGTTTTGAACGCCTGAGGCCGAAGTCCGCTCGTGTCGATCCATAATCCTAAGCCGCATCGCATCCTTGCACGGATAAAAAAACAGCCGCAGAGCAGGTTCGTTTCCGAACCCCTGCGGCTGTTTTTTACATTTAGCTGGCGCACGGTTTTCAGGCCAAATCCACCTTCATGCCGGTGCGCGCAAGCGCGACATTCGGCGGCAGCGGTATATCCCGACTCAAATCGACGTCGTGGGACATATGGGTGTAGAGCGCCCGTTTCGGGCGAACCTCAGCCAGAAGCTCCGCTGCTTCCCGCATGTCGTAGACGGAACGCGTCTCGTACGGAGCCGTTTCGTGCACGAAGCTTGTCCCCAGCACCAGCAAATCCAAATCATGCAAAGGCTGTTTTTCCTTCTCGTTCAAACCGATGGAATCGGAGCAGTACACCCAGCGGAAGCCGTTTTTTTCGAGCCGGTACGCGTAGCTGAACCCGTTGTAGCCGTGGCATACCTTCCAGCCCTGGATCTTCCAGCCGCCCAGTTCGATCCCCTTATCGACTGCCGTCGTCATCAAATGTCTCGCAAGCCATGGAAACTGCTTCAGGATCGTATCGATCACTTCCTGCGGGGCGTACAGCTCCCCTTTCCGCCCCAGCCAGCGGCAGGCATCCGCCCATTCCGGAAGTCCCCCGATATGGTCGAAATGCGCGTGCGTCACCAATATTTTTTCGGCAAAACGAATCCCTTGGCTTTCCATCTGACCTCGCCAATCCGGACCGCAATCGATCAAAAAGCCGCCTTCCGGCCCCTCGACCATCACGAGCGAGCGCAATCGGCGGTTGATTCCGGTCGTTCTTGCTTCCATGCATACGTCGCATTCGCAATAAACCCGGGGCACGCCCATCGCGTCGCCGGTTCCCAAAAACACAAGCGTATCCATTTTGTTTCCTCCTCCACGCCCCTTTTGGCGCCTATCATGTTCCGGGCCATTCAAACCTCATGGAATGCTTATATTGTATCACGCCGCGCAAAGGGGTGCCCGCCGAAAACCGGCGATATCGCTCTGCACAAAAAAACGGGATCTGCCACACAGGCATCTCCCGCTTGTTGTCACTATAGAGTCCCGCCAACATGTTAGCCGCAATTTCCCGTCCTTGACCGGCGGCTTTTGCCCGAAGAGGCGTCCGGCTAAATGCCGGCGAGCACCTGATACCAGATTCCTTTTTTGGAATAGAGCGTTTCCCGCACCTCGTCCCAGCCGCCCAGATAGGAGATGTCAAACAATCCGGAAGGCACCGGATACCGGCTTTCGTTGGCCTTCAGCACCTCTTCGTCCACCGGCCGGAAGCCGTATTCGGCAAACACCGTCTGCGCCTCCTTGCTTCGTAGGTACTCTACAAAAGCCTCCGCTACCTTGCGCGTTCCGTGCAGATCGGCGTACTTGTCGACGACGGCTGCGGGATTTTCGATTTTGATGGTGTATTTAGGGATGATCACGTCATATTTTTGCCCCTGCCTGATGCGGGCGAGCAGCTCGTTTTCGTAGGTCACGACCACGTCGCCGACGCCGTATTCGAAGGCGGCCATGGACGCCCTGCCGCTTTTGTCCAGCGATTCGATATTCCGGTGCACCTTTTCCAAAAAGGCTTTGGCGTATGCCGGATCTTTTTGTCCCTGCTCCTCCGAAAGCTTCAGTCCGGCTCCGTAAATGGCGTTGATATCCCACTGGGCCCCTCCGGAGGTTTGCGGGTTCGGATACAATACCTTGACGCCCGGTTTGGTCAAATCCGCAAAATCGCGGATGCCAAGCGGGTTCCCTTCCCGCGTGCCCAAAGCGACGATGGAGCGCGTAATCATGCCGCTGTCCGGCGCGTCCCGCCACTGCTTGCTGACGAGCCCCTCCTTGACCAGCTTATCGACGTCTCCTTCCATCGCAAGCAGCGTCACGTCCGCCTCAAAGCCGCCGATGATCGCGCGGGCCTGCGTACCGGACGCTTCATAGGATTCCTGGAATTTGACCGTTTGTCCGGTCTTGGCTTTCCATTCCTCTTGGAACTTGGGCAAAATATCCGCCATGGCGTCCTTGACGATGCTGTAAGCGCCGATGACCAGCGTGACCTCTTTCCCGCTCGCCGGAGCCGCGCTGGCTTCCGTGGCGGTTTCCCGGCTGCATCCGGACAACAGGGCCGACATCAGCAGAAGGAAGGCGAGCATACCCGACATATTCACTTTCAACCGGCTTAAGGATGGTTTCATATGCGCTTCCTCCTGATTTGAAAAAATTGTGAAGCGGCAGCGGTCGCCTGAATTTCTTTCCGAAAGGAAAGCTCGGTTTGTTAGGACAGGCTGCCCCGAACTGACTCAAGATGTTATTAGGCGTTTGACAATGAGCAAAAGTAGCGGAGGGGACGGAATCGATTCTTACGAAGCTAAAAGCTTTTTGCAAAAAAGCTACTTCGGAAGCATATGCTGCGTTCGCCTAAAAGCTTTCCGCAGGAAAGCTCGCTTCGAAAGCATATGCTGGCTCCGAATTTCTTCTTTTTGAAAAAACAGAATCAAAGAAATTTGGAGGCGGGCAGCGATCGGAAGAACGATCCCTAACCGTAGCGGCCACTTTGCACAATGCCAGAACGAATTTCAGCTTGGAATCAGGCAACCACCGAAAGGCCACCCGTAATTACAACCTCGCATAAAAAGCTCGCGTGAAAGCACCAATTTTTAAATCATCACCGGCATCGGATCAACCTTCAGCCGGTTTTCCTCCATCCAGCTCCGCTCCTCGTTGAACATATACGCGCGGTGCACCAGCACCCTCACATGCTGTCCCGGCGTCAACGACGGCTTCTCCAGCGAGCGGTAGGTCATCAGCTTATGGCCGCCGACCTCCACCTCCACCATCCACTCGCTGCCGCGGAAATGAAGGCGGTGCACGACCCCTTCCTCCGTGGCGGAAGGCATGGTGAATTCATGCGCATCCCCGACTTCGATGTATTCGGGCCGTATGAGGGCGCGCGTTCCTGCGCCCGATCCCGCTTCCTCAAAGCCCCGAAGCTCCGACACGTCGTCGATGATCGTGGATTCCCCGATGAACGACGCGACGAATGGCGTTTTCGGCTCTTTGTATATGTCCCAAGGCGTTCCTTTCTGCTCCAGGCGCCCCTGATTCATGATCATGATCTCGTCGGCGACCTCGATCGCTTCATCCTGGTCATGCGTCACGAAAATCGAGGTGATGCCCACGCGTTCGATCAGCTCGCGCAGCCAGGAGCGCAGCTCCTGCCTGATTTTGGCGTCGATGGCCGCAAAAGGCTCATCCAGCAGCAGCAGCTGCGGTTCGGGGGCCAGCGCCCGGGCAAAAGCGACGCGCTGCCGCTGCCCGCCGGACAGCTGATGGGGGTATCGCTTTTCGAAGCCGGACAAACCGGTCAGCTCCACCAGCTCCATCACCCGCTCCTTCAAAACCGCTTTCGGCACCTTTTTCACTTTAAGCCCGAACGCGATGTTGTCGAACACCGTCATATGCTTGAACAGCGCATAGTTTTGAAAGACGAAGCCGATCCCGCGCTCCTGCGGCAGCAGATCGGTGACCGGTTCCCCGTGGAACAAAATCTCTCCGGCATCCGGCTGCTCCAGGCCGGCAAGCATTCGGAGCACCGACGTTTTCCCGCCGCCGCTTGGTCCCAGCAGCCCGATCAGATGGCCTTTCGCAATGTCAAAGCTCACGTCCTTGACGGCGTGGAAACTGCCAAAATGCTTGTTTAAACCGTGAACCTCAATATGCATATCAGTGCACTCCCCTTCTTTTTTTCGCCCATTCCATCAGCAGCATGAGCCCGATCGAAAACGCCGCCAGCACCAGCGCCGCCCCGTTGGCCGAAGTGACGTTGAAGTTTTCGACGTCCTGGTAAATGAGGGTCGTCGCGGTCTGCGTACGGTTGATGATATTGCCGGAAACGACCAGCACCGCCCCGAACTCCCCGAGCGCCCGGGCGATCGTCAGCACCACGCCGTAAATGACCGCCCAGCGGATCGACGGCCACGTCACCTTCCAGAACGTCGTCCAGCTGTAAGCCCCGAGCGTGGAAGCCGCTTCCTCCTGCTGCGTGCCGATCTCCTGCAAAACGGGCATCACCTCGCGCACCATGAGCGGGAACGTCACGAACAGCGTCGCGATGACCATGCCGGGAAACGCATAGACGATCTTGAAGCCGATATGGTCAAAAAAAGCTCCCGCGGCGCTGCCCGGGCCAAGCAGCAGAACGATCATCAAACCGCCGATGACGGGAGACACCGCATAAGGCAAATCGACCAGGCTGTTCATCAGCCTTCTCAGCCATCGGCTCATCCAATTGCCGCGTACGAGGTAAACTGCCGTCATCATCCCAAGCAGTGTGTTCAAAATCGTGACCGTGACGACCACAAGCGCCGTCATCATAAACGCGTGAAGGGCCTCCGGCCGGGACAGCGCGTCTCCCAGCGCCCCAAGCCCGCCGCTGAAGGCGGCCGTCGTCATTTTAACGAGCGGAATGATCAAAAGAACGGTAAATACGGCATAAGTAAGTACGATCCACAGTTTATTCATTGATTTTTCCCCCGTGTCTGTACCCAGTTCACAACCCATAAAATAATGAAGGACAACGTCAGCAAAAGGACCGACACCGCGGCCGCGCCCGCCGTATGGTCGCTTTCGACTTCCCCGTAAATATACACGGAAGCGACCAGCGTGCGTCCGGGTATGTTGCCCGCCACCAGCACGACCGCGCCGAATTCCGCCAGCGCCCTGGAAAAGGCAAGCATGCCGCCGCTTAATATGCCGGGCAGCATGGACGGCAGTACCACTTGAAAAAAGACTCTAAAGCCCGACGCTCCCAGCGTTCTTGCTGCCTCCTCCTCGGACGGATCAATTTCCTCCAGCAGCGGCTGTACCGCGCGGATCACGAACGGAAACGTCACGAACACCATCGCGATAATGATCGCGGGCGGATGAAACACGATATCGAACCCCAGCGCTCCGGCAGCCTGGCCGACCCAACTGGCGGGTCCGAGCAGCAAAAGGATCATCAGTCCGCCCACGGCGGTCGGAAGCGCAAAAGGCAAATCCACCAGGCTGTTCAGCAGCGTTCTTCCCGGAAAACGGCAGCGTACCAGCACCCATCCGATCATCGTGCCGATCAGCATGTTGATGACGGCCGCGGCAAGCGCAAGCCGGAGCGTCAGCAGAACGGCCTTCCAGGCGATCGGATCCGTAACGCTTTCCGCAAATTGGCGCCAGCCTTCCGAAAAGGAATGATAATAGACGCCAAGCAAAGGAAGGATCACCAGCAGCAGAAAATATAAAAGCAGGGTGCTGCGGAACCCCCAGGTCCAGCCCTTATGTCGCAGCAATGTATTCATACGGCTTTCCTCCCCGTTTTTTTGAATCCGCGTGACGCAATGCGCCTATTGCGCGTATGGTGCATATGGTCATCAAAATGGTTTTTAATAAAATGAATTGAATTCCTATTTGTATACTCGGCTTTTCGCTTAAGAGATACTTTACCAAAAACTGTTTGTCATCGTCAATATGTAAGTTTGTATGGAAATTAGAAAATAATGTACACTGCAAAAGGAATTGAAAATAGCTGCGGCGAAGTAGTTGAGTTGCCGTAAATCATCAAATCGTATTGGAGAAAAAGAAGGGAGAATCCATATTATGCTGCATACGCTTGAATTGACCACTGCCGGCCGCGACGAAATGAGGGATATTACGCGGGAAGTCCGCTCGCTCGTGCAAAAAAGCGGAATCAAGGAAGGCACGGTGCTTATTTATTGCCCGCACACCACCGCCGGAATCGCCATTAACGAAAACGCGGATCCGGACGTCAAGCGGGACGTGTTGATGCGTTTGGACGAGGTCTATCCATGGGAACACCCGAAATACCGCCACATGGAAGGCAATACGGCATCGCATTTAAAATCGATCACCTGCGGACCGTCCCAAACGGTCATCATCGCCGGAGGCGATCTGCTGCTCGGCCGCTGGCAGGGCATTTATTTTTGCGAATTCGACGGTCCCCGCCGCAGGCAGTACCATGTCAAAATCATGCAGGGGTAACTTAGATCCACGCAAACGAAAAGCAAGCATCCAAAAGAAAACAGGCGTTGGGGTTCAGGCCGTTCCGCCTATCCCCTTCACCATCCCATCTGCACGATCGCTTTGACGCAATAACAATTTAGTGCTATAAAGTGAACGTCCGTCAAGAGACGGCCGATTCACGAATTTTCTCTTGTCCGCCGATCCCGTTGTCGTCGTTTTGGGGGGATTCGGAGGAGGCGGCATAAACCCGTCAAAAATGGCGCCGGGGCATCTTCCCAACGAATGAACCGCGCTTTGCGGAATGTTCATCAAATCTCGGACGGCCAAACCATAGCTACCGCAAGCATTCGCAGCATATTTTGACATGCGCGAGCGCTGCGGGCTTCACTTCCTCAAAAGTAACCCGGTCTTGGATGTAATACGAGATGAACCCGTGCATAGACAAAAACAGTGTCAGCGGAAGATTCCGGCAGAAATCCTGACCGTGCTTTTCTTCGTTCATGTAACGGCGCACGATGGATGCAAACAATTCCAAACAGCGCCCCTGCTCCGTCCGGCAGTAGGACAACAGCTCTTCGTCCCGGATCATGAACATGATCTCGTACTGGTACGGATGGTCCAGGCCAAAGCGGATAAACTCGAGCATGAGCTGCTCCACCTTGGTCAAATCCTGAACCGGGGAGGCCTTGATGACCTTTTTCAGCTGAACCGCCAGATTGTTGAAATCCTCCACGACGATAGCGTAAAACAGCTCCGCCTTTTCCTTAAAATGATAATACAAGGAACCATGACTGTAACCTAAATGCTGACCTATACTGCGCATGGAGATGGCCCTGTAGCCCTTTGTGACGAACAAATGTCTGGCTGCTTCCAGAATCCTCTCCCTGGATAACTCCTGTTCCACTGCTCTTCTTGCCATAGACCTTATTCCCCTTCAATAAAATAAAGCTGCTCACCCTCCGTAATCAGGGATTGACCCTGCGTCAGATCCACCATCCACGACATGAACGCATCCTTTTCCGCATCCAGCGGCAGGCATTCCAGCGTTACCTTGTCCGTAAAACGTGTCTCCCCCATGCGAACCTCGCGGTTCCGAAGCTCATTTTCAACCTTGCCGAGCCACGTGTAATCTAATTCTACAAAAATTTGCCGATGAAGTACACGAGTAATCGCTTCCCCGGCTTCAATCGCCGCGACGGCGCCGTCCGTGTAGGCCCGGATCAAGCCTCCGGCCCCGAGCATGATGCCGCCGAAATACCGGGTGACGACGATCGCCACGTTTTTCAGGCCCTGGTTTTTGATGACCTCGAGAATCGGCTTGCCCGCGGTTCCGCTGGGCTCCCCGTCATCGGACTGCTTTTGGATTTCGTCACGCTCCCCGATCATGTAGGCGAAGCAGTTATGCGTGGCGTTCCAGTGTTTTTTGCGGATATCCTCGATAAAAGCGTTTGCATCTTCTTCGCTTTCAACCGGCATGATATGCCCGATAAAGCGCGACTTCTTGATGATGATTTCTTTTTCCCCGCTCCTGCGAACGGTACGATAACGTTCAATCATGTCCTTCGGTACCCTTTCCCAGATTGGCAAGAAAGCAGTCCCCCGTATTTTCCCAACCGGTGAACTGCTTCCTTCTGCCTTATGTCTATGCTTAAGATGCGTCGTTATTCAGAAAGTCTGGCTTCCAGATCAGCCTTTTCTTTTTCATAGCCTGGTTTGCCAAGCAATGCGAACATATTTTTCTTGTAAGCTTCAACGCCCGGCTGGTCGAATGGGTTCACGCCGGAGAGGTAACCGCTGATGCCGCAAGCTTTTTCAAAGAAATAAACCAGGTATCCGAAAGAATATGGCGTCAGATCCGGCACGGTTACGATCAGGTTCGGAACCTGTCCGTCGGTGTGTGCCAGCATCGTGCCTTGGAAAGCCTTTTTGTTCACGAAATCCATCGTCTTGCCGGCGAGGAAGTTCAGGCCGTCCAGATCGTCCGGATCGCTTTCGATCGTAATTTCATGAGGAACCTTGTCCACCTGAATGACGGTTTCGAAAATGTTCCGGCTGCCTTCCTGAATGAATTGACCCATGGAGTGCAGATCGGTGGAGAAATCGACGGAAGCAGGATAAATGCCTTTGTAGTCCTTGCCTTCGCTTTCACCGTACAGCTGTTTCCACCATTCCGATACATAGTGCAAAGAAGGTTCGTAGTTCACGAGAATCTCGATGGCTTTGCCTTTGCGGTAGAGCGCGTTGCGAACGGCGGCGTATTGGTAAGCTTCGTTTTCAGCCACGTTCGGGTTGCTGTATTCTTTGGCCGCGTCGGCAGCGCCTTTCATCATTTCTTCGATGTCGATGCCGGCCGTTGCGATCGGCAGCAGGCCTACCGCGGTCAGCACGGAATAACGTCCGCCCACGTCGTCAGGAATCACGAAGGACTCGTAGCCTTCTTCGGTCGCAAGCTTCTTGAGCGCGCCTTTTGCTTGGTCCGTGGTAGCGTAAATGCGTTTTTTCGCTTCTTCCTTGCCGTATTTTTTCTCCAGGGCTGCGCGGAAAATGCGGAATGCGATCGCCGGTTCCGTCGTCGTTCCGGATTTGGAGATGACGTTAACGGAGAAATCCTTGCCTTCGATCAGGTCGAGCAAATGCGTCACGTACGTCGAGCTGATGTTGTTGCCGGCAAAATAAATCTCAGGCGTTTTGCGCTTGTCCTTCGGCAGGTAGTTATAGAAGGAATGCGACAAAGCTTCGATCGCCGCGCGCGCGCCGAGGTAGGAACCGCCGATGCCGATGACGATCAGGACGTCGGAATCGCTTTGGATTTTGGCCGCCGCTTTTTGGATGCGGGCGAATTCTTCTTTATCGTATGCCGTCGGCAGATCGATCCATCCCAGGTAGTCGGAACCTGCGCCGGTTTTGTTGTGCAGCTGCTCGTGAGCCAGCCGGATCGGATCGGCGAAATAATCCACTTCATGCTGGTTGACGAACGCAAGGGCTTTGCTGTAATCGAATTTCAACGGTTTTGACATTTGTCTGTACCTCCTGGTTTCATCTCTACTCCACGCTCTAAAAAATAGCTTTAGAATAGGATACTGTAATTTCTTGCCGCTAGCAAGCACGAAAGAAAGCTTCCATGAAAAGCGTCTCCTCGTGGTATGCCGGCCGGGCTTCATGGTAAAATAGATCCAGCTTCATAAATTCTCCGGGATGCGCCGGGGGCTTCATCCGAAGCCCCTTCGCGCGTTCCTCCACGGAAAGAAAAGGTGATCTGCTTTGAAAAAAATAGGTTTTATCGGACTGGGAACCATGGGAGCGCCGATGGCTTCCAATCTTCTAAAAAAGGGCTACGAAGTAACCGTATATAACCGCACGCCGTCCAAATGCGAGCCGCTTGTCGCCGAAGGCGCAGCAGCCGCCGCAACGCCGCGCGAAGCCGCGGCCGGCCGGGACGTCGTCATCACGATGGTCAGCAACGACGATTCCATCCGCGAGGTGTTTTACGGCGAGGACGGCATTCTGCGCTCGCTCGAGGCCGGCGTGACCGTCATCGATTCGAGCACCATCTCCCCCGGACTGGTCAAGGAAATCGCAGCTTCCGTCGGGGAGCTTGGCGCTTACTTCCTGGACGCCCCGGTGACCGGCAGCAAACCTGCGGCGATCGACGGCACGCTCGTGTTTATGGTCGGCGGCGAGGCTTCCGTACTCCAAAACGTCACCGACGTGCTGGATACCCTCGGCAAAAAGATCATCCACATGGGACCGAACGGCAGCGGCTCCGTTGCCAAGCTGGCGCATAACACCATGGTCGGCATCAACAACCTTGCGCTCGCCGAAGGTTTCGCCATCGCCGCCAAATCCGGCATCCCTGCGGACAGCTTCCTGGAGCTCGTTCAGCTCGGTTCGGCGGGAAGCAAAGCCGCGGATCTGAAAGGCCGCAAGATCATCGAAGCCGATTTCAGCAACCAGTTTTCGCTGGCCTTAATGCTGAAGGACCTCAAGCTCGCTTCTTCCCTGACCGACGTTTCCGGCATTCCCGCGCCGATGCTGAACATGGCCAAAAGCCTGTTCCAGGCCGGAGCGACGCAAGGTTACGGCGACGAGGACCTGTCTGCCGTCGTCAAATGCTATGAAGCTTGGATCGGCCAAACGATCGGCGGCAAGCCGCTGGATTAAGTTTGGCCCGTTCCTCCGCCCGTATGCATCTAAGTTTCGGCAATCCCGATGTTCGAACCTGCCAAGGGCCCTCTTGAAAAGATGACTAAAAGGGTAAGGCTGCGTATGACGCAGTCTTACCCTTTTATAATTATTCGTTTTTCGGATTCGGCCGCCCCCGTAGCATGGGGAACGTCTTAAGCTTCCTCCGGGTAGGAGCAGCAGTAATCCGTTACGCCGAACACTTCCAGGGCAAACTTCGAACGGGCGGGCACACGGAACGTCGCGGAGCCGTCAATGTCCTGCCAAGCTTCTTGGCCCGGCAAAAGCACTTTAAGCTTCCCGGAGAGGATTTCCATGATTTCAGGACCCTCCGTACCGAATTCATACTTGCCCGGAAGCATGATGCCCAGCGTAACCTTGCTTCCGTCTTCCAGGATGACGGTCCGGCTCGTGACCTG
This sequence comes from Paenibacillus sp. YAE3, assembly GCF_057546105.1. NCBI lineage: Bacteria > Bacillati > Bacillota > Bacilli > Caryophanales > Paenibacillaceae > Paenibacillus > Paenibacillus sp. YAE3. The sequence continues at coordinate 216,270 of NZ_BAAIYF010000009.1, read as the reverse complement.
ACCGTCATAATAAATATTCGCGGCTTTGACAACCGTCGCGTTGTTGAATTCCGACATGAATACCACTGCTCCTTGTCCCATGAAACTTAGATTGATGCCGATAGCGAAACGTATTAGAGCAGCGCTTTGACGCGTTTAACGACGTTTTCTACCGTAAATCCGTATTCTTTCATGACGACGTCCCCAGGAGCGGATGCACCGAAGGTCGTGATGCCAAGGATATCGCCTTTGTCTCCGACATAACGTTCCCAGCCGAAGGTTTGCGCCATTTCCACCGCAAGACGGGCTTTGACGTCAGGCAGGATCACGGAATCTTTGTAAGCCTGATCTTGCTTTTCGAACAGATCCCAGCTTGGCATGCTGATAACGCGAACTTCAATGCCTTCTTTGGCGAGTTCTTCCTGGGCTTTGACAGCCAGTTGAACTTCGGAGCCTGTTGCGATGATTTGGGCAACCGGTTTGCCGTTTTTCGCGTCGGATACGACGTAAGCGCCGCGCTTGATTCCTTCTCTTGCGTTTTCGACGGTTCCTTCAAGGATCGGCAGGTTTTGGCGAGTGAGCACCAGCGCTACCGGATTTTCCTTGTTTTCGACCGCATAAGCCCATGCCGCGGACGTTTCGTTGCCGTCAGCCGGACGAATGACCGTCAATCCAGGGATGATGCGCAGGGAAGCCAGTTGTTCGATCGGCTCGTGCGTTGGTCCGTCTTCGCCGACAGCGATACTGTCATGCGTCAGAACGTAAGTCACAGGCAGTTTCATGATCGAGGACAAACGTACCGCAGGGCGCAGGTAGTCCGTAAATACGAAGAACGTACCGCCGAACGGCTTCAGGCCGCCATGCAGCATCATGCCGTTAATGGCTGCTGCCATGCCGAATTCGCGTACCCCGAAGTAAATGTTGCGTCCGTCGCGGCTTTGCGGCGTATAGTTGCCCACGCCGTTCAAGTGCGTCATCGTGGAGCTTTCAAGGTCGGCGGATCCGCCGAGCAGCTGAGGCACGTTGCCTACCAGCCCGTTCAGCGCATTACCGGATGCCACGCGAGTGGATACGGCTTTGTCGCCTACGGCGTATTTCGGCAGGTCTTTATCCCAGCCTTCAGGCAATTCGCCGGCAACGGCTCTCTCGAATTGGGCAGCGAGTTCCGGATAAGCTTTTTTGTAAGCCGCGAACTGCTCGTCCCAAGCCTTGTTCGTTTGGATGCCGCGTTCTTTTACTTTTGCAAAATGCTCGCGAACTTCTTCAGGCACGTAGAAGTCTTCTTCGTATACCCATTTGTAGAATTCTTTGGTCAGCTTCGCTTCTTCGGAGCCAAGCGGGGAACCGTGCGTACCGCCATGGCCGCCTTTGCCCTGCTTGTTCGGGCTTCCGTAACCGATGACCGTTTTCACTTCGATCAGGGTCGGTTTTTCCGTTTCGGCTTGCGCTTCGGCAATCGCCTTTTCGATCGCGGCCAAATCGTTGCCGTCCTCTACGCGCAGCACTTGCCATCCGTAAGCTTCAAAGCGTTTTTGCACGCTTTCGGAGAAGGACAGGTTCAGTTCGCCGTCCAGGGAAATGTCGTTGGAATCGTAAAGCGTGATCAATTTGCCAAGCTTCAGGTGACCGGCAAGGGATGCAGCTTCGGAAGCTACGCCTTCCATCAGGTCGCCGTCGCCGCAAATGGCGTAAGTATAGTGGTCGACCACTTTGTATTGATCTTTGTTGTACGTTGCAGCCAGCTGCGTTTCGGCAAGCGCCATGCCGACAGCCATCGCAATGCCTTGGCCGAGAGGACCCGTCGTAGCGTCAACGCCGGCGGTATGCCCGAATTCAGGGTGGCCCGGAGTCAAGCTTCCCCATTGACGGAACTGCTTCAATTCTTCCATAGGAAGATCATAGCCGCTCAGGTGCAGCAAGCTGTACAGCAGCATGGAGCCGTGTCCGGCGGACAGGACGAACCGGTCGCGGTTGATCCAAGTCGGATTTTCCGGGTTGTGGTTCATCGTTTTGGCAAACAGTTGGTATCCCATTGGAGCAGAGCCCATAGGCATGCCGGGATGACCGGATTTCGCCTTTTCGATGGCATCGATGGCCAGCGTACGGATGGTCGTAATCGATAGGTTATCGATTGTCTGATTTTTGTCAGTCATGTGTATCCTCCTTAAAGGTTTTCGGATGAGGTAAAGCCAGCGGCGCCAAATCGCGTAACCGGGCGAACCAGCTGCAATAACACGACAAAAGAAAGCGCAAAAGCCTTCTCCCGCTTACGGATTTTTAAGAAGCTCCGCTTGAATGTTTCATTTTGACTTATTGTAACACTTGGCAGTCTTCTTTTCCATATCCTTTATCACCATTCCCTGCAGCGAACGTCATTATGCGGCAACAATTGACAACGGACGGAAGGTTGCAAAATCGTAATATACCGCGGATTAAAGCGGTCACATTTAGCTTGGCGCGCCTTACCCTAATGCACAACATTTGTCATAATTTTTTTTTGCCCGAAGGGGCTTCGCTAGAAGTTCAAGGGGATAAGCTGGAATGATTCGTCTTCCGGGATCGTCCATCACGAATCATGGGGACGGTCTTCGACCTGCCGGCGAGATCCTCATTTTGCAAAAGAAAAAGGCCCCTCGGACGAGGCCCTTATGGATGTACATACACGCCTTTAGTGGACGCACCCTCCGAAAGGAGGTGATGCGATGAACATTTCGTTCGGTGAACTTTTTTTCGATTGGACGCCGCCTTCTTTAGGATTGGGCATAAGCGCTGTCGGCTTTCCGTTGGCAAGCAGCGCTTACGCCCTTAGCTTTGCCTTTTTGGCTTCGCATAGCTAACGCGAATTGCGTTTGCGCGCGGCCAGCAGGCGGTCCATCGATGCGGACCGCTCGTCCTGCGGCGGCTTCGCTTCGGCCGCCGCCGGTTGGCCCGGCCCCGCCGCAGGCGGCCGGGCCGCTTCCCGCCCGCGCGCGCCGCCCTGGCTCTGCGCCGCGGGGCGGGCCTCCGAAGCCGGACGCTCCGCTCCGGCTTCGGGCTTCCCGGCGCGTGCCTGCGGCTGCGCCGGTTCGGGCGGCGGCGCTGGGCGTTCGCCGCCGCCGTAAAAGGCTGCCGCGCGCTGTTTCCGCGCGGCAAGCCTGCCCAGGCCGGCGTCCGGGGCTTCCGCCCCGCCGGCCGGCTGCGGCCGCCTGCGCAGCGCGGCGGCCAGGCGTGCGCCGATCCGGCCCCACGGGAGGGCCAGGCGGCGCACGGCGACATCCGCGACCCAAAGCATCAGGGCCGCGGCCAGCAGCGCATAACGGAGATCATGCAGCTGCCGGCTCGGGCGCGGAGGCGCCGCAAACAGCTCCTCCGGCCGGTCCCAGGACAACACGCGACCGCCGGTCATGTCGGCGAGACGTTGCAGCTCCCGCTCCGCGTCCCCGGTTTCGATCCGGTATTCGGGAGAATACGGGACGATCAGCCCGGTCGGCATGGCGACGTTTTGGCCGCTGCCGTCTTCCAGCGACAGCAGGAAAGATCCGGGCTGCTCCACCGTCATCTCCCCGCTGTAAGTGCCCGGCGATTCCTGAACCAACTCCGTCGTCACCGGCTCCAGCTCATCGCCGGTCACGATCGCCTGCAGCTGCTCGGGCCCGGTTCCGGAGGCGGAGCTTACTTCAAACCGCACCTTGTTCCCCTCGACCTGCGTTTTGACATCGTACGGGGAAGCGGCAAATTGCGGGAAGGTCCATTTCACCATTTGCGTCAGCACGTTGGAAAATGCCGGCCAGGACACCCAATCCTTCGACCATTTCCCCATCATGTCGCTCGTCCAGGCCACCGTGCGGCCCGAGCCGTACTGCCAGCGGGCAAGGAGCGGATCCGGTTCGGGGCTGGTCAGCACCGTCTGGGCCGCGGGCTTGGCCGTCGTTGCCACGTAACCGTAAATTTGCGGCACGCCGCCTTCAAACAACGATCTCCAGTCGCCCGGATCCTGCAGGGCGGGAACAAACGGCTTGTCCACAATATACGATTTCGAGATCATCGCCGCTTCGCGGCTGAAAATCGCCGGAATCGTCGTCTCGTCAAACGCCATGTAAAACCGTCCTTTGGCTCCATCGGCAAGCGTTTGAAGCAAGTTGACGTCCGCGTCGCTGCCTACGGCTACCGTGGACATCGTAATTTTGGCGTCGTTCATCTGTTCCAGAAGCGGCCCGTATCCGCCGTTGCCCGCGGACTGTCCGTCCGTCATCAGGATGATATGCTTGCGCTGGGCCTGGATCTTCAGCATTTCCTCTACCGCGGAAGCGGCGGCAGGATAAATGTCCGTTCCCCCGTCGCTTTGGATCGACTGGATTTCGTCGATCACTTCCTGCTTTTTATCATTCAGCGTCATGGGCGGGACGACCCACAAATTGTTGGTATCGAAAGCCAATACGCCGACCGTATCCTTGGACCGGAGCATTTCGACGGTACGGATCGCCGCTTCTTTGGCCATTTCCATTTTATCGCCGGACATGCTGCCCGAGCGGTCGATGACGAGGATGAGTCCCAGCGACGGGATTTGCCTTTTGCCTTCGAGCTCCATCGATACCGGCAAAGCCCGTTCGATCGGCGTTTTGAAATAACCGCCCATGCCGAAGGAATCCTCGCCGCCGACCATCATAAAACCGATGCCGTAGCTCTTGACGGCCTGCTCGATCATTTCCATCCGCCGTTCGCCGACCTGATCCCCGGATACGTCGTTAAAGATAATCGAATCGTAGGCGGCATATTTCGCGAGCTCCGTCGGCAGGAGCGCGGGGCTCGGCAAGATGTCATACTTCACGAGTCCGGATTGCAGCGCGGCCGCAATGTTCCCGGAGGTCCCCTTTTTGCCCTCCACGATGAGCACCTTCGGGGGACCGTCCACGCGGGTGAACGCATAACCGGCATTGTTCGCCGATTGGCCGTCGCCGTCCATGAACATTTCCGCCCGGTAACGGTGGAGTCCGGTCTGTTTCGCGAGCGCTTTGACGGCAAAACGGTTTTCGCCTGCGCGGATATCCACCGTTTCCCTGCCGATTTCCCGGCTGTCCTCGTAGAGCCTCAGTTCGCCGCGCCCTTTGTAGGTGCTCCTGACGAGCACCTCGATCGAAAAGGATTCAGCTTGGTATAGCTTGGATGGCACGGTAACTTCCTCCACCGAGACATCTTGGAGCTGCCGGGAAGGCGACGGCAGCACGTCGACGGGAATTCCCCGGTCCTTCAGCATCCGCCCTGCGGCCAGCATGCTGCCGACGTTTTCCTTGCCGTCGCTGATCAGCACGATCCTGGAATCTCCGCTGCCGCCCAGCAGGTTCCCTGCCAGCATAAGGCCTGACTCCAGGTTGGTGAACTCCGGCTTTCCGGCGGCGTTGAACCGGAACGGGTCCGGCAGCAGCTTCAGCAGCTTCTGCTCGTAAGAACCTTGGAGCGTCGAAGAGACGACGCCGACGGCGTCGGCTTCCTTTTTCGAAGCCGCCGATTTCTGCACCCAATCTTCCGCCGGCCCGGCTTCCGGCATGCTTGCGGACCGGTCCACGACATACACGACCTTTTTTTGCTCGAGTACCGTATACGATTGCAAACCGGAAATGGCCAGCACCAGCAGCAGGAGCACGGCGGAACGAACCGTCGCCGCCCCGATTTTCCGTGCGCCGGACAGTCGGTAATCCGATTTGAATGCGTACAGCATCAACGCCGCGAGCGGAATCAGCAGAAACAGCAGCCAGGGATGATTAAATTGAACGCCCACGCTGGTACACCCCCCATTCCACGAGTATAACGAGCAAAGCCAGGCAGGCAAGCAGCGTTATCAGCGGTGCTTGGCGCCGCTCCCCGCGGCTGTTGTCCGCGGCTACTTCAGCCGCCTTGCCGGCAGCAGCATCCTTCCCGTCAGCCGTTTGGCCTATCGCCGCAAGCTTGGCATTCGGCGTTCCCTGCTTCCCCTCGAAAGGATCGGCCGACGCTTCGGCGTAATACTCCGTCACTTGCCCTTCGCGATCCCGCTGCTCAAAAACGTACAACCCCGGAACCGGAGGCAGCTGCTGCAGCGCGTTGATTCCTTTTTCGTTCGCATCGGCCTCGATTTCCGGCACCTGGAGCGTTTTGGCCAACCCCTCTTTGGCCACCCACCGGGCCGAAACGGCATCGGCCGCGATCGGGATTTCGACCCGGGATCCCGCCGTATGGCGCCCCAGATTTTGGCCTCCGCTTCCCGTCAGCCAGGAGACCGCCTCATGAACGACGATCGGGAACTCCGCCGACAGCGGAAAATCCGTATCCTGCAGGTCGAACAAAAACGACAACCTCGGCTGTCCGTTTTCCATCCCCGCAATGACCGCGGGGTGGGTGCCGATGCTGACGATCGGGGACGCCCAATCCGGAAGCTTCCGGTTCAAGAGGCTCCCGATGTAGACGCCGTTATAGCTCGCATATTGGTTCACCGGGTGATTTTCAAGCTTCGGCTGGGCTCCGCCCGCGTCGATCTTGCTTTCGCCCCCGCCCACAGTCCACACCGGCGTACGGTCCATCAGCTTTTTCCAATCGTCCTGAGCCGTAAAAGACGGCGCCGACCCGTCGATGACGACCAGATCCGGCGGGTTCCCGGGAACGGCTGCCCTGCCTGCCCCGCCGGGTACGGACTCCTCGCCTTCTTTCCCGGGCAGCGTCATTTTGACGACTTCGGCGCCCGTCAGCTGCAGCGCTTTTTCCAGAAACAGATTGCCCCGGGTCAGCAGCAAAATCCGCGCCGTTTCATTCCGCTCCGAAAACGCGTACGCTTCGTTGTCGGCGGCGTAATCGTCCGCCTCCTCCACTTCGGCCCGGTACACTTCCGCCTCCGGCACCTCCCGGAACGTAAGCGTGGCCGTTCCTCCCGGCGCCAGCATTGCGTTTTCCGTTTGCAGCAGCTTGCCGTCGCCATACAGGTTGACGTGCGCTTCTTTCGCCGCGCCGCCGCTTTGGCCGACAACGGCCACCGCCGTTTTGCCTTCCGCTCCGTTTTTAACGCCAAATTGCTGGAGGGCAAGATTAAAACCGGCTTCCGCCTCTACATTCATCACTTTCACCGGAACCCCAAACGGCACCGAGTCCGGCTCCCCTCTCCACTGCCCGTCAGTAAACACGACGACTTCGGCATCCGTTTCATCCCGGGTGAGCGCGGAAGCGAGGGACAGCGTTTCATCGTAAGCAGCCCTTCCAAAATAGGGTTCCAGCGAATCGACGGCCTGCAAGGCGCGGCTGCGGTCTTTTTCCCGGGAAATAAGCAGGTTCGGCTCCGCATTCATGCCAAGCAGCGTAATCTCGCCGTCTTTGGCTTCGTGTTCGAGATAGTCTTTGATCATCCGCTTCATCAGCGCCAGCTTCTCCTCGCCCGGTTGCCCCTGTGCCGAACCGGAACGTGCGCTCATGCTTCCCGACGTATCGGCCACCAGCACGACATGCGCTTTGCCAATGTCCGCAGCAGACCAATAGGGCTTCATTAAGGCGAAAACGAGCAATGCCGCGGCAAGGAGCTGCAGCCAAAGAAGAAGCCTGTTTTGCAGCTTTTGCCAGGGCCGGTTGGCCTCCAGGTTTTTTATCACCCGTTGCCACAGCAAATGGCTTGGCACAGTCGTATCCAAAAATTTGCGCTTCAGCAAATACATCGCCAAAATCGCCGGTATGCTCAGGCCGAACCAGAGGCCCAGCCATGAACCGATCCCCACTCGGATTCCTCCTTCCCCCATTAGGATTCAAGTCCGGCTTTACGCCCGGATTAGCCCCGAGCCGGCCAACGCGCCGAACACCGCTTCTTGAAGCGTCATGCCGCTGGACAACGCGACAAAGGAAATGCCGCGCTCCGATGCGATTTTTCGCAGCTCGTTTTGGTAACGATGCAACTCCTCCCGATAACGTTCGAGCACCCGTCCGGTAATGGCCACTTCCTTCCCGGTGTTCAGTTCGCTGTCGACAAGCCGCAAATCGCCGCTAAGCTCGGGACGGATCTCCTCCGGCGACAGCACCTGCACCAGCACGACCTCCTGACCGGCGCCCGCCAAGCGGGAAAGCGCGTTTCCCACATCGACTTCGCCTTCGGCAAGCCAAAAATCGGAAAAGATCCAGGTCATGCCTTTCAACCTTGGGATTGCGCCGGGTTGTCCCAGCGCCGCTGATAAGCTTCCTTCCCTGCCGGGGGGCATGTCCTGCAAAAACTGAAACAGCCGCACCGCCGAGCCTTTCCCCCGCAGAACGGGCAAACGGGCGTCGATCCCGTCGCTGTAGCAGCAGACGCCGACCCGCTCGTAGGAGCAAAGGGCGATGTACCCGATGCTGGCGGCAAGCCTTTTGGCAAAAAGCAGCTTGTTTTCTCCGGACTTCCGGCCCCCTTTTTCATCCGGCGACGGCGCGCCGCCAAAATCCATCGAAGCCGAACAGTCCACATAGAGGCTCAGCATCAGCTCCTGCTCGTCCATAAACTGGCGCACAAACGGTTTTCCCGTGCGGGAATACACGCCCCAGTCAAAGCGGCGGATGTCGTCTCCGGGCGTATAGGAGCGGTAATCGGCAAATTCCAAGGATGAACCGAGCCTGCTCGAACGGCGTTTGCCCTGAAGCGTGCCCGCCACCCTTCTGCCGGAACCGAGCGTGAGCCTTTCAAGGCGCGCCATCCAGTCCGAAGGCAGCAGATGCGCGCTGGTCATGGCCGCCCTCCGAGGGCTTGCAGCATTTCGCCTATGATCTGGTCGGTCGTGATGCCGAGGGCTTGTCCCTCGAAATTCAAAAAGATCCGGTGCCGCAGGGCAGGCACGGCCACCGCATGAATGTCGCTTTGCGCCAGATGCATTCTTCCCTGGCAAACCGCCCGCACCTTGCCGGTCGATATGATGGATTGAATCCCGCGCGGCCCGGAGCCGAAACGCACGTATTTTTTGACGCCTTCGGGGGCCGAGGCTTCCTCCGGATGGGACATCATCAGCAGCCTGGCGGCATAATCGAGCACATCGTCGGCAACCAGGACCTCCCTGACCCCATGCTGGATTTCCAGAAGCTCCTCCGGTCCCGCCTGCTTCGCGATGGACGGGGCAAGATTTGCGGTCGTTCTTTTGACGATTTCCTTGAGCTCGTCGGCGCTTGGATACGGCACGAGGATTTTGAGGAGAAAACGGTCAAGCTGCGCCTCCGGCAGCGGATAGGTGCCTTCGTTTTCGAGCGGGTTTTGCGTCGCCAACACGAAAAACGGGCTTGGCAAACGATGCGTTTCGTTCCCGACCGTCACCGTTTTTTCCTGCATCGCTTCCAGCAGCGCGCTTTGCGTTTTGGGCGTGGCGCGGTTGATTTCGTCCGCCAGCACGATGCTGCTGAACAGCGGTCCGCGCTGGAACGTCATGCCCGTCTCTCCCTGCTTGCCGAAGGACAGGATTTGGGTTCCCGTAATGTCGCTCGGCATCAGGTCGGGCGTAAACTGGATGCGGGAGAAGGAAAGATCCAGCGTATCGGCAATGGTGCGGACAAGCATCGTTTTCCCGAGTCCCGGAATCCCTTCCAGCAGCGCATGCCCGCCCGCGAAAATGCACCAGAGCATCTGCTCGACGACCTCCTGCTGGCCGACGATGATTTCGCCGATTTGGCCGCGCACCCGCGCAATCGTTTCTTTCCAGGCTTCAGGCTGGATGATAGTTTCCTGCATCTTCGTGCTCCTTCCCGTTCCCTTATATGTGTTAGACCCGGTTCCATCCCGGATATCGTTACGGATTCGGATTGATCCCGGTAAAATAGCTTTCGACGAGGTTCTGCATCTGCTGCGGCAGCTCCTGCCGCCCCAGCGATTTTTTCGCTTCGGCTTCGTATTCCTTATAGACTTCTTCGTACGGGCGGCTCGCTCCATCTACGGCAGGGGCCGGGCCGCCTTTTTGGATCGTTCCGCCTTGGCCTTGCAGCGGGCCTTTGTCGTTTTGCTTATTCCCGCTGCCCGCAAATTTGCGCGGCGTCTTGACGAAATTTTGTTCCCCTGCGCCAAGCCCCGCTCCGGGTCCTTGACCCGTGCCCCTGCCTGCGCTTCTTCCCGACCCGGAACCGCTCCCGGAACCGCTGCCGCTGCCGGAGCCGCTCCCCTGCCCGGACCCTTGCGTTCCGCTGCTTCCCGGCGAAGCCGAACCCCCGTTTTCCGCATCGCTGATGTCGTATTCCTCGGCCAGGGCCAGCTCTTCTGCACTCCCTCCGCTGCTCCAGGCGTCCGAGACCTCCATGCCGGAGGCAGTCATTTGCGAAGCCAGGCCCAGCCCTTGCGAAGCCAGCTTCGAACTGAGGCTGGCGGCTGCCGCCGATTGGCTCGCGGCTTGCGCTTGGGCGGCAAGCGCTTTGGCAAGCGCGGCCTCCAGTTCGTCCAGCGCCTCTTCCGTCTCTTTGTCTTTAGCCCCTTCGGCAAGGGCCTTTTCCGCCTTTTTCAAGGCTTCCTTCAATGCCTTCGTTTCCGGGTTTTTATCGGCTTCGGCAGCCAGCTTGTTCAATGCTTCCCGGAGCTGCTCTTTTTGCTCCTTCGAAAGCCGCTTCACTTCCTGCTTGAATCGTTCCATCGATTTTTTCAGGTTCTCCGCTTGCCCATCCGCCAGGCTTTTCCCTAAAGAGGACATGTTCGGAGCGTTTTGCATCTTTTTCCCGAGTTCCTTGACGTTCCGCACGGCCGCTTCCTGTTTGGCCGCCGTTTTTTCCATTTCCTTCATCGTTTTTTCGAGCTCGGCCAACGCTTTTTCCGGATCCTTTTGTCCATCCAGCTTTTGTTGCAGCGATTGGAGCCGGTCTGCCAGCGGTTTTTTCACGGAAGGATCGAGTTTTTGCGTCTGAAGCTGCTGCACCAGCTCATCGGTTTTCTTTTTCTGATCCTGAACCCATTCCTTGCGGCGGTCCGCTTCGGCAAGTTTGGCGTCCATCGGGCTCGGCAGCAGCGAAAGCGCGATCGTCCCGATGAACAGCAGACTGGCCGCGATCGCGATTTTTTTATGGCTTGGAAACGGCAGCCTGCGGTTCAGCTGGGAAACGAAACGGTCCCCGTAAGCTTCCGCTTGCTTTCGCTGCCAAACGGCCGCCGGAGCGTCGGAACCGGCAAAAGAAAGCGCCGTGACCATCATATCGGTCCGCTCGGCTCCGCCGGTCGCCGCATCCATGGCCTCCGCGGCCTCGCGGTCCTTCACGCGGTGCGCAAGCCCCCACGCCATGCCGGCGGCGAGACCGAGGATCGCAGCGGCCAGCGCCAGAAAACGGTAAGACGGAACCGGCCACAGCCGGGCCGCGAGCAGAATCAGCAAGGCGCCCGACAGCCCTGCGGCGATCCCGTATAAGGAACAGCGCAAAAAACGGAACTGCTGCAGCCGAAATTTCGTTTTGCCGATGGATTTGCGAATGGCGTCCACCCGTGTCCCTCCTTTAACGTCGCGCGTTGTCGCCACGAACGTTTAATGCTCTTAAAGCAAGTCCAACCTTCCCCTAAAACGTCCAGGTCTCAAGAGGGATCGCTTGCGCCCGTTTCGACGGAAGGCGCGTCGTACCTCTGCTTTCTATGCTTGCGTCTCGCCACCGGTCGGATTTTGCGGATGCTGATCCACAACGATCCGATGATGACCACGCTGTACACCAACAAAAATTCCTGCCACAGCTGGATCGGGGCGTCGGAATTGAGATTGCCGTTCCGGACGAGAAACGCCCCCTTCGAAAAGCCGGGCTCGAACAAGCTGATCAGCGCCCCTGCCGGGTTCAGCCCAAGAATGTAACCGACAAAAGAGTACGTCGGCCCCGTTGCCGTCGTCGGCATCGAATAATAATTGCGCTGCACGATGCTCATCACGAACAAATAAAGCAGCCCCGTCATCAGAAATATGCACAAACCGACGCCATACGTGACAATGACGGAAATCATCGTCCGCTTGAACAAGGTCGAAAACAGCACCCCGAGCGAACCCAGCAGCAGCATGACAAACAAGTAGAACAAGAAAATATAGATCATTTGTTTCAGCGAAATGCCTCCGTACAGAAACACGATGCTGTAAATGGGCATGGTCGCCACGACAATCAGCGTCATAAAGCTCAAGGAAGAAAACAGCTTGCTCAGGATGATCGTGGACGAGCTTTGCTGCGTCGTCAGCAGCATGCTCAGCGTCTGCTTTTCCCGCTCGCCGCTGATGACGCCGGCCGTCAGCGCAGGGGCCATAAACGCGATCAGGACGAGCTGGGCAAAACTCAGCACGTAAAACATCATGCGGCCGGCGCCCGAATTAAAGGCCTGGTTCCCCTGCCGGTCAAGATAAAGCGAAACATAAATGTAGCCAAGGGCGATCAGCCCAAGCACCAAAACGTATGCCAGCAGGGAAATCGCCGACCGCGGGGTCCGCATGCGCAAGCGGAATTCCTTGTCGAGCACCGGGTTGATCCATTTGCGGCTCCAGTTCATTCGGCAGGCCCTCCTTTGGTGATTTCGAGGAATACGTCCTCCAGGTTGGTTTGCGCTTCATGGAAAGATATGACGGCAAATCCCCAGGAGATGATCTTTTGCAGCAGTTGTACCTGCTCCAGGTCTCCGCCGCCGAAATGGACGTGTACGCCCGTATTGTCGGACAGCACCGCCGAGACCATGGCTTCGTCCTGCAAACGCGCGGCCAGTTCTTCCTGGCGTTCCATGACGCGGATGTGGAGCACTTTTTTGACGCGGAGGCGCGCTTGGATGTCGGCCACCCTGCCCTGCGCCACCATTTCCCCGTGCTCGATGACGCCGATCTCGTCCACCATCTCCGCCAGCTCCGGCAAAATATGCGAGGAAATGATGATCGTTTTGCCCATCTGCTTCAGTTCCTTCAGGATTTCGCGCATCTCGATTCTGGCCCGCGGGTCGAGCCCGGAAGCCGGCTCGTCCAAAATAAGCACCTTGGGGTCATGGATCAGGCAGCGCGCGAGGCATAAACGCTGTTTCATCCCCCGCGACAGGCCGTCGACGTAAACGTCGCGTTTGTCGCTCAAGTTGACAAGCTCCAGCAGCTGCGGAATGAGCTTTTCGCGTTCGGCGCGCGGAATGTTGTAGCTCGCCCCGTAGAAATGCAAATATTCCGTCGTTTTGAGCTGGTCGTATACGCCGAAGAAATCCGGCATATACCCGATCCGTTTGCGGACCTCTTTCGGATGCCGGGTGACGTCGAAGCCGTCCACTCGGGCCACGCCCGAAGTCGGCAGCATCAACGTCGCCAAAATCGCCATGGTCGTCGATTTTCCGGCCCCGTTGGGACCGACGAAACCGAACACCGTCCCTTCGGGAATATGCAGATTGATATCTTTTAAGGCGGCAAAGTTGCCGTAACGTTTGCTTAAATGTTGAATATCGATCATGGTTTGACCGCCCCCTCTACCGCAAGCTCGGGCAGAATCAGCTCCGTTGCCGCTTTGGCCGTCACCTTCATGCGAATCCGTCCTTGCAAAGCATACTGGTCGTTCGGATTCGCTGCGCTCCACTGCTTGGAGGTATCCCATTGGATGAGCTCCCAATCCTGCTTTTTGTAATTGAAGATATGATATTCCGTTTGCTTGCCCGCATTTTTGCTCCGCAGCTTGAGGACGCCGCCCGCCATCTTTTTCAAATCCGGAACGTCGTAATCGAACGTGACGCTTCCTTGCTCGATATGGCTGATTCCGTTTGGTTCTTCGTACCACCCCGGCGCCGAGATCTGATTGACGACCGGCGCAATGAAGCCGAACGGAAGGTTCAATTTGCCGTTTTGGATCCAGTGGACGTTGACCGGCTGCAGCCACAGGTTCAGCTGTTCGCTTTCGATTTCGCGGTTGTCGCTGCGGTAATTGAACAGTTTATCGTTGCTGAACGCCAGCACATAGGCATCCCGGGATGTCCAGGCCGAACCTTGAAGGTAATTATCCACCATCCCTTTTTCCCGGACGTAAGGATCGTTGCCGTTCGGGTATCCCTGGAACAGCGCCAAGCTGATCATGCCGTTCCGGGCCGCCTGCACGTTTTGGACCGATGCCAGGGAGACGGTTTTGCCTTTCTCCAAATCCCCCAGCGGGTAAAGTTTCCCTCCGACGACGAGAGCGGCGTTCTTCAAGTTTGTGTTGGTCGTGTTTGCGACGTTTCCGTCGATATTGCCCTTGTCGTTGATGAACAGGTTCACTTTCAGCTGCCCTAAACCTTCGTTTTGGCGGCGTTGTTCCACCCAAAGCTTGGCGAGGGACCACTGCGGCATATCGAGCAGCTGGACTTCCGTGCTTTTCGGTCCGACCTCGACCAGATTGCGGCTGCTGTCCGACCCGGTAAATGCACCTCCGTCCCGTTGGACTTTCACGTACGTGTTTGCGGGAAGCTCCAGTCGGTAATCGCCGCTGCCCGGGGAGAAAAACGCGGTTGCGCTTTTGACCTTCCCCAGCCCGCTGCCGTCCAGCTCGACGACGTTGAGCGTGTGGGCAAGCTCCTTTGTTTTGTCCGAAGCGCCGATCATGTACACCGTACCGCTGGCAATCACCGCGACGAGCGGGATGATCCACCATGCCCATTCCCGCTTGTCCGCCTTTTTCAGCAGCCAATAAAGCAAAGGGGCGACAACAATGGCGTAAACCGCAATCAGCCAGGCGAGAACCTTGAACGACGGCATTTTAAGGGTAGGGAAAAAGTTCAAAACATAGCTCAGGTTCATCAGCGGACTGTAATTTCCGGTCATCGATTTCATGTTGTTTTTTTGCAGCTCATTGCCAAGCAGAGCGGACCATGCAAACGGATGGCCGGGCCAAGAAGCGACCGGCTCCTGGGCCAAATCGTAAGCGGCATACAGCACCCGCCCGTTTTCGATCTGCCTGCTTGCAAACAGCGGTTTCCCTGCGGTCGAATACAGCACCGTCGCTCCTTTCGCCAGCTGGACGTCAGCCAATGTCAGCTCGCCGTCCAAACTCAGCTTGCCGGGACTGCCTTTGCCGTTTCCTTGCTTGTACGCCCCGAGCTTTTCCAGTTCGGGCAACGCTGCAACGCTGAAGGTGCCTTTATATTCGACGGGCGAAATCGCGGCAAAAGGGGCAGCCGTTTTCGGATAAGCCGCGCCGCCTCCAAGCACCAGCTTGCCTCCCGTTCTGACCCACTGCTCGATCGCCCCCACCTGGGCAGGAGT
Organism: Paenibacillus sp. YAE3; assembly: GCF_057546105.1. NCBI lineage: Bacteria > Bacillati > Bacillota > Bacilli > Caryophanales > Paenibacillaceae > Paenibacillus > Paenibacillus sp. YAE3. The sequence continues at coordinate 201,163 of NZ_BAAIYF010000009.1, read as the reverse complement.
CAGGGAGTCGGATGCGAAGCGGTTCAATACGATCACGTCCAAGCCGTCCATCAGCATCGGATCGCCAGGCACGTCCTGCTGCTTCATGTGAAGCACGCTCACTTTGGAATTGCCGCTCGGCAGGAGCGTCAGGAAATTCATCGCATCCGGATCCTCCGACAGGACGGCGACGTTCGTCGGATTCATGCCGGCTCCGGAAACATAACTTTTCCCGGACGAAAAACCGACAAGATTTCCTTTGTTTACGGATCCCTCATAAAAACGGATTTCGTTATTATTTTTGTCGTATTGCTGCCCCGGAATCGCCAAAACGACCTCTTTCGCCGTATCCTTCGGCAGTTCGACGTGCTGAATATAGGACGCCGGGCTGTTCCCGTAACGGTCCTGCGTCACTTGGAACACGATATCCCCGGAAAGGTCCCGGTTGCTCGTCAGAGTCAGTTTGAGCGGATTCCATGTCCCCTCTTTGATCGTTCCTCCGTAACCTGCTTCGCTTTTCAGCGCGATGGACGGCTTGTCATCGGCGTACACCGTGCCTGTACCCGATACCAGCGGAAGCAGCAGCAAAAGCGCGATCGCCCATAAAGGAAGCCTTGTCCGCCTTTTATTACGTGTCGTAAAAAACAATATTTCCGCTCCTCTCTTCTCATGAGTTGAAATGATTTTTATCTACACTGGCAAAATTGTCCTCATAATAAAGACGCATTTTTTTGCTGTTTCACTTCAATATTTTAAAAATTTTCTAAGAAATTTCCTGCCCGATCGTCAAAATTTGCGAGAAAAAGGCCAGCTGGAATCCTCCGAATCCCATCGGGATGCGCCATACATCGGGTTCCGAAGGCAACTCCCCCGCAGCAAAGGCCCTCCGGATTCGGGATGTATAAAAAAAGCCTGCTTCCATCCGAAGCAGACTTTTTTGTAAGTGAATATGGTTTTGACGATTTAAGACGAAGGTTTAGCCGTTAAATACGACCGTTTTGTTTTCATGCACCAAAATCCGGTCTTCGATATGCCATTTGACGGCTCTCGCCAGAACGACGCGTTCGATGGTCCGGCCGATCCGCTTCAATTCGCCGACATTGTCGCGGTGGCTGACGCGCTGCACGTCCTGCTCGATGATCGGACCGCCGTCCAGCACTTCCGTGACGTAATGGGCGGTTGCCCCGATGATTTTGACGCCGCGCTCATAAGCTTGGGCGTAAGGTTTACCTCCGACAAATGCCGGGAGGAAGGAATGGTGGATATTAATGATCCGGTTCCGGTAATGTTCGATGAAGGACGGCGAAATGATCTGCATGTACCGCGCCAAAATGATGACGTCGATATCGCTGCCGACCACTTCAAGCTGCCGTTGCTCGGCTTCTTTTTTCGTATCGGGCGTCACCGGAATGTGATGGTACGGGATGCCGAACGACTCCACGTATTCCTTCATGTCCGGATGGTTGCTCACCACCATCGCGATGTCGGCGTCCAAATCGCCCGCCTGCCACTGCCACAGCAGCTCGACCAGGCAATGGTCCTCTTTGGAAACGAAAATGGCGAGTTTTTTCTTGCGGTTAACGTCGTATATCTTCCATTGCATGCTGAACTTCGCCGCTACGGCCGCAAACTCTTTTTCAAGCTCGGGCAGCCGCTGCTGCAAATCCGGCAGGTCGAATTCGACCCGCATAAAAAACATGCCGCCTTCCGGGTCCATCGAATATTGGTCGGACTGAACGATATTCGCCCCGTGTTGATGCAGGAAATGCGATACGGCCGCGACGATTCCCGGTCCGTCCGGACAGGAGATCAGCATCCGCGCGCGGTTGGCATGTGCTTGGGATGTACTGGATGCATTTTTCTTGACGTGTAGTTCCATGAAGCTTCTGCTCCTCCTCGTTCTCTCTATAATCTTCTTTTGGTTCCAACGTTTCTTGGCCCGCTGGTTACTTCAACGCTTCTTTGCCGGCGAGGCAGGCGATAAGCCGTTGGTTGATTTGCTCCTCGCTGAGATCCGGGAACAGGTTCGCTTCGGCGATCATGTCGTATAAGCGTTCCAAAGGCTCCCGGGAATCGGCTTTTTTCGCTTTGGCATCGTTTTTGAGCAGCGTCCATACGTCCAGGACGTATTGGCTTGGCTGGATGTCCTGCTTCGCGAAAAACGAGTGCAGATCCTCCACCTGATTCATAAAATCCCCGCCGAAACGCTCGGATACGCTGCCGCGCAAAAGCGCGATTTCGATTTCGTACATCGGACGCTGCGTTTTGGCGTCTTTGCCGATCCAAGGCGTTTCCAAGATAAACGGTCTGCCGGCCAGCTTCTCATGATGCACGACGGAGCGAATCGTATCGAAACCGATCCATCCGGAACCGATCGGGGCGTGACGGTCCTTCCCGGCTCCGCGCGGGTTTTTGCTGTCATTGATATGCACGACCCCGATGCGATCCAATCCGATGATGCGGTCAAACTCTTCAAGGACGCCGTCCAGGTCGTTGACGATATCGTAACCGGCGTCGTGGATATGGCATGTATCCATGCAGATCGTGAGGCGGTCGTTTTTTTCCACCTTCTCGATCATGCGGGCGATTTCCTCGAAGGTCCGTCCCATTTCCGTCCCTTTGCCGGCCATCGTTTCGAGGGCGATGTGGACTTCCGTCTCATCGGTTCCGTTCAGCACCTCGTTCAGGCCGTCGGCGATCCGCTGAATGCCGTATTCCGGGTCTTTGTCTGTATATGCTCCCGGATGGAGGACGATATTTTTCACGCCGATGGCGTGCGTGCGGCGGATTTCCTCCTGCAGGAAGCTGACCGCAAGCTCGAACGTATTCGGCTTGTAAGATCCAAGGTTGATAATGTAAGGCGCGTGAACGACGATTTCCTCAAAGCCGCTCTCCTTCATTAATTGCTTGCCTTCTTCGAGATACATCGATTCGATCGGTTTGCGGCGCGTATTTTGCGGTGCGCCTGTATATATCATAAACGAGCTCGATCCATAGCTGTTGGCTTCGTTGGTTGCGCTTAACAGGCCCTTGTCCGAAAAGGACACATGAGAACCGATTTTTAGCATAATCCATCCCCCTCATTCGAATTAAACCTTATTTTATCGTGAATGCTGAAATAAATCTAGGAATGGGTTATAATTCTAAGAAGGTAAAATGAAAATCGAAGAATAGTGTAGAGGTGAACCGCATGCACAGTACATGGGGCGTGAGACTGCTGTCCTCGTCCATGCCTTCCGATATGTTCATGGATTCCATCATGTTATGGGCCGTCATCCTGCTCGTATTGATGATGATCGGCGGATATTTCATGATCCGGAAATTTTTGAAGGTCCTGCCGAAAAACGACGGCAAGTCCAAGCTCGATTGGCAGAACCATTGGGTCGAATCCAGCCGCCATCTTTGGACGGACGAATCCAAGGCATTTTTGGAAAAACTGGTCAAACCCGTGCCCGGACCGTTCCGGGACATCGCCAAACATTCCATCGCCGCCGAAATCGGCAGAATCGCTTTGGAAGAGGGAGCCGCGGAAGTGACCCGCGACCATTGCATTAAAGGGTACATCTCCGCGACGCCAAAAAAAGACAACAAGTTCCTCGTCGCTTTTCTGAACAAAAACCAGATCGACTACAAGCCGTACGAGCATTTGATGCAAAAGTAGGTTCCGAGATACTAGCGAAACAAGCCCCCGGCAGGAGCATCACTCTTGAAGAAATGAATCATTTCGTCAATTGGATCCCATGCCCGGGGGCTTTTGCATTCCGAGAACCGGATAAGAAGGTGATCAAGTTGAAGAACATAGCCATTGGCGGCGGAACGGGGTTCGTCGGGAAAGCACTGACGGCGCATCTGGTGGGACAAGGATGCGAAGTCACTATCATTTCCCGAAAAAAGCCGGCTGATGCCCAAGCCGGCGTGCGATACCTGACCTGGGATCAGCTCAAAACCGCCCCGGATCTTCTCGAAGGCACCGAAGCGATCGTCAATTTGGCCGGGGCTTCGCTAAATCAGCGCTGGACGCCAAAAGCCAAACAAAATATTATCGAGTCGCGCCTGGCCACCGTCCATGCCGTCGCCAAACTCGTTCAAGCGCTGCGCGAGAAGCCGGCGGTCGTCGTCCAAGGTTCAGCGGTCGCCATCTATGGCACATCGCTTACCGAAACTTTCCGTGAGGACAGCGAACGCCGCGTCGTCGATTTTCCTTCCTCCGTCGTCCAGGAATGGGAAGATGCCGCCGACGAAATTCAGGGCGTTCGTTTGGTCAAACTCCGGACGGGAGTGGTGCTAGGGAATGACGGCGGAGCGTTTCCGCTCATGAAGCTGCCGTATATGCTCGGTTTCGGCGGCCGAATCGGCAGCGGCAAACAGTGGGTCCCATGGATCCATGTGCAGGATATGGTTCGCCTGATCGAATACTGCATCCTCCATCCGGAATTGCGGGGGCCGGTAAACGCAACGGCTCCGGAGCCCGTAACCAACAACCGGTTCGGGCAAACGGTCGGCCGGATCTACCGACGCCCGCATTGGTTCCCGGTGCCGTCGTTTATGATGCGGGCCGTTCTGGGCGAACTCTCCCTCATGCTGCTGGAAGGCCAGCGGGTGATCCCGGAAAAGCTGCTCTCGCAAGGTTTCCGCTTCGAATATCCGACTTTGGAACAGGCTCTGCGGCAATTAAAGAAGGGGCATCAAGCGGATCGGAACGTATAACGTCCTTTGACGATCACGAACGTATCCCCGTCTTGCAGCAGATATTCCTTATAAGGCACCATCTCTTCCCCTTTGAGCCGCGTTCCGTTTTTCGAGCCGAGATCCTTGATCAAAAACCTTCCGTCTTCGCTCCGGCTCAATTCCACATGCGCACGCGATGTTCCTACGGAGCGCTCGACATACTGCGATACCTCTTCGGACCTGCCGATAACAAAATGCTGCTGCCTCAGCTCGATCCTTTCGGCTGCCCCTCCTCCCTCGCTTTCCCGAAGCAGGTAACCCGAAGGAGGGGAGGACACCGGTGTATGGCTTTCCCGACCCGACGAGGGGAGTGGACTTAAGAGCACGGTAGCGCCGGCGCCTTTTCCAGGCTGCAGAGTTTCCGTTTTTAGGCCAATGCCGCCGTCCCCCTCCCCCTCGTCTGTATCCGGAAAACGCAGCGGCACATGATCTTCGGCCCGGTTCCATCCTTCCCGGCGATGCGGGAGCCCCGTAATGCCCCCGGCTCCAGTGCCGCTCTCTTTTGTCATCATTGCACGGTTGCCGTCGCGGTCCTGCACGGCATCCTGCGGAGGGAATTTCCACTTCCACGCCGGCTCCGGATCCTTGTCCGCTTGAATGAAAGCCTCTTCTTTGTTTTTTCTCCCGCCTCTCAAAAATCCCGTAAACCGTTCAATTTCAAAACGAGAACGGCCCTGGCGAAGATTCGGTTCGGCGGAAAGCTCGGCGGAGCCGAAATCGGGCAGCGCTTCGAACGAAGTTGAATCCGCCGCGGCATATTTGGGCGCGAAGAGTTTGCCCATCCAGCTCAGAGTAGCGACGCCTCCCAAAATCACGGTCAATATGGCGCATAAGATCATCGTCCCGTTGCCCGGATCCGGCATATAAATCATCCTCCAGACAACTGCCGCGGCCAGCAAGCAGCCAAGCGCGATGTAGGTTTTGCGCGCGGAGGCGGATTTCTGCGCCGCCTCATCGACGTTTTCATCCGCTTCCGGTTCCGTTTCCGGGTCACCGCCGTTCCAGCTTTTCAAGAAATCGGGCAGCGCATCAACGTTCCGGCCGGCCGGATGAAGCTTCGAGCTCAAGAGATCTTCGCCAGGCATGGCAGCTTCGGCCTGCAACCCGCTTCGCGCCGCCGCAAGGCTCTCCGAGTCCCTGCGTAACCCCCGCTCTCTCACAGGGCTCACCGGTTTTTCCTGCAACCGGGAAACGGCTCCGGGACGTTGCCAAGGAAAGGTCCCCCCATTCATCGCCGCGGGTTCATCTGTTCCCCAACGGCCCGAATCCTCAATGCCTGGAGCTTCCTGCATCCGGTCCCGTTTCCTGGCGGCAGGAGGAGCATGATTGTTCGCGCCTGACTGAATCCGGACATCGCCTTCCTTAGAGAGAAGACCCAAGAGCAGCTTTTTAAATCCTCCCGGGGAAAAGTCCTCGGATGCCGTATAGTGCAGCAGCTGCTGCACTCCGCTGCCGCTCAGTTCGGTTACGGATGCCATGAACCGGGTGACAAGCTCCTTCAAAGCGTCATGAACGGGCTTTAAGCCTTCCGTCCGGTCAAGCGGAACGTAGGTCAGGTAAAGCGTCCCTTCCTGCAGCGACCCGTGCACGAAAATGTATTCTTCGTCCAACACGTATTTGAGCGGCTGCAGCATGTAAAGCGCGCTGTCTTCCAACGCCTCGGCCACCTGCAGCAGCAAAGCGTAATATTCGGTCATGTTGATTTTTTCGCTTTTCAGCATATGGGACAACATCTTTTTTTCCGTGATGTCGTACCAAAGCGTTACCCGAAGATCGACTTCTTTGACATGGAGGGGCAATAAGCGCGGGATCCGCGAAGCCCCGATCATCGCCACCTCTACCTTGCTCAGTTCGTCCGAACCGATGCCGGAGGAGTCCGACAATACCATATAGGTTCCGCCCTGCTGCATAAAATCGCGCGACAAACCCATCATTCCTGTTCACCTCTAACCGAGTGTATAGACGCTGGCCGCAACATAACCGGGAAGCACCGCAAGCATAAACGGAAAACGCAGCTGCTTCTCCTTGCCTGCCGTCAGGGACCGAAAATTCCTCAATATAAAAAACCCGGCCAAATTGCGTGCCACATTCCGCATTCTTTGCATGGTCTCGCGTCTCCACAATAAAATCAGAATACCGATGAATCCGGCGCATAGCACCGAATAAACGATGCACTGGATGGTTAACAGCGTCCCCAGCCATGCGCCAATCCCTCCAAACAGCTTGACGTCTCCGGCGCCGACCGCCCCCATCATATGCATCAGCAGAAGCAGCACGAACCCCGTTCCAAGTCCTTTGACCGAAAACAACAGTCCCTGGAAACCATCCGCTGCGAAATGGATCAGAATCCCGCTAAGCATCGCCGACAGCGTCAACCAATTCGGAATTTTCATCGTGCGAATATCCGTGACGAATGCCGAGATGATGATCAGCGCGCATCCCCAAATCCAAAAATCCATGTCCGAACCTCCTTTTCTTTCACGACGCGCCCGGCGCTATGAGACTTCAATCAGACTTTTTTGCGCCCGGGCTTATCCTTTGACAACCGTAAACATCACCTCGGTCCTTTTCCCGTCCGAGGTCGTAATGACAAACGGCCACGTGCCCGGCGTGGTATTGGTTCCGACGAACCACTCCCATTCGACATACCCTTCCGCATCCGCTTGTTGATCCCCGAGGTATTTGGCCGTGCTTTGCCCGCTTTTATAAAACACGGAAAGATTGGCCGACGCCCCGGGTTCGATTTTGACGCGCACCTTTGCCTTTTTGCCGACGTAGGCAGGGTCCGGTTTTTCAATAATTTGCACCGCCGATCCTTCGGATCCGGACTCGTCCCCTTTGCCCGCGTTCTCTTCCGTTTCCCCAATCCACAACCGTTCCTGGGCTTTCGCCTGGATTACGATTTTTTTATTCAGAAGCGGCACCTTCATCGGCAACTCATAGCTGACCTCGATCCCGAAATAGGGCTCCGTGCGGGTCCGCAAATTCGGAATTTGAATGTTCGATACATGGATGCGCTCATAGTCGAGCAGCCGGCTTTCCATGTACGGCTTAAGAATCGGCTTTACGACCGGGTCAAGGACGGCCTCCGCCGCCTGGTTTTTCAAATCCTGAAGCGGTTCGTCCGCCCTGGCGGCCGCGTCCGCCATCCATTCGTTCAAGGGAGCCGGCAGCGTATCCGTGTATTGGGCGGCCCAATCGCTTAAAGAAAGCTTCGGGATGCTCCAGCTTCCGGCAGGCTTTTTGCCGTCCTCGTTATCCCCTGGCTTTTTGGGCTCAATGGCCAGCGCAACCGGGTACATATGGGTGGATACCATTTTGACGGTATCGCTAACCGTGCTTTGCAGCGCCGTAGAAACCAGCGTCATCTGCACGATATAAATCAGGAAAAGGACAAAGAAGATAAACATCGGCATCACCAGGGATGCCTCGACGACCATGCTCCCCTGCTCGGTGCCGCCGGATCGGGGGCATCCTTTCCCGAAACTCGCCCGCATTCGGTTAATAAGAATAATCCGCTTGTTTGACCGCATAATATCGGCTTCCTTCCACCTTATCCGGACTGCCGCCGGCATATCCGACCCATTTCATCACGCCGGGGAGAAACCAGAGCCTCATGCCCATCTTCACCTCTCCCGAAGCGTAAGTGGCTCTTTCCGCGGGGTTGATTCCCGTATTGAAACGGATCAGCGCTAGCATACGCGACATTTTTTTCTGATTGTTGCTGTGCAGGAGTAAAAAAAGACGCAAATGGTCGCGGTACGTCAATTTCGCTTTAATGTAGCTGGACAGTTCTACGGATCCCGTCGTACACAGCGTGATCATGTCAGCCATCGCCATTTCGATGCCGTAGAGCAGAGCAGCAGCGAGCACAAGCAGCGGATGGCCGAGGCCGCTGTTTTTGACCAGCCCTTCCATCATACGGATCGCCAGCCTGGACGCGAAGATTTCGGCATAGGCCGCCGAAACGTTGCCTACGGGGTTATGAAACCCGTATACGATGTACTCCAATTCTTGGTTTTTGACGCTTAGCTGGTCTGCGACCGCGTCTCCCAAACCCGCCTTCGGATCGGATGCTGCATCCTTCAGACGGCTGATATCAAAATGATTAAAGTACATGGCCGCATATTCGTTTTGCAGCAATTCGTCCTTGACCCCGGACATCATGCCCCCCAGCGCTCCGTACAACCTGTCCATTCCGTTCATCGCCGACTTCCCTGCATCGTAAGGATCGTCGTCAAGGTCGGCTCCCTTGGTTTCCGCCTCGGCAGCTTGCTTGTTAAATTCGATGCTTTCGCCGTAATAGGTTTGCAGCGTGTCGTATTCTTTCATATAAGCCTTTGCCTTTTGATCCAGCTCGTTGATCCGTTCCAAAATATTCGCTGCCTCTTTCAATTTGGCCTTGCCCTGTTTTTCCTTTTCCTTCCGCTCTTTATCCGAACCGCGGTGCTGCTCGATCACCGCCGCTTCCTGGTCCAGCCTGTTCGCGGAACCCGACTCGGCGTAGGCCCGCAAATAGCCGTCGATCACCCCCCGGGCCGCAATGACCGCGCTTTTCATGCTGCTTGAGCTGCCGTAAAGCCCGGATGCCCCGGCCAGCTCGGACCGTGCCGACGAAAGGCTCTGGTCCGCCTGCCGGAACTCGTCCCGCTGGCGGCTGATCCCTTGCTTCAGATCGCCCAGCAGGCTTTCGCTCAGCAAAAGCTGGTCGGTTTGTCCGCGCAAGCCGCGGATCGTCGCCGCGTCATCCCCGTTGATTCCGGCCGTATGCCCCGGAATGACGCTTCGTGAAACCGCGTCGTAACCTGCGCTTTCGGAGCGGTTTTCCGAAGCCGCGATGACTTCTTTCATCTTTTCGTTCAGTTCGGATGCCTCCTGCCATGCCAGATCGGCCTCCTGCAGAAGCTTGCCGTGGCTGTTCGCCGCCGAACGATGCTTGCTGCCAAGCCGGGACGTCACGTCCGACGAATCCGTCAAATAATCCCGGATCTCGTCGCTGTACTGCGGCTCTTCATCCTCGCCGCGGTTCGCGTCTTCATTCGCCTTGGCGACGTAATCATCGTATTGGGCAGCAATGCCTGCTGCAGCGCTCACCCGCGAAGATCCGAGAGACTCATTGGAAATGGAGGAGGAATACACGCCCATGAGCATGCCCGGTATGCCGTTTGCGCTTTGCGCCGCCTGTCTTTGCTTGTCCAGCATCCGGTCCAGCGCGGCCTCCCGTTTGTCGTACAGCTTTTGCAGCTTGCGCAGCACGTCGACCGTATCGGAAGCCTCTTTCATCGAAGAAGACAACGGCTTCATTTTTCCGGCAATCTCAAGCGTAAAATCGATTGGCGCCTTATACTTCATTTCCTCCCCGATTTGTCGGTTGAAAATGTCGTATTCGCCGAGCATCCTTTCCATCTGCAGGCCGGAACTGTCCAGCTCCATCGGCAGCAAATCGAACCGGTCGCTCCTTTTCCCCTTTTCCAAACTGTTGCTCAACACGCCCGCCATAATCTGGTCCCCGCTCTGTTCCCCGTAGGCAAACAAACCGTACCGTTCCTGCAGCTCCACGTCATAAGAAGACATGACGGAACGTACCGCCGCATGCGCCAACCGTTCGGTTTGAACCTTCATCGCCGCGATGCGCGCATAATCGATAAAAAGAGCGACGAACGTAAATATAAAAGCAAGAATCATGATTAAAAACACGGAAACCGAACCGTTTTCCGCCCGCCTTCCAGCAAACACACCTTATCCCCTCTTTCCTGCTACCTGCCCGAAGACCTGAATTGATTCAGCACCTCCGCGGCGCTGCCCGGATCGGTTTTGGCGTCTTCCCTTGTACCTTTGAATTTCGAAGCATAATATCTCATTAAATCAACCGTACGAATGAATTCGACGGGTTCGACGACAGCGGAATTGCCAAAGCTGCTCGCATCCGAACCGTCTTTCAGCAGGGTATCCAGCGGCGGGAGGGACAGCATGCGAGTCAGGTCTACCCTCACCGTCCGCTGCACGATCGTGTTTTTGTAGCTGATCTCGCCTTTCATTTCAGGCGGGACCATGCTTCCGGAATGGTTCATTTTGATGACAGGAAGGCTGCCCCCCGCCCCATTTCCCCCCGGCATGGGAACGGTTTCCGTATTCTCCGTTATCCCGGTCCAGCCAAACAACGCCCCAAGCATCCCGTCTTCGCTCAGCCTCCAATACAAGGAATCGTATTGTCCTTTCCCGACCTGGCCGGTGGCTGCTTGCTTGTGGCTGTTGTCCCAGCTGTAAGCCGCCCGCTCCGCGACGGCGGACGCGGTCTGGTGCAAAAAGCTCTGCTGATACACGTACAGGCAAAAAAATACGAGCGTCATCGTGACAAACAGGACGATCGGAAGCACGAGGGAAGCTTCGACGGTGAAACTCCCCTCGCTGCCTTTGAGAGGTTTAGCTATCCGAAAAAACTTCATCGCTTTTTTTGTCCACTTTCGTTAACAGCCGTTGCACGATCCGAAGCAGCTCTTTTCGGAACAACAAGGCGATGATGATAATCACCGCAATGATCAAGATCATTTCGAGCATTCCGAGTCCGTCTTCCTGTTTCCAAAAATGTTTGGCTTTGCTCCAAGCAAGCATCCACATACCTTCATTCCTCCTACAAATTCATCATCATAAAAGCAGGCGTTCCGACAAGCACAATCACAATCATAAAAATGACGACCATCGGAAAGATCAGCTTGGAAGACGCCTGTTCTCCCCGGGTCCGCGTAATGGCCTTCCGTTTCTCCCACAGAACCCGGGACAAATCGGTCAATGCCAGCACGAAGTCGCTCCCGCCCCGCCTGAAATTGAGCAGAACGGTCGTCGTAAAAATCGAAACCTCCTGAACGGCGCAGCGTTTGCTGAAGTTTTCGAAGGACTGCTGAAAGGAGTATCCCCCTTCGAGATCATCCTTCATCTTGATCAGCTCGCGGTAGAGCGGATGATGAACCTGCTGCTTTTTCTGCTCCACGCAGTGGCTGATCGCCTTTTGGACCGTTTCGCCGGCTCCGACCAGCAGCACGATTTTGTTCAGCAGTTCCGGAAGCTCCGTCAAAATGTCCTGGTCGCGCTTGACGACCTTGCCGTGCATGTCCTTGATCATGGCCGCCGGCACCAGCACGCCCATCGCCCCGCCGATCGCCAGCCCCGCGGCGTCTTTCATGGCGAGCGTCAGCAAGCAGCCCAGCATAAGCAGCAGCCAGCCGTAAGCCATCATTTCCCCGGCGTATAACAGCGTCAATTCGGCGCTGTAGCGCTGGCCGTACAGCTTTTGGATCGAGCGCTGAATTTTGAAGAAAAACAGCGGGAAACGGGACATCAGCTTCAATCGCTCCACAACATACAGCATCGGGGGAGCCAACCTTTTAAGCCGAAGCCCCTCCATATGCAGCTTCGTCACGCTCCGGTATTTCGCGCCGCCGATCCGGTTCAGCACCACCCAACCACCCGCCAGCAGAACCAGCATCACGACCGCAATCAGCTCCACATCCTCACCCCGCTCAAATTTTGATGTTCATAATTTTGATAATCCATAGTAAACAGCCCGCAAGCCCAAGCAGCGCAAACGTCGATATGACCATCCCCATGCCCCCGAACATCGGCTTCATATAATCGCCCGAGGTCAGGTTCATGAACACCAGCATGAGGATGGGCGCGGCGAGGAGCGCCTTCGACTCGAATTTTTTCTGGGCCACGAGAACGGCGATTTCCTGCTGAATGTCCAGCTTTTCGCCGATGATGGAGGAGGTTCTCCGGATGACTTCCACCAGGTCTCCCCCCGTCCGTTTGCATGTGATGAATACATCCGCGAAATTCGTGATGTCCTCCATGGAGGCCCTGCGGCTGAAATCCCGCAGCGCGTCTTCGATCGGTTCCCCATATTCCAAGCGGGCGCAAATGATGGACAGCTCCGTAATCAAATCGTTTTCGGCGTCCGGATCAAGCATCCGCAAGTCGGAAATCGCCTCCCGAAAGCCGTTCTCCACGGATCGTCCGGCTGACAGCGAGGAGGAAAGCGAATAAAGGGCCTGCTTAAAATGCAGGTTTAATGCCGCGCGCCTCCGCTGCAGCATATGTTTCCTCCAAAATCGGGGAACAAGCAGGCCGCCCGTCGAAAGCACAAGCGCCATCAGCCACTGATGATAAAACAGGTATCCGATGCCAAAAAACAAGGCGGCTCCGGAAATGACGCACATTACCCGCTCTAACGGGCTTAAAACATAGACGCTGTAATCGGGCAGCTGCTTATGCCCTTCAGGCTTTGCTTTGGGGGGACGGCGGCTGCGGCGCAGCATGCTCCCGCTCCCGGCGTATCCCTGGCGGCCGCGCCCTTTGAACGCATGTCCGGTTTTCATACGACAGCCTCCTTCGACGCCGGGGGATCATAACGGATGCCGGCCATTTTCAGCTTGTCCTGGTTCAACAACGGTCCCTGAGGCTCCAGCTCCCCAATGATCCTTCCGTCCTTTTCTCCGGTTTCCCTGAACTTGTACAGCGTATGAAGGACGACTTCCCCATTTTCCAGGCCGGCCACCTCGCTGATTTCCATGACCCGCCGCGACCGGTCGCGCAGCCTGCTTAGATGGACGAAAACATCGATTGCCGAGGCGATCTGCTGCCGAACGACGGCGATCGGCAGCTCCGCACCGCTCAGCACCATCGTCTCCAGCCGGCTGATCATGTCGCGCGTGCTGTTCGCGTGCCCGGTGGATAAAGACCCGTCATGGCCGGTGTTCATGGCCTGCAGCATGTCCAGGGCTTCGCCGCCGCGCACCTCCCCGACGACGATCCGGTTGGGCCGCATCCGCAGCGAAGACCGGATCAGGTCCCGGATCGATATTTCTCCCCGTCCCTCCGTGTTGGCGTTGCGGGTCTCCAGCGACACGAGGTTCGGCACGGTCACGATCTGCAGCTCGGCCGAATCCTCGATCGTGATCACGCGCTCGTCCCCAGGGATAAACTGGGACAAAGCGTTCAAGAAGGTTGTTTTCCCCGAACCCGTGCCGCCGCTGATAAAAATGTTATACTTGCCAGCCACCAGCTTTTGCAGAAACAACGAAGCTTCCTCGCCGAGCGCCCCCCGCCTCGTCAAATCGTCCATCGTCATCGGTTTTTCCGGAAACTTCCGGATCGTCATGGTCGGACCTTTGAGCGCGATCGGGGGCAGGACGATATTGACGCGGGAGCCGTCCTTCAGCCTGGCATCCACGATCGGCGACGATTCATTGACGACCCGGTTCACGCCGGACACGATCGTCTGAATGATGTCCTCCAGCCTCGTCCGGGACTCGAATTCCAGCGGCAGCTTCGAAACCTCGCCGTTTTGCTCGATAAAAATGTCCCGATGGCTGTTCACCATGATTTCCGTGATCGCCGGATCATCGACGAGCGGCTGCAAAATATCGAGCCCGCGGAACGAATCGAATATGCGCCGGACCAGCTTTCTTTTTTCCGTCGCGGTCAGATCCAGCAGCTCCCTGCGGCTGAGCACCGTCCGCTCGATGAACTTCATCAGCTCGCCGTTGTCCAAAGCCGACGTGACGTCCAGGCCGGAGCGGACCTCCGCCCGCAGCTGCCTGAAAAGCTCTTCATCCATATCCCTTCACCCCGGTTCCGTTGACCAGCCCTTCCCCGAGCAAATCCCGGCAGAGCTTCAACATATCGCGTTGAAAAATCGGCGAGCTCAGCAGCAGCTCTTCGTTATGGTTTTGTTTCCAGGACGGTATATAAGGAAGGACTCCGTCAATCTCCCGAATGATCTCCGGGGGCGTATTGGCCAAGCTGCCGGCGAAACGGTTGACGATAAACCGGCTTTTCCCCGCCACAAGCCCGAATGCCTCGGGATGGCTGCGTTCCATGTAAGCAAGCTGCTGGCCGCTTTTATACATATGGATAAGGTCGTCCAGCAAAATCCAGACCAAATGCTCGCACCCCTCCAGGACGGCGGACGTCCGGTCATTCATTCCGGAATCGGTATCGGCGATGACGACGTCGTAACTCCCGCAGGCCGCGATTCGTTCGATCAAGTTCAGTACGTCGGCTTTGCTCAGTTGAAGAATTTCGTTGCGGTTCAATACCGGCTCGAACCAATCGCACTTCATCGCCGGATGTTTTACCGAAAACGGTTCGATCGGAATGGGCGCCGGACTTTTGCTTTCTTGCGCCGCCTTCAACTCGTACAGCAGGCGCGGCAGGCCTTGGGCGTCCTCCGCTTTGCGGTTGGGCCTGGAAAAAACGGCGCTGCTGTTCATCGTCTCCAGGTTCAGATAAAACACGGAACATCCCAATCCGCCGAGCTGCTTCGCCATATTGACCGCTGCCGTCGTTTTCCCGCTGCCTCCGACCGCGGACACAAAGCCGATCGTAACCGCCCCGTCCCCTTTCTGAGCCGCCTGTCCCGCAAGCATTCCTTCCTTGGAACAGGCTTGAAGCAATGCTTCGCATAATTCGGGAAGCGCCTGAAATTTCGCTATCTCATGAGGCGGGCCGCCGCCCGTTCCGAGCACCTTCCAGGAGCAGGTTTTGCCCCCTTCCATCCAAGGCTCAAGCAAATCCCGGTCCCCGACAACCAAATCGGGACGTTCGTCTCCGTTCATGAACTCCAAAAAAGCCTCCTGCTTCGTAAAACCGATCATCCGCAATTTGCTTCCGTATTCGCTCGCATGCACGTAATGGAGCAGCGGCTCCAAGTACTGCGGCTCTTTGACGGCAACGACCACCGTATACGGCACCATAAACCTTCGCATCCCCCATTCCAAGACATAAAAAAACACCGTTGAACAACCGCAAAGGCGGCTGTCAAACGGTGCTTCCGTTATCGGCTTCATATTAAGCTCGTCTATCATAAATTGATTATGACTTAATTAGGAATTTACCATATCCTGAAATGAATTACAATACAAAATGTGTAAAATATCGACATATCTTGGATAAAAAATACTCCGCGCCTTCCCTATAAAAACCGTTTTTTCAACTCGGGCGTCGGGAGCAAACACTGCTCCTCCTTGCCGAACCAGCGGTAGCGGTTCCGGGCGACATAACGGTACAGGCGATCCCGGATGGGCGTCGGTACCGCCACAAATATATACAGCAGCGGCCAAGGCATTTTCAATTGCCGGGCGATTCGCAGCACCGCCTCCGAACGGACATAATAGCGCCCCTTTTCGATCAGAACCACGGTATCCACCTCGCCTGCGGGCAAACCGCCCTTGACCAGCAGCTCGGCCCCGATCTCGGATTGCAAGGATGCGAAGCGGAATTTTGCCTTCGGGTCGCGCTCGATGATAAAACGGGTTAATCCCTGGCACAAATGACAGACTCCATCGACAAGCACGATGCCTTCATAGCCGCCGATTTCAGGCGTGCGTCCCTTTTCCATTTTCGGCACCTCCTGAAGTTAGTATCCGCCGTATTAGCCCTGAAATCAAGCATGGCAGAAAAAAGGGGCGGGGAAAACGAGCCGCATTTTTATCTATCAAGCAGGTATGAAACGTATCATTAGGCTTACATAATCCGAAAAAAGAAAAAAGCCCGGGTAGCTTCCCGCGCCTGTATCTCGGTTCGACAGCTTATTTCGCCAAAGCTTTGTCGATCCATTGGTTTTCTTCGATTTGCTGTTCCAGCTCGCCTTTGTAGCTCTCGATGCATTTGCAGATGAAGTCTTTGCGGCATACGGGGCAAGGCGTTTTTTGCAATCGGCTGATGTTTGTCATTTTCCATTCCGGAAAACGGCTATAGAACACGCGGCACACTGTTCCGTCAGCCAGGTTCATGATGAATTCGTACAATCCGCTTTGCTCGTTGCTGCTGGCTTCCTTCATGTTCGCAATCACTGGTCTGTAAGACATATGCATCACCCGTTTATAATAAATTTCTGAATCAAGTACCTAGACATATTAAAGAATTTTAAACTTCATGTCAATAAAAGCTTGCGTCACTTCGCGCGCCGCTATTCCGTTGGAAACTGGAAAATGCGGCGTCCTTCGTTAAACGATGGCGCACCGGCGGCGGCCTGGTAATTTTTTTCAGCGTAAAATCAGGCGATAAACCGGCAGGCGGTCGATAACCCTCCAAGTCCGTACTCTCTGCTTGCCCACATCCGGGCACCGCTATACTAAAAAATATTCAAACGGACCGCAAGTGAATAGCAAACGGGAGCATTTAGAAAACTACCCCATAATAAGGTGCACAAGGTGCGTGATACCGAATGAAGGGCTGGACCAAACCTAAAAGACGCTCCTCGCTCACAGGAATCAACCATTCGCTGGAAGTTCCACGCAGAGGCCCGGCATTCCGGAAATTTCTGGCTTTCGCCGGTCCCGGTTATCTTGTCGCCGTCGGTTACATGGATCCGGGAAACTGGGCGACGGACATCGCCGGGGGCGCCGGCTTCGGGTATTCGCTGCTGTCCGTCATTCTTTTGTCCAATCTGATGGCCGTGCTGCTCCAATCGCTTTCCAGCAAGCTGGGCATCGTCACCGGCCATGACCTGGCGCAAGCCTGCCGCACCCAATACAGCAAACCGGCGGCCATCGGTCTGTGGATCCTGTGCGAAGCGGCGATCGCCGCATGCGATTTGGCGGAAGTGGTCGGTTCGGCCATCGCCCTGAAGCTGCTGTTCGGTATTCCGATACTGTACGGCGTGCTGATTACGGCGCTTGACGTTTTGCTTATCCTGCTTCTGCAGCATCGAGGTTTTCGTGCCATCGAAACGCTGGTCATCGTGCTTGTGGCGACGATCGGGATCTGCTTTGCGGTCGACCTGTGGCTGGCCAAACCCCATCTTCCCAGCGTGTGGGCCGGATTCATGCCGACGCCCGACCTCATAACGAACCACGAGAAGCTATATATCGCGATCGGGATTCTCGGAGCCACGGTGATGCCGCATAACCTTTATCTTCATTCGTCCATCGTGCAAACCCGCCGGTATGAAACGACGGATGAGGGCAAACGCGAAGCGATCCGCTTTTCCGCCTGGGATTCCGCCATTGCGCTGACTTTGGCGCTCTTCATCAATGCCGCCATCCTGATCGTCTCCGCCGCGACCTTCCATCAAGCGGGTTTGACGGAGGTCGCTAATATCAGCGATGCCTTTCATCTGCTGACGCCGCTGGTCGGAACGACGCTGGCAAGCATCGTTTTCGGACTCGCGCTTCTTGCTTCGGGGCAAAACTCCACGCTGACGGGCACCCTGGCCGGGCAGATCGTCATGGAGGGTTTCCTGGACATCCGGCTCCCGCCCTGGCTTCGCCGGCTGGTTACGAGGCTGATCGCCGTCATCCCGGCCGTGATCGTCACGATGATCGCCGGCGAACAAGGAACCGAAGATCTGCTGATTTTGAGCCAGGTCATGTTGTCGCTCCAGCTTCCGTTTGCGGTGATTCCCCTCGTCCAATTTACCGGAAGCAAAAAGCTTATGGGTTCGTTCGCCAATCCGGCCTGGATCAGCTTGCTCGCTTGGTGCGTCTCCGCCGTCATCGTCGTTTTGAACATGTTTCTTATTTACCAAACCTTTGCAGGCTGAAGAAAAAACGCCATGGTTCGTCCCAAGCCGAACATGGCGTCTTTTTTCTTATGGCAATAACAGCTGCACTACGATCTGCCCTTTCTGCCTTCCACTTGAAACAGCCTGGAAATCCAAAGCTTATTCCCTGCCCGTCCCCAACTCCTTCAGGGCCAAATTCAGCTTCAGCACGTTCACTCTTTTTTCGCCGAACACGCCCAGGTCGCGCCCTTCGGTAAATTGTTCGACCAGCTCCTTCAATCGCTCCTCGGGAAGATGCCGGAGTGCGCCGATCCGCGGAATTTGCGCCATCGCGGCCGCGGGCGATATGTGCGGGTCCAGCCCCGAGCCGGAATTGGTGACCAGATCCACCGGCAGCTTATCGACCGGAACCTGCGGGTTTTCCTTCTCCCACCGGGCGATGGAAGCCTGAACCCGCTTCAGCAGCTCGGGATTGGACGGGGCATAGTTGTTGGACCCGGAGCCTGCGCCGTTATTGTCGATACTGGAAATCCGGCCCTGGAAAAACGACGGATCGGCAAACGTCTGCCCAATGAGCTCCGAACCCACCGTTCTTCCCGCGCCGTCCTTGATCATGCTGCCGTTGGCCTGGTGCGGAAAGAAAAGCTGGGCCAGCCCGGTGCTGGCCAGCGGGTACGCCAGACCGCAAACAACGATGAACAGCAAACTGGAGCGCAGCGCCAAAAGCCAAATGGAGCCATGCGGCATTTTTTCGAATTCAGCCGTGGTTTTCAATGGATATCACCCTTTTTCAAATCGTTAAGAGGAGCGTTCAGCTTTCCCCATGTATCTCTGCCATCCAAATCAGCATGCTCAGATCCACAAATGCACGACCAGATCGATCAGCTTGATGCCGGCGAACGGGGCGATGACGCCGCCGAGGCCGTAAACCGTCAGGTTGCGGCCCAGCAGCCGCGCCGTGCTCATCGGCTTGTAGCGGACCCCCTTCATCGCCAGCGGAATCAGCAGCGGGATGATGACCGCGTTAAAAATGAGCGCGCTAAGGATCGCGGACAGCGGGGAGCCGAGCCCCATCACGTTCAGCGCCTTCATCTGCGGAATGGCCGCCATGAACATCGCCGGAATGATGGCGAAATATTTGGCGACGTCGTTGGCGATGCTGAACGTCGTCAGCGCGCCGCGCGTCATCAGCAGCTGTTTGCCGATCGCCACCACTTCGATGATTTTGGACGGGTCGGAATCCAGGTCGACCATGTTGGCCGCTTCCTTGGCGGCGACGGTGCCGCTGTTCATCGCGATTCCCACGTCAGCCTGGGCGAGCGCCGGGGCGTCGTTCGTCCCGTCCCCCGTCATCGCGACCAGCTTGCCTTCGGCCTGCTCGCGGCGGATGACGGCGATTTTGTCCTCCGGCTTGCTTTCGGCGATAAACTCGTCGACGCCGGCTTCGCGGGCGATGGTTGCCGCCGTGAGCGGATTGTCCCCCGTGCACATGACCGTTTTGATGCCCATTTGGCGCAGCTGTTCAAAACGTTCCTTCATCCCCGGTTTGACGGTATCCTTCAAATGGATCAGGCCGTAGATTTTGCCGTCGACCGCCACGGCCAGCGGAGTGCCGCCTTCCGACGCGATCGCGTCGGACTTCGCCGCCAAATCCTCCGGAATGCTGCCGCCTTGGGCGAGCACCCACCGCCGCACCGCGTCGACCGCGCCTTTGCGGACATGCCGCCCGTCCTGCAAATCGATGCCGCTCATGCGGGTTTCCGCTTTGAATTCGACGAACTCGCCGCCGGCCGCAACCTCCGTGTCATAGGCGAGCTGCTGCTTGTTCATCAGCTCCAGCACCGACCGCCCTTCGGGCGTTCCGTCCTTGAGCGAGCCGACCGCGGCCCAGTACGCGGTTTCGGCAAGCGCCGCTCCTCCGACCGGAATAAATTCGCTCGCCATCCGGTTCCCGTACGTGATCGTTCCCGTTTTGTCCAGGATCATCGTGGTGATGTCGCCGGAGGCTTCGACCGCCTTCCCGGACATGGCCAGCACGTTGAACTGCGTCACCCGGTCCATCCCGGCGATCCCGATCGCGGACAGCAAGCCGCCGATCGTCGTCGGGATCAGGCAGACGAGCAAAGCAATGAGCACCGGGATATCCAGCGGAACGCCCAAATATGCGGCAATCGGTGCCAGCGTGACGACCACGATCAAAAAGATGAGCGTCAGCGTGGTCAGCAGCGTGTTAAGCGCAATTTCGTTCGGCGTTTTCTGGCGCGAAGCGCCTTCGACGAGCGAGATCATCCGGTCGATGAACGACTCGCCGGGATCGCTCGTGATGACGACCTTGATCCGGTCGCTCACGACCCGGGTTCCCCCGGTCACCGAGCTGAAATCCCCGCCCGCTTCCTTCATGACCGGAGCCGATTCCCCCGTAACCGCCGACTCGTCGACCGACGCAAGCCCTTCGATGACCTCGCCGTCGCCCGGGATCATTTCGCCTTGGGACACGACGACGATGTCGCCTTTGCGCAGCTCCGTGGAATTCACCGCGATGATTTCGGAACCGACGCATTTGTTCGCGGACGATTCCTTTTTCGTTTTTTTCAGGGCGTCGGCCTGCGCTTTCCCGCGCCCTTCCGCAAGCGCCTCGGCAAAGTTGGCGAACAATACCGTAAACCATAAGATCAGGAACACCGCCAGATTAAAGCCCGTGCGTCCGGCGGTATTGAAATACCCCGGAAACAGCACCATCAGCAGAACGACGAACGTGCCGATTTCCACCACGAACATGACCGGGTTTTTCATCATGACGACCGGATTCAGTTTAATGAAGCTGCCCTTCAGCGCCTGCTTCACGATGCTTCCCGTCAGCATGCTTTTTCGTTTTCCGTCCATGATTTTCTCCACCTCGTTTATCCATCGCTTAACATGCATTTTTCGATGGGACGCTCCCAGCGAACCATCGCTTCCGTTTGCAAACCATTTCCGACAGGCCCCTTACATCGTCAAAAACTCCGCGATCGGCCCCAGCACGAGCACAGGCAGGAAGGTCAAAGCCCCGATCAGGAGCACCGTTCCGACCAAAATCCCGGCAAACAGCTTCGTATCCGTGCGGAAGGTGCCGATCGATTCGGGAACGGGCTTCTTCCGCGACAACGAACCGGCCACGGCGAGAAGCGCGATGATCGACACATACCGTCCCAAAAGCATGACAAGCCCCGTGCTGACGTTCCAGAACACCGTGTTATCCCCCAGCCCTTCAAAGCCGGAGCCGTTGTTCGCCGCGGATGACGCAAATTCGTACAACGCCTGGCTGAGCCCGTGATACAGCGGATTCGAAAGGGCGTCCGTGCCGAGATGCGTCAGGAACGAAATGGCCGTCGGCGCCAAAATGATCAGCGGATGCGCCAGGATCGCGACGGCGATCAGCTTCATTTCCCGGCTTTCGATTTTGTTCCCGAGAAACTCCGGCGTCCGCCCGACCATGAGGCCGCAAATGAACACGCCCAATATGGCGTACATCAGCATGTTGACCAGCCCGACGCCTTTGCCCCCGAAGACGACGTTCAGCATCATCTGCGCCAGCGGAGCCAGCCCGCCGAGCGGGGTCAGCGTATCGTGCATGTTATTGACCGAACCGGTCGTCGCCGCGGTCGTCACCGCCGTGAACAAAGCGGACTGCGCCACGCCGAAACGAACTTCTTTTCCTTCCATGCTGCCCTGCGAAGCGTCGATGCCCAGCTGATGGATCAGCGGGTTGCCGCTTTTTTCCGAGACGTACGTCAGGGACAGGAACGCCAGGAACAGCACCATCATGGCCGAAAAAAGAATCCAGCCCTGCTTGCGGTTGCCGGCGAAACGCCCGAACGTGTAAGGCAGCGCGGCCGATATCGTCCACATGCTTAAAATTTCGATGACGTTCGTGAGCGGACTCGGATTCTCGAACGGATGCGACGAGTTCGCCCCGAAAAATCCGCCGCCGTTCGTTCCCAGATGTTTGATCGATTCCAGGGACGCTACCGGCCCCATCGCGATATGCTGCACAGCGCCGCCAAGCGTGTTCACGGTCACCGCCTGATCAAGCGTCTGCGGCACCTTCAACCCCACAAGCACCAGGGTAACGATCAACGCGAGCGGCAGGAACACCCGGACATGGGCTTTGACGAAATCCTCGAAAAAGTTGCCGAGTCCGTCCCCGCGGCGGGTTATGCCCCGCATGAAAGCGATCGCCACGGCCAGGCCGGACGCGGCCGACGTAAACATCATCATCGTGATGACGATCATTTGCCCCAAATACGACATGCCGCTTTCCCCGCTGTAATGCTGCAGGTTCGTATTCGTCATAAAGCTGATGACGGTGTTGAAGGACAAGCTCGCCTCCATGTTTCCCGTCCCGTTCGGGTTTGCCGGCAGTCCGCCCATCCATCTCAGCACCGCGTAACTTACGGCCACAAGCACAACGTTCGTCGCCATCATGCTTAAGGCATATGTTTTCCAGCTCATCCCGGAGCGTTTCCGAAGACCGATGACGGCATAAAAAAACTTCTCCACGGGACCGAACATCCGGTCCATCCAGTTCGCCTCGTTAGAAAACACGTGGTAAATATAACTGCCTGCCGGTTTGACCAACAGCAGCAGCACCACGATCACGATGCCTATCTGCAATATATCCAAAATCGTTTCCTCCTCTTATAAGCGGGTGAAGGCGTCTAAGCCTGCTCCGCCCGGCCTTTCTAAAACCGTTCCGGATGGATCAAGGCATACGCCAGGTAGACGAACACAAACGCCGTCAGCACCAAAACCACGATCATCGGCCTTCGCCTCCCCCATCCACGACATGGCCGCACCAGATGAGGAACAGCAAAAAGATTCCGAACACGCCCGCAAGCGTTAAAATCATTAAAAAATCCATCATGGTTCAACGCTCTCCTTGTCAAATCCCTTATTTCAGCAAAAATCCGACTTCGCCGTTCAACGTGTGAATGACGTGATCCGCGCCAAGCCCCCGGTAAATGCCCGGCGAGTGATGCGCCCGGGTGATTACGTAGATGGAATCCGGCGTCCAAGCACGGCAAATTTGCAAGTAACGGCACGTTAAATTCAAACTGTTTTCGAATATAAAAATCCGGCCGATCCGCCACTCAGGCACGACCCATTCCTCCGTGTTGTTGGTATGGAGCCGGATGACTTTGGAGACGCCCAGCTTCTTCAGATCGCGTTCTTCCTTGGCATTGTTCGTCAGTGCGGCGAAAGGCCGCTTGAGATAGATCAAAAGCTTGATAAAATTGCGCCCGGCCTCGTTCGGGGCCGTCACGACGATGAGTTCCTCCTCCACGGCTCTCGCCTCCTTTCGTTTCTGGATCGGGCAATCCGCAACAATCGCACCTTTTATTAAAAATGCTTATCCGAAATGCTGACCCGAATAAAAAAAAGCCGCAGGAAAGAGGATTCTTTCCCGCGGCTTCCAACATCCATGACCAAAGAAAGCCATGAAATATCGCTCACGACGAATGGGGCCTCTCCCGATACGCTTACGAGGTTAGCTGACGGATTCGGGCGTGAGAGTCGCCCTTCCCCCGTCCGGTTTTCGGACAAAGGGATTCACCCCGGCGCCATCCGCTTGTGGAAGCAAACGGCGCGTTGGTTCCCCCGCTTCCGGCCAAAGCCGGAATTCAGCGTTAAAGACGTTTCTATTGACTTTCATCCATTTTGTGCAACGTTGCGTTTTTGGCAATAAAAAACCACAGAGGTCATCCGATCCCCTGCGGCCGATGTTCATCGATCACAAGTTTCATCATTCCTCTCTCAGGCGACGCTTACGAGGTTAGCTGACGGATTCGAGCGGTGAGAGTCGCTCTACCCGCGATCGGATCCATGGCATCCGTTCGCAGGATTCACCCCGGCGCCTCCCTGCCTTCCGACTCTCACACCGGACGACGGGACGCGCGATTGGTTCCCCCGATTTCCGCTTCTTCAAACGGAAATTCAGCGATTTAAAAATGGAAACATGTTCAATTACGATTTGAATCATACACCCGCGTGCATCGGGATGTAAAGGAGACGCGAAATCGTTATCCGCGTAAAATGGCGACCCTATCATACAGGTTATCGCTTACAAAAGTCTTTATCTGCGCCAAGCTCTCGCATGCTCTCTATTTTTCGCGTTTTTGGCAATGGATGCGAAAGCCCCCTTCTATTGCGTTCCTTTGAATGCGGATCCCTTTTTCCGCAAACCGGCCGGGCCCAATCGAATCGTGAACCGTTGCCCTATGGCGACCTAAAAGCATAAAGAATGGAGCAAAACAAAAAAGAGGCCGCGTTGGCCTCTTTCGTTATATGTGAGTCTATGGAATTTCCCGCGGCGGCAAAAGCTTCTTTTTACGAACGAACGCTTGGATAGCGAAACATTGCCTGGTGCAACAAAAAAATCCCTGCAAAACAGGGATTTTCTCGGTCAGATCGTCAATGCGGTAGAGAGGACTCGAACCTCCACGGGCATACGCCCACTACCCCCTCAAGATAGCGTGTCTGCCATTCCACCACTACCGCATAATATTAACTTTTGCAGCAACTCTGTTATTATACACCGATTATCACGATATGTAAATAGTTTATTTCTTTTATGCAGTCCGATCCCTGGGAATATATGAACCGTTGCGTAAAAACGGGCCGTGGACCAAAGCCCATTCATTCCTTCAACAGCTTGCCCAGCTTGGCGACCGTATCACCTTCCGCCGTCGGAACGTTGATCGTGACGGTCAAATCCGGGTCGTCGGACGTCACAAACGAAACCTGCTCGAATTCGAGCCTGCCCGCGGCCGGATGATGAATGATTTTTTTCCCTTCGGGGCCGTTTAAGACGTCATGCCGCGGCCACCACGCCCTGAATTCTTCGCTTGCGCGGTTTAATTCACCGATCATGTCCGTCCACCATGGATCCCCGGCAAATTTGGCGTAGTTTGCCCGAAATTGCGCCAGACGGTGCCGGGCATGGGCTTCCCAACGTTCCCGGAGCAGGCTGCGGACATCCAGGGAGGTAAACGTACGCCAGACGGAGTTGCGTTCCCTTGCCGGCATCGTTTCATATTCTCCATACACCATGCTGGCGATCCGGTTCCATCCCACGATGTTTAAGCGCTGGTCGGTCACGTAAGCCGGGCTTGTTCCCTGCAGGTCCAGAAACCGCTGAAGCGCCGGCGTAATTTCCGCGGCAGCCTCCCCCGAAACGGGGGGATACTGCTGCAAGGCAAGCAGAAACAGATGTCTTTTTTCATCGGCATCAAGCTGCAGGGCGCGCGCGATGCTCTCCGTCACCTGGGAAGATACCTGTATGTTTCGGCCCTGTTCCAGCCACGTATACCAATCGACGCTGATGCCGGCAAGCAGCGCCACCTCGCTGCGCCGAAGTCCCGGAGTCCGCCTGCGCCCCTCCACCTTCAAACCGGCCTGCTCCGGCGTCATCCGGGCGCGCCGGGTGCGCAAAAACTGGGCAAGCTCCCGAAGACGCTCCCCATCCGCTTTTTCCCACAAGTGCTTCTCCTCCCCTTCCCGTTCCCTAGGAGAATTTCTCCTAGGATAAACCCTCATCTAGTCCCATGATAAGAACCATTATACACTTTCCCGGTAACGGCGATGACTGCCGAATTTGCCTTTTACGGAGGGATTGTCTTGGAAAAAGCGATGAACATCCAGTCCGACGGCCGCTGGAAGCCGGCTAAAGCGCTGCTGCTGCTCGGACTGTCGATCGGATACTTTATGGTGCTGCTGGACACGACGGTAGTCAGCGTCGCGCTGCCCGCGATCCGCGCCGACCTTGGCGGCGGGATTTCCGGCCTCCAATGGGTCGTCAATGCGTATACGATCGTGTTTGCCGGCTTCCTGCTCTCGATGGGCGGGCTGGCCGACAAACTGGGAGCCCGCCGCGTCTATGCCGGAGGCCTGGTCCTGTTTCTGGCCGCTTCGGCCTTGTCCGCGGCCGCCCCTTCGCTTGGCTTGCTGATCGCCTTGCGCGCCGTTTTGGGCATCGGAGGCGCGGCTCTGACGCCGGCCTCGCTAGCGCTCGTTGCCCATGCATTTCCCGAACCGTCCGCGCGCGCCCGGGCGCTTGGCATCTGGGCTGCGGTCACCGGGATCGCCATGGCTGCCGGGCCCGTTGCGGGCGGCCTGCTGGCCGATTCGCTCGGATGGCGAAGCATCTTCCTGCTGAACGTGCCGCTTGCCGTCATCAGCTTGGCCATCGTCCTGCGGCTCGGCGCCGAAACCGCCCGCAAGCGGCGGCAGCCCCTGGATTGGACGGGCCAATGGACGGCTGTAACGGCCATCGCCGCGTTATCCTTCGCGCTCATGGAGGGATCGGCTTACGGCTGGGGATCGCCGATCGTGATCGCCGCTTTCGTCCTGACGCTCGTCAGCGCGGCTCTCTTTGCGCGTGCCGAAATGAAAGGCCCCGACCCGCTGCTTCCGCTGGGAATGTTTCGAAACGCAACCGTATCGGCGGGAATGATTGCCGGCATGGCCGTCAATATCGGATTGTCGGGGATTTTGTTCGCGCTGCCGCTCTTTTTTCAACAAGCGCGCGGATTATCGGCTCATACGGCAGGCCTGGCCCTCCTTCCGATGACGATCCCGCTGGCGTTCAATCCGATCGTCACCGGCCGCATCGTCGGCAGGATCGGCGCCAGAATCCCGATGACCGCAGGGTTCCTTCTTGCAGCCGCAGGAACGATCTTCCAGCTGCGAACGGTTTCAACCTCCGATTACGCCCTTCCTTTGATCGGCCTGTTCCTGATCGGCCTTGGAGTTTCCCTCACCATCCCCGCGCTCATGACCGCGGTCATAGGCGCGGTTCCCCGGGAGCAGACAGGCGCCGCATCGGGCGCATTAAATTCGAGCCGGCAGGTGGGCGCGACCTTGGGCGTTGCCATGATCGGCTCGATCCTCGGCGGCACCCCGTCGATGACGGCGGGGATGCGCCTGGGGCTGGCCCTGACTGCGGCCGTCCTGCTGGCCGGGAGCCTGCTGTCGTTTGCCTTTATCGGCCGAAAGGGCCGCAACCCGCGGATTGAACGTTAATGTTCCCAACCACAAAAAAGAGCCTTGCTCCTAAAGCAAAGGCTTCTTTTTTGCGTTGTCCCGGGGCACGCCCCCCTATGATAGCCGCTCCCTGAAGGCTTGCCGCCACCCGGCTGACCAATCGGGATCGACGGTCCATCCTTCCTGCAGGAACAGACGCATGCGTCCCTTCAGGCCGTCGCGTCCGATTCTATTTGCTCATTCGCCGTTCGATTGTTTTTTTCGGTAACGCGTAAACTCGATATATTCCCTTATGAACTCTTTTTCCTTCTCGGACAACGGAACGTCGCCGTCATCCCCTTCCTCCCATGCATATGTACCTGTGTTTTCCTTCAAATGAAAACGCTCCTGGTCTTTGCCCAAAATCAGCCAATCGAGGCTGACGTCGAAAAAGGAGGCAATTTCGATCAGTTTATGGGTACCCGGCGTTGATTTTCCTCTTTTCCAATCCCCCAGATTCCCCGTGCTGATCCCGAGCTGCTCGCAAAACGATTTTTTCGTCATCCCCCGCATTTTGATTAACGATTCGATTCGATCGTAAATGGATTGCATATTAAACCGCCTTCCGATAATTCTTATGACGACGTATTTTCGTAATTTTTCTCTTGCAAAATGACGTAAAAAAGTATATACTTTTCTTTATGCTACAGTAATTATAACATAACAATAATTGGAGAAATAAGTTTATTCCTTTATTCACGCAATCCTCATACATCCCATGCGAACTCCCCGTCAGACAGACCTGAATCAGCACGCGTACCTGCGATAAAGCACTTCCAATACAAATAGAGGGAGCGACCTTAGTTGCCTAAAACAAGCTTCACTTTTCCCGAAATCATCGATTCGTTCAAGCAGGCCGTCGCGGTCGTCGATGCCGATGGCTGCATTGTCTCCGTCAACCGAAACTGGGTCCAAAATTCGATCGATGCGGGCATTCCCGAAACGTTCGAATGGATCGGCGTCAGCTTCATGCAGATTTATTACGCCCTGTCGGAGGCCGACGGACGGCCGCCGGACGAGCTTGATTCCGTATTGAACGGAACGCTGCCTTATTATCGCCAAGAAATCCAGTCCTCGATGCAGCATCCGAATAAGTGGTATCTGCTCGAAGCCTCGGCGATTTATGACGATGGCCGCCATACCGTCAAAGGGATGACCGTGTGCTTCACCGACATCACCAAGAGCAAAATGATCGAGCATGATTTGCTGGAGGCCCTGACCCAAATCCGAACGCTGCGCGGGCTCCTTCCGATCTGCGCCGTGTGCAAAAGAATCCGCGATGAACAAGATATTTGGAATTCGGTCGAAAGTTTTCTCGAAAAACATACGCACGCGGAGTTCACCCATGACATCTGTCCGGACTGCATCCGGCGCCTGTATCCGAAGTATTCCTCTATTTTGGACGGATCGTCCTGCTCGTAAACCGGCCTTAACATACGCATGCCCGGATTGTCGTTTCGATACGCGACGCTCGAAAGCCATCCGTGCTTGTATGCATTCGCAATGAATAACATTCCATTTTATGGATGTAACGTTGACGATTTCTATTTATATGAATATAATTGTTATGACAATTAATTGAAGGAGTGCATCTCTCTGAAAAGGTCCAAATTGCCCCACCAATCGATTGGATTCCGGTTCGGCAACATGTCCCGCAAAATGTCCTCCCTGTTTGCAAGCAGACTGAAGCCGTACGGCATCACCCCCGAACAATGGACGGTGCTGTACCAAGTGTATCTCCAGGAAGGAATCAACCAAAAGGAGCTTGCGCTGAGATCCGGCAAAGACCAGCCCTCCATTACGCGGATCCTCGACGTTCTCGACAAAAAGGGCTTCGTCCGGCGCAAACCCGACCCCGGCGACCGGAGAGCCTATTTGATCTATGCGACCCCGGCCGTTAAGCAGCTGATGAACGAAACCGAGCCGCTGGAGCTCAGCCTGAACGACGAGCTGATTGCCGGGATTACGGACGAGCAGCTCGAGACGCTCGACCAGATTATGAAACAAATCAACGCCAATATTGACCGAATATTTGTAGAGTAGAGGTTACAACCATGGAAGACACCAAAGACAAATTGTGGACCCGGGAGTTTATCATGCTGACGGTGTGCAATCTGCTGCTGTTTTTGAACCTGCAGATGATCTTGTCGCCGCTCCCCGGTTACGTCAAAGAACATTTTCACGCGGGCGCTTTAACGGTCAGCCTGTTCACGACCGTGTTTGCTTTATCCGCCATTATCTCCCGTCTCTTCTCGGCGAAAGCGCTGGAAAAAGGGAAACGCAACGTCATCTTGTTTCTGGGGCTTGCCCTGGCGCTTCTCGCCACGCTGGGCTACCTATGGAGCGGCACGCTTGCGCTGCTGCTAGCGATGCGGATCGTGTTCGGCATCGGCTTCGGCATGGGCAGCACCACGCTGCCGACGATGGCATCCGGGATCGTTCCGGTCCGCCGCCTCGGCGAAGGCATGGGGTATTTCGGCTTATCGACCAGCATAGCCTTGTCCCTTGGACCCGTCATCGGCAGCATGCTGCTCGAAAAGCAAGGGTTCACGACGCTCGTGTACGCAACGATCATCGTAATCGCCCTTATTTTTCCGCTTGTTTATCCGCTGACGAAAAAGGTTAAACCGCCGGAGCCTGCCGCCGTTCCCAAAGCATTTTCGGCCGTCCCGGAGAAAAAGGGATTCCCGAAAGCGCTCCTGCTGCCAAGCCTGCTGAACCTGCTCATGTCCGTGACGTACGGCGGGCTCCTCAGCTTTATGAACCTGTTCGGCAAAGAGGCCCATTTGGCCAACGCTTCGCTTTTCTTTCTGTTTAATGCGGCAGCGGTCATTTTGATCCGGCCGATTTCCGGCAAAATTTACGATAAAAAAGGCCATAAAGCCCTGCTCATCCCGGCAGCGGCATGTTTGATCGTCGGGCTGTGGCTGCTGTCCTATGCGACGTCGACCGGCTTTTTGGCGCTGGCCGCCCTCTTCTACGGGCTTGGATTCGGCACGCTGCAGCCGACGCTGCAATCCTGGATGCTTCAGCTCGTACCGCCGCAGCGGCAAGGGATGGCGAACAGCATGTATTTCAACTCGCTCGACTTCGGCGTGGCCGTGGGCGCGCTCGTTTTGGGGCAAATCGCCGCCTTCAGCAGCTACGGCACGATGTATCGGTATTCCTCGTTGTTCCTGGGCGTCTTTATCGCCATTTATGCCTTGTACCTGCTGACCCGATCCAAAGACGGGGCGAAAGCCATTCTCCAGCCTTCCCCGGACAACCGCTCGATCGACGGTTAAACGTCGCAGACCCTTCCGCATGCCGCGGAGGGGTCTTTTTCCACGCTTCGTTTTTAAGTCCCGGCGGCCCCCCTGGAATTTAAGGTGATTCTTCGAACCGCTTCCCCATATAATGGTTTCATGACATCCGTAAGCCTAACGTTAAAGCCATTTAGCAAAAATGCAGCGGCACATGTCTTTTTGTTTTGTAAACGCTTTCTTATCTAATCACAATACATAAGGAGGAAGACCCGTCATGCGAAACCACCGGATTACGACCTTCTCCGATTTGCTCTA
The DNA here is from genome assembly GCF_057546105.1 of Paenibacillus sp. YAE3. Lineage (NCBI taxonomy): Bacteria > Bacillati > Bacillota > Bacilli > Caryophanales > Paenibacillaceae > Paenibacillus > Paenibacillus sp. YAE3. Next base: position 170,335 of record NZ_BAAIYF010000009.1, on the reverse strand, counting down.
CCCGAACGGTACCTTGATGCAAAAAGGCTATTCGACCAAAGCCGTGATGCGCTACAACCGCAAGCATATTAAGGCTCCGCCGTGGCGGATCAAGGAATGGGATTTCTACCAAGTGTCCAATGACGATTACTGCCTTCAGCTGACCATCGGCCACGCCTCTTACGCCGGGGAAGTTTCCGCGATGCTGATCGATTTGAACGAGAAAAAAACATACGCCGCAAAAGAAATCATCGTGCTCCCGTTCAACCGGCTGCACATGCCTGCTTCCGCCGAGCATGGGGATTTGGCCGTTCGCCGCAAAACGATCGACATGCAGTTTGAGGTGTACAAAGGCGGCCGCCGTTTGCGCTGCCGAACCCGCGATCCGAAAACGTTCCCCCGGATGGACATCGATATCGAGCTTTCCCAGCCCGATCTGGAATCGATGGTCATTGCAACGCCGTTTGACGAAGATCCTCGCTATTTTTATTACAATCACAAAATCAATTGCATGCCTGCCAGCGGCACGGTCACGTTTGGCGACCGGACGATCGCGTTCGAGCCGGAAACGGCTTTCGGACTTCTCGACTGGGGACGCGGCGTCTGGCCGTTTAACCATGAATGGGTTTGGGGCAGCGGCAGCGCCTGGATCGGCGGCAAACGTTTCGGATTCAACATCGGCTTCGGGTTCGGCAATACGGAGGCCGCCACGGAAAATATGCTGTTTTACGACGGAAACGCCCACAAGCTGAACGAGGTGTACGTCGACCTGGCGGCAGGCGGGTACATGTCCCCGAAAAAAATCACCAGCGATGACGGGCGGTTCGAAATGGATTTTGAGCCGATCTACGACCGGTATACCGAAACGAAAATGCTGTTCGTCGACAACTGCTGCCACCAAATTTTCGGGCGTTTCAACGGCAAAGCCGTTCTGGACGACGGCACCGTGATCGACGTGAAGGACATGTCGGGGTTCGTGGAGCACGCGGTCAATCGCTGGTGACTACAACCGGCTGCGGCAAAAAGCCCTCCCGGTTCATTCTGGAAGGGCTTTGAATGCTTCGTAAAGGCATGCGTAAGAATATGCGCCGGCCCTGCAGGACCGGAGCGGACCAGCCGCTGGAGCGAAGGGTTCAGCGCTTCACGGTACGCAGCATCGGGCTCAGCAGCGAAGGCAAAAGCGAGACATCCCCCTCAAAAATCGAAGACGATTCGGGCCTGCCTGCCGAAACGGCTCTGACAGGAAGTTATCTGATTACAGACGGCTTGTCCGGATCGAGGTAGTCTCTTTTTTTCCCCTATTCCCTTTAAGTGCTTCATGTTTGTCATGAATCTCGTACCGAAGGAGCGATCGGCTCGCTCTCTTCGGGCCCAACCATCCCTTGTTAATATTATGTAATATTTTATTACATTAAATAGAGTTATTTTCATCTTTTTTCACTTGTTTTATTGACAAAAGAAAAAGTTTGTGTGATATTAACTTACAAATATTCTGTTTTGAATAGTCGGATAGCGTACTTTGTGTCATATAATATAACATTTAATTTGGTTTTCATCCATTTCTAATGGCTCATCCTATTCTTGCTTGGAGGTGACCGCGTTGAACGACAAAAGCACCAAACTGCTGGATTACGTGCAGATGCTGGATAACGATTTATCGGTTGGAGGCTTCAGCTGCTTATCGGACTTAAGAAGCCGCATTTCGGAGGGACGTATTCAAACGCTGATGGAACTCGAAGGTTATTTTCTTCATCCCCTGACGAACCGTTTAGTCCGCCAAGACGGCACCGCCATTCAAGCGGTATACGAGGCGGCCGAGCTGCTGGACATCGCCTCAATCAGCAACATCGACAATATGCTGCTTGGCCCAGCCGTAACGACGGACGAATGCGAAGCCGCAAGAAAACGGGGAAAAAGACTGGTGAAGCTGGCACAAGCCTTGTACCCATGGCTCAACCTCTCCGTATTGGAGGGCATCGTCCGGGATCAGCTCGGTCCTGCTTGCCTGCCTACCGTTCATGCGTACATCAACTACCAATTGGGAACAAGCTGCGATCAGGCCGTGTACGGTTATATGAAATCCGCCATATGCGCCTGCGTGTACGGTGCGGCCCGCCCTCTGAACATCGCCCGTCCCGAGGCCGTTATGTTGGCCGGCAAATGGACGGCGGAAACGGAAAAGGCGTGGCTGCTCGAAAAAGATTCCCTGACGAAAGAACGTTTTGAACCCACGGCAAGCAGCCCCCATATCACTTGACCGGAAACGCCCGAATAGACACGGAAGCGGCCCCACGTTGTGGGGTTATTTTGATATGGACCCGATGTTTCATGAAGGAGAGAGACGACGATGAACCTTGCACCTGCCGCTTTTGATTTTTTGCCCGCACAGCCGGGGATGGCCAATCACTTCGACGACTATATCGAACTCCGCGACCATATTTCGCAAGAGGGCTTCCCGGTTCTCTTTTATCAATTTGTCGTTCCTCCGGTACACCCGGGACGGTGCCCGCTTATCCCCGGAGGCTGCATCGATATCCTGTTCCCTTTCGGAGCACAGGTTTCGGGCCCCATGGTGATAGGCGGCGTCCGCAGCCGGACGTTATCGCTTCAGCCGGGAACGACGTATTTTGGCGCCAGGCTCCTCCCCGTACCGCTTGCCCCTCATTCCCTGATCCCCGTCAAAAAACTGGCGAACAGCTGCGTCCCGCTTGGCGACTTCCTCCCCGCCCGCCTGTGCTCCATGCTGCGGATTCCATTGGAGGGCGGTTCCTTTTTCAGCCGGATCAGCCTCTTCCAAGAGGGAATAGCCCGTGTTACAGCGCTGGCGCCGCTTGGAGGAGATCGGGAACCCAGAGGACTCGGACCTGCGATTGACCGAATCTGCGAAGCTCGCGGAAATATCAGCCTTAGCGATTTATCGGGCATCATGAACTGCTCAAGCCGTCACTTCCGCTCTTTATTCGAGGCATATGTAGGGATCCCGCCCAAGACGTTTTGCCAAATCGTACGTTTCCAATCCGCCGTCCGCCAACTGCTGCAGCCCGGTAAAATCGCCTTCAGCAACATCGTTTCGGAATCCGGTTATTACGATCAAGCCCATTTTATCCGCGAGTTCAAAAAATTCAGCCTTGAATGCCCGACCGTCTGGCTAACGCATCTTCTGCAAAAAAATCATAGTTAGCGTCATATTACCTCACATCAATTCCGTTTTATACAATCCATGTGATATCTTCTCCGCTAAAATAGGCTCCAACGATGAAAATAAGGCCGCTTGTTTATCCCCAATCCCTGCATTTCCGCCTTCCGGCCCTAAACCAGGGATTTCAAACAGGCCCTTGTCTTCCGTATAGAGTCATCTTTCATAACATCACCACAGGAGGAGAACTTATGAAGAGTTTCAAAAGCAAACAGTTAGCGCTGCTATTTATCTCTGCCCTGTCGCTCACCCCGACGATGGCATCGGCCTCTCCGGCAGCCTCCCCCGCCCCGAGCGGCGAGATGGCGGAAACCTTATCCCAAAACTGGATGCCACAATCGCTGACATCCGCTGGGGCGAGCAGTTCGCCGATCACGGCGGCCGAATTCGCCGAAGCAGTCAAAACGGCCGCAAAAGCCGCCGGTTCCTCCGTCACCCTGGCGATCCCCCAAGAAAATGGAGGGCTGACGCGGGAAAAGGCGGCTTCCCTCCTGGATTCGCTCATTCAAGTGCCTTACGCCAAGCCGGTTGAATATCGCGACGTTGCTCCGGACAGTCCCGATCGCAAAGCCATCGCAGACGTATACACCGCCGAGCTGATGCAGGGAAAATCGCCCCAAGCTTTCGGCTACGGCAGCATGTTGACCCACCGCGAAACCGCCGCCATCGTCTATCGCCTTTACCGATATTTGCAGCCCTTCAAGCTGACGGAGGCTACGATAGCGGAGATGCAAAAAGCGATGGAAACCGGGCGCCTCACCTCCGAAGAACTGGTCGGGCAATATTTGGAGCGGATCGGGAAATACGATCATCAAGGCCCCAAATTCAACAGCATCCTTACTTTGAACGCCAAGGCGCTGGAAACGGCAAGACAGCTTGACGCCGAGCGCGCCGCCACGGGGGAACGCAGCCCGCTCCACGGCATCCCCGTGATCGTCAAAGACAATTACGATACATATGACATGCCCACGACCTCCGGCAACGTCGGCCTGAAGGGCGTCATCCCTCCGGATGACGCGGCGCAAGTGAAAAAATTAAGGGACGCCGGCGCCATCGTGATCGGCAAAGCCAATCTTCACGAATTTGCTTTCGGCTATACGACCGTCAGCTCGATGGGCGGGCAAACGCTTAACCCGTACGACCTGACCCGCGTGCCCGGCGGTTCCAGCGGGGGTACGGCCGCCGCCGTTGCCGCCAACCTCGCCGCGGTCGGCATGGGCACCGATACCGGCGGATCGATCCGGATCCCTTCCTCGTTCAACAGCCTGGTCGGCATCCGCCCGACCGTCGGCTTATCCAGCCGCGACGGCATTGCCCCGCTGGCGCTCACCCAGGATACGGGCGGACCGATCGCACGTACCGTAGCCGATGCGGCCCTCATATTGAATGCGACGGCAGGTTATGATCCCAACGACATTGCGACGGCCAAAAGCGTAGGTTTCGTGCCAAAGGATTATACCGATTACCTGGATCGCGACGGGCTGAAAGGCGCCCGGATCGGCATCGTACGCGAAGTATTCGGCACCGACGAACAGGTCAACGCCGTCGCCTCCCGCGCCATCGATGAGATGAAAGCCGCAGGCGCCGTACTTGTGGACAACGTCAAAATCCCGAACTTCGATGTCATCAACAAATACGGAAGCCTAAGCGCCTGGGAGTTCAAATTCCAATTCAACGACTATCTCAAGTCGCTCGGCGACGCTTCGCCGTACAAATCGTTGGACGAATTGATCGCTTCCGGCCAATACGATCCTTCAATCGAAAAGGCGCTGATCGACCGGAACAAACGAACCTCTTTGGACGCGCAGGAGTATAAGGACATCGTCCTGTACCGCACGAAATACGTGCAGGAGGCCGTCCTGAAAATGATGGCGGACCATCAGCTGGACGCCCTGATCTTCCCGACCTCGTCCAAAACCGCCGTCAAAATCGGCGAAGATCAGGTGGCCGGAGACGCCTTCAAGCTGAGTTCTTTTACGGGCTGGCCTACGGTAACGGTGCCCGCAGGATTTACGCCGGACGGTCTTCCGGTGGGCATCGACTTCTTCGGCCGGGCATTCAGCGAACCTGAGCTTATCAAGCTGGCTTATAGCTATGAACAGCACACGCATCATCGCCAGGCGCCTGGTTCGACGCCATAACGTTTAACTTTCCGCGTTATTCCGAACTCATATTCCTTATTAAAATTCACCAAAAAAGCGCACCTGCTGCCGCGAGGTACCCGTCAGAATCCTCGGTTCGCGGCATCGGTGCGCTTTTGTTTTTATTTTTGAACATAAAAAAATCCTTGGCTTCGCAAGGACTGTCGTCGTTATGATTATGGTGCGGTAGAGAGGACTCGAACCTCCACGGGCATACGCCCACTACCCCCTCAAGATAGCGTGTCTGCCATTCCACCACTACCGCACGTTTAGGGAAAATAAAACTGGTGAGCCATGAAGGACTCGAACCTTCGACACCCTGATTAAAAGTCAGGTGCTCTACCAACTGAGCTAATGGCTCTCGATGACTCACAAAGATGTGCGCCAATACATGTAAAAGCGAAAGAAGTGACCCGTAGGGGATTCGAACCCCTGTTACCTCCGTGAAAGGGAGGTGTCTTAACCCCTTGACCAACGGGCCAGATTATCAATCGTGACAACAGAAATTATCTTAACAGAATTTTTGGGACATGACAAGTACCTTTTTGAAATTTTTTTTATTTCTTTTAGAACGGGCCTTTTTTTGCGTCATGGATGAATAAGTTTGGCCTTAATCCGGCATCTTATGATTGGTATGTCATCACCGGGATGATTTAATCCTGAACCTAAAATACACACATCAAAGGAGAACGAAACCATGGCTAAACCTGACAACCGCTCCGACAACGCGGAAAAAATCCAAAACGCCATCGACAATACGCGCGAAAACATCCAAAAAACGAACGATTACCTGGACGAGCATGCGGATGAAATCTCCGGGGAAGAGTTCCACAATCTCCAGCACAAAAATACGAAGCGTGAAAGAGCCATCGAAGGCTTTGAAGCCGAATACCAAGACGAAAAAAATCAATAAGTCGAAACTAGGGTTCTCATCCCTAGAACAGAAGAAGCTCCCAGCGTAAGCGCTGGGAGCTTTCGAAGTATTCCAAAACGGAGAGAGAGGGATACCCTCCCTTCGGTCGGGACTGCGACGCTGTTCCTATCGATGCCTATGCTCCGACGCCCCCTCTTCGAGGGTTCTCATCCTATACATAAAAACTCCCAGGCGCTAAGCGCTGGGAGTTCTCGAAGTATTCCAAAACGGAGAGAGAGGGATTCGAACCCTCGCACCGCTTACGCAGTCTAACCCCTTAGCAGAGGGTCCCCTTATAGCCACTTGGGTATCTCTCCAAGATACTGGCTCCCCGAACAGGACTCGAACCTGTGACAACTCGATTAACAGTCGAGTGCTCTACCGACTGAGCTATCGGGGAACGTTTTCAATATGGTAACAATACATAATTTATCATGATTTTTGGGGCGAGTCAAGCGTGGTCTGCCGGAGTTTTCCCCTGCATTTGCCGCATCGAAAACGCCTGGTATCCACCTTCCGCTTGCGCATATATTTCATCCCGCATCCCTGGCAAACCAGGACGAAACGATACGGCAGCGTTTTTCTCCCTCCGCGGCTCTGAAGCGTGCTGCAAAACCGGCTTCCGCCCACATGCGCGAGCAGCGTTTTAAAATCGGAATCGCGATGCTTGTACCCTCTTCCGGCAAGGTGCAGGTGGTAATGGCAAAGCTCATGCTTAATGATTTTCTCCACCTCTTCCCTGCCGTTTTCCTCCAGCTGATGCGGGTTGATTTCAATGTCATGGGTATGCGTAAAATATCGTCCTCCCGTGGAGGACAATCTCGCATTAAACGTTGCCCGATGCCTGAACGGTACGCCGAAGCTCTCCAGCGATACGCGTTCCACCCACTCCTGCAGCTCGTCGTTGCTCATGATCGGCATGTCCTTCATCAATGCTCCCTTTCCGTCTATTTGCACGGACACGAGTATTTCCGCGCAGGAATCTACTTGAATTTTAACTTCACCCTAAGCTACACTGTCAAGTAAGGATTGATTTGCATCGATATGCAAGCAGCAAGCACGGAGGGAGAACCATCATAATGCCAAACATGCGATACGTTATTTTGCAATCGGGAGACAAGCTCCAATACGTGGAGATGCCCGCCGATTATGCTTATCAGCTCAGCGCGCTGAATTTGAGGCTCCATAAGGAAGTCAGCAAGCTTACCGCCCAGGGTACGCCGGAGCTGCCGCTCGCCGTGGCCGAATGCGACCATCTCGAGCTGCTGCAGGAAACGTCCGCGATCGTAAGCGGCCTGGATTATATCAACGAACTGGAAAAATCTTTTGCTTCCCTCAATGAAACAAACTATCCGCTCATCTCGCTGCTCACCGAAATCCGGGCCCTGCAGGCGCAGCTGGAGCAATGGTACGAGGAAGAAGCCGTCTGACGTCCATGTTTAAAGGCGCACGCCGCTAGAGAGAGGGCACATCACGTCCCGTTCGGGTCCTCTTTACGTCAAAAGTCGATTGCTTGGATGTTCGCGGCATGATCCGCCTCATAAAACGATGTAGACCTGCACGCTTTGGGCGTCTTCCCCATATGCTATCCATACAGACGGTTTTGCATGAGGAGGAGATACCCTTGCCGCAATGGCTCTGCAATCAACTGACACGCGCCTTCCGCAAAAAGGACAGACGCCAAATCAAGCTGCTGAACGACTGCTGGTTTTTTTACCGCAATTCAGGCAGCGAGGGCTCGGATCACTCATAAGTTTCGATATCCATAACGCAAGCAAAGAGGTTGCAAAAACCTAAAGCAAGAAAACGAGCCGGACGGGCAACGTCCGGCTTCTTTTTTTGTCCTGAAGGCTGCTTATGAACCCTGGCCGTATCCGCTCTCTTTCCCCCAAAACACGGCCAGCAGCAGAAATGTTTCTTTAAAAAGGAAGCGGGGGCATCCCCCAAATCTTGACGCTTATTCAAAGCTTCTCATTGCCGGCCAGACGCCTTGCAGCTTGCTTAACAACACAATTTGACCCGTATGGTAGGCATCGTGGGTAATCAAACTCATAAAACGTTGAGGATGCGCTTCGAGCTCCTCTTCCGGCAGCCGCTCCAGTTCGCTTTGCAGCGCTTCGTGAACATCCATAAGCCTCGATTTGGCCTGCTCCCAGCCTTCGCGGCTCGCTTCAGGGATGCGGAACGTCTCATCGTTGCTTAGATTGAAAGCATCGGATGTCCCCTTTAGCCGGGCCAGCAAACGCTCCTTATAATACAAAAGATGCTGGACGTTTTCCCAAATGCTGTTGGCCGCCCCGTCGGCGGGTTTCCACAGCGCCTGCTCAAACGATACATTTTGAAGGGCAGGCTGCAGCGGCGGATACCAATCTTCCTTTTCCGTGCAATAACCCCAATATTCCAGCAGCAAATTCCGGATGCTCATTCCATCGCCTCCATATCATTGTAACCATCAAATCGAAATACGGTAGTTACAATGAGAATAACATACATATTCTTCCTGCACAACAGCCAATATGTTTAAAACGGTTTTCTCCCGGCGGTTCGCGGCCAAAGATGGCAAAAGCCATCCGTGATTGCTACAATGCTCATATAGAAAGGATGAATTGAGGCCATGTTATGGGATGATTTCGTGAACAGCCATTGGCATGATTGGCGGGGCAGCGGACGCGAAGAGGACCGTTTGGAGAAGGAAACGTGGCTTCGCCGGTTTATGCAGGAAAACGGCATTACCGCCGCCACCCTTCCGGATCCAGCGGAACTCCGCGAACTAAAAAAGCTCCGGGCCTTTCTGCGGGAGCTCATTGGCCGGATCGTCGCCGGAGAAAGCATGACCGATGATCAGATCGGGATGCTGAACGACTGGATGGAAAAAGCGCCGGTATACCGCAAATTGACCCGTGCGGCCGATGAAGCCGTGAGCCTGGCGTATCTTCCGGCCAACGCCGATTGGACGCAAAGCATGGCCGAAATAGCGGCCTCCTTTGCGTCCGTGCTGGCGAATGGCGAAACGTCCAGAATCCGCATCTGCGACAACCCGGACTGCCTTTGGGTGTATTATGACGATACGCGCAACCGCTCCAAGCGGTATTGCGACGACAAAATGTGCGGCAACCTGATGAAGGTGCGGCGTTTCCGGGCCAAAAAGAAACTTTCTGCCCCCGTTCAAGCAAACCCGGACGCCCCCTGATGAATAACCGACTTCCCTTATAAAGACATGCGGAAATAAGCCCCGGTCTATCGATTTTTTCGACAGGGGCTTATTCGTTTTTACCGCCTTCTATTGCTGATCTTTCGGCTTGCGCATCGTCAAACCGACGCGGCCTTTTTTCAAATCCACGTTCAGCACCCAAACCGTTACATTGTCCCCGACGGAGACGACGTCCATCGGATGTTTGACGTAACCTTCGCTGAGCTGCGAAATATGCACGAGCCCGTCGCTTTTGATGCCGATATCCACGAAGGCCCCGAAGTCGATGACGTTGCGCACGGTGCCCTGAAGCTCCATGCCCGGAGACAAATCCTCGATCTTCAGCACGTCCGTCCGGAAAATCGGCAGCGGCAGCTCCTCGCGCGGGTCGCGGCCCGGGCGCTGCAAGCTTTCCAAAATGTCGCGCAAGGTCGGCACGCCGACGTCAAGCGCTTCGGCGAGCTGGCCGACATGTTGCTGTGCCAATAAATCCGACAGCTCCTGCGTGCCCAGCTTGTCCATGCCGATGCCCAGCTCCTTGAACAAGCGATCGACCACCGGATACGATTCCGGGTGGATCGGCGTGCGGTCCAGCGGGTTCTCCCCGTCCGAAATCCGCAGGAAGCCGACGCATTGCTCATACGTTTTGGCGCCGAGGCGCGGCACGTTTTGCAGCTGCTTGCGGCTGATGAATTTGCCGTTCGAATCGCGGTATTTCACGATATTTTTCGCCAGCGTCGCGTTGACCCCGGCCACGTAAGACAAAAGCGACGGCGAAGCCGTGTTGACGTCGACGCCGACGTGGTTGACGGCCGATTCCACGACTGCCTTAAGGCTTTCGTCCAGATGCTTTTGCGAGACGTCATGCTGGTATTGTCCGACGCCGATCGCTTTCGGCTCGATTTTGACCAGCTCCGCAAGCGGGTCTTGCACCCGGCGGGCAATGGAAACCGCGCTCCGTTCCGCTACGTCCAGGTCCGGGAACTCTTCCTGCGCCAGCTTTGACGCCGAATATACGCTCGCGCCCGCTTCATTGACGATCAGGTACGCCAGGTTACGATCCTGCAGCTCCCCGATCACTTCCGCCACGAACTGCTCGGTTTCGCGCGAAGCGGTGCCGTTGCCGATGACGATCAGCTCGATCCCGTATTTGTTGATCAGCTCGCGGAATTTCTCCGCGGCTTCCTTTTTCTTGTTGTTCGGAGGCGTCGGATAGGTGACAGCCACCTCAAGCAGCTTGCCCGTCTCGTCGACGACGGCCAGCTTGCAGCCCGTCCGGTACGCCGGGTCTACGCCGAGCACGCATCTGCCTTTGACCGGCGGCTGCAGCAGCAGGCTGCGCAGGTTGCCGGAGAAGATGGAGATCGCTTGATTCTCCCCTTTTTCCGTAAGTTCCGCGCGGATTTCCCGTTCGATCGAAGGCGCGATGAGACGTTTGTACGCATCTTCAATGACCGCGGTCAGGACGTTCTGCACGATGGACGGCCCCTTTACGGTCTGGCGCGCCATGAAATTGTGGATCGGCTCGGCCGATACCTCAAGCCCCACTTTGAGCACGTTTTCGCGTTCGCCCCGGTTGATCGCCAAAATCCGGTGAGGCGGCATCTTTTTGGCAAGCTCGCGGTAATTGTAATAGTTTTCGTACACCGATTCCTGCTCGGCATCCTTGGCCTCCGAGGTCAGCATCGCATGATCCATCGTATAACGGCGTACCCAGGAGCGGATCGTCGCGTCGTCGGCCATGTTTTCCGCCAAAATGTCCATTGCGCCGGCAATGGCGTCGTCCGTGCTCTCCACGCCTTTTTCGGCATCCACGTATTTCGCGGCTTCCTGCTGCAGATCCCCCTGCTTCGGCTGCCCCATGATCCATTCCGCCAGCGGCTCCAGTCCCTTTTCCTTGGCGACGCTTGCCCGCGTTTTGCGTTTTTGCCGGTATGGACGGTACAAATCCTCCACTTCCTGCAGCTTGACCGCCTTCTCGATGGCCGTCTTCAGCTCGCCCGTCAGCTTGCCCTGCTCGTCGATGATCCGGATGACTTCGCATTTCCGTTCCTCCAAATTGCGCAAATAGTGAACACGTTCCTCGATATCGCGCAGCTGGTTTTCGTCGAGTTCTCCGGTCATTTCCTTACGGTATCTGGCGATAAACGGAATGGTGTTCCCTTCGTCCAGAAGCTCGACCGTCGTGCGGATCTGCTTCAGCGAAAGCTGCAATTCCTTCGCGGTCTGCTGGATGATCCGTTCCTGTTCGATTGCCTTCTGTTCTTCCGTATTCATGTCGACAACTGCTTTTTCCGTCATATGAAATCCCTCTTTCCCGTTCAATTCGCTTGTTTCGGCGACAATTGCATCGTTCGTTCGTATATTTCGTTCGTTTAATGGCGCTTTTTATGCATTTATGGTTGTCATGTAAAATTTCGTTCTCCACCCGCATTACATGCAAGGCATGGAGCTTCAAGTTCCAAATTGGCGTAAAATCCTCGTCAAACGGTCTAAAAAATTTAGATATTTTTCTAAAAAGTGAAGCAAGGTTCTTGTATATTATCACAAACTTTTGCCTACATTTCCAGCGGACATCTTTGGAAGAGGCAAACAAGGATGGCAGATGCTTCTTTCAGGGGGCATTTATTCCCTTCATTCTGCCAGTTTCGTCGGCATTTGCGTTAACGCTTTGTCAAAAATGCTCGGGTGCGAGGCTTGTATTTTACAATCTTTTTACGCGGTCTATCAAGGATTTGGGGCGGTGGAAACTTTCTCCACAAGGGGGGGATCCATCTAACGAGGGGAATGTCGGAGTTCAAAAAAGCGATCCCTCCAAAGTATTTTGGAAGAGGATGCCGTCAACTTTTACAGGACTGATGTGATAAAAAAGGAGGTTCACATTTTGTGAGCCTCCTCTTTTTGATTATTTCTGTAAAAAACGAAATAAACCAACAGATAATAATATTCCTCCAAACAAACGATATCCGATAATGTATGATTCCAAATGGGCTTTCAGGTCGGCGGAATCCGTGCTTCCTCCCACGGCAGTTAAAAATTCCAAAGCACGGTCATCCCCCATACTAGTACTATTTAGAAGATACCGAGCGCCTATAATTATACAAATTAAGGCCAGTAGCCTCATAAGGATTTCCTTTAAATGAATATTTTTAAACAATAAACCCCCTCCTTTTTTACCATTATAAACCTTTTTTAACTTAAATATCAAAAAAGTTTCGCCTCTGCTATGACGAATTTCGCATCAAAATATCATCTCCCTCTCTTTTCCCAGGCAAACAGCCGCAAAAAAAAACGAAAAAAGGCGGCCCCCCGGGCACGCCTTTTCACTGCACTATTCATGGTTAAAAGTCGATCAAGCTCAAGCTGATCTGCAGGGAATCATCCACCTTTTTCATCGTTTCCTCGTCCAGGTGGGTGATTTTGTCCGTCAGCCTTTGCTTGTCAATGGTTCGGATTTGCTCCAGCAATATGACAGAGTCCCTGTCAAAGCCATGCGAAGCCGCATCGATTTCGACATGCGTCGGCAGCTTGGCTTTCTGAATCTGGGCCGTAATCGCCGCTACGATGACCGTAGGACTGAAACGGTTGCCGATATCGTTTTGGATGACCAGCACCGGTCTTACTCCGCCTTGTTCAGAACCGACAACGGGTGACAGATCCGCAAAAAAAACGTCGCCGCGTTTTACGATCAATGTTTACACCCCGCTCACTAAGCGACCTAAAGTGCTGTCTGCATCTTCCTCCGCATGAAACGCCTCAGAGGCCATCGTCAAATTGATTTTGGCCATTTCCATGTAGCCGCGCTGCATGGACTCGCGAATATAACGCTTTTTCCGTTCCATCAGATACAGCTTCATGGCCTGCCTGATCAATTCGCTGCGGTTGGAATTTTCCATAGCAACGATGCCATCCACTTCCTGCAAAAGATGATCCGGCAAGCTGATCATAATTCGTTTGGTATTCTGCATATTAGCCACCTTTTCTTCCACCCCCACAACCTTCACACCCTTGTGCACCAGTATTACTTTATTCAAGGAAATTTATACAAAGGAATATATATGCCGAAGGTATATCAGGTATGCTGCATTCCATTATAAACTACAGCCGCGGTGTCCGTACAGACAATCTCGGCATAAATCCTTATTCGAGAAGCAGGCAAGTTATTCCTGCTAGCTGTTTCGGAAAAGTCGGGCGGCCATTTTTTTCCTGTTATTCAGGGAGGAGAGAGTTGACCAATCGGACGGAATTTCCGCCGCGAACGTACAAGCGCGGCACCCGGCCCGCGATCATGCAGACGACCTCGTAGTTGATCGTGCCAAGCCAGGAAGCCAATTCGTCGGCGGTGATGCTTGAGCCGGATTGGCTGCCGAACAGCACCACCTCTTCGCCGGCTCCGATCTCTTCCGCTTCTTTCCCGAAGGATTTGAGCGACACCATGCACTGGTCCATGCAGATCGTTCCGGCCACGGGCGCGCGGCGCCCGCGGATCAGCACCTCCGCCTTGCCGCTCAGCATCCGGGAATAACCGTCGGCATACCCGATCGGGAGCGTAGCGATCATTTCCTCTGCTTCTGTTACATATCTTGCGCCATAACTTACGCCCCAATGCGGGGGCAGCTTTTTGACGAACGAAACGTTGGTTTTCAGCGACATGACGGGGCGCAGAGCTACGCGCTGCCGGTTGACCTCATCCGATGGGTACAAGCCGTATAGGCTGATCCCGATCCGCACCATGTTGAAGCTCAGCTCCGGCATGTCGATCGCGGTCGCGCTGTTTCCGGTATGGAGTATCGGGAGGCGGATGCCTTTTTGCTCCATGGCTGCAACGACGCCGGCAAAACGGCGGTATTGCTCCTGCGTATAGCTTTTGTCCTCTTCGTCGGCTTTGGAAAAATGGGTGAACATCCCTTCGACTTCAGCCTGAGGCAGACCCGCAGCCTCCTCGATGAAGGACACCGCCCCGTCCCCGGGCAGCAGCCCCAGGCGTCCCATGCCGCTGTCGATTTTGACGTGCACCTTGAGCGGCCGCTCCAGGCTTGCTTCCGGCAGACGCCGGATCGCCTCAAGCACCTCGGGACTGAATACGGTCACCGTCACCCGATGCTCCCAGGCAGCCTGGATTCCTTCCGGGGGCGTATACCCCAGCACCAGCACCGGCGCCTGAATGCCTGCCCGGCGAAGCTGGATCGCCTCATCCAGAAAGGCGACGCTCAAATAGTCCGCGCCGGCTTGCTCCAGCGCTCTTGCCACTTCCACGGCGCCATGGCCGTAAGCGTCCGCCTTGACGCAGGCCAGCAGCCGCATCCCTTCGGGAAGCGCATGCCGGAATGCTTTATAGTTCTCGATGAGATGATCCAAATTGATTTCCGCCCGTGTTGCTCTATATTGAACTTGCATTTTTTGCAGTCACCTTCTCTTACGTTTTACGCCAAGCTCGCTCATTAATCGTAATGTTCGAAAAGGCCACTGTCAATGAACCACGGCGGGGCGGTTTCGGGCATGTTTACCGTACCACGCGGGCGTACCGATCCATCCCGCAATCAAAAAAGCGGAGTCCCCTGCCGCAGAGCAGCTGCCCTGCAGCGGAGAATCCGCCCGCGTGGAGTTATTTTCCGGTCTGCTCCTGCAGCGACACGGCGATTTTTTTCATCTCGTCGAACGGCAGGTTGCTGCTCGTGATGCGGAATTCGATGCCTTCGTCGTTCATCCAGGTCAGCGTCTTTTGCTCGTCTTCGGTATACAGCCCCGCCGTAAAGCCGAGATCGACGACATCTCCGGATGCCAGGGAGGATACGGCCTGGTCCGGGGAGCGCGATTCCATGATGGTATATTGATAGGTTCCGTCATAACGGAGAAGGACCGTATGGTTTGCGCTGTCCTCTATTTTGTGGACATCCTTCTGTTCAACGCCTTCCGGCATGTACACCGGTTCGATCGTTCCGAAGTCTCCAAGCACTGTTGGCGCCGCCGCGTTTTCGGCTCCCTGCGAATCGTCCGCGGAGATTGGATTTCCGTTCTCGTCCACTTCCGTCACCATGCCCAGCGTCGGATCGCCTGCGGACGCCATGTTCCGTTTCATGTCGAAGGAGTCCTTTTCGAACTTGGCATCGAACTTGAAGTCGCTGAATTTCACTTCCACCATGACATGCGCTTCGGCGTCGGATACCTGGACCTGCTTCGGAGCGTAGTTGTCTTTGCTGAGCCAAATTTTTTGGCGAACCAGGGACGAGCTGTGGTAATTGGCGGCAACGTCGAATACATAAGCGTCTTTGTCCTCGGCGAACTGGCGGGTTTTGTCGCTCAAGATGCCCTGCACCAGGGATTGGTATAAGTAGACCTGCCCTTGGTTTTCGGGCCAGTCGCTCTTGAAACGGAAGCTTTTCTTCAGGCTGGGCGTCAGGACGAATACGCCGTCGTCATTGCGGAGAACGATCTGCGTCACGTCCTTTTGCGCGTTGGTCAGGCTGATCCGGTAGTAGGAAGGATTTTGGTACCAGACCTCGATGTCGTATTCCTGCGGTTTTTCGCCCGTATACAACGTCATTTTGCCCGTTCCTTTATAAGATCCCTCCTTGCTTTGCAGTGTGTCGGCCACATCGGTTAATCCTTTGACTACGGAAGCGGCGTCCTTTTTGCCGCACCCGGCAAATACGACGGTAACGCACAAGATCATGGCGAGTACCCATGACATCCGGCGCATGACATCATCCCCTTTAGCACATGTTTTACTTGATTGATACATGTCTATGAGGGACTTGTTCACATTATGCAGACTAGCCTGACAAGCACAGGGGGACAAGAATCTTTCCGGATGACCCGTATTCCGAAAAACCCTCCGTACCTTAGTAAGGGATCGAAGGCGCCTCCGCTGTTAATAAAGAAGAATATCAAACCGCAAAAAAACGAACAAAAACGAAACATCATGAATAACATCGTTGACAAGAACGAAGAATCAGGAATAAGATAAGATCATAGCATCGAATTTTTAACCATGGAGGAACGATATGTTAGCTGAGGAACGCCGGCAGCGGATATTGGAGCTGCTTGTCAAAGACGGCAGGGTCATTGCAAAAGATCTCGCCGGCATGTTTGACCTGTCGATTGATTCGATTCGGCGGGATCTGACCATCATGGAAGAACAGGGACTGCTGCAAAAAACATATGGGGGCGCCGTCCCGTTAACGCCGCCTCCGAAGGTACGCACGCTGGCCCAGCCCAGATCCGTTCGATACGGAAACGCGGCGCCGCACCAAGACGCCATCTCGAAATACGCGGCGTCCCTCATTCAGAAAAATGATACCGTCTTTATCGGCGGGGCCGGCATCCAGTACGGGATGCTGAAATTTCTTCCGGGGGACATTCCTTTTACGATCGTCACAAACTCGCTGACCATTGCGGAGTCGATTCGCAGCCTGGGTCATGTCGAGGCGTATCTCGTTGGAGGAAAGCTGCGGGCGAACGGCGACAGCATGATCGATACGATTGCTTTTGAAATGATCAAAAAATTCTATTTCGATATCGGCTTCGTGACCGGAGGCGGGATCGCCCTGAACGGGATCAGCACGGCTACGCCGGAAGGGGCCGCTTTGACCCGGGCCGTCGCCGAAGTTTCCCGGCGCACCGTATGTCTTGCCCCACACGAAAAAATGGGCGTCCAGATGTTCGCCACCTCCATCCCGCTGCATCAGATCGATTTGCTCATTACCGATCAGGGCGCTTCGGACAAAACGTTGCGCGACATCAAAAGCCAAAACGTCAACATCTGGATCGCGGATGAGACCGATCCGGAAGAAGGAGAAGCTGAACAATGAAAGCGATTAAGGTTGTACGCTCCTCGCCATTGCTAGGCAGCGTGAGCATTCCCGGTTCCAAAAACAGCTCCCTCGCCCTGCTTGCGGCAGCTTGCTTGGCCGATGAACCCGTTACGCTGCTGGGCATTCCGAACATCGCCGATTTAAGAGTCATCTATGAACTGGGATCCGAAATCGGCTTGAACGTGGAACGCGATATGAACGGAACCGTACGGTTGGATCCGAGAAATATCCACAGTGCCGATTTGGATCCGGCGAAATCGTCCGCCTTCAGATCTGCTTATTATTTCGCCGGTGCGCTGCTGGCCAAATTCGGAAAAGTATCCGTCGGGTATCCCGGCGGGGACGACTTCGTCAGCCGGCCGATGGACCAGCATATTAAAGCCTTAAAGATGATGGGAGCTTCATTCGCTTTTTTTGATCGTCATTATACGGTGGAAGCCAAGGAATTAAAGGGCGCAACCATTTATTTCGATATGATCACCTGCGGCGCGACCATCAACGTCATGCTAGCGGCCGTCCGCGCTAAGGGTACCACCGTATTGCTTAATGCCGCGCGCGACCCGGAAGTAACGGATGCCGCAAACTTTTTGAATCAGATGGGTGCCAAAATTACCGGCGCGGGGACCGATACCATCCGGATCGAAGGCGTGTCCGCGTTAAAAGGATGTACTTACACCGTCATCCCCGACCGATTGATCGCAGGCGCGTTTTTAATGGCGGCCGGCGTCACCGGCGGCTCAGTGACCGTCCAGGACGTCATACCGGCACACCTTAGGTCTTGTATTGCCAAGCTGCGCGAAATCGGCATCGAGATCGAAGAAAACGAGCAATCCATTACGGCTCATTCTACCGGAATGCTGCGGGCAACCAGAGTCCGGACGGCGATGTATCCGGGGTTTGCCACCGACTTGCAGCAGCCGTTAACCGCCCTGCTGACGCAGGCCGGGGGCAAAAGCATCATCGGCGAGCGCATCTACCCGGCCAGATTCAACCACGCCTACCAGCTCAACCGGATGGGAGCCGATATTAAAGTCCGATCGGGCGTGGCGTACATTAAAGGCGGCACCCAGCTGCACGGCAGCCTGGTGCATGCTTCGGACGTCAGGGCAGGCATCTGCCTGATTCTGGCCGGGCTTTGCGCGGAAGGCACCACGACGATCGCCGGCGTGCAGCATATCGACAGGGGTTACGAAGACGTTGTCGGTTCCTTTCGTGCGCTGGGCGCTAATATCGGTCTATACCCATCCGATACCTCTATGGATCCGAATTCTCTCCTTACCGAGAGCAACTAAAAGTCCGATTGAACAAACCGGCCCTTCGCAAACCATTTCAGCCTTTCAGCCGATGTAAAAAACGGCCCCGTAAAGGACTTCATCCTGCGGGGCCGCACCGCTTTATATGAAGAAAAGGAATAAAGAATTATAGAGATGGGGTCGCTTGCGCCGCATTCGTTTTTTCCGGGGAAGCAAACCAGGATTGATCCACGTCATCGGCCGCAGGCAGCTTTCGCGTGACCGGGTCGAACATCCAATAGATGCCCACGCCCAGCACCGCGAGCCCGCAAACGGCAATGACGGCCGAGCTTGACGTCACGACGCCTGCGCTGCCGCCAAGCAAATTGCCCAGCGGCATCGCGATACCGCTTAACCCGGAAGCCGCGGCAAAAACCGTTCCCATGTTTTTTTCCGGCACGCCTTTTTGGATGACCGTATTGATGATGACGTTGGTGACGCCTCCCGGGAACCAGGCCAGCCCATAAACCAAAACGACGAGCCACGTCCAGCTGCTGAATACGCACAGGCACCAGGCGATCCCGGATAAGCAGAAAGCGGCGGCAAAAACAACGCCGAGACGAACCCGCTCCAGCTTCATATAAGGCGCAAGGAGGGCGCCAAGCAAACTTCCGCAAGCCCCGGCCATAAGCAGCATCCCATAAATCCCGGGCCCGCCCAATCGGTCGGCAAAAGCCGGCATGACCGTAAAAGTCGCCCCGCCCGCCGCGTTGATGACGATCACGCCGAGTTGGATGCGCGACAACGGCGTGGCAAGGATCAGCCGAATCCCTTCCTTCATGTCCGATACGTAATCCTTGAACGGGGTGCGGCGGGTGTTCGATTCCGAGGTTTTGTTTTTTATTATCTTCTGTTCGTTGTTATGCGAATTATTTGGTGTTGTTTTGATTCTCAACTGCATAAACAGCAGCGCCCCGATAAAGAAGCCGAGCGAGTTCCACAAATAAAGCGCAACCGCGCCGAGCAGTACAATGAGCGCCCCCGACGCGGCGTTGCACGCAACGTCAATCCCTTGATACGCAAACGAAAACAAGGAGTTGCCCTGCGTCAGCTGCTTTTTATCCAGGATTTTCGGCAGCGCCGACATTTGCGCGGGATAAAACCACATGTTGATCGTCGTTAAGATCGGGGTAATCGCCAGCACCAGCCCAACCGTCAAAAAATCAAAATAATGCGCAAGGGGCACGACCAGCAGCAAAACCGCCTGAAACAGCTGGGAATACACCAGCAGGCCCCGCAGGGGCACGCGGTCGATCATGGGCCCCGAGAAAAGCTGAATGATTCTGGGCAAGATCGATAGAAATCCGGCGATCCCGGTATACAGCGTGGAGCCGCCAAGGCTGTACACCAGCCACATGGCCGCAACGGCATACAAACTGTCCCCGATATTCGTCAGGATCCGGCCGATGAACAGCAGCGTGAAATTACGATTCTTAAAAATCCCCATCCCATACACCCTTCCCGTTTGTCATTATTCATAACCCAAGCAACCCGGTTTGGCCGGTTATTTTGCCGCTTCCGCCGAAATCACCCGAATTCCGATCGCATATTCCCGGCTGTTTTTCGCTTTCGATGCCGAGGTCTTCGCAACCCATGTTTCGAGCAAAGCCTTGAATTCGGCCGTCATTTCCTCGTGCTGCTCCGGAGTGAGCTGCATTCTCACGTTCATTTTCGTGCTGGATGCCGCTTGATAATCGTCTGCCAGAACCGGATCGACAAGCTGCGTTCCCTTCGTGTTGAACCACTTCGCCTTGGACTTATAATATTTCTCCACGATCCCCCCGACAGTCCGGGTCTCCACCAGATCGATCAATCCGCCGTCGTGCAATTTTTGAATATGATAGTGGATGCTTCCCGGCGATTCCCCAAGTTCATCGGCTACTTGCTTGGCTGTTTTCGGCGTCTCGACGATCGCTCCGATAATCTTCACCCGCTGGGCGCTCCCCAGCAATTTGGCCTGCTCCACCGAGATTTCAATGGATTGGTGCTCATTCTGTTCCATAAACGCGACACTCCCGTTCTTTAAAATTTCGATCCAATTTAATTAATCATTCTACATTTATAATTCATTCTAATTTTTTAGATCGATAAGATGGCTTTATCATAACCCACCATTTTCCATTTGTAAATAGGCATATTTTCTTTTCGAAAAAAATAAAGGCACAACCGCAAGAAACGGTCGTACCTTGGATTTCCATGCTTTTTCCGGTGGCCGGCCAACGACATGGCCGTCAGCGAAGAACAAAGGATATAACGCTCTTCGTCGCCCATATTTCATGAAGCTGGTTTCGTGTCCCTGTCAAGGGCAGGCCGACTGAAATATAGTATACGGAAGCCTACCAATATCCTTTAGGAGGGGAAAATTTTCATGAGAAAACATTCATGCAAATGCGATCCTAAACCGAAAAAGTTCAAGCGGTGTTTTAAAGAAGTCAAAGGCTGCGTCACTTACACAACCATTATCTATAAACCAAAAGTTAAAAAGTACCACGATCCGTTTTCCTGGTGTCAGGAAATTCCGTGTAAGAAGGGCCGCTGTAAACGGAGCCGTTGCCACGTCTGCAGACCCCATAAGAAAAAGCACCATTGGTGAGGCCATCGGGCGCATGTTCCCCATGACATCCTTTAGGCCGCCATCCAAGATGGCGGCTGCTGTTTGAAAACGCTTCACAAGCCGTCATGACACGATCGCGGCCATTCCGGCGACCTTTGCCCATGCTTCCTTCCGATAGCGCAAAAGCAAAGACTGCCTCGTCATCAGCAGCATTTTGGGGACAAGCTTCGTGACTTGCCGCTTCGTGCGGGCTCCGCCTTCCGGGTGCAGCACCCGGAGCAGCAGGCGCAAATAATAGGTCGAGAACATCCGGAAGCTCTTGGACTTCAGCGGATGCAGCTCAAAGCCAAGCCCGTGGATCATCCCGCGGTGCAGCAGCGTAATGCCGGTCAGCGCTTTGACATGCGCTAGCCCGGGATCGGTTTCGAACGCCGCGCTGATCTCCTGCATCGATTTCCGCAGCATTCTGGCGGTCAACAGCGCCGCACGGTCGGCCCCCAGCTCCTTGGAGAGCCGGAGCACCTGCCGGTTGTCCAGATGAAGCTCCCCAACCCAATCGCCGGCATGAATCCATTCTCCGGTATGGCATTCCAGGCTTTTTCCGTGATGCCTCTTCACCACAAGTTTGCAAATTCCATAGGTTTGAACGGAGGAACTCCGCCATTTCGTCATTTGGTCAAACACCGATTCCCAGGCCATCCATAACGACTGAACGCTTGCTTTTGAAAACGTAGCGAACATATTCAATAGGGTTCACGTCTTTCTGTTCAAGATTCGGTCTTCTGCAGCAGACCGCCTTTTTTCCTCGAGGAATGGCTTCTATTAACGTTTGACGGCCCGGATCGGCAAAACCATGCAAAAAAAGAAAAAAAGGTGCTTTCGCTAAAGTTATTTTCCCGTCCCTTGCTCCGCCGCCGTCTTCGGCAAGGACCGATAGACGGAACCAGAGTGTACGATCCCGATGATTTCCTTCGCTACCGCCGTCATTTGCTTGCCGTCCGGACTGCCGTCGCAGGAATTCCACCGAAAATTCCGTTTGCCGCTGTTGATGTATACCGTCAGATCATACGCATCCCCCGCGGGGCCGCTGCAGGCAGCAGAGAGCTTTTTCTCGGTCAGGTAACCGGCAAGGACCAAGGCGCGGTATATTTTCTGGAGATCCTTTTCCGGAATGGCAAAGTCGCTGACCGCTGCCATGCTGTCGCCTTCAAGGCTTTTTACAAGCTTCTGTTCCGCCGTATTGATTTCATTTTTCAAGCCGGGACCATACTTCAGAACTATATCGAAGCGGTCCTGCCTGCTCACGTCAAAATGAACCGTCAACAGCTCGACCTCCTCCCTTTCCCCTGCGCAGCCCGTAAGAACATACCGGATTTGCGTTTCCGTTTCCCCGCGGTTCATCCGGCCGCAGTCAAAGGTCATTACCGTGCCCGAACCGTATTCGTCCATCGTCGTATCCAGCCGCAGCTCGACCCGGCCGTTTTTACGCGTTAAATCATGGTAAATGGGATCGCCTTCGATCGTGTACCGGATCAGCCGCTGCGTTCCCTCTTTTTCGTTCACGAAAGCATCCAGCCTTCCCAGGTTTTTGACCATCCCGTGCATGTCGACCACATCGGCGCCCTTGGATGTTTGGCCGTCTGCTCCCGGTTTCTCCGTATGGTGAGGCGTTTCTGGAGTTTTTTTGCCGTTTTGCGGCTCCTGCCGGTCGGAACAGCCGAAGATGAAAGTCAGCATAACGATGAGCATAAGCAAGCCAAGCTTTTTCATAGAATCCCCCTCTTACTCGTGACGTTTTCCCTTCCTGACGTACCCGCTTGACAAAAGGTTCCAGCAGCGCCGGTCCACGGGCAGAAGACACAAAAAAAGGACCTTGGGAGCCTGAAGCATCCCGGTCCTCTATGATTAATTTTCCCTGGGCGGCACTTTCGGTACCAGCTTGTAAATGTCCCCGTTTTCAAAGGTATCGATCAGCCGGTCCAGCCACTCGTAATAAGCGAACGCATCCTGGAGCTTGGCTTTGTCTTTGCGCAGCATCTCCATCATTTCCGGATCTTCCGCGTATTCCTTCTCCATTTTATTGATTTCATCCGTCGCTTTGCGAAGGACCATCATGTTGGATTCCACGGACTTTCTCCATTTGATGTCAAAAAAGTCGGTAAACGTCTGGTACCAATCGTACTCCACTTCATACAGGTCTTTGCGCGAGCCTTTTTCCCAAACCTTGTTTACCATTTTCAGATCAAGAAGCGTGCGAACGCCCGTACTCATACTGGTTTTGCTCATCTTCATTTCGGCGCCCATCTCATCCAGCGTCATCGGCTTGTCCGCAAAAAACAGCAGGCCATAGAGATGTCCCGTCGATAAGGAAATGCCGTATAAGTCCATATTTCGCCCGATCGTTTCGATCACACGTTTGCGTATTTTGTCCAGCGCCGCATGCTGCGCTTCTTTGCCCGGGTCCAAGCCCATGCTTGCAACCTCCTTATAGTTCAGCCATTCTCTCGGGTGTTTTCCGTTAGATCACTCATCGCTTAGACGAAAATCCAGAGGCAACAACCTTCTTGGTCTATTGTAGAAAAACGCCTTTTAAAAGTAAAGAAGCCTCAGAAGCCGCATACGGGAGCATACGGGAGGAAACCCGAGGAATGGTTTGTACAGTTTTTTCTGTACGTTCTTTACATACTGTTAATACGTTTGTTACGATATTGTTAGTTGTTGCATCGTTCAACGCCACGGATTCCATCGGCGCTCTTTTTTTCTGCTGTTTAAAGGGCCGCCGATCGAATCATGGGTTTTTGCAATTTTTGTGCTCTAACTGGTTTAAAGGGGGGATTCATTTGTCCATCTTACAGCTTCATAAGGTAAGCAAATTGTTCGGTCCCCACGCGGAGAGCTGCGTGGAGCTTCTCGAGCAAGGTTGGACCAAAGAAAGAATAGCCAAGGAGAAAAACGTTACGGTTGGCGTCAACCGGGTCAGCCTCGATATCGAGGCCGGCGAAATTTTCGTCATCATGGGATTGTCCGGCAGCGGCAAATCGACGCTTGTGCGGATGCTGAACCGCCTCATCGAGCCGACGTCCGGGGAAATCCTCGTGCATGGCAAAGATCTGATGAAAATGAACAAGGAGCAGCTGCGTACCGTCCGCCGCCAAACGATCAGCATGGTGTTCCAAAAGTTTGCGCTGTTTCCGCACCGCACCGTGCTTGAAAACGTGGAATACGGGCTTGAAATACAAAAAGCGGATAAACGCCAGCGGCGGGAAAAAGCGAAGCAATCGCTGGAGCTCGTCGGACTTGCGGGCTGGGAAAGCAAACGCCCGGACGAACTCAGCGGCGGGATGCAGCAGCGGGTCGGCCTGGCCAGGGCGCTTGCCAACGATCCCGAAATTTTGCTGATGGACGAAGCCTTCAGCGCGCTTGATCCGCTGATCCGGCGGGATATGCAGGATGAGCTGCTGGATCTGCAGGAGAAGATGAAAAAAACGATCGTCTTCATTACCCATGATCTTGATGAAGCGCTCCGGATCGGAGACCGGATCGCGCTGATGAAGGACGGCGCCGTCGTGCAGGTCGGAACGCCGGAGGAAATTTTGACCCAACCGGCCAACGCCTATGTGGAACGTTTCGTGGAGGATGTCGACCTTTCGAAGGTGCTGACCGCATCCCATGTCATGCGCCGTCCGGAAACCATCATGGCCGACAGGGGGCCGCGCGTCGCGCTGGAGCTGATGCGCGAACGCGGCATTTCCAACCTGTTCGTCGTCGACCGCGCCAAACGCCTGCTCGGCGTCATCACGGCGGAGGACGCTTCGGCCGCCATGCGCGGCGGACAGTCGCTGGAAGATA
This sequence comes from Paenibacillus sp. YAE3, assembly GCF_057546105.1. Lineage (NCBI taxonomy): Bacteria > Bacillati > Bacillota > Bacilli > Caryophanales > Paenibacillaceae > Paenibacillus > Paenibacillus sp. YAE3. The sequence goes on along the minus strand of NZ_BAAIYF010000009.1, from coordinate 145,407 downwards.
TTCTGATCGTCGACGGGCCGCGCGTCCATCCGGACGTCGTCATGAACGAATTGTTCGAAATCACGAGCCTGTCCAAGGTGCCGCTGGCCGTCGTCGACGACGAAAATCGCCTTCTCGGCGTTATTGTCCGCGGAGCACTGCTCGGTGCCCTCGCCGGACAAAACCATCCGAAGGAGGTGATGCCGGATGCCGAAACTACCGCTGGATGAATGGATCGAGACGATCGTGGGCTGGATGGAAGATCATCTGACGTTTTTGTTCGATATGATCTCCGGCGCCATTGAAGGGATCGTCAATGCTTTTACCTGGGTGTTCATGCTGCCTCATCCTTTTCTTTTTATCGTTATTTTGGGCATCCTGGCCTTCCTGGTCGGGCGCTGGTCGCTGGCCCTGTTCTCCGTCATCGGCTTCCTGCTGATTTATGATTTGGGGTATTGGTCCCAAACGATGGATTCCTTAAGCCTCGTCATTACGGCCGCGCTGATTTCCGTCGTCGTCGGCATTCCGATCGGGATTTGGTGCGCATACAGCAAAGGCGCTGCCCGGATCATCACGCCGCTGCTCGATTTCATGCAGACGATGCCGGCGTTCGTTTATTTGATCCCTGCCGTCACCTTCTTCAGCATCGGGGTCGTGCCGGGCGTCATCGCCTCCGTCATTTTTGCGATTCCGCCGACCATCCGCCTCACCATGCTGGGCATTCAGCAAGTGTCGGGCGAGTTGACGGAAGCCGCGGATGCCTTTGGTTCGACTTCGGGCCAGAAGCTGTTTAAGGTGCAGCTGCCGCTCGCGATGCCGACGCTGATGGCGGGCGTGAACCAGACGATCATGCTGTCGCTGTCCATGGTGGTCATCGCTTCGATGATCGGCGCGCAGGGGATCGGAGCGGAAGTATACCGCGCCGTAACCCAGCTGCAAATCGGCAAAGGTTTTGAAGCCGGACTGGTGATCGTTATTTTGGCTATCGTACTGGACCGTTTTACGCAACAGCTGTTCAAAAAATCCGATCGAAAAAGGGGAAGATAAGATGAAAAAACAAAGCAAATGGTTGATGCTGCTCGGTCTCGCCGGCATACTGACGCTTTCTGCCTGCAACAGCGGCAGCGGCGGCGCGGATAACGGCAAAACGGAGAACGGAAGCTCCGCGGAATCCATCGGCAAGCAAGTCAATCACGAAATCATCGGCATCGACCCGGGCGCGGGCATCATGAAGGCCACCAGCAAAGCGATCGAGGAATACGGCTTGTCGGACTGGAAATTGATCGAAGGCTCCGGTGCAGCCATGACGGCGACGCTGGCCAAAGACATCAAAGCCAAAAAGCCCGTCATCATTACCGGCTGGACGCCGCACTGGATGTTCTCCAAATACGATCTGAAATATCTTGACGACCCGAAAAAGGTATACGGCGAAGCCGAAGAGATTCACACCGTGGCCCGCAAAGGCTTGAAAGAGGATGAGCCGACGGCCTACGAGTTTCTGGACCGTTTCGAATGGACGTCGGATGAAATGGGCGAAATCATGACCGCCATCGAAGAAGGCGCCAAACCCGAAGATGCGGCGAAAAAATGGGCCGAAGACCATCCCGACCGCGTAAACGAATGGATCAAGGATCTGAAGCCGGTAAGCGGCAATAAGCTGAAGCTCAGCTATGTCGCCTGGGATTCGGAAATCGCCAGCACCAATCTGCTCCAATATATCCTTCAAGAGAAGCTTGGTTACAAGGTAACGGCCTTGCAGGTCGAAGCCGGCCCGATGTGGACCGGAGTCGCCAACGGCGACGTGGACGCGACCGCCGCGGCCTGGCTGCCGCTGACCCACGCGGACTACATGGACAAATACAAGGATAAAGTCGATGACCTCGGCGCCAACATGACCGGCGTCAAAACCGGGCTTGTCGTGCCGTCCTACGTGGACATCAACTCGATTGAGGATTTGAAAAAATAAACGGGCTTTGCCTGATAAAAAATGCTTTAACGCTGATGATGCCGTCCCAATTGGGGCGGTTTTTTTTGGCGGGGAATTCTTTTGCCCCCAAGCCTGTGAAATCAAACAGCCTCCGCGAATGCGGAGGCTGTTGCACATTTACGTTGCCCATAGGGACCATACGTTTTTTATGCATGATGTGCCGTTCTCGTTACTTTTTGCCGTTACCCTTCCCGTGGCCTTTTCCATTTCCGGGTCCATGGCTGTCTTCATGTTTACCTTTGCTTTGGTTTTGTTCCGGTTGCTTTTTTTCGATGTTGATTTCTTTTCCGTTCGAGAATTTCACCGAAAGCTCGATCTCTTGGACGTCGCCCGGATTCACGTTAAGCACCGATACCAGTTTGCTGAGGGCATCCTCGGGATTCGTCCGCTCGGTAATCGCCGCATCGCTCAGCCATTTTTCGATGGCCTCCGCGGCTGGTTTTCCTTCCAGCTTCTCTCGGGTTTGGCCGGACTTGCGCTCGAACTCCGCTTCGATCTTCCCTTTTTTGTTTTCGTATTCCGCCTCCACTTTGCCCTGGCCGGTCAGCTTCATTTCAAGTTCCAATTGAACGACCGTTACCTTCGACGGCTCGTTCGGCTTCGGCGCGGAATCTTTCCCGCCATCATTCGGCTTCGCATCGAGCAGGACGGCTTCTTTGACGATGTTGTCCAATACGACCAGCTGTACGGAGTCATGAACCGCCAATTGGTCTGCGCGGACATATTTGGTATGGTACGACACGAGCAGTTCGGGCGAAATGCCGTAGGTGAACGATTGGTTCGCGTATGTAGCGATAGTCACGCTGCCGTCAACGGAACCGTAGACGCTGCCGCTGACCGTGGCCGGCGTTTTGGATTTGTTGAATTCAATGTTCTGAATCACGCCGCTTACTTTAACCGCGCCGGCCTGATCGAGCAGACCGCCGCTCGTTCTGTCCAGCAAGGCGGCGATTTCGGCCCGGGTCACGTTTTTGTTCGGTTTGAACGTGCCGTCCGGATAACCGCTGATGATCCCTTTTTCGACCGCAACGTTCACATAACCGACGGAGCCGGCAGGAATGGCAGCCGCATCCTTGAACGCCGGCGTCTTCGTCATTTCATGCAGTGCCTCGGACTGCAGCCCGAGCGACTTGACGAGCAGCCCCGCAATCCACACGCGGCTTGCCGGCTTTTCAGGCTGCACCGCTTGCTCGGAAGCGTCGAACAAGCCGTTTTCCAGCGCCGCCAAAATATAACCCTTTGCCCAAGGATATTTTTTGCCGATCAGTTCGGCATCTTTGAAATGAAGCTTCGCATCCGGCTTCTGGGCTTTGGCCTGGTCTTCCAGTCCGAGCAGCCGCACGGCCATGACGATCGCCTCTACCCGGGTGACCGGCTGATTCGGCCGGAACGATCCGTCCTCGAACCCTTGAAGTACGTTTTTCGATTTCATTTTGGCGATGTAGGCTTCGGCCCAATCCGCATCCCCGATGTCGTTAAAGTCGAGGGCAAACGGGGGCTTGGCGCCTTTTGAATCCGCTTTCTTGCCGCTTGAAGCCGAGGTCATTCCGGCAAGGCCGGCCGTCAAGATGATGACCAGCACAAGCGTAAGCAGGTTTCTTATTGTTTTCAACGATAATTCATCTCCTTCGAATAGCGATGGCTTGATTCAGCCGGTGCTTCCGTGCCTCCATGCGCGGCCTGCGTTCCGGAGGACGGCTTTTCCGGCCGGTTTGATGGAATCTAATGTTGTTTATCGACAATATTCGATGTTTTTTAATGGGCATCTAGTCCTAAATTATTGGATTGAACCGGCCATTCCAGGGCTCCCCTCGCTTCCCCGCTTGAAGTCGGGGATCCTATCGACCAAGGTCCAGGAAAAAGTCCAGTCCCCGGATGGAGGCAGCAAGGACCCATTCCCAATAAAATACAGTTAATTTCAAAATTGAACTGGATTGGGGAGATTCGTTGTGAGAAAGGTCAGAAGTACAAAACAAAGCGCAGCCATCCGCTTGTTTGAAGGCGAGAAATGGCTCGTGCTGACATCCGTGCTCGGTTTTTTGCTCTCGGCGTTTTGCGGGCTTTGGGTGCTCGCATTCGGGAGCGAGGCGGCTCCGGGAGGAAACATTCTAAATGCGTTCTCTTTTAACGCAGCCATCGGCATCTTTCTGCTGTCCACGGCGGCCATCCTGCCGTATACCGGGCTGGGGAGCAAAGGCAGGGCATTCTTCCGGTATCCGTATATCGTGCTTGCGCTTTATTCCTATGCAGCCGAAACCGTGCAAAATTTTCGCGGGGTGAATCCAAGGTTTGTCGTTGGGGGCACTCCCTTCGACGAGGCGGTCGGTAATATTTTCGCTTTTGTCGCATTGCTTCTCGTTCTTTTTTACCTGGCCATCGCCATTACCTATTTCCATCCCAAGGTATACGCCAACTATCCGGAATTTGCAACCGGAATTCGCTATGCCATGGTTGCCGTCACGCTGTCGTTTGCCGCGGGCATTTGGATTTCGGTGAATCAGGGCCGGACGGTGGGCCTTCACGGGAACATCATTTGGCTGCACGGCTTGGGTTTCCACGCGCTTCAGGCGATCCCGCTCGTCGGCTGGTTGGCGGAGCGTTCTTCCCTTTCCAGGGAAACGCGGCTGCGGCTGGTTCATGTTGCCGGCATCGCTTATGTATTGGGGCTGATCGCGATCGGCTGGCAGACGGTTTTAGGCCATGCCGTTCTTGAATGGTCGGTTCCGACGGTTGCGGCGGGCGCCTGTTTCCTGATCGCGTTGGTGGCGGGGATCCGGGTGCTTGGCAACACGCCTGCGGATCGCATTTTCACGCCATCGGCGGCACCTGCTCCCCGGCGTTCGCGCGTCCTCTAAAAAACAGAGCCCCGAAAATGATGGCTTCTCAATCGAAAAAAGGCGCCCCTTCCCTCCGACAACGGAGTCAGGGACGCCTCTTTCCATTGAATATTACTTCTCTTCCTTATTGCTGCCGGAGTGGCTTCCGTCTTTGATCGTCACGGTGACCGGCGAATATTCCGCGGTGACCGTTTGCCCGTGGACGGACACGCTGCCCTCCGGCGAAATGTCTTTTTCGGTCATGATGCCAAGCGCGATCGTAAATTCATTGAATTTGATCGGAATCTGTTTTTCGCGGCGGATTTCTACACCGTTCAGATAAAAGATCGCTTCGTCGTTGCCGCGGTCATACGTAATTTTGTACGTGTTGAACTCGCGCGCTTTGAAGTTGGTATCTTCCTTGAAAATGCAGAAATAACGCGTTTTATCGGACGGCGGCACCTCAACCCCCGGGAAAGGAAGCACCGCGTACACGCTGGCGTACTTGTCGTTTCCGGCAAAAAAGTCGAGCGCCGCTCCCGTCGTAAAATCGAGCAGGTTAAGCGACACGTAACCGTCGTACAGGTCGCCCGGGACCGTATTTTGCGTGCGCGCTCGGATTTGCAGCTCAAAGCTGACTTCGCCGGATTCAGGCACCTTGATCGTTTCCACCGAATAATACATATGTTTGGCGTTGTCCAAAATTTGAATCTGGTCGTTTTGGCGGCTCAGCGGAGCGCGTACGTACAGGATGCCGTTGCGGACGATGACGACCGCATTCGGCTCGCGGTATTCCCAGAACGAACCGTCCGGCAGCGGAAACCCGCCGATTTTCCAAACCTCGCCTTCCGACAAAATGGTATGAAAATCGCCGATCACTTTTTGTTGTTCCATGTGGCTAAGACTTCCTTTCTTTTACGGATGGAATAAGCAAATCAAATCAGTCCTTGAATCACGAGGCACACGATCATGATCAGACCGCTGAGCTGCGCGGATTTGACGGATGCGCCCATCAAAGGCAAATAAGCATGGGAGCTGTTTTGCGGCTTCAGCCTGCCGTATACCTGGTAAAGCGGAAGCATGGCCGGCAGCGCCAGCAAACCGTATACCGGAAGCGCACCGGCAATGACGCTGATGACCAGCATGACGGCGGCCAGAAAAAGCAGGAATCTGGAAAACGCCAATGCCCGCTTCTCGCCCCATACGACGACCAGCGTGCGTTTGCCCGCCTGACGGTCGGCCTGCCAATGCAGAAAATGGTGGTTGAACAAAATCAGCGTCGTCAAAAGTCCGATCGGAAGTGAAAGCAGCAGCGCCCTCAAATCCAAATGGGAAGTCTGCACGTAATAAGCGCCCATGACCGGAAGCACGCCGAAGGAGAGCAGGATCGCGATTTCGCTGTACCCTTTCCCCCGGTACCCGAACTTCAGCGGAGGCGCCACGTAAAAGTAAGCGATCAGCCCGCCGAGGGCTCCGAAAACAAACGCCCAGATGCCGGAACAGATCGCCAGCACGATGCCGCAAACGGCAGCCAGCGCAAACAGTCCCCACGTGATGGCCGCAAACTTGCGGACGCTCCACACCTGGTTCGTCAAAAACCCGGAGTTGGTCGAAACGGCGTCAACCGCTTCTTTCGCCGCGGTATCCGTTCCGCTTTTGTAATCCCACAGGTCGTTGATCATGTTGGAAAACAAATGCGCGGACGCCGCCCCGACCAGCGTTATCAGGAACAACCAGACGTTAAACACGCCGTCCCACACAAACGCGCCGAGCGCGCCCAGCGCAACCGGGATGAGCATGACCGGCACGACGCCGAACCGGGAAGCTTTTCGAAATTGCTTGAGCATGTTCGCCGATGCTCCTTTCTTCTAAGGATACCCCTATTCTTTCGGGAATATGGATTCGGCGCAAAACAAAGCCACCGAACAAATGATATTTTTCACAAACTTTTCCGTAAAAAGCAGCCTCTTTCAGAAAAAAGAAGCCGCGTGAAATGATAGGATTTTTCAACATCCCTCGTAGGAAAAAAGTTGTGTTTTCTTTCTATTTCAGCATAGCACTTTTATCGATCTTTGTCATGGAGTGTTAGATTTTGCATAAATCCGTTCCGTGTAGCCGGTGATGGCCGCGTCATAATCCGGATAGTCGTAGCCCAGGCTGGCGGATACCATTTTGGAATATTTCCGAAACAATTCATAACAAGTCAATAAAGATTGCCACATGTTCGCGTACCCTTGTTCGGCATACGTGGACAGCAGCTTTTCCCAATCTTCCGGCGGAAGATAACGGTCGATGAATTTATAGTTTTTGCCCACGCTGAAAGAGAAGCCCTTCTCTGTCCCGATCTGCCAGGACATCATGCGCAGCAAATTCGGCCGGGCAATCTCGTTCAAATGGTCGATGGCGAACAGAATCTCTTGGCGGGCCAATCCCTTGACGACGTACGTGGACACCATCCAAAATTCGTTGCAGCAATCGTCGAACTCCCTGGCAGTCGGCTTTTGGATCCAATACTGCCGGTCGCTCGGACGAACCTCGCGTTTGACGAGACCGTCCTTGTCCAGCAAAACCTCGACCAAACCGTCGCTGCCTGCAAAGTATTCATCAGACTCGGCTACCGGAATAAGCGTTAGATCCAATTTAAGCCCGTCCTCAAAAAGAATGATGTACGAAAACCAATTGCCGAGTTCGGGCGGAAAAAGCTCCATATCCTCCGGCTTTTGCATCATCAGGCGTTCCCCGAAGACGTTCAGCCACTCATCGCTTGCTTTGAACGAATCCATATCCGTCACAAAATAAGAAATATCAAAATCCTGAAACGCATCCCGGGGGATGTTGGCGTTGGTTCGCGACCCTTCCAGCGTGACCATTCGAATCCGGGGATCATTGACGGCGAAGTCGACGAGCAAATCCATGAATTGTTGTTCGTTTCTCATTTTGAGTTCTGCCCTCCCAGCGCATAAAATATCGCTATTTTTTAACCAAATGCTAGGCCATCCCCTATTCTACCTAACCTGAAAAAAGAAAGCTACGGACGCCGCCCGCGGCATCCATAGCTTCGTTTGCCAAACCAAAATCTATCGTTTGATGTTGTCCAGCGCTTTTTTGCCCAGACGTTCCAGCAGCTGCTGTTTGTACAGGCTTTCCACCTTCACGTGTTTGCCGAGGCTTTCCCAGTAACCGTCGCTGCGCGGACGCGGGTCGTATTCGCTTGGCACGAGGCCGGGCACCTTCGGACCCGCATGTCCGATCGCGTAGTTTTGCGCCGTCGGCGGCTGCTGCGAAGTGAGCTCGTTTTCGGTATTCCAGGAGACATAGTTCGCTCCCGCCCAGCCATGCCCGCTGCCCAGCCAGCCGCGGTCGCGGATGGAGATCGGCGCATCGATGTTGTCGAACAGGCCGCCGACCGACCAGCGGTGATGCGGTTCGCTCGTGTTGTAGTTTTGGGTCGCCTTGCCGTCCAGGAACACGTTTGGCCCCTGCACCCGGCTGTCGACGACAAAAGCATGCCGCGCCGTTTCCGTGTAAATCCTTTGCGCCAAATTCAGCTGCCCCATCTGGTGGATCACATAACGGCGGCCGCCGGTAATGATACTGACCATGTCGTACATTTTGCTGTCCTGCACCGTAATCCATTTGGAGTTGCGGCTCATCTGCACCAGCGAATACGACAGATGATAACCGGTCACGTCGCGGACCCAGCCGTTTTTGACGCTGTTAAAAACGACAAAACGTTCCGCGTGCTTTTCGTCGGCATGGTACGGATCGGTTTTGTCGTTGTCCATCACCGTATCCATCACGCTCGGGTCGAACTCGGTATCCGCTCGCATGTTCTCCACGCCGACCTGCTCGATCCGGGCGCCATCCGTATATTTGAACAGCTGCCCGCCGCCCCATTTTTGCTCGATGGCATTGGCGATAGACGCATCCACCGTAATCGTGTTGCCGTCGATCGCCGTGATGACGCGGTCAAAATCGAGATTAAACGGCGACCACTGCGTGACGGTTCCGCCCGGGCGATTATAAATGTAGTCCATGCCGATCTCGTGAATCCAGTTTTTGTCGCCGATCCGGCGGACCACGACCGTATCGCCAACCTGATACCCGCTGGCATCGTCCACGTGGAAGGTCCGGGAGCCGGAAGGCACGTACAGATCGGTGATCGTTCTCATGGAGTCGTTATCGATGCTAAGGCCCGTATTTTCCCCGATTTCGATCAGATTGCGCGGCGTCGTTCCCGTGCCGTAGATGAGGGTGCCTTTGTCATCCTGCCCTTCGCCCCGCAGCACGACGCCGCTGGCTTTGATTTTCAGCGTGCCTCCGACCTCGTATTTCCCTTTTTTAAGCAAAACCGCTCCGCGGAAGCCGTCCTTGCCCACCGGCAATTGAGACACTTCATCGATGGCCGCCTGAATGCGGGCCGTGTCGTCCCCGTCCCCCGGCTTCACCGTCGCCTTCACTTTGACGTTCGGGATTTTTACGCCGCCGCCCATGTAGCCGGCGTTCGAAAAATCCAGAATTTGATTGCCGCGGAAGTCGCTTACGTACACCAGCTTGCCGTCATCGCCCAGAAAGGCGATTTGGCTCTGGTCCTTCGGAATGCTCTTTTTGTCCCATACTGTAAAGTAGAAGGAGTCGTATACCGGCGGTTTGCCTGCTTGCTCCATCGTCAGCCGGATTTCGTACCGGCCTTTCTGATCTGCCGTGCCCGCGGGCGTCCACTGCTTGGTCTCCCCTTTCGCCACGGCCACCGGGTCCAGCTTGGCAATGACCTTGCCGCCGTAGACCAGTTCGCCGCTCAGCGTGCCGTTCACGTTGGAGATGGTCGACACGGATGGATACGCATCTTTCGGCTCGATGAGTGCAGGCTGGCCTATTTCGCTTGGGATACGCGGATGGGCGAGCGTGGAGTTCATCACGTATTTCTCATCCGCAAACGCGTTCGGATCATCGACCACGATCCAAAAATCATTCGTTTTCAGCTGCGTCGTCGTTTGCACTACGCCATGCACAAGCGCCGCGCCCACCTGGTTGGCCGTAAACGCTCCCGAAGGATCGATGCTCACGTCCTGCGTCGTCGCCGCGAACGTCTTGGCGTAAGGCGTCAAATCCACTTCCTGCCCGGAGTCCAGTTCGCCCTTCAGGACCAGGCTGCCTTTCTCGCCTTTATTCAAGCGGATTTCGGCATTGTTCGGGTATTCCTTCCCGCTCGGGTCCGTAAAATAGATCCGCTTCAGCCCGGCGGGGGCCGGCGCTTCCGTGCTGTGATACACTTCAAGTTCGGACAATTGAACGTTCAAGTCTTTGCTTAAATTGAGATGGAGTTTGATATATCTTGCGGACACGTTTTCGAACATTGCTGCCTCCGTTGCCGTCAAATCTTTATTTTTGCCGTATGCCTGATTCCAGCTGCCGTTGTCGTCGGAATAAAGGATTTGATAATCCTTTAGGTTATCCGCGCGATTGAGATGAAACATGACTTTGTTGAAGGTTTCCCTGGCTCCGAGGTCGACCGATATCCAGACGTTCATATCGTCCCCGCGGTCCGCCGCCAGCGGCTGCCAGACGGTCGAAGGATCGCCGTCCACGGCATTGCCGGCCTTCCCGGAGCTGGCCTGCGCGTTTTTGCCGAGCGCCAGATTGGCGCTTGGGTCGCCGGCTGCAGCCGCCTTGTCCTTGCTGCCGGATATAGCCGGAAGTATCAGCAACAGAGCCATGAAGCCGAGGCCAAGCTTTTTCATCGAGCCCATCAATAAAATCCCACCTCTCTGAAATGAGGATTGTGCGAAGTGGCTAGGATTGCATTCCGCATCCCCTCTATTTTGAAATCGCTTACATTTTAACTTGCGCAGGTGTGGAAAGACATGTCTTTTTTATCGATGGGCTTGTGTTTTGTTAAGGAAAACGCGCGGAGGCATGCCAGCGTTCAATTTCGCTGATATAGCTGCTTTTTCTTCCGCGCTCCTCGTCACCTCATGGATCTTGCCACTTCGATCATTTTTTCCTTGGTAATGGTCATGCTTTCCATCTCGACATAAGTATCGCCCTGGATCCAATGCAAAATGCCCCCGGGGATTGGCTTCCGATCGACCCAAGCGACAAAATATCCTTTAGCTTTACCGATTTGCACGACCTCCCCTAAGGTACTCTGCTCAAAATGCTCCTGCACGATCCTTGTCCGTGAAGTGTGGTTTCGAAGGTCGATGATCTCGATTTCCTTCTTATATACATATCCCTTGGCCTTATGCTGCTCGATGCCCAGAACGTATTCTCCCTTAGGATCAAAATAATGCAGCCTCACATTCCGGATCGGTTCGTTAAATCGCAGCAGATACGGGGATCTGACTTCAACCCTTCAATCGCGGGCAAGCTTCCCGCCGGGCAAAAGCAGTTTAAAGTCCGCATGAGTTTTGATCTTGTTAAAATCAACGGGCTCCTCGAGGGCTGACGCTGCACCGATCGAAACAGCCGCGGCCAGCAGTATGTTCAATAGCAAAATGTTTTTTGTCCCTTCATATGAAATAGAGTCTATGCGGCATGTCCCATCAATCTTCCTTCAGCAAAGCATCGCCCCATTTACGCATCCCTAACGGCTGATGTTTAATAATATCCTCATAGTTCGGCGGGAAGTTAATCCTGATTGGACCCTTCAAATGTTCATAATGCCCGAGTTTAATGTCGTACGGGGAGATTTTGAAAATAAAACGATCTTTTCCTACAGGAATGTGGGGTCCGACGGTGGGAGTTGCCTCTAAAGTAATCCAAAAACTAAACGTTCGATAACCGTGAATCCGTTCGACGTTAGTGACATCCACGAAATATGGATACAAACCAGGAGGCTCCGTCAGAATATCCTCATATGCTTCAACCAGCTTCGATTGCATCTGAGGTAAAAGGACCAGCATAAGCATGTCCTCCGTTTGCAGTTTTCTTGAATCCGAATAAGGTTTTTCCTCGGCAAAACAAAGCCTTCCACCGGACAACATACAGAACATAACGGAGATCAGAATTGCCCATTTCCTCAAGTGACCGCCTCCTTCGCAATTAAGATTCTAAGAATCATGCCGATTTATGCACTTCTTATACCTAAGCGAAGCAGCGGTACGGAATCAATTTTAAAGTTGTTGACTTCATTTGCAATTTTTTGTTCATCCTTCGCCGCTATTTCCTGAACCTCTATGAAAATGCCCCTTCACGCTGCATGGTTGCAAATTTTAAGCGCCCCCGTCAATGCCGGAGGCGCTTTTGCTTTATCCGGAAGAGGTGCCGGCATGAGTTTACAAATCCCTATACCGTGCCGCCCGCCTCCTCTTATTCATACAGCCAGCCCAAGGACTCCGCAAAATCCTTCAGTTTGTCCGGCTGCAGCGTATAATAGTGCCTCTTTCCCTCCCTGCATTCTTTGATGTAGCCCGCTTCCTTGAGCTCCTTCAAATGGTAGGACAGTTTGGACGGCGATACGTCCTCCAGTTTAAGCTGCAAATCCGCAGGACACACGGCAGCAGGCTCAAACGTGCAGACAGGCGACTGGTAATCCGGCTGCCTGCCCTCTTTGATCATCACCAAAACCTTCATCCGAATCGGGTCGCTAAGTGCTTTGGCCGCTTTGGCCATATCATTTTCATAATTGGGTCTCATGGAAAATATTATACGCCTCCCTTATTGACAATTCAACTTTTCTTGAAATATAATCATTTCAAAATATTTTGAAACGAGGTGCTTTTTAATGCCCCCACGAGATTTATCCTCCACAGTTTCAAGGGGTAAGAATACTGCCGCTGCCCACTCTGCTACCAAACCGGATGCGTCAAGGAAAGCCTTGGGCTGGAGCCTGGCGATCCTTGCGTTTGCCCAGTTGATCTACTCCCTGGACATTAATATCGTGTTCGTCGCGCTTCCCGAAGTGGGCCATGCGCTGGGCTTTTCGAAGCAATCCCTTCAGTGGGTGGTCAGCGCCTATACGATTTTTTGCGGCGGTTTCCTCCTTCTTGGCGGCCGCGCCTCGGACCGGCTCGGGCAAAAAAGGATGTTCGTCTCCGCGCTGCTTCTGTTTGCGCTGGCTTCTCTGCTCGGAGGGCTGGCTTGGAATCCACTCGTCATCATCATGGCCAGGGCGCTCCAAGGCATTGGAGCCGCGTTTCTTTTTCCGGCTACCTTGTCGCTCATCAATCGACTGTATGAAGAAGGCCCCCGGAGAAACCGTGCCCTCGCGGTGTGGGGCGGGGCCGGGGCCAGCGGGCTGACCCTCGGTTCCCTTCTCGGCGGGATTCTAACGAATGCCATCGGATGGGAAGCCGTTTTCTTCGTCAACGTGCTCTTCGCCGGCGGCGCAGCCCTTGCAGCCCTCTTCGTGATTCCGCGGGACTCCGCCCGATCGGGAAGAAACCGCTTCGATCTCCCCGGCGCGCTAACCTTTACCGCTGCCGCGACCCTTCTCGTTTATGTTCTCGTGCAGGGACCGGAGTCTGGATGGGGTTCGGTCAGCATTTTGGTATGCGCCGTCATGTCCCTTCTGTTGTTTCTCGCTTTTGTACGGATCGAAATCCGTACCGCGGATCCGCTCATGCCGCTGCATCTCCTTCGGAGACGCAGCCTTGTCACAGGCATGATCATAACCTTTCTTTACATGGGCACATTCGGCGCGATCCCTTATTTCCTGACGGTTCTGTTCCAGAATGTGCATCAATTCAACGCCCTGCAAACCGGTCTGGCATTTATCGTGCCTTCGCTTTCCATCGCCCTCGGAACCCAATGGGGCGAAAGGCTTGCCACCCGTTTCGGCATGCGCAGCACGCTCCTGAGCGGCTTCCTGATCGGCATTGCGGGTACTGCCCTCCTCCCGCTGGGGGCGGGTGTCGACTCCGGCTACCTGCTGATCGTTCCCGGCTTGATCATTTCCGGTGTCGGCCAGGGCGTCGTATGGACCGGCATGTGGATCGCCGCTTCCACCGGCGTGGCCCATTCGGAGCAAGGAGTAGCCTCGGGCATGGCCACAACCACGCTGAATATCGGCAACGCGATCGGGATGGCCTTCCTGATCTTCATCGCCAATTCCGGCATTGACGGGCAAACCGGCAGCGCGCTGCTGGCCGCGCAGGCTTCCGGTGTCCAAACCGCCTTGTATTTGGCCGCCGCAGGATTGATTGTCGGGGGAGTTGCCGCCTTGTTCCTTCCGCGAAAGAAAACAAATCCATGATGGACAAACGAAAGGCTGCCCATGGGCAGCCTTTCAAGAGGTATTAAAGCACGAGACCGCCTTCCGGCGCTAATTCTACGGGTTCTGCTTGTCGGTAGCCTCAGGGAATACTCCCTAGGTCCAAAAGATCTTCGCCAGCGCGCTGCCCAGACCTGCCAGAAGGAACAACGTTCCGCCAAACCGGGTCGCCCAGACATAACCCATGGAGGGTTCTTCATCACCGCTGTTTTTCCACCTTTCGGTTATTTTCCAGAACGTCGCGGGGCCGATCAGCATCACCAAACCTGCCAAGGTCAACAGGATCTCGATCATGGCGGTCGCGTACTCTCCTTCCATTTACCGGTTCATTCATCGAGCGGGCTTTTTCCTGCGGACCCGGCTGCCGATTTATGTACGTTTATCCGGCTTCGGCAAAGCGGCTTTGGCCGTTTTGGCCGCGCCTTGCTGAGCCTTTTTAGCAGCATACCGTCTTAAGTCCTCCGGCGTGACAAAATCGGTGTAAAATCCGTAAACGCCCTTCGCCTTATACTTGTCCATCGCTTCGGGGCTATTGATCGTATGGACGAAACTCCGCTTGCCCATCTGCTTCAGGCCGCTTAGAAATCCGGAGGTCGCCCGCCATTCGGGCATCGTGACGGCCGTAACTTTCGGACGGATTTTGACGTACTGCAACACTTTTTGGTTCGAATCGGCCGTCTGGTACAACGTATAAATGTAAGACTCGAACGGAAAGACGCGCTCGATGACCTCGTACATTTTTTCGTTATAAATTTGCGGGATGATCCGCTTCAATATATACGGGTCTTCATTCAGCAGCTCTACGATTTGATTGAACTGGGCGGTCACCGTATCCGGATCCGTGCTTTTCGTGTCGGTCACAAAATAGGCGTCCGGATACTCGTGCATAATATCGACGATATCGCCAAACGTCAGCAGATGGTATTGATCGAACATCGTTAACGACCTCATCCGGTCAAGCGGAAGCGGCCCTCCGGTCATGTCTGCCGAAACCGGTTGTCCAAGCGATTGAAAAGCATAAAGGGACCAGTCATGCCGCCCGACCAGGCAGCCGTCCGACGTAAACTGCAGATCGATTTCAAAGACGCGCTGTCCTTTTTCGTAATTCGTGACAAAAGCCTCGTAGGAATTGGTGTACGGCTTCTGGTCGATCCCGCCGAGCGCGTGGGCAACCAGCCGGTAATCCGTCCATCCGGCCGCGGACGCGGAAGAGCCCAGGGACAGCATGCAGGCGGCCAGCAGCGGGGGCAATGCGGCAAACCATTTTTTTATGTCAACCTCCAAGATTCTCGGCATCACGTTATTGCGGGGCACCCTTTTCAACGCTTACCGTTTTCGTTCTGGCCGGATCGTACACGTCCTTGTCGGTATAGGGGCTTTCCAATACGGCTTTCACATATTCCCCGATCCGGTATTCCTCCGCGTTTTTGACTTTCACTTCAAATCCGCTGACGTGCAGCATATTCCTGTCGGCATCGACGCTATCGATCCGGCCCTCGACTTCAAAACGATGAGGATGATGGCACCCGGCTGCCAGGACGCCGAGCAGGATCAACGAAACCAACCACGCGGCTTTCATGGACTTGTCGTTCCCTTCCCTAAAAAAGCCTTTTACATATAAAACAGTTTAGAGCGGAAAAGGTTGCGGGCATGCGCGGATTTTTCGGTGCCTTCAGCATTCGAACACACAACAAAAAGGACCGGCTGAGCCGGCCCTTTGCACAAGCTTTTTTTATCCTTCGGAACCTTCCCCGCTAAGCTGCCAGGTAATGCCGAATTTATCGCGAACCATGCCGTAGGACGGGCTCCAGAACGTTTCCTGCAGCTCCATGAGAACTTGTCCGCCGCCCGACAGTCCGTTATAAATCGATTGCAGGCGCTCCAAATCCTTCGTCATCAAAGCGATGGTCAATTGGTCCCCCTGCTTGTAAGGGTTCCCTGGAAACGTGTCGGAGAACAGCAGCATCTGACCGTCGAATTCAAGCGCGGCATGCAGGACGCGGTCCTTCGCTTCCTCGGGCACCGGATGGCCGAGATCCGGCTGATCGCCAAAACGTTGAACGCCTAAGTTGTTGGCGCCCAGCACCTTTTCATAAAATGATACCGCTTCGGCGCATTGTCCGTCCAATACGATATACGGCGCGACTTTTAAGCTCATATTCCTTGTCCTCCCTTATCATGATTCGTCTTTAACATGAGTTACCTTCCTCATTATATCCCGCTTTTTCCGCGAAGATAAGGCGAACAGACAAGCATTTGCAAAAAATCACTTCGGCCGTTCCAAAGAAAACGTCTCTCCCAGCTTCGCATAATCGCTGCCGGCCAAACGGCTGACAGGCCTTAAGACATCCGCCAGGATCCGGCCGCGATCCAGCACGACGTCATCGACATGAAAGCGGACGACGCGCCCGATCAGCAGATCCGCAGCCGGGGAATCCGGCGTCCCTCCCAGCGGTATGGCCCGTTCAAGCACGCACTCCATGCGTATTTTCGCTTCGGCAATGCCCGGGACGCTTACGCTTTCGCTCGGAACCGCCGTCAGTCCGGCAAGCTCCAGCTCGCTTTCGTTCGGCGGCAGGCTCGCCGCGGTAACGTTGAGCTTCTCTACCGAACATTCATCCCCGATATGCACCACAAACTCGCCTTCGCGAATCGCATGGCTTGCCGTATCTTTCGGGATGCCTTGCTTTCTCTGAACCGACACGGATATCATAGGCGGATCGGCCGTCACGATGTTGAAGTAACTGAACGGCGCCGCATTGACCTTGCCGTTGCCGGCAAGCGTCGTCACCCAAGCCACGGGTCTTGGAATGATGCTCCCGGTCAGCAGCTTGTAATTGTCGCGTTCGCTTTGGCTTAGCGGATCGACGGACACCATCATCGGCGTTCCACCCCCGGTATCTCGCGGACTTCAAACGGCGTCAGCTTGGCTTCGATTTCTTCCCGCCGCGGCTCAAACCATGCCGGCAGCATCAGTTTTTCGCCCAAACGGTCCGGTTCTTCGTCGCGCGCAAATCCCGGCGGATCGGTCGCAATTTCGAACTGGATGCCGCCTTCCTCGCGGAAATAGAGGGCGTTGAAGTATTGACGGTCGACAATCTCCGTTGTTTGGAAGCCATGCTCCAGCACATGCTCCCTCCACTCGGCGTGCTCCCGGTCGTCTTTCGCGCGCCAGGCGATATGATGCACCGTGCCCGCGCCGCCCGTTCCGCGCTCGACCGGATGGGCAAGGACGTCGACGGTATTGCCGAGCTCCCCGAACGACCGGAACCGGATGTATGCCCCATCCTGCCCGACTCTGTCGAGGCCCATCACATGCTGCAGCAGGTGGGACGTCCGTCCAGGATCCAGGCTGTACAAAACCGCGCCGCCGAAACCTTTAATCGCCCGCCCGGCAGGAATGCCGCCAAAGCTCCACGTGCTCAAAGGCCCGGCCTCCCGCTCCACGATTTCGAGCTGCAGTCCGTCCCCGTCCCGGAAAGCGAGGTACGTCTCCGAAAATCTCACCGTTTTCTCGTACGAAATGCCGTAAGCCGCCAATCTCTCTTCCCAGAAAGCAAGCGCTCCTCCGGCAGGAACGGCAAACGTCGTGACGCCAACCTGCCCGCCGCCGACGCGTCCTTGGCGGGAACGGGGCCATGGGAAAAACGTGATGATTGTACCCGGGGTACCTTGCTCATCCCCCAAATACAAGTGATACACCTCCGGCGCATCGAAATTGACGGTTTGCTTGACCAAACGCAGCCCCAGTACGCCTGCATAAAAATCGACCGTTTTCTGCGGATCCCTTACAAACGCGGTAATGTGGTGAATGCCTGCGGTTTTCATGTTCATCGTCCTCTCTAAAATCCAATTTTCTTAAAATTAAGATATGAGATCGAATACGTACTGTTAAAATCGTAAAATCAAGTTATTTATCTTGATATAAAGATATTATAAATTGAATTAGTTGTCAATACGTAAAACGAACCCGAGATCCAAACGACGGTGACGCAAAACCTCTCCGATTTTAATAGAAAAAACGGCCGGAGCTTTCGCTCCAGCCGCGTTTCCGTGTGCTTCATTCCAGCGGCTTTCCATCCACGGCACATTCGCGGGTATCCGGGTGCCGTTTCATCCGCCTGAAGGCGAATCCGCTTTGACTCGGCTACGGTTTACTTTACATGACCCGTACGCGTATTGCTCAGTTCGCTTTCATTGTGCAATCGGGTTACCGCCGTGACGGCATAAGTATACTCCTGGCCCGGAACGGCGCTGAGATCCGTAAACGTTTGCTTCACCCCATCGACTCTGCGCACGGTGGCGATCAGCTGCGAAGTATCGTCGGGATCGATGGAACCTTTGCCGGCGACGCGGTATATCGCGTAATAAGCAGGTTTTTGTTTCCCGTTGTCCTTCCAGTCGACTTCAATCGTGCCTTTTTTGCCTTTGACATTGAGCAGCTTCGGCGCGACCGGCGTTTCGTCCGGCAGCCACGGCATGGCGGGAATCAGCGCGGGACGGGAATACATCGCCGCGACGGCGTCCCTTACACCCAGCGGATTGGCAAGCAGATGGGACGTGCTGAACATGATATTGCCCGAAACGTCTCCGCCTTGATCGTTATTGTATCTTAGCTGCGTCGGCAGCTGATCGGGATTCGTCCAGTTGCTTTCGCCGACCCGGTATGCCGCCTGGCCGATATATAACTGTACGGGATGTTTGCCGGAATTGTCGTTTTCCCCGTTGATTTCTTTGGTCCACCAATCGATCAGCTTTTCGTAAGCAGCCGCCGGATTTCCGAAATGCCAATAAATTTGCGGCGCCAGGTAATCCACCCAACCGTTTTTCATCCATGTTCTCGTATCGGCATACAAGTCGTCGTAATTTTGCAGGCCGTTCGTGTCCGATCCGGTCGGGTCCGTGCCTTTATTGCGCCAGATGCCGAACGGGCTGATGCCGAATTTGACGTAACCTTTTGCGCTCTTGATGGCCGTGTGCAGTCCTTCGACAATGCGGTTGACGTTGTCCCTGCGCCAGTCGGCCAAAGACAGGGTGCCTCCGCCGTTTTTGTAGTCGCTAAACTGCTTGCTGTCGTCAAAAGGCTCGCTTCCCGGATACGGATAAAAATAATCATCCATATGGATGCCGTCGACGTCGTATTTTTCGACGATTTCCCGGACTCCGCCAATGATGTATTCCTGCGCTTCAGGAACGGCGGGATTAAAGTACATCTTGCCGCCGTTTTTCACGACCCAGTCCGGATGGAGCCGGGCCGGATGGTTGGCCGCGAGCAGAGCGGGGTTGTCGTGCATGCTGATCCGGTACGGGTTGATCCACGCGTGGAATTCGAGATTCCGTTTATGCGCTTCTTCGATCATGAACTGGAGCGGGTCATACCCGTCGCTTGGCGCTTTGCCTTGCTCTCCCGTCAGCCAATGCGACCATGGGAAGTATTCGGACGGGAAAAAGGAATCGCTTGTCGGGCGGACCTGCACGAAAACCGCGTTGATTCCCGTTTGCTTCAACTCGTCGAGCAGCTTCACGAAATCCCGTCTCTGCTGCGCGGGATCAAACACGTTTTTGGTCGGCCAGTCGATGTTCTCCACCGTGGAAATCCATGCGCCGCGCAGCTCGCGCTTCGGATGGGCAGCCGGATTCGTGACGATCAGCAGCTGCTGGGCCTTTTTGCCGCCGACTTCGGCCGTAATCGTGGTCGTTCCCGGCGCCTTGGCCGTCATTTGGCCGGTTACCGGATCGATCGCCGCCACGCTTTCGTTCGTGCTGCCGAACGTGATCCCTTCCGTAATTTCCTTTTTGCCTTCGACCTTGTAATCCCCGTACACTTTGGCTGCAGGCGCTTCTTCTCCGATCGTCACGGAAAATACGTTTGCGATTTCGATGCTTTTCAGCTCCCCTGCCTTCACTTGAACCCTGTAGCTAGCTTCGTGTCCTTCGTATTTGGCGCTCACCTCGGTATCACCTACCTGCAAAGCATGAATCTGCCGCCCGGTGATTTCGGCGACGCTGCTGCCGGGTTCGACCTCGAACCTTGCTGCCGCCGACACATCGACCGGCTCTCCTCCGCCGTAAACGGCAAATGCCTTCAGATCCGCCGTCTCCGTCAGCACGAGCGAAAGCGGTCCTTCAATGAACAACCGGTCCGGCACGACGGGATCCGAAGATACGGCCAGCCGGTATACGGCATTGTATTGATTCAGGTACGTGGCCGTCAAAGCGGTTTCCCCTGGCGCCAGCGCACGGATCGTTCCGTTTGCGTCAATCGTTGCCACCGATTCGTCGCTGCTTGCGAACGTCACGCTGCCGCTTTCGGCCGGCTGCGGAGCCGCGTCGCCTTTACGGGTGACCAGGATGCCGGCCGACGCCGAATCCCCGGCTTTCAGCGGTTTGACTCCCGACCATTCCACGGCAAAAACATCCGTGTTTTCATACACGGCGCTGATTTGGTCCACATAGAGCGTTCCCGCGCTTTTAGTGCCGGTCTCCACCAAATAAATGTAGTTGAGCTTGACCGGATAACTTTCGGACGGAATGTTTGCCGTGACGTAACGCCAGCCGTTCAACACTTCGCTGCTGAGCGTAAAGTCAAGCGTAAACTGTTTTCCCAGACTGTCCTGCACCTGGCCGCGAATCCAATGTTTCTTATCTTCGCCGTACACCCAAAATCCGATTTTTTTCGGTTTGCCCGGAATATCGCGGCCGTCTTTTCCGTCGGGATTTTTGAATCGTATGTAAGCCGCGGAAGTGCCTTCGTTGTTCGTAAAATCGTATTCCAGCCGTCCTGCCGAAAGGCCGTACCGTACGGGAAACGGACGCTGCACCTGGTCCAGCGCGGCCGAGTTCGCCCTTACGGAAGTGACCCGGACGTCATCGATCTGTTCAAAATCCTCAAACACTTGGGACCATCCGGTTTCTGCCGTCGCCTGCGCCGGCGCCACGACGTTCACTTCCACCTCTGCGGCGAGGCCGTTGTACACCGCTTCGACGACGCCGTGCGCCGGCTGATTCCCCGCCGTGAGCGTCGAGCCGTCGAGAGTGCCGATGCCGGGTACGCTGTCCGTTTTGATGCTCCAAGCCACCTCCGACTGCGGGATGTCCGTTCCGGTTCCGTCCGCTCCGTATCCTTTCGCAACCAGGGCAACGGACGCATTCGTCTCAAGCGTCATCGGACCCGGTGAAATTTCGAGGCGCGCGGCCTCCATGTTTCGGTTATCGCCCGTATGTTCCTTCATGCCTCGTTCTCCCGTGCTATGTTCATTGACGGTGTTGGCAGAGGCAGCCCTGTCCTCGGCAAGGCCTTCTTCCGCGATGTTTCCTGCGGCAACGTTGTTTTCAATGACCTGATGCCCGGCTGTTTCCCCGTTGTCTGCTTCCCCGTGCACGGATGCCGGAACAGAGGTTATGAATGCGCTTACAATTAAACTTGCGGCAAGCATCCCGCAAAACGTTCTGCCAAACCATGATCCCTGGTGGTTCATCCTTGCTTTCTCCTCCCATAAGTGAAGTTTTCCAGCGAATGACAAGCGCCCGAATCCTTTTCGGCGATCCACCCCCGATCTATTTGAAAATATGTTTTAATTATATAGTGCATTATAAAATTTTACTACAAAAAATGATTTTAAAATTTGATGTTTTTTTCAAAGAAATATGTCGAGGAAATCCATTTCAAGAAACAACAATTCGAGTGAATTTGACGTTTTATTGACATGATGTTGATTAGTGTTGTTAAATAGAATGAAGCCATGCCATGGAGGTAGGACATGTCGAAAAAGCTGGATCCGCGCGTAGCCAGAACACGCCAAATGTTAAGGGACGCGCTTGTCGAATTGATTCATGAAGAAGGATACGAAAAAATTACCGTTCAGGACATCACGAAACGCGCAGGCTTGAACCGCGCCACATTTTACCTGCATTACCGCGACAAACTCGACCTGCTGAGCCAAAGCTGCGAGGAAATTTTGCATGACCTGGTTGAAAGCATGAACGCGTCTTTAGCGGGAACCGAGCCCTTTGATTTTATGAGCGGCCAACCCCACGATACGTTTATCCATCTGTTTGAGCAAATATCGTTCAACAGCCGTTTATATAAAGTGTTTTTGACCGAAAAAAACATGTCGCATTTCACTTCGCGCCTGATGGAGCTCATGATCGATTTTGTGGCCAGAGGGATGAAAAATTTGCAGCCCGATGACGAAAAGCTGGCCGTAAACCGGGATATTGCCGTAAGGTATTTTGCCGCCGCCTTTTTGGGGGTCATCACGTGGTGGCTTGAAAAAGACATGCCTTACACCCCGAAGTTCATGGCAACGCAGCTCATGCGGATCGGCACCCGCGGCCCGTACATCGAAGACCCGTTCGTCAAATAACCTGTGCAGGCTCCTTGAAGATCCTCACGACGCACTAAAGGCGATTCTTACTCCCATAGGGAATAAGGACCGCCTTTTTATGAAATGGTCGAATTGCCTCAAATCAATTAATGCGCCGTATATCCGCCATCAATGACAAGCTCGGAACCCGTTACGAAGGAAGACTCGTCCGACGCCAGGAATAATACGCCGTAAGCCACATCCTCCGCCTGCCCCCAACGAGGGAGAAGGGTTGCGGCTTTCAGCGGCGCGCTGTAATGATCGTCTGCCAAAATATCCTTGGTCATGGCCGTTTCGATGACGCCGGGATGCACGGAGTTCACGCGGATGTTTTCTCTCGAAAACTCGACCGCGGACGCCTTCGTAAAGAGACGGACAGCGCCTTTGGATGCCGGATAAGCATTGGCCGCTCCCGTACCCACGATGCCCGCCATGGAAGAAATGTTGATGATCGAGCCGCCGCCCGCTTTGCGCATTTCCGGCACCACCATTTGCGTTCCGAGGAATACGCTGGTCGCGTTGATGTCCATCACCTTTTTCCATTGGTCAAGCGTCGTATTCAGCAGCGGCGTTGCCGGCGCCACGCCCGCGTTGTTCACCAGAACGTCCACCTTTCCAAAAGCTTCGACCGTTTTGTCGATGACGTTTTTCCAATCTTCTTCGCTTACGACGTTATGTTTGACGGCGATCGCTTCGCCTCCCGCCGCTTTAATTTCGGCGACAACCGCTTGCAGCGCCTCCTCGTTGATATCCGTCGCTACCACCTTTGCCCCTTCTTTGGCAAACAGCTTGGCTTCGACGGCACCTTGTCCGGAAGCGGCTCCCGTAATAATCGCTACTTTTTCGTCCAAACGCCCCATATGTTTTTGCCTCCTTATCAGAATAAAAGCAACAACTCAAAAGAATCATAATGAACATTTCATTGACATCAAGTCGTTTTATCGACATCATGTCGCAATTCCATTATAGTAGCTCCAAATAAAATGGCAACCGACAGTTTCTTTGTTTCTGACGATTTATGGACACTTCGCAAAGGAATGTCGCAAATGCGATGAAAGTAATACATGTCGAAGGAAAATGTCGATTAGGCAGACGCACGAAAAAAGCCGGCATTTCGCCGGCCGCTTCACTTGATCGATTCCTTGTTTCAATATGGCGCTTCGTTCCCCGTTTTTCCCTGATACCGGTGCGCGTGCGGAATTCTCCCGTTTACGGTCGTATATCCTTCGAAAAGATGGTAATGTCCTCCTCCCGGCAGCGGAACCGCGGGTCCCGTCGTTCCTCTGATCACGTGCGCATGCTGATCGTCCACCGTCGTTTCCACGTAATAGTTATGGACATGCTGCACGCCGCTTGGAGCCGGGTCCGTTTTCCCCGCATAGCGGTGATAGTGCCCGACGTCGACGGACGTCTCCCCCGCAAACGGATGCACATGCATTCGGACCGGCCTCCCGTCCCAGGACGTAATATAAAGACTGTGCGAATGCCCTGAGCCGTCATCAGAGTGAACCATAAACCCCGTGATCGGAACCTCCATGAAACCACCCTCCACCTTAAAATTGACATGACAGCAGATGGGACAGCCTCCGTTCCGCATGCGCCGGAGATTGCCCGCATAATAAAGCTGAATACCCCAATATATGTCGATTGCTTGTTCCGGCATTCCATCTTTTCGAAAAGGAATTTTCCAGCCTGGCATCCTTTAGAAAAAAGAAAAAGGACCGTCCCCCCGCAGCTTTGCTGAGGGGACAATCCCTTGGTGGATAGGGTCTTTACGTTGACGGATTACGTCGTAATAAATCCGCTGAACGCGATCGGTCCGATGACCGTTGCGCTCGTTCCGGGCGTCAGGTTTTCAATCGAAAGCGTATAATCATGAACGCCTGGCGCTACGTTGGCGTCGGTGAATTGGACGGGAATGAGGTAATATCTCTCAAATCCTGCCTCGAAGCCTTGCCGAGCATAGTAGATGACATTCGTATCCCGGAAGATACGCACCAACACGCTTCCCGTCCCCGTATCTCCGCGGATGCCGACCACGGCTTTCAAATCCACGAAATTCGGAACGCCTGGAACCGTTAATTGGAAATGCGCAATCCCTACGCCTGCCGGAGTGATGGGGATCGGAATGGATGCACCGTCGGTCACCGGCGTCGGCACGCTTGCATTATAAGCGATCAGTTGCTGAGCCATTGCTCTATCAACTCCTTTCGAAAGATAGTTCATTCTATGTCGGAGTGATAGAGTTGGTATGGACAAGACAACCGATGCATTTATATCATTTTTTGCTAGAATCCTCCCGCTTTCCCTGCTCAGCGGTCTGGTTCCCCCGCTTCATTCCCTGCCATCGCTTCCGTCGACAGATGAATCCCCAGCTGATCCACCGTTCGGACCACAATGTGCGTGATCATATCATCCATGGTGGCCGGATGGTTATAAAACGCCGGCACGGGCGGCATAATCGTCGTTCCCATTCGGGATAACGCCAGCATATGTTCGAGATGGATATCGTTCAGCGGCGTTTCGCGCACCAGGAGGATCAGCTTTTTCCGCTCCTTCAAGATGACGTCCGCCGCCCGGGTCAGCAGATTGTCGCTTAAGCCCATTCGGATCGAAGCCAATGTCTTCATGCTGCACGGCGCCACGATCATTCCATCCACCTGAAACGAGCCGCTGGAAATGGCCGCCCCCAAATCCTTGTATCCGTAGACCGCATCCGCAAGCTTCTCCACTTCTTTGGACGTATAGGAGGTTTCATACTGAATGTTTGCCGCCGCCCAGGGCGAAATGACCGCGTGCGTTTCAACGCCGGCCTCTCTTAACGTTTGAAGCAATCGGATCCCAAAAATAGCCCCCGTCGCCCCGGACATCCCCACAATGATTTTCATTTTACGTTCCCGGCCTTTTCAAATATGTCCCGGACGCGTCTTTGTATTTCTTCCGGATAACCCGAAAACGAGGCTTGAAGCGGCGCATAGCCTGCAGGCCACTCATCCGAAGCCAGGCAGTTATATACGATCTTCGTCGTTGCGGCTTTCTTCTTCTCGCTCTGATCCAGGTAAGCCACAAGCGGCAATACAGGCTGATCCGGAAAAACAATGGCTTTGTCCGGATGGCTGCGGGTGGCCAAGGCCCATACCACCTGTTCGATCCGGCTTGGATCGATATCGTCGCCCACGACGATGACCTTCGGAATGTACGATCCTCCGCGGCAGGCAAACACCGCTTCGCCGATGCTTCGGGCCAGTTTGTTCCGATCGGCGTATTCCGCGGTGGAGTCTACCGTTACGACAAGCCAATGGACGGCAGATTCAAAGGGAATAAAACAGCGCCGAACAGGCAATCGACGTCGTCGCAGCTCATGTTGAATGCTTGCGGCGATCGCGACGCCCCAATTCGTGTGGTTCTCTTCCGGAGGCATGCCCGCTGCCACGACCGGCATGATCGGATCATGGCGGTGCGTCATCGCCGTCACATGGAAACACGGAACTTCCTTTTGGTGCCCCACCCAGGTATATCCTGCGTATTCCCCCATAGGGCCCTCGGGGACCGTTTCATCCAAAGACACAAAACCTTCGATGACGATTTCGCTGTTGGCCGGAACCGTCAGGTCATGGCTTTCGCAGCGGACGACGTCAAGCGGCTTACCGTACCATCCGCCTAACATTTCGGCCTCATGGGTACCGTCAGGCAGCGGATATCCCGCAATCATCGCGATTCCCGGGTCCACGCCGAGGCAAAGGGCATACGGCATCTGCTGCCCCAGCGCCTTCCATTGCCCGTATATTTTGCCGATATGCTGGGAGGGCACGATGACGCCGGCCATCGTCCGTTTGCCGTGCAGCATGACCCTGGTGATCGCCCAGTTGACCCAGGAACCGTCCGGGCTGCGTACGATCAAGATGCCGTATGTGTTAATGTAACGGCCGCCGTCGCCTACATGCAGGTACGGAACCGGAAGACTCGTCAAATCGATGTCATCCCCGAAAAGCTTATTTTCCTTGCAAGCCGCATCCTCCACTTCCTGCGGAGGCACCGGCGTCACTTCAGGAAGGCAGGACCATGCTTCGACCAGCTCCGTCATTCCCGTTTCCGCCGGAAGTCCCAGCGAAAGCGCGATTCGCAAAAATGGATGACGTTTACCCGGGCTCAGCCCTACCGGCGCTCCCAGCACCCGAAATCCGGAAGCATTGTCCTTGATGTTGCAAAATAGCGGCGCGG
Organism: Paenibacillus sp. YAE3; assembly: GCF_057546105.1. Lineage (NCBI taxonomy): Bacteria > Bacillati > Bacillota > Bacilli > Caryophanales > Paenibacillaceae > Paenibacillus > Paenibacillus sp. YAE3. Next base: position 118,824 of record NZ_BAAIYF010000009.1, on the reverse strand, counting down.
GGGACGGCAATTCATAGGCATACCGGATCATGGCCCCCATTTCCAAATTCCAATCCACTTCCTGGTCGACCGTGAACACATCTCCAAAACGTTTCAATGCATCGATATATTCCCGAAAACTCATATAAGATTTCTTGATGGCTTCCATCGGCTTAAACCTCCTGCGTACTCTAAAATAATCTGCATGAAAAGTTTACACCCGCCACTTTTTATATGTAAAATATATATTAATATTGGTTAACATATAAAAAATATATCGTTAGAAGAGGAAACGGCATGGATTTAAAAAAACTGTTATATTTCGTGACCATCGTCGAAGAAGGACAAATTACCCGTGCCGCGCAGCGGCTGCATATCGCCCAGCCCCCGCTCAGCCTCCAGCTTCGATCCTTAGAGGAAGAATTGGGCGTAACCTTGATCGACCGCGGGAACAAAAAGTTCGAAATCACCCCGACCGGGTGGACGTTGTACAAACGCGCGAAAGAGGTGCTGCATTCGATTGACGGCATGGTCGCGGAAATCCAGGAACAACATAAAGGGATGAGGGGCAAGCTTTCCATAGGCATGGTCATGTCCTGCGTTCCTTACTTGCCTTCCGTCATTAAACAGTTTCAGGAGGCCTATCCGCTGGTTTCCTTTCAGCTGTGGGAAGACGATTCTTACCGGGTAGAGGAGCTGCTGCAGAACAAGACGATTGAACTTGGCCTGGTTCGGCTTCCGCTGCAATCCGAGTTGGCCGCCCAAACCCCTGACGTAGCGATTCACCGTTTACAGACGGAACCGTTAGTGGCCGTCCCGCCGAGCGGCTGGGAACCGTTCCAGGCAAGCAGCGTTTCGTTGGCGGAGTTATGCCGCCATCCCCTGCTGATCCTGCGGGGTCAAGGAGACTACGGCGTGTACCACCGGTTTACGGATGCTTGCAAAATCGAAGGGACCGAACCGAATATCGTTTGCGAGAGCCCGGACGTGTCCACGCTGATGCTTCTCGCCGAATCCGGCATCGGCATCGCGGTCGTTCCCCGATCGGCTTTGCTGCTCCGGCGGGAGCCGGTTCCTTACGCCGAAATCGCTCCGCTGATCGCATCCGATACCGCCATCATTACTTTGAAGGACCCATATCTCTCTAAGGCGGCCCGAAATTTCAAGCAACTGCTCATTGAATCCATCGCGAGCAGCCGCTTCAACCGCTAGATATCCAAACCAGGCGCATCCAAAAAGACCTTCCGCATGAAGCTGCGAAAGGTCTTTCTTTAAGTTGCTTTTTTGGCCAGGGTCTTAAGACTCCAAAATATTCTGCACGCGCCCCACCGTTCCGTCGGTGAGCTTTACCTTGATCCCTCTGGGATGGTTGGGGGAATTCGTCAGCAGCCTTTGGACGACGCCCTGCGTGCGTTTGCCTGTGCGCTGGTCCTCTTTTTTGACGATTTCCACGGCCATTCCCGGTTTGATGTTCGCCCGGATCATATGCGGTTCCACGTTTATATCACTGCCCTCTCTGTCTCATATCAACCTGCGTAGTATTACCTTCCATCATAGCACAAATGCAATCGGTTGTTCATTTCGGGTACAATAGAGACAAATCGACTGATGGAGGCTTCATGGACATGGAAGAAGAACAAAAGCTGCAGGCCATTCCGGCCGAAGATGAACAAGGCAATTTCAAGCTGCTCGATGTCGGGCGCATTCTTTCGATATCATCCGAAATCGAAGGCGATGAGGACAGCGCCGCAATCTTTCATTACGAGGACGGCAAAACGTATAAATACGTTCACAGCGAAAAAGCCATGAAGCAATTCGGCGAATGGATTCAAAAAGGGGAAAACCGGATCTAAAACAAGCAAAGCCGCCATAATGGCGGCTTGATCATTTTAAAGCGACGAAAATACTTAACGCGGTTTCGAGTCCTTCGCCGCCAATAAAATCAAACGTCTGGACAAACTAAAGATAGAGGTGAGGAGGAGAAGCACTTGGGTTTGCAGCAAAATATGGTTGCCCCCCGGCTCTTCGCGTTGCGTCTTTTTTTTCTTCTTTTTTGCCATCGGTCCTGCACCTCGCTTCAGCCTTGAATGTTTCATTGCCGCCGCTCCCATCTTATTCAAAAGGGCATTTCGGTAACAGCCCAGATCCAAGGGCTGCCGTCTGTTTATTGTATGCAGATCCAATCGAAGCGTTGCCTGGACCGTGTACATTTCGAATTCGAATCGAAACGAACGCTCCCAAAAATGAAAAAGGCTCCCTTGCGGGAGCCTTTAAAACACTGATATTACAGGCTTTTGGGGCCTTTTATTACATCATGCCGCCCATGCCGCCCATGTCAGGCATAGCTGGTTTTTCCGGTTCAGGCTTGTCGGCGATGACCGCTTCGGTAGTCAGGAACATAGCCGCTACGGAAGCTGCGTTTTGCAGAGCGGAACGCGTTACTTTCGCAGGGTCGACGATACCGGCTTCGAACATGTTCACCCATTCGTCGGTAGCGGCGTTGTAACCTACGCCCACTTTTTCTTTTTTCAAGCGTTCCACGATGACGGAACCTTCTTGGCCTGCGTTAGCGGCAATCGTGCGGATTGGCTCTTCCAGAGCGCGAAGCACGATGTTGACGCCTGTTTTTTCGTCGCCGGTCACGTCAACGGCAGCCACAGCGTTGTATACGTTCACGAGGGCCGTACCGCCGCCGGAAACGATACCTTCTTCAACCGCAGCGCGGGTTGCGTTCAGGGCGTCTTCGATGCGCAGTTTGCGCTCTTTCAGTTCGGTTTCTGTTGCAGCGCCGACTTTGATGACTGCTACGCCGCCAGCCAGTTTAGCCAGACGTTCTTGCAGTTTTTCTTTGTCGAACTCGGAAGTGGTTTCTTCCAGCTGCGCACGGATTTGGTTCACGCGAGCGTTGATGTCGGCTTTGTCGCCGGCTCCGTCCACGATCGTCGTGTTTTCTTTCGTTACGCGCACTTGACGTGCATTACCCAATTGCTCGATCGTAGCGCTCTTCAGGTCGAGACCGAGTTTTTCGGTGATCACTTGGCCGCCGGTCAGGGCAGCGATATCCTGCAGCATCGCTTCGCGGCGGTCGCCGAATCCAGGAGCTTTGACGGCAACGGCGTTGAACGTTCCGCGCAGTTTGTTTACGACCAGCATCGCTTGAGCTTCGCCTTCGATGTCTTCGGCGATGATTACAAGCGGTCTGGCTTGTTGAACGATTTTTTCAAGCAGCGGCAAGATTTCTTGCGTTGTGGAGATTTTTTTGTCCGTGATCAGGATGTATGGATTGTCGAGAACGGCTTCCATTTTGTCCGTGTCGGTGATCATGTATGGAGATACATAACCGCGGTCGAACTGCATACCTTCCACGACTTCCATTTCGGTGTTGAATCCGCGGGATTCTTCGACCGTGATGACGCCGTCCTTGCCCACTTTTTCCATCGCTTCGGCGATCAGTTTGCCCACTTCGTCGTCGGCAGCGGAGATTGCGGCAACTTGAGCGATTTTTTGGTTGTCGTTCACCGGAGTCGCGATGTTTTTCAGTTCGGTTACGGCCGCTTTCACCGCTTTGTCGATCCCTTTGCGAACGACCATAGGGTTAGCGCCTGCCGTTACGTTTTTCAGGCCTTCGCGGATCATCGCTTGAGCCAGAACCGTTGCAGTCGTCGTACCGTCGCCGGCAACGTCGTTCGTTTTGGTAGCTACTTCTTTAACGAGCTGGGCGCCCATGTTTTCAAAAGCGTCTTCCAGTTCGATTTCTTTTGCGATCGTCACGCCGTCATTGGTAATGAGCGGGCTTCCGAATTTTTTCTCGAGAACGACGTTGCGGCCTTTAGGTCCGAGCGTCACTTTTACGGCATTCGCCAAAGCGTCTACCCCACGCAGCATCGCGCGGCGCGCGTCTTCACTGAAACGGATATCTTTTGCCATGTTGATAAAAACCTCCCACAAATATATTGTTGTATTTCGATATTGCTATGTTCAGGCCGTTAGCCTACGATTGCATGAATGTCGCTTTCTTTCATAATCAGATATTCTTTACCTTCGTATTTGATTTCCGTTCCGGCATATTTGGAGAACAGAACGCGGTCGCCTTCTTTAACTTCCAAAGGAACGCGTACTCCGTCTTTCACCGCTCCGCCGCCGACAGCGATAATTTTGCCTTCTTGCGGCTTTTCTTTTGCGGAGTCCGGAAGGACAATCCCGAATGAAGTCGTTTCCTCTTGTGCGATCGGTTCTACCAATACGCGGTCACCTAAAGGTTTGATCATGAAAAATAGCCTCCTTGTTAATATGTTGTGTTTCTGTAACGGCGTTGTTGTCGGTATGTATTAGCACTCGACAACGTCTAGTGCTAACAACCACTTTTATGATACTCAACTTGAGCGCAGATTTCAAGTCCTCTGGATTGATTTTTCAAAGAAACCCGCACTTTTTCAAACCGCCTCCGGCAAGCTTGTCCAGAGCCTGTCCAAAGCGTTTTCAGGTCATACTCCATCATTCTATCCACCGGATTTGAAAATATGCCGGAAAGCGAAAACAACATTCAGAAAAAGACAGCCTCCGTTTCCAAAGATTCAAGAAACAAAAAAAGAGCCTGCTTCCCTTGCGGGGAAGAACGCTCTTTATGTTCCTGCGGATTTCGGCAATCGGTTATTCCGGGTCGCCTTCCTCCTGCTTGTACCGCGCTTCGATGGCTTCGTCGGCCGCAAGCTGCTTCCGGTAGACTACGGATGACAAATACACGCTGAATTCGTACAAAAGGAGCAGCGGAATCGTCACGAGAAAATCGGAGATCAAATCCGGCGGCGTGATGACCACGGCGATGAACACCAGCGCAAAATAGGACACCTTCCGCATCTTGCGCAGCCTGCGCGGGTTCAATATTCTCAGCTTGGTCAGAAACATCACGATCAGCGGCAGCTCAAACAGCAGGGCGATCGGCACCACCAGCGTAAACATGAAATTGAAATATTGGGAAATGCCGTACGTTTCGGTCAGTCCCATATTTTTGGTGATGTTCGTCGTAAAGCCCAGCGCCATCGGAAACACCACGTAATAACCAAAGGCAATGCCGGCCAAAAACAATATAAAGACGTACGGAACGTAACGCAGCGCGGCTTTGCGCTCGATTTCCCTAAGGCCGGGGCTGACAAACGCCCACAGCTGGTAGGCCGTAAACGGGATGGTCAGGACAAGCGCCACCACCATGGCTATTTTCATGTACATGCCGATGCCGTCCCAGAACGCAAATGCATGAAGCTGAAAATTCTTCGCCGAGTCCACGCTGACCAGATATTGGTAAATAGGGTTGGCGCAAACGAGGCCGATGACAAGGCCGAGCAAAAGAACGGCCAAAACGTAAATGATCCGCCTGCGCAGCTCCCCGAGATGTTCGACAATCGACATTTCTTCCTGTTTATCAGACATACGGTCACCGTCCTATCTCTTCTGCCTGCGGACAAAACAAAATCCCTCCCCGCACGGAAGGGATTCCAAAGTCCTCTTTCCTAAACCTATTCCGGAAGACGTTTGTTGTCTGTTGTGCTTTGGGAAGTTGCCGGAGCAGCCGCTTGCTCTTCGTTAGAAGCAGCAGCCAGCGGTTTGGCTTTTTCGTTTTTGCTTGAAGACTCGTCATCCTCTGCAATAATATCGCGGGCACCGTCTTTGAATTCCCGGAAAGTGCGTCCCACGGCTCGTCCGAGCTCAGGAAGCTTGTTCGGCCCGAATAACAGCAAGGCCAAAATCACCAGCAATATAATTCCCGGCACGCCAATACCGTTCAGCATTTCGAATTCTCCTCTCTGTCCTCTATCAATAAAACATCACGACGTCAAATTCGGACATAATTCTGCCACAAAGACATCATACCATAACTCAAATCTCAACAATATCAAATAAGTGTGACAATTTTGGAAATAGCATGCGGGAGGTTTACTGACGGAATTGCCCCGTCACCATCAGCAGCGCCTCCGGCAGCTGGTCCATGATCGCCGCCAAATTTTCATGCACGCCTTTCGGCGTTCCCGGCAAATTCACGATCAGCGTCCGGCCGCGAATGCCCACGATGCCTCTGAACAGCATGGCCGCCCGGTTCTTCTGCATGACCGTTGCCCGCATCGCTTCCGCCATGCCCGGCACTTCGCGTTCAATGACCCGTCTTGTCGCTTCCGGGGTGACGTCGCGGATGGCCAGTTCCGTTCCCCCCGTCGTCAGCACCAAATCCGCCTGAAAATAATCCGTGAGTTCAATGAGCGATGCGATAATCTCATCCTGTTCGTCGGGGACGATGCGGTACTCCACAATCTCCCCGCCGAGTTCCTCCTCCACCAGCTCCCGGATGACCTGGGCGCTAGTATCTTCGCGCTCACCTCTTGAGCCTTTGTCGCTTGCCGTCAAGATCGCCGTTTTCCACACCATAAGATCACCCCTCCTCCTGCTCATCCTTTATTCAGATTCCCGTACGTAATCGCCGCTTTTTCCGCCGGTTTTGGACTTCAGCATCGTCGGTCCGATCACCATATCCTTTTGCAGCGCTTTGCACATATCGTAGACGGTCAAGGCGGCTGCGGAAACGGCGGTCAACGCCTCCATTTCGACGCCGGTCCTGCCGGTTGTTTTCACGGTTCCTTCTATATATAACTCATCGATGCCGTTGTCGGAAAAATGGATGTCGATGCCCGTCAGCGGCAGCGGATGGCACATCGGAATCCAATCGGACGTTTTTTTGGCCGCCATCACGCCGGCGACGGAAGCGACCGCAAGCACGTCGCCCTTGCCGATTTTTCCTGCCTTAATGCGGGATAACGTTTCGGGCGCCATTTTGACCGCCGTTTGCGCGACCGCCGTGCGCGACGTGATGTCCTTGTCCGAAACGTCCACCATTTTGGCTCTGCCTTGTTCGTTAAAATGCGTCAGTTCCATCTTCAGCCTCCCCGTTCATTTTGCGTACACCTTGTTCCGTTATCAGAACCTGAAGACGCGCATCCGTCGTTTCCATCGGAACCTGCTCCACCACTTGCTCGCCGAAGCCGATGCCGGCCCATCTTGGACCGCGGCGCTTGCCCCCTGCCGAAAAACGTTCATGCAGCCTGTCGTAGTAGCCTCCTCCGTAACCCAGCCTTCCCCCGTTCAGGTCAAAAGCGAGTCCCGGCATGATCACCGCTTCGGGCACAAAGTCATCCGCTTCGGCCGGACGGCGCCGCGGATCGGGCTCCATGATGCCGTATGCGCCGGTTTTCAGCTCGTCCCACTGCTGCAGCAGGTGAATCGTCATCGAGCGGTCCTCCGGCAGGCATCGCGGCACATAAACGTCGATGCCCGCGCGCCATGCCGCTTCGACAAGCGGTTTCGTGTCCAGCTCGCTGCGGAACGGCACGTAAATGAGCATGCTCCGGATTTGCTCCCCGGTGAGCCAGGCGGCTGCGTGACCGCATGCGTGCCCCGACAAGCTTGCATGCCTCTCGGGCGGCAGGCTGCCGCGAATCCGGGACATGCGGGCGCGAAGCTGCGCTTTCAGCTGCCGCATCCTTTCCAGTTCCCCGTTCATCACGTCAACAGCTGCCTTCCTTATCCATTTTTCAGATGTTTGCAATTTCATTTCAATTTTCTGCGGCGCAAAGATCAAGATCGGCCATGGCACCATATATAGCATCGACACACCGCCATCGATCTACATTTGGCAGCCGCTTCAGCCGCTTGATGAACTTTGCGTCCATTTTGCTCTTAGTTTACCACTGTTGCTCCATTTTCGCCAAGATAACCCCGAAGTCCTGCCCTTATGTCGCGAATTCTTCATATTTAATGTAAACTGAAATTATATGAAGCCATTCGAATGAACAACGCCTGCCGCGTGCCATTCAACATCCAAATCAAAAGTTTTTCCAAAAGCAAAATACCAAGAGAATACGACAATGATCTATAGACGGAGGTTTACAGCTCATGCTGCTTCAAGCAAGTGGAATCAAAAAATTGTACGGCGTGGAGCCCGTACTTGACGGAATTAATTTGCAGATTCAGGAGAGGGATCGCGTGGGGCTGGTCGGCGTAAACGGCGCCGGCAAATCCACCCTGCTCCAAATCCTTGCCGGCGAGATGTCCTATGACGGCGGACAAATTTTTAAAGCCAAAGAAACGACCATCGGCTATCTCGCGCAAAACAGCGGACTGCAATCCGGCCGCACCATCTGGGAAGAAATGATGAACGTATTCGCCCATCTGATCGAAACCGAAAAAGAGCTCCGGCAGATGGAGGAACAAATCGCGGATCCCGCCCTCATGGAGAATCCCAAAAAATATCAGGAGCTGCTCGACCGTTATGCCGTCCGTTCCGACTGGTTCAAGGACCATGGCGGCTACGAGATGGAGACGCGCATCCGCAGCGTGCTGCACGGGATGGGTTTCGGCAGCTTTGCGCCGGACACCCCGATCTCGACCTTAAGCGGCGGCCAAAAAACGCGCCTTGCGCTGGCGCGCATCCTGCTGCAAGCTCCCGATCTGCTCATGTTGGACGAACCGACCAACCATTTGGATATCGCCACGCTGACGTGGCTCGAAGATTATTTGCGTTCCTATTCGGGCGCGCTGCTCGTCGTTTCCCACGACCGTTATTTCCTCGACCGGCTCGTGACGTCCATCGTTGAAATTGAACGGCACCAATCGAAGCGCTACACCGGCAATTACAGCCGTTACATCGATTTGAAGGCGGCGGAATACGAGTCGGCCATGAAACAATACGAAAAGCAGCAGGACGAAATCGCGCGCATGGAGGAGTTCATCCAGAAAAACATCGTGCGGGCTTCGACCACCAAACGGGCGCAAAGCCGGCGCAAGGCGCTCGAAAAGATGGAGCGGATGGACAAGCCGCTCGGCGACTTGAAAAAGGCCAGCTTTTCGTTCGAAGTCGAATACATGTCGGGCAAGGACGTGCTGCAGGTCAAAAACCTTGCCGTTTCCTTTGCGCCGCCCCATCATCTTTTCCAAAACGTCTCGTTCGATCTGCATCGCGGGGAAACCGTCGCTTTGATCGGCCCGAACGGCATCGGCAAGTCCACGCTGCTCAAATGCCTGACCGGAAGCGAACGCCCTGCGTCAGGCACGATCCAATGGGGTACAAAAGTAAAGATCGGTTATTACGATCAGGAGCAAACGAACCTGAATCCCTCCAATACGGTGCTCGAAGAACTGTGGAGCCATTACCCTCATATGGAGGAGGCCCGCATCCGGACCGTTCTCGGCAACTTCCTGTTCAGCGGCGAGGATGTCCTGAAAAAAATCGCGGCGCTCAGCGGCGGCGAAAAAGCGCGGGTCGCGCTGGCCAAACTGATGCTGCTCGAAGCCAACATGCTCATCCTCGACGAACCGACCAACCATCTCGATTTGTTCAGCAAAGAGGTGCTCGAATCGGCTTTGATGGACTACGAGGGCACGCTGCTGTTCATTTCGCATGACCGTTACTTCCTGAACAAAATGGCCGAACGGATTATCGAGCTTCATCCGCAAGGGGTGGAGCATTTCCTGGGGAATTATGACGATTATACCGCCAAAAAGCAGGAACTTGAGGAATTGTCCCAGGAGGCGCTTGAAGCTGCCGGAAACCGGGCGCAAAAACAGGAGAATGCTGCGGAATCCGAAGGCAAACCGGGCATCAACACTTTTGAGGCCGACAAGCAAGCCAAACGGGAAGAACGCAGCCGCCAGCGCAAAATCGCGGCGCTCGAGGAACGGATTCAGCAGCTGGAAGCGGAAATTTCCGGGCTGGAGGCCGAGATGACGAAACCCGAAGTGTATCAGGATTATATCTCGCTGCAAAAACATCAGCAGGAACAGGAAGCCAAGAAAAAAGAGCTTGATGAAGCTTTTGCCGAATGGGAGCTGCTTGCCGCCGATTAATGCGGCCAGGACTTTTTGATTAGGTCTTTGAGATCAACAAAATTTAATTTGTCAAATTCACAAAACTTTTTAAATTTCGGTTCAATTCAATTATTCACAGGATTATCCACATAAACGGTGCATAACCTGGTTGAAAAAATGGCCCTCAGGGCCGTTTTTTATGGATTAAATTCATCTTTTTAATGAATATCCACTATTATCCACCAAACTATCCACATTATCCACAGTTTTTAAGGGTCCTAAATGAAAATCATATCCACGTTTTCAAAACCCTTTGAAATCAACTGATTTCGCATCCATAACGGGTTTGTACACAAATTTACTTGAATATGTGGATAATCTTGTCCACAACTTGACAAAAACTTTGTCGAATGCTGCAAAAAAAGCCCGTACTTGTTGCCAAGTACGGGCCATGAGCTGCCGTGCTATATCGCTGCTTCTTGCCGATCTTCATCTTCATCTGCCTGCAGACTGCACCGCGCTGGAGCAAGCAGCCGCGTTTCCCGGACTAGTTCGATCAGGACTCCTGAACCGACCATGCTTCAAGCGAAAATTGCGGCATCGCCTTCAGGTCCAAACCGGCGAATTGCCCCTTTTTCCACTTCAAATAGGCTGCAGCGCCGATCATGGCTGCGTTGTCGGTACAATATTCGAACGGCGGAATGATGAGCTCGATGCCTTCCTCGCGGCACTGCCGCTCCAGTTCTTTGCGCAGCCCGCGGTTTGCGGCGACGCCGCCGCAGAGCAGCAGCTGTTTGGCCTCATAGGCTCTGACCGCCCGGATGGCCTTCGTGACCAGCACCTCGACGACCGATTCCTGGAAACCGCGCGCTATGGCGCTTTCCAGAATAGGCTCCCCGCGCATTTTACGCTGGTTGACGACGTTCAGCACCGCGGATTTCAAGCCGCTGAAGCTGAAATCGTAGGAATCCGGCTCCAGCCATACCCGCGGCAAATCCACCGCCCCCTCCGCCTCCAGGGCGAGACGGTCCACGTGAGGCCCGCCGGGGTACGGAAATCCGATCGCTCGCGCGACTTTGTCATACGCCTCGCCGACGGCATCGTCCCGGGTCCGCCCGATCACCTCGAAGTTTCCTTCGGACTTCATGTAGACAAGCTCCGTGTGCCCGCCGGAAACGACCAATGCCATGCACGGATATTCCAAATTCGCCACAAGGCGGTTGGCATAAATATGCCCGGCGATATGATGGGTGCCGATCAGCGGCTTGTTCAGCGCCAGCGACAGGCTCGTGGCCGCGACGACGCCGACCAACAGGGCGCCGACCAGCCCCGGCCCTTGCGTCACGGCGATTGCCGACAGATCGTTTAGGCCGATGCCGGCTTTGCGCACCGCTTCTTCCAGCATCAGCGTAATATTTTCGACATGCTTGCGCGAAGCAACCTCGGGTACGACGCCGCCGAAGGCTTTATGGGTTTCGACCTGGCTGGCGATCAAGTTGCTGAGAACCTCTTTGCCGTCCTTGACGACGGCCACCGAAGTCTCGTCGCAGCTGGTTTCGACCGCCAATATATAGCAGGATTCCAACTCGTTATGAATTTCACTCATCAGTACGTTTCGCTTCCTTCCCTACTTCCCTGCGCGCTGCCGCGCTCAGGCAGATCCGCCCACATGATCAAAGCATCCTCCTGGTTGTCCGAATAATAACCTTTGCGGAGACCTGCGGGCTTAAATCCCAGCTTACGATATAAATTCTGCGCAACTTCATTCGACACTCTGACTTCAAGCGTCATCCGCTGCATGCCCAGATCTGAGGCGGTTTTCATCAGTTCGCGCAAAAGGCGCTCCCCCCATTTCCGCCCGCGGTACGCCCGCAGAACGGCGATGTTGGTCACATGCGCTTCGTCGATCACGGTCCACATGCCGGCATACCCTACGGGCTGTCCCAAATATTGCATGATCATGTATCGCGCAAAATGGTTCTGGGTCAGCTCGTTTCGGAATGCTTCCTCCGTCCAGGGGAGCGTAAACGATTCATGTTCGATCACCATGACATCCGGGATATCTTCCACCGCCATCTGGCGGAAGGACAATCCTTCGTGATTCGGATACATCTCCTGCTCCATGACTATCGAACTCCCTTCACGGCTTCCGCAGGAGCTTTTCAGCTTCCGCCAGCTGCGTATAATTCGGCACGAGCGCGTGCACGTCGTCGGTGATTCCCTGCATCAGCCGGTCAGACCCCAAACGGCCCACCGGTTCCCCCTCCATATCGCAAGCGGCGGTATGAAGACGGTCTCCCAGCAGGGCGCGCAGACGTTCGATGGCGGGTTCGTGTTTTCCGGCATCCCCGACGAACCAGACGCCATCCGGTTGTTCCTCCGCCGGCGTTTCGTTCCAGATCCGCTCGATTTCGCCGACCCAGTTTTCCATCAGACGAATGGCGTCTTCTTGCAGGCGCGCCGGCATCTCTGTGCCTCTGGCCCGAAACAATGCCGTGTACGCCTGACCGCGACGGGCATCCATCATCGGGATCACCCAGTTGATGCCCGTGCTTGCTGCAGCCGCCGTCAGAAGGCCGCTCCATGCCAGGGCGTGCAGGCTGGAAATGCCCGCGACGGGAATGTTCCACGCCCATGCCAACGTCTTGGCGGCCGTCACCGCAATCCGCGTCCCCGTATACGAACCCGGCCCGATTCCTACCGCAATCCCGTTCAAAGCGGATGCGTCCACTCCGGCTTCGCTCAGACCTTTTTGAACGAGCGGCAGCAAATGCACCGAGTGGTTCCGTTCTCCCGCAGCCTTGATCGTATAAAGCACCTTATCGTTTTCCATCACCGCCAGCGCAAGGCAAGCGGTCGACGTATCCAACGCCAAAAACCGCTTCAGCGGCTGTGTTTGTGGTTGATTCATTCCTGAAAGACTCCATTCTGTTTCAGGCTTCCGCACCATTCCTCATATGGCTGCCCAAAGCCCTGCAACGTAATTTTCCGCTCCGTCTCGCCGACCGTCTCGATATACAAATGCAGATGCTGCTCCGGCAGCAGCTCCCGGACGATTTGCGACCATTCGACGAGGCTGACCCCGCTGCCGTAAAAATATTCGTCAAGCCCCAGGTCCTCCGCTTCCTCCAAAGACACCCGGTACACATCCATATGGTAGAAAGGCAGGCGCCCCTCATATTCTTTAATGATCGTAAAGGTCGGGCTGTTGACGACGCCCTTTACGCCCAAATGTTTGGCGAAAAATTGCGAAAAAGCGGTTTTGCCCGCTCCCAAATCTCCGTCCAATCCGATGACCGTCCCGGGAACCGCCGCTTTTGCCAGCCATGCCGCCAGCGCTTCGGTATCCTGCGGACGAAGAGAGGTATACACAAACGGTTCCCCGTTTTGAATCTGTTCCAATACCTTGACCCACCTTCGGTTTCAATTCCTTGCATGAACTTGTCCTTAATTATATCGGTCTGTATTCGCTGCCGCAAGGACGGACGGGACCATCTTCCCGATTTTCGGCATGGCCGAACTTCACTGACCGGTTTTGTCAGGGAAGCGGTCGTATGATGTTAACAAAGGATTGACCCATCACCAAACCCAACATGCTTAGGAGGACTTTTTTATGAAAAAATTCGATAATTCCGGCTCCCAAACCGGATATGTATTCATTCACGGCGCCGGATTAAACGGCGGTATTTGGAACCAGGTCATGGATCGGCTTCCGGTTCCCTGTTTGTCGATCGATTTTCCTTTTCGCCAAGCCGAAGATGCAATTAGGCAAAAGATGTCGCTTCATGACTACATCGCCGACATCAACAACCAGATCGATCGCTGGGGCGTGGAGCGCTTTATCCTCGTCGCGCATTCGATCGGCGGCGTTCCCGCATTGCGGATTGCCGCGGACCGCCGGGAGCAGGTGGCCGGTTTGGCGGCGGTTGGTGCGGTCATCCCTGCGGACGGCGGTTCCTTTCTTTCCGTATTCCCGCCGGCCCAACGCATCCTCATGGCGACGTTAATGCGCGCGTTCGGAACGATGCCGCCGGAGCAGGTGATTCGCAAAAGCCTGTGCAGCGACCTGTCGCCGGAACAGGCTGCGGAGATCGCAAAGCATTTCACGCCTGAGCCCCTTCGCATCTATACGGATAAAATAAATGCTCATTGGCCTGCCGGAATTCCCTCGCTATACGTCAGACTTGAGCAGGATCGGGAACTCCCGGCAAAGCTGCAGGAACGGATGATCCGAAACCTTGACGGCTGCAAGACTGCGGCTATAAATTCGGGGCATATGCCCATGCTGAGCCATCCCGACGAGCTGTCCGCGATTCTTCTCCGGTTTCTTGGCGGGCTCCCCGCGTCGTGAAATCATCCGGCGGCTCCGAAGCCATCGTGTCGAGGCGCCGGTTCCAAATGCGAAGGTTCCATGATGCGCGCTGTACTGCCGTCAGGCGAGAGGAGCTTCATGGAGCCGAGCACTCTCTTAAGCATCCAACTCCGCAACTGGAGTTTATTTCTGATCAGGCCAAACAAAAAGAGAACGTCTCCAAAAGACCTTCTCTAATACATTCCCTTTTCCATTGATCGTACCGGTTGACCTGCGGATGGCAGCGCCGACCCGCCGCCAACATTCAGACCCTTAGCGAGCCGCGGAACCCTCTTGCCGCATAGTAGGATTCTGCCCCGTTGTGGTACACGAAGACCGTGTCGTAGCGGCGGTCGCAAAAGAGGGCCCCGCCGAGTTTTCTAATCCTTTCGGGGGTCAGCACCCAGCTCGACGTCTTCATATCGAAATTGCCCAGCTGCTGCAGTTCCCGGTATTGTTCTTCCGTTAACAGCTCAATGCCCATGGCAGCGGCCATGTCGACAGCACTGTTTTTCGGTTTATGTTCTTTCCTGGACTCCAGCGCTTCCCGGTCGTAACAAACGCTTCTCCTGCCTTTCGGGCTTTCGGCCGAACAATCGTAAAAAATGTATTCGCCCGTCTTGCTGTCATAACCCGCAACATCCGGCTCTCCGCCGGTTGCTTCCATTTCATGGAGCGGCCACAGCTTGTCCGGATTTGCTTCGAGTTTTGCTTGTACGCCGGCCCATTCAAGGCCCGCATGGCGGCTCATGTTTTTTTCGAAACGGGCTTTTAATGTTTTGAGCAGTCCTTCGCGTTGATCCGGCGATAACTCGATCTTGGTCATGTTCCATTCCTCCCCTTCGCTTGATCTGTCTCGTTCAACTGACGCTCTTTCCCATGAACTTTTTTCTTCTATGCGTATCTGTCCCTCTCATTTAATTGCTTCAATAGAAAAGACGAATACTTAAGCAACTCTGGTTCTTTCAGCATTTTGAAATACAAGCTTCGCAAAAAATGCTTCGTGTTGGCCCGCAATGTCTCCTTCTCCGTCATGCTGCCGGCCAAAGGGGCATAGGCAATCTTGCATATCCAGTCTGCAATATCATCGTCCGCCAAGGCGTTGCGCATCAATATGACCGCTGCCGCGTCGGCAAAGCGCTCGTCTTCATCGTTCACATACAGGTAGCTGCCGATGCAAACCTTATTTCGGATCGCTTCCAGCATCCTCAGCAAATCCGAACCCGTCATCGGCTCCAATCCCGCAAGCGATTCGATGCCGTCCGCGGCATGCGCCGCCGCATGAGCCCAGCCCTTCCCCTCCACGTAGCCTCTCAAATCCTCCTCCGAATCCAGGTACTGGATGAGCTTTGTTTTCATGGCCTGCAATTCATCTTTCTGCAAAAAAGGGGTCTGTTTATGCATATACACCGCTACGGGGAGAATAAGCGCCGAAAAAGACCGGGTAAATACCGAATCGGTCCCCTTTTCCCCGATCCCGAAAAACAGATGATCCTCATCCATTGCGGAAACGAGAAGCCTGCGCATAGCTTCAGGGGAAATGTTCCGCTGCTTCGTCCAGCGGCAAATCGTACTGTAGATCAAATCGTCCCTAAGTTCTGGATCGGTGCTGCCGATATGGTTCAACATGTCCGGAAGCAGCTGTTCCGGGTGCAGATCATCCCCGGTTCCTTTCCGGCCAGCCCGCAAATGCAGCAATGTCGTTTTTAACTTCGCTTCTTCCTCGTTCATTCCACTCCTCCCTCTCTTATCCGCTATACGAATAGTGTAACTGATTTGTCCCTCGCATTTTAGGGGGATTTAATCGCAAAAGAAAAAACTATCCGGGCATCCCCCTCGAATATCATAAAAAATGCCTAAAAAGACCCGCGAATCGCCGCGGGCCCTTTGATGGTATCCAATTATGAAACGACCGCCTTCCCTTCTTCCGCCAAAACCGGACCGCGCTCCCATACCTCGCTTGGAATTTCCCGCTTGAGCACGGGCAGCACGTCTTCGGCAAAACGCTGCAGCTGCTCCTCCTGCTCCGATTCGGCCAGTCCGTCGACGCTGATGCTCAGCACCTGATGACCAAACGCTTCGTGGTAATTCAACACCTTCTCGATGACCCGCTCCGGGCTGCCGATCAAAGCCGGTCCGTTTTCGATCATGTCCTCCAGGCTGACGAAAGGCGATTGGTTATGCTTCGAGGATTCGGTCGCGCTGAATGCATTGTAGTACGGCCGATAACGGCGGATCGCCTCCTCCGTCGTCGCTGCGAGATACAGGCTGCCCGAACCGGCACCGACGACGGCGCGCGCCGGATCATGCCCATAATGGGCAAGCCGCTCGCGGTAATGGTCGATCAGCGCTTTGTATTTGGCTTGCGGATGGAACGAATTCGAGGAGAAAATCGGTTCCCCGAACTGTGCCGCCAGCTCCGTCGAAAGCGTGCTGGACGCGCTGCCGTGCCATACCGGTATCGCCTTTTGATAAGGCCTGGGGTATGTCGTCACCTGCTCCAAGGGCGGACGGTATTTGCCTTCCCACGATACGTTTTCCTCCGACCATAATCGTTTCAGCAGCCGGTAACGCTCCGCCATCGATTCCCACTGCTCCTCTTCCGTAATGCCGAAAAGCGGATAATGCCGCGGGTCGTTGCCCTTTCCGATAATCATCTCCAGACGGCCTCCGGACAGGTGGTCCAGCGTCGCATAATCCTCGGCGACCCGGACCGGATCCAGCACGCTCAGCACCGTTACCGTAGTCAGCAGGCGGATGCGGGCCGTTTGGGCCGCAATGGCGGTCAGAACGACAGGCGGGGAAGAGGATAGGAACGGCGCGCCGTGCCGCTCGCCGACGCCGTAAGCGTCAAATCCGAGCTTTTCCGCAAGGACCGCCTGGCGAATGACGTTCCGGAACTTTTGCTGCGCCGTCCAGGTTTCGCCGGTAACGGCATTGGGGATGTTCATCATCAAGCTGAATAATGCGACCTTCATGAGATCCCTGCCCCCTTAAGGCCAGGCCACTTCTGGCCGTATCCCCAAAAGGCATAAAGACCCGGCGCCGTCATACCGCCTGCCCCTGCTCGGTCCGATTCGGAGCAGAGGCATAATGCCCAAGCTCGCGGACCAGGTCGCCAATGGCGTCATCCAGCCGTTCCTGCAGCTGTTCGGTCAGCTCGTATCCCCCGTGTTCGGTGCGGCTGACCCACCCGTCCACGGCGAACACGCCGCCCAGGATATTCGTGCCACCCAGCGCGGCCACGACCGGCTTCAGCGCATAATCGACGGCCAGCAGATGCGCGATCGTCCCGCCGATAAAAAGCGGCAGTACGATTTTGCCCTGGAAGCCCTTTTGCGGCACAAGATCCAAAACGGTCTTCAGCGCCCCCGAATAGGAAGCTTTAAACACCGGACTGGCAATGATCACGGCGTCTGCCTCGTCGACGGAGGAAAGCGCCTCTTGAATGGCGGGACTGTTGAAATTTGCCCTCAGCAGCTCTTCGGCCGGAAGGTCCGCGGCGGAGATCAAATCGACGTCATACCCCGCCCGGGCCAACCGGTCCGTAGCATGTTGAATCAAACCGAATAATCGGGATCCGTTTGATGGACTGCCTGCAATCACAGCGATTTTAGTCATCTTCATCCTCCTTAGGTTGAACTGCTGCGCCCGACACGCTTATCATGATAGGGTTGCTGCGTTTCAGGAACGGACGGCTTCCGCCCGGGCTTTCGTATACCGGTTCTCCGGCACCGCAAGCCCGAGATGGCCCCTAAGCGTGTCGCTTTCGTATTCCGTTCTGAACAATCCGCGTTCCTGCAGGATCGGCACCACTTGATCCACGAAATCTTCCAGCCCGCGCGGCACGGCGGCCGTGATCATGAACCCGTCGGCTGCTCCGGCCTCGAACCATTCCTGAATCCGATCGGCCACCTGCTCCGCGGTTCCGATGAAGTTTCCGCGCGGCGTAGCGGATTGGAGCGCCACCTGCCGGAGCGTAAGCCCTTTTTCCTTGGCGTCCCGTTTGATTTTGTCCGTGCCGCTCTGAAAGCTGTTTTTGCCGAGATCCCCAAGCTCCGGAAACGGCTCATCCAGCGGATACTGCGAAAAGTCATGATGCTCGAAAAACCGCCCCAAATAGTCGAGCGCATTTTCGATCGTCACGAGGCTCGCCACCTCCTGATATTTGCGCTCCGCCTCTTCCTCCGTGCGGCCGATGATCGGGCCGATGCCGGGAAAAATCAGCACGTCGTCCGGATTCCGGCCGAAAGCCGCGGCGCGGGCTTTGACGTCCTGCGCAAACCGCAGCGCCTCCTCCAAATTTTCGGCTCCCGTAAATATGGCGTCCGCTTCCTTCGCGGCATAGTTTTTGCCGACCTCCGATGCACCGGCTTGGAAGATGACCGGGCCCCCCTGCTTGGAGCGGGCGATATTCAAAGGCCCTTTGACGGAGAAAAACTCCCCTTGATGGTTCAGCTCATGCATTTTGTCCCGGTCGAAAAATACGCCCGTCTCCTTGTTCCGCACGAACGCGTCGTCTTCCCACGAATCCCACAGGCCGCGCGTCACTTCGAGGAATTCCGTGGCGATCCGGTAACGCTTGTCGTGATCCGGATGTTCTTTTTTGCCGTAATTGAGGGCAGACCCTTCAAGCGGAGAGGTGACCACGTTCCAGCCGGCGCGCCCGCCGCTGATAACGTCGAGGGAACCGAACTGGCGGGCCACCGTAAACGGTTCGCTGTACGAAGTGGACAAAGTGCCGACAAGCCCGATGTTCGTGCTGACGGCCGCAAGCGCGCTCAGGAGGGTGATCGGCTCGAAGCGGTTCAGAAAGTGTGGAATCGATTTTTCCGTAATGTATAGGCCGTCCGCGATAAAAATCAGGTCCAGCTTGCCCTCTTCCGCCTTGCGGACCCAGCTTTTGTACAGCTCGAAATTGACGCTTGCGCCCGGGTCGACGTCCGGATGCCTCCAAAGCGAAGTTCCTCCGCCGACGCCGTGCAGGAGAGCTCCCAGCTTCAACTGTTTTTGCTTTGCCATGATTATTCCTCCCTTTTGAAAATCCCCTGAAACGGGTCCTCCGACCCAAGCCCTTCCTTATGCCTTTTCCAATGCAAGGGCAGCGGCCTGCCGAATCCGCTCGATCTGGCCGAGATGGCCTTGAACATGACGGATGAAGCCGCGAATGATTGCCTTGATGCTGACGCTCTCCCCTTTGAAGTTGACCCCGGTCTTTTCCAGCTCTTCTTCGCTCAACCGTCCGATCAGCAAAGCGTTGTACTCCAAAATCGCGTGAAAGGCATCCAAAATGTCGGACAGCCGCCCTTCGTTCGAACGTTGGCCGCTCACCCAGGCATCCTGGTCGAACGCCGGCAGCCTTGCCGCCGTCCCCGCCAAAATGTCCCGGATCCGGAACGAAATCACGAAGCTGTGATCGACGAGATGCGAAGCCACCTCCTGCACGCTCCAGATTTGCGGCGCGGGCTTCCATTTCGCCTGCTCCTCGTTCAGTCCGGCCACCGCTTCGGCCAGCTGCCCATAGGTGTCCAAAAAAGCATCCAAATCCACTTCGCTCATGTTTCATTCTCCTCCTTGTGCAAAGCTTGGCGCAGGCGCTGCCTGCCCCGAAAAACGCGAAAGCGCAAACGGGCTCAGATCATACGGCGGTTCCTCGTCCATGACGAGCTTCGAGCAGAGTTCGCCGACGGCGCTCGAAAATTTGAAGCCGTGCCCGGAAAATCCCCCAGCGACGACAATATGCGGATAATGAGGGTGCCTGTCGATGATGAACCCTTCGTCCGGCGAAAGCTCGTATTTGCATGCAGCGCCTTGGATCAGGCGCCCGGACGCGCCGGGCATATATGTCCCGAGGGCGGCGCGCAAATCCGCTTCGTCTTCCGGAAAACTTCCGAAGGGCAAGAAAGGCTCACCCGGCTTCCACTCCCTTCCGGCGTCATGCCGCCCGATTTTCAGCCCGGCCCCGCCGATATCCGGAAAGCCGTAAAACCCGCCTTCCTCCGTATGCAGCGTAAATCCCGGAAATCTCCCAACCTTGTAATCCTGACCGGCGGTTTCGAACCAGCCGACCGTCTTGCGGACCGCCCTCACCGGGATGGAAACGAACGGTGCCAGCGTTCCGAACCATGCCCCTGCGGTCAAAATCGCCGCGGCTCCGTGAAATTTGCCGTTTCGGGTATGGACCACGACGCTGCCTCTCCGGGCCGTAATTCCGGTAACGGCCGAATGCGTCAGCAGCTCGGCTCCGTAGGCCAACGCCAACCTTTTGTAGGCGTCGACGCATGCTTCGCTGCGGAGGTACCCGGCCGCCGGCTCAAACATCGCTTCGAAATGATCCGGAATCGCCAAACCCGGCCAGCGCCTGCGGACTTCGTCCGCATTCAGCTTGACGGCGGTAACGTCGTGTTTCGCGGCTTCCGCCAGGCGGCCGTGAAAATTATGAAGCTTCGGGTCCGCAATATTGAGGACGCCGGACTGCACCAGAATCTGGGTTTCCGCCTGATCCTCAAGCTCGTTCCACAGCCGGTGGGCATGAACGGCGAGTTCCGTGTAAACGGGGTGGCCTCCGTAAGCATGGCGGATCAACCGAGGTTCCCCATGATGGCTCCCTTCCCGGTGCGGCGGGTCGAAGGCATCGATCAGCAGCGTCCGCACGCCCCGCCTGGCCAGATGATAACCGGCGCTCATGCCCATGGAGCCCGCTCCGACGATGATGACGTCATAGCTTGGGATCATCGTTATTTCCGCTCACCTCCCGCGGCGCGGAGCTGCGCCAATGCGCGTTCGGACAATTCGGCAAAAAAACGGATGCTGACCGGAAGCGCCGCTTCGTCGAGCGTAAACGCCGGATGATGCCATTCCTGCGTACCCGCCGTCCCCATGAACACGAACAATCCCGGAACCTTCCGCTGATAGACGGCAAAATCTTCGCCTGCCGGCGACGGCGCGGGGACCACGGCGCGAAGTCCCGCGGCCTCCGCCGCCGCCCGGCCGAGTTCCGCCAGCGCCTCGTCGTTGTTCACCGGCGGCGGCCCCTCGATCCAGCGCACGCCGGCGCTGGCGCCGAGAGCGGCCGTCACGCCTTCGACCACCTGGCTGAAGCGCTCCAGCACCCGTTCGCGTACCGTCTCGTCGAACGTCCGGATCGTTCCTTCCAGCACCGCCCGGTCCGGGATCACGTTCCAGGACGCTCCGCTATGAAGCTGGGTCACGCTGATCACCGCGCTCTGGAGGGCGCTGACGTTCCGGCTTACGACGGACTGCAGCGCCGTAATGACATGGGCGGCCGTGACGATCGGATCGAGCCCGGCTTCCGGAACCGCCGCGTGGGAGCCCTTTCCTTCGATTTCGACGGCAAAGCCGTCCGCGGCGGCCATGAGCGGCCCGCCTTTGATGCCGACGGTTCCGACCGGCAAATCCGGCTTGTTGTGCATGCCGAAGATGGCCTGCACCCCTTCGAGCGCCCCGGCGTCGATCACTTGCTTGGCTCCCTTGGCTTTTTCCTCGGCCGGCTGAAAAATGAGCCTGACCGTTCCCTGCAGCTCGTTTTCCTTTTCTTTCAGGGCATACGCCGTTCCGATCAACGCGGCGGTATGGAAATCATGCCCGCAGGCATGCATTTTCCCGGGGATTTTGGAGGCAAAAGGCAGCCCCGTCTCCTCCTGGACCGGCAGCGCGTCGATGTCCGCGCGCAGCGCGATCACGGGTCCGGGCTTCCGGCCACCGACCTCGGCCACGACGCCTGTCGCCAAGGGGAAATCCAGGATGCGGATCTCCGCTTCCTCAAGCCATGCCCGGATCGACTTCGTCGTTTCGAACTCTTCGTTCGACAGCTCCGGATATTGGTGCAAACGGCGGCGTATGTTTATGAATTTGTCATAACCGGTTTCGGTCACCGGCTCCAGTTGATGTCCCGTCATCATCTCCACCTCCTGTAAAATGAAGGCCGATAGCAATGGCCAATGCAGGCCGATAGCAATCTGCCCGACCCGCGCATTATACCTCCGCAACCGCCCCGTTCAAGGCCTCGGCCAGCAGTTCGAAGGAACGGAGACGTTTTTCGAACGGAGCGATGTTGCTTGTCACGATGAATTCATCCACGCCGGATGACCGTTGAAGCTCCTCAAGCTTTTCCCGGACGGATGCCTTTGTGCCTTTAGTAATGAACGGCTCCTGCTCCTCGATCGTATACGGCTCGCCGGCCTGCCGGCCGAATTCCTCCGCCTGCTCGCGGGTGCCGAGCGTCAGCGTTTTGCCGCTGGACAGATGGATCTTCACCAGCTTCTGGGAGGCAACCAGGCTCTCGGCTTCCTCCTCCGTATCGGCTACGACCACGGCAAGCGCTATAATCGCCTGCGGCCGGGTTCCGCGTTCGGCGTTAAAGCCCTCTCGGTATTTCCGGATCGCTTCGAGCGCCACGTTTTCATCCCCGTTGATAAACAAGGAGAACACATACGGCAGTCCAAGGCCGGCCGCGATTTCCGCACTGCCGACGCTGGCGCCCAGCACATAAATTTCAGCGGGCCGCTCCGCCAGCGGGGCGGCTTTCAGCCCGGCCAAAGGATGGTCCGGAGCCAGGCGGTTATGCACATAGCCGTCCAATTCGGCGATTTTGTCCGTCAAGGAGGCAGCATCGGCATTCCCGCGCTGCAGCGCCTGCGTGCTGCGGGGCAAACCGCCCGGCGCGCGCCCGATGCCAAGATCGACGCGCCCCGGCGCCAGGGAGGCGAGCACGTTGAAGTTTTCGGCCACCTTGTACGGGCTGTAATGCTGCAGCATGACGCCGCCCGAGCCGATGCGGATGCGATTCGTTTTGGCCAGCAGATAAGAGATCAGCACCTCCGGGGAGGAGCCTGCCAGCTGATCGGAATCATGATGCTCCGACACCCAGAAACGCCGGAATCCGAGCCGCTCCGATGTCTGTGCCAGCAGCACCGTGCGCGCCAGGGCTTCGGCTCCCGTTTCCCCCGGGTAAATCGGGCTTTGATCGAGAACGCTTATCGTAATCGCCATAGTTTTGTCCTCCTAAATGCTATAGTTAAGTTCCGGCGTGATCCGCTGCAGGAATTGCTTCGTCCGCTCCTCGCGGGGATGGTTGAAAATCTCCGACGGCTTGCCCTCCTCGACGATGACGCCCCCGTCCATAAACACCACGTGATTCGCCACGTCCCGGGCAAACCCCATCTCGTGCGTGACGACGATCATCGTGATGCCTTCCTTCGCGATTTTCCGGATGACGGCCAGCACCTCGCCGACCAGCTCCGGATCCAGCGCCGACGTCGGCTCGTCGAACAGGATGACTTCGGGTTCGAGCGCCAGCGCCCGGGCAATCCCGACGCGCTGCTGCTGTCCGCCGGAAAGCTGGCTCGGGTAAGCGTCCAGCTTGCCGCCAAGCCCTACCTTTTCGAGCACCGCGATGCTGCGGGCTTTCGCTTCTTCTTTCGGCAGCTTTTTCACGACGACAAGGCCTTCCATTACGTTTTCAAGCGCCGTTTTATGTTTGAACAGATTGTATTGCTGAAACACCATCGCCGATTTTTGGCGGAGCCGGTAGACGTCCTTTTTGCCTGCACGTTTGCAGTCCAAGGTGTAATCCCCGACCGTAATCACTCCGTCGTTCGGCTTTTCCAGCATGTTCACGCAGCGCAGGAGCGTCGTTTTCCCCGAACCGCTGGGGCCCAGAATCACGACCACCTCGCCTTTTTGCACGGTCAGGTCGATGCCTTTCAAGACTTGCTGGCGCCCGAAGGACTTGGTGATACGGGTCAGCTTGATCATGCCACTCCCCCCCGATTGTACATATTGATTCGTTTCTCGATGACCGCGGTCAGCCGTTCGATCAAGAGCGTCAGCCCCCAAAAAATGACGGCCGCGGCCAAATAGGCTTCGAAAAACTTCCAGTTGGTCGACGCCACGATCTGCGCCTTCGCGTTGATTTCCACCACGGATACGGCAAAAGCAAGCGTGGAGCCGTGCAGCATGCCGATGACGGAATTGGACAGGTTCGGCAGGCTTGCGCCCAATGCCTGCGGGAAAATGATCCGCCGCAGCGCCTGCGGCGTCGTCATCCCGATCGAATAGGCCGCTTCCAGCTGGCCCCGGTTCACCGCGAGCAGCCCCGCTCGGATCACTTCCGACATATACGCCCCCGCCGTAATCGAAAAGGAAATGAAAGCAAAGCCGATCATCGGGATGGAAGTCGATTTGAATCCCCACCCGAGCCCTACGGACACGGCGTCCAGCAGCATCGGCAGCCCGAAATAGATCAGCAGCAGATGGGTGAGCATCGGGGTGCCCCGTATAAACGTCACATAACCGGATGCGATCTGCCCCAGGACGGGGACTTTGTAAATCCGAAGAAGCGCGGCGATCAGGCCGATGATAAAACCGCACGAAACGGATACGGCCGTAATCGCCAGCGTCGTGGGAATCGACGGCAGCAGTTGGGTAAAAGCCGTCCAAATGAATGAAGGATCGATTTTCATGCTTCCGCCCCTCCTTTGCCTGAACCGATGCCGGCGATCAGCCGCCGGTAACCGCGTTTTCTTTGCAGCCGGAACCGTCTCTGACCCGCAGGATCGGGCTGCTCATGCCGCAGTAAACGGCGCTCCGCGATCCGCAGCAGCTTCTCCAGCGTCAGGCTGACGGCCAGATAAATCAGCGATAGCGAGATGTAGGCTTCGACAAAATGCTGCGTCAGCGCGCCCAGCGTCTCCGCTTTACCCGTCATTTCCATCACGCCCAGCGTGAATGCGAGCGACGTGTCCTTGAGCAGCGCGATCACAAGGTTCGAAAACACCGGAACCGCAATCGCGAGCGCCTGGGGCAGCACGATCCGGCTGAACGCCTGATACCCCTTCATCCCAATGGCATACGCCGCCTCCACCTGTCCCCGGTCCACCGCCGTCACCGAAGCCCGGATCGTTTCGGACATGAATGCGCCGGTATGAAGGCCGTAAGTCAAAATGACGAATACGAGCACCGGAGCTTTGGACATGTCGATATGAACCAGCTTCAGCATTTCGGGAAGGCCGTAATAAAACAGGAACAGCTGGATCAAGATCGGCGTCCCGCGGAAAAAGGAGACGTAGACCCTGGCGAGGCCGTTCAGCACCGGAATCCGGTACAGGCGGGGAAGGGCGATGAGAAACGAGACGACGATCCCCGCCAGAAGCGAACCTGCCACGATCAGCAGCGTCATGCCCAGCGTCGACAGCAGCTTTGGAAAATAGCCGAAAATATACGTGTAATCAAACGGCGCTCCCATGAGTCCCCTCCTCCCTTACGATTTGTTCGATTCGCTGCGTGGCTTATTGCTTGGAATCGGCCGTAAAGTCGTCGCCCAGCCACTGCTTGCTGAGTTTCCCTAACGTGCCGTCCGTCTTCAATTCCTTGATGGCGCCGTCAATGTCGTCGGCCAGCTTCTGCGACTCCGGATCATCTTTGCGGAATACGAAAAGAATGTCGGCTTCGGACAAATCGTCCCCGGTCGTCTTCAGCTTGCCCTGCGGGTCGATCAGCGGCAGCGAGAAATCGGCGCCGATCGTGGCTTCGACGCGTCCGCTGGTGATCTGGCTTACCGAATCCCGCGCGGCTCCGCTTTGATACACGATGTTGATCGCGTTGTTGTTTTTCTTGTTGTAGTTCTCCAAAATTTGCGCCTCGGCGCTTGTCGCCCCGGTCAGCACTTTTTTGCCTTTCAAGTCGTCCAGCGAATGGATGGAGTCATTGTCTTTGGCTACGATGATTTTGTTTCGCCAGTGGGCGTAAGGCTCTTTGTTGAACAGATATTTTTGCTCGCGCTCCGGATTTTTTTCCATCTCATGCGCGACAAAATCTATTTTTTTCGTCTCCAGGCTGAGGAGGAGGTTGGCGAATTCCTGGGTTTGCAGCTCGAACTCGTATTGCGGCAATCGCTTATCGATTTCCCTGACCAGTTCGACGTCAAAGCCGGTCAGCTTGCCGTTTTCGTCGATAAAGCATACCTTCGGAAAATTCGTCCCGGTGCCGACCACGATTTTTTTGACGTCTCCCGAAGATGCTGCGGCGGTGCCTTCCTTCGACGAGTCCGCCGTTTTGCCGGCGCCCGTTCCGCATCCGGCCATCACCCCCGCAAGCAGCAGCAAAGCGGCCCATGTCCATGTTTTTCGCATGATCTCATCCCCTTTTGTCATCCAATTTAATAAATTCCAATATGTTTAGTGTGAATTGGTTGACACTAACTTTACCGCGATTCGCCGCACGCGTCTAATAGAGTTTTTCTATTCATGGATGCAAATCCTTAATCCGGCGGGCACCCGCCCCATTCCAGAAGCGCTTCCGCGATTTCCGTATGCTCGCCGGTTAACGTGATGAGGTTCGTTTGCAGGGCGATTCCGGCCGTTTCGGTAATGTCGACGGGGACGAGCAGCCCGGCTTTGACTTCCTGCTGCACGCACAAACCGGGAAGGAAGCAGATTCCGGCTCCGCGCAGCACCAGTTTTTTGGCCGTCTCCGAATTGTCGACCTGATAGACGATGCCCGGGGGCTGCTCCAGGCTCTCGAACACGCGGTGGATTCGCATCCAATCGAGGGAGCCGCACTCGAAGAAGATCAGCTTTTCGTGCCGGATGTCCCGGATCGACGCCCTTTCGGCCATCGCCAGCGGGTGACCCTGATAAACGTACAAACGGATCGGATCTTCAAAAAAGGAGTAGGACTGAAAAGCGGGATTCATCATCTTGCGCACGAAAGCCAAATCGAGCTCGCCGGAAGCCAGTTTGCCGGCAAGCTCATCCGTCGCGGCGGTCGTTATTTTGAATTTGATATCCGCAAACCTTTCGCTCAGCCGCGTGAGCAGGTAAGGCATCAAATAATTGGACACCGACACGGTGCATCCGATCCGCAGTTCATTGGGCATGACCCGTTTGGAGTGGAGTTGATGTTTGCCTTTTTGGTACGTCTGAAGAATTTGCTGGGCATAGGGAAGGAACTGCTTGCCTTTGTCCGTCAGATGAATCTGTTTGCCGAAACGGTCGAAAAGCTTGCAATCCAGCTCCCGCTCCAGCGACTGGATCCGGGCGGTGACGGTCGGCTGGGACAAAAAGAGCACATCCGCCGCCTTGTTGAAGCTGCCGTAGTGATTGATGTACACAAAGGCTTCGAGATTTTCGATATTCAAAAGACATCCACCTCCAATGGATTACAAATCAAATACTTATTATTCATATAAAATTACATGGTTTTAACTCGGTGCAGTTTCCATAAATTATTTTTATCTTAGGGAGTTGGAATTTTATTGTCAATCCCAAAAGAGGCAGAAAATCCCTTCACCCTGTCCGGCATCGCATGACAAATCGCGGATGACCGCTTTCGTTCGGGCTCCTGCCCCTCAGACGGTAGCATTGATTTTTTTAATAAGGGCATTAATATTTATAATTTCATATAGGTTTACTTGGTTTTAAACGTTATACTGGATATCAAATTCGAAGAAAGCGATAAAAGGAGTGAATCCGATGACTGCAGCAAGCGAAATCGTCATCCGCGACGCGGAGGAATTCGAGCAGGAGAACATCGCGCAGGTTATGCTCGAAGCTTACCAGCAATATGCCTTCGATCTTCCCCAGCCCCGCTGGGAGGAATACCGGGATTCCATCCGAAACTCCGTCTACGGAAACGGTCCGTATGCCCGGATCGTGGCCGTGCTCGACGGCGAAATCGTCGGCAGCGCCCAATTGTTTTTATCCTCGGAGGCAGCCTACGGCAGACCCGAATTGGGCATCCACGCGCCGATCATCCGGCTGTTGGCCGTTTCGCCCGCGTACCGCGGACGCGGCATCGCCACGCTCCTGATCCGGGAGGCCGCGCGCAGAGCGGTGTTGCTCGGCGCTTCGTCCTTGCATTTGCACACCTCCGACATGATGGCTTCCGCCGTCCAGCTGTACGAACGACTGGGCTTCGAACGGGCTTACGAAACGGACATGCGGAACGGGGAAACGCTTGTAAAGGGGTACCGGCTTGACTTGTCTTCGACACCGCTGCTCGATCGGGTGGTATAAGGAAAAGAAAAAGGAGGTGCCCGCCTGGTTTTGGCGGGATCTCCTTTAAAAATTCCATATCCATCCGGAGGCTCTGCAGCAGCGCATCAAGGTGCGGTCACATCCGATTAAAGCCCGCTCCCATTAAGCTGTCGCTCCAGCCAATCATAAGCCATCCGGCCGCTGATTTCATGCCCTCCGTCAAAGAAATCCGCCGCCAGCCGATCCTTCGCGCCCGCCGCTTCGTAAATTTCTTCCAAGGCGGCATATGCCTTCACCGCGCCTTCCCGCGGAAACACCCGGTCTTCGCTTCCCGTTTCCAGCAAAAGGGCCCTCGGCGCAATCAGGCCGATCACGTCGGCCATCCGCGCCTCCGGCATGATCCCCGGGACATAGTTGTCGATGCAGTGGCTGCGGCTTAAAATGCTGTCTTCGAACGTATTGGCGTAACCGCTGACGACCGCCGCGCCGATCCGTTCGTCGAGCGCCGACGCAAACGAGGCGACCAGCCCCCCGCCGGATATGCCCATGCATCCGATCCGATCCGCAACCGCCTCCGTTCGGGTCTGCACGTAATCGACCGCCCGCATCGTTTCATAGACGCGATAGCCGGCCAGCGTTCGGCCGGCCATCAGCAAATGAAGGGCCAGGAGATGGCAAGAGCTTTTTTTCGGATCGCCGTCCAGATCCTCCGCCAGCCTGCGGTCGCCGAAGCCGAGAAGCTCCGGGGCGGCCACGACGAATCCGCGCCTTACAAGGTCCAGCGCAAAATCCTTGTGCAGCCCCGGCTCCCCGCTCCGCTCCGTTCCGTCCGGTTCCAAACCGACGATTTCCCGGCTGCCGTAGCCGTGGCCGTGCAAAGCCACGATGACGGGCCGCGGCTTGGCATCCGCATCCAAGGGAAGCAGGACGTAGATCGGCATCCGCAAGCCCTCGTAAGTCGTGATTTCGACCCGCTCCCGGATATGGTCGCCGAACGCCGTCCGTTCCAGAACGACCGGATCGAGCGCCGCTGCGCGTTCGGGAAACCCGCCCAATAGAAACGCAATCCGCTCCTTCAACGCCTTCCTCCAGCTTGGCCAATCGGTCCCCTGGCGAAACGCATGCTCCGCCCCCTTCGCGGCCAGCTGCTTCAAATACGAATCCGGGCGCCATCTTCCGGCATCTTCCTTTTTTCCGGCGGCAACCTCCGTCATGTCATTTCCCGGCATCATCAGCTTCAGCACCTTTCCGAATCCTACTGTTTTTGCAGCCTCCCATTCGCAGGTGTGAAAATCCATCGAAGTATCGTTCTCGCGCAAGGCTTTTGTCGGGAAGATTGTATCAAAAGCCTTTTGCCGGATCAATGACGATCTTAGGCGTGAACCTCGCTATTTTCCACGGGCGAATCTACCATGCTGCAAAATCGGACAAATAGATTCTACCTTCCGACGCAGTCCCAAACGCACAAAAAAAGCCCGATTCCCCTGCTTCGGGTCACTCGGGCTTTTTCGCTTCATTCCGTCAGCCTTCCTGCAAACGCTCCACTTTCACGGTTTGCGTGTTGGTCGGCCGGGATCCGACCTGCACCGTCGCCATGCCGTTTTGCTCATCGACGTTTTCGATCCAAACCGGTTGTCCTTCCAGCTTTACTTCGAACGTATGCTCTTTGTCGGTGTAAATTTCCATGGCGCGTTTAACGTCCATCCGTCATCATCCTTTCGATATATGTTTCGCTAACAATCGTTTTGTAATTACGCATCCTCGTCCGAACGCGCTTCGGGAACCATCGCATCCGTCGTGCTGTCGCCGATATACCCGTTATCCGCCGTAATATTGCCGCCGCCGAGGCCTTCATTCACCATGCGGTCGATGTCGAACATATGGGTTTCATGGGTCACGACCGGATCTTTGGAGGTCATCTTTTCCCAATCCACGTCATTGCCGCTTTGCGTATAACTGGCCGACTCCAGCTTGCGGGACTCTTCGTCGTATCTTTCGGTCGCCGCGGAAGCGTTCAGCTTCGCTTCATCCTGATGTTCACGCATTATTCGCTGCCTCCTGAAACATAAAATGATCTCGCGCTCCCCTTACTATGCCCTTTTCATGAAAAACCATGTCATTTGGGGCAAAACTTCTCCTTTTCTTTCAACCCGGATGTCATAGATTCGGCGAAACATACCCATACTATAAGGAACGAGCACATGCTGCAAAACGATATGATCAATAAGCGAAGGAGAGGCTAAAATCATGCATACGGTTTGGAAAGGGGCCATCAGCTTCGGACTGGTTCACGTGCCCGTCAAAATGTTTTCGGCGACGGAAGACAAGGATATTTCGATGCGTTACGTGCACAAGGAATGCGGCAGCCCGCTGTCCTATGTCCGGAAATGCCCCGTCTGCGAAAAAGAAGTGCAGTGGGAGGAAATCTCCAAAGGCTACGAATACGAAAAAGGCAAATTCGTGTTGTTCGAAAAGGACGAGCTGGAGCAGATCGCCGAGCAGGCGAACAAAAGCATCGCCATTTTGGATTTTGTGGATTTGTCCGAAATCGACCCGATTTATTTTCAAAAAACGTATTACCTGGCCCCGGACCAGGCGGGCGGCAACGCGTACCAGCTGCTGAAGGAAGCGATGAGCCAGAGCGGAAAAATCGGCATCGCCAAAATATCCATCCGTTCCAAAAGCAGTTTGGCCGCCATTCGGGTGCTCGACAATTGCCTGGCGATCGAAACCATGTTTTATCCGGATGAAATCCGCCCCGTCTCGCAAGTGCCGAATTTGCCCGAAAACATCGCCGTCAACGAAAAGGAGCTCGGCATGGCCCAAATGCTGATCGACCAGCTGTCGACCCCTTTTGATCCGGAAAAATACACGGACGACTACCGCTCGCGTCTGCTCGAGCTGATCGAACACAAGGTAACGGGCGAAGAAATCAAAATCGCGCCGGCCAAGCAGGAAACGAACGTCATCGATCTCATGGCCGCCCTGCAGGCTAGCATCGAAGCCGCCAAACCGGCCGCCATCACTCCGACCGACCCCGGGAAGCCGAAAAAAACGGCCAAGGCCAAAACCAAAACCGCAGCCGCGGAAGACAAGCAGGCCGCAGGAGCCGAAGGGCCGAAGCCGAAACGGCGGAAAACCGCAAAGAAAAATGAAACGGTATCGTAACCGGATCAAGATGGGGGATATCAGATGAAATTTGCCCCGGTAAAACCGTTCGAGCCGATCATGACCGACGTTCTTCCTTCCGGGGACAACTGGATCGCCCAGATCAAATGGGACGGCGTGCGCATGCTCGTATACAACGACGGCGAGGAAACGGAGCTGATCAACCGCAAAGGGAACAAACGCACGCCCCAATATCCCGAGCTGTGGGACACGTCCGTATACTGCAAAGCGGACTCCGTCATTTTGGATGGCGAAATTATCGCTTTGGTGGGCGGCGTGCCTTCCTTCCATCAGGTCATGAAAAGGGACGGGCTGCGCCAAGAGCAGCAGATCCGCGCCCGGGTACGGCAAATTCCGATCGTTTACATGGTGTTTGACATCCTGTACTGCAACGGGGAATGGGTGACGTCGAAGCCGCTGCGCGAACGGCAAGCCCTGCTGCAGGAAATGCTCATTCCGGGTCCCCACGTTCAGCTGGTGCCAAGCTATTCCGATCTTCCCCTGCTCCACGATATTTCGCGGCAGCACCGGCTGGAAGGGATCGTGGTCAAGGACGTAAGCAGCGCCTATGCGATCGACGGCAAAGACAAGCGATGGCAGAAGCTGAAAAACATCATGGACCTGAATGCGGTCGTCGGAGGCGTCACCTACCGCGACGGCATCGTTAATGCGCTGCTGCTCGGCTTGTACGACGAGGACGGCCGGCTGATCTACATCGGACACGCGGGAACCGGCAAGCTCGGCGTCGCCGATTGGCGGAGGATTACGGAAGAAGCCGCCGGCATGCTCCAAAAGGAAAGGCCCTTTGCCAATCAGCCGGAACGCCATAAAGGAGCGGTATGGATCCGCCCCCGGTGGGTCGTGAAAGTGAATTTTTTGGAATGGACGGTCTACGGGACGCTCCGGCAGCCGAGCATCCAGGCTTTCGTCGACGTTTTGCCGGAAGAATGCAGGCTGGACCCATGAGAAACGGCCATCATCCGGTCATTTATCCCTTCGTGCCGAAAGCACCTCCACTTCCGGGCGCAGGTCTTCTACCGGTCTAACGAACGGCGGCTCCCAAAAAGGGACGCCCGGCAACAAATTTTCTACGGAGGTACACCGATGCCGCGAATGATTAAAGGTACCATCAACATTGAAGGCCACGACATCCCCATCACGAATCCGGACAAGCCGCTCTGGCCCGAAATGGGCGTCACCAAAGCCATGTATCTGCAAAAGCTGGCCGCGCTGGCCCCTTACCTGCTCCGTTATTGCCGAAACCGCCTGCTGACGACGATTCGTTATCCGCATGGCGTGCCCGGCGAGTTTTTTTACCAGAAAAACGCTCCCGATCCGCTGCCCGAGTTCGTCCAAACGGCCGAGCAGGACGGCATCCATTATATTGTGCTGAACGGACTGCCCGAGCTGCTGTGGCTCGGCAACCTTGCCGCCCTGGAGTTCCATCCTTCCCTGCATTATGTCGGGAGCACCCTCCCTTGCGAATGGATGATCGATCTGGACCCGTCGCGCGAGGAAGAGCCGCGCATTATGGAAGCCGCCTCCATCGTCGGCAAAGTGCTGCACTCCCTGGGACTCGCTTCGGTGCCGAAAACCTCCGGGGCCACCGGCATTCAGATCATCGTGCCGATCAACCAGGGCA
Organism: Paenibacillus sp. YAE3; assembly: GCF_057546105.1. Classification (NCBI taxonomy): domain Bacteria; kingdom Bacillati; phylum Bacillota; class Bacilli; order Caryophanales; family Paenibacillaceae; genus Paenibacillus; species Paenibacillus sp. YAE3. Next base: position 85,838 of record NZ_BAAIYF010000009.1, on the reverse strand, counting down.
TTACCTTCGACGAGCTCCGGGTCATCGGCCATTTCGTCGGCCGGTTCGTGACCGAAAAACATCCGGACCTGTTCACGCTCGAACGGCTGAAGAAAAACCGCGAGGGCAAAATTTATTTCGATTACCTGCAGCATTATCACGGCAAAACCCTCGCCGCCCCGTATACTCCCCGTGCCCGTCCCGGCGCGACCGTATCGACGCCGCTTTACTGGGAAGAGGTGGACAGCAACGTGTCGCCGCTTGATTTCCATCTGCTGAACATCGAGGAGCGGCTGAAGGAAACCGGCGACCTGATCGCCGCCCTGCCTCCGCAGCCGGTGGAGCAGGTGCTCCGCCATTTGAACGCGACAAAGCCCGGAAGGTAACCTTCCGGGCTTGCTTTATGCTTTGCGCTAATGAATATCTTTTTTCTTGAACCTGCCGCCCTTAACGTCATGGATATTACCAACCGCAAGAAACGCGTCCGGGTCCCAATCCCCGACGATGGACTTGAGCTTCGCTTCCTCGAGGCGGGTGATGACGACGAAAATAACCTTTTTGCTGTCGCCCGAATAGGCCCCTTCTCCTTCGAGATACGTCACGCCGCGGCCGAGACGCTGGGTCAGCGCATCGCCAATCTCTTTGTATTTATCGCTGATGATCCATACCGATTTCGATTGGTCGATGCCTTCGTTGGTGATATCAATCACTTTAAAGGCGATGAAATACGCGATAAGCGAGTACATGGCGTTGTTCCAGCCGAACACGAACCCTGCGCTCGTCAGAATGAACACGTTGATGAACATGATGATTTCGCCGACGGAAAACGGCGTTTTCTTGTTGATGAGGATCGCCACGATTTCGCTGCCGTCCGTCGATCCCCCTGCACGGATGACCAGGCCTACGCCGGCTCCCAGGATGACCCCGCCGAAGATGGCGGCAAGCAGCGGATCGAACGTAATCGGTTTGACGGGCTCGAGAAGAGCGGTGCCGACCGACATGACGAGTACGGCTGCCAGCGTCGAGAAGGCAAAGGTTTTGCCGATTTGCTTATAACCGAGAAACAGGAAAGGAAGATTGAGTAACGTCAAAAAGATACCAAGCGGCAAATGAAAGAGGTGAGCTAACATGATGGAGATGCCGGTAATCCCGCCATCGATGATATTGTTGTTTACGAGAAAGATTTCAAGCGCGACCGCCACCAGCCCGGCGCCGATCAGCATCACGATGATGCGCGACAAAACCTTGAGCTTGGAAGTCGGCGCATTTAACGGTTGCTGCTTTCCATGCGGAATTTTTGCGCGTTCCGCGGTTTGGGTATTAGAAGTTCCAGCCATCGAATCCCCCCGATTCTTATCGATTTGGTGTGTTTATCAATAAAACTGAACGCTCCCCCGGCGAGTTTTTTGTGAATATTCTTCTTATATATTATATCATAGTTTTAAGCTGAGTATTAACGTTGATGGGAGTTTTTCTATCATGAGAACCATATTTTTATTTCTGGCGGCCGGGCTGGCGGAGATCGGCGGCGGCTACCTGGTGTGGCTTTGGCTCCGGGAATCCAAACCTTGGTGGTACGGGCTGGCCGGCGCGGCCGTGCTGGTCTTGTACGGCATCATCCCCACGCTTCAGCATTTCCCTTCTTTCGGGCGGGTATATGCCGCGTACGGGGGCGTTTTTATCCTCCTTGCCCTGCTCTGGGGCTGGGGGATCGACAAAAACGTCCCGGATCTCTACGATTGGATCGGCGCGGCGCTTTGCCTGGTCGGCGTATCGATTATTCTGTGGGCTCCCCGCTCCTAAGGAGGGGCAGGGCCGCTACAGCAGCGGAGACAGCATGCGGCAAAGCATCTCCGCTTTTTTATGCAGAAACGGCCTCCGTTGGAACTCCTTTTTCGTCATCTCCCGGCATACGCCCATATCGTTCTCAAAGTCAGCCGTCAGCCGGTCGATGGCGGACGGCTCAAAGAGCGCGGCGGTCAGCTCGAAATTGCAAAAAAAGCTGCGCATGTCCATGTTGGCCGTGCCCACCGAAGCCAGCAAGTCGTCGACGATCAGCACTTTGGCATGGATAAATCCCTTTTGGTATTGAAAAAAGCGGACGCCCGCCAGCATCAGCTCCTCCACGTATGACAAGGACGCCAGATGGACAAGCCTGGAATCGGCCCTCCACGGGATCATGATCCGAACGTCGACGCCGCTGACGGCCGCGGTTTTCAGCCCTTCGTAAATGCCGGGATCGGGAATGAAATAGGGCGAAGCGATCCAAATTCTTTTTTTCGCGACGGAGATGGCCGTAAAGCAAAACTCCTGTATCGCGTTCCATGCCTGGTCCGGGCCGCTGCTGACAATCTGGATCTGCTCGTCTCCCTTGCAGTGATGCTCGGGAAACAAGGCGGGGTCGGCGATTTTTTCGCCGGAAGCAAGCTGCCAGTCGTTCAAAAACACGTTCTGCAAAAAATAGACGGCATCCCCCTCGATCTCCAGATGCGTGTCCCGCCAGTAGCCCATTTTCGGGTATTGTCCCAAATAATCGTCCCCGACGTTGATGCCGCCCACGAACCCTTTGACCCCGTCCACCACGATGATTTTGCGGTGGTTCCGGTAGTTGATGCGGCGGTCGATCAGGGCAAAAAGCGGCGGCAGAAAAAAATGAAACTCCACCCCCGCCTCCTTCAGCTTGTCCACGAACTCCCGTTTCAGCTTGTAGCTTCCCAGGCCGTCGCACATGAACCGCACTTTGACGCCTTCTTTCGCCTTGCGGATCATGATCTCCTGAAAACGGGTTCCGATGACGTCGTGCCTGAAAATGTAAAATTCGATATGGATGTGCTCCTTGGCCGCCTCCATAGCCTTCAGCATCGCGCCGAACGTCTCTTCCCCGTCGGTCAACACCCGGCTTTTGTTGCAGCCCGTGATCGGGCTTTCCGACAAACGCGACAGCAGATTAAAAAGCCGCTCCTGATGGCGGAATTCGGGATTGTGCATCTCTTCGATGGTTTGGACGGTAACCGCCCTGCTCCAGATGACCGGACGGACTTGCCGGAATAAACGCGTCCCCCGGGTGCGGAGCTGCTTGCGGGCCTTGTAGTCCTGAGCGACAAAATAGTAAACGACGAAGCCGATCATCGGGCAGCAAAACAGGATGAACATCCATGCGACCGTTTTGGAAGGATTGCGGAATTCCAGCAGCAAAATCGTTCCCATTTGAAAAATAAAGATGATGAGTGCGAGCAGCAGCCATGCCATGAAAGACTCCCCCCTTCCCCCGAACGCTTCCCGCTTGAATCGGTTACTTATCCATCATTGACCAAACCAAGCCTTCTTTATTCAAGTCATTACCTCAAGACGGACAGGCAGACGCAAGGGATGAAAAAGGTAACATTTTAGACATGTTTGGCGCCTCTTTCGAATACATAGATGATAAGACAAGTATAAACAAAGCTATGGAAAGGAGCCGCCATGAAACGTGCATCCGCCAATCGACGCATGACGCTTCTCGTTATGCGGGACGCCCAGCATTCGGTCAAGCAGATCCATCTATCCAAACCTTTGATGATGGCCGTTCCCGCCGCCGCGGTCCTCTCGTTGTCCGGCCTCATCCTTGCCCTGCAGGCCCATTCCTCCCAAGCCATATCCCAGCTGGAGCAGAAGGTCACCCTCGAAAACGCGAAAAACCTGCAGCTGCAAAACTCGGTCAACAGCCGCGAGCAATCCATCGAACGACTGCAAAACGAAATCATCAAGCTGTCGACGCAGGCGAAGGATATGCAGCAAAGGATGCAGCAAGTTGACGAATTGGAGCGGCAGCTTCAGCAGTTTATCCAAAAACACGGCACCGGCACGGCCGCGGATGATTCATCGGATAAAGCGTCTTCCCTGTCCCGGGATGCTTCGCGGCATGTCGGGGGCGAGTTCGTTGCCGTGCACCAAAACGAGATGCTGGATTTGGCCCGGGAGACGAAAGACGACTTTCAGGAGATGCAGGAGCTGCTAAAAACGATGGAAAGCAAGATCCCCCAAACGCTGCAAAAAGCCCAGGAAACCCAGCGGCAGATCGCAGGCAGCCCGACCTTATGGCCGACCGAATCCAAAGTGATGACCTCCAGTTTCGGTTACCGGACCGATCCCTTTACGGGCAGGGCTTCCTTCCATGCCGGCATCGACATTGCGGGAGATAACGGCGAACCGGTTTATGCCGCGGGCGCGGGGAAGGTCATCGCTGCCGATCAAAGCGGCGCCCGCGGGCGCTATATCGTCATCGAACACCCGAACGGGCTGCAAACCTGGTACATGCACCTCAGCAAACTGCAGGTCAAAGAAGGGGATTCGGTGGATAAAGGCGAGCAAATCGCTCTTCTCGGGTCCACCGGCCGCAGCACCGGCCCCCATCTTCACTTTCAGGTCGTCAAAAACGATAAGCCCGTGAATCCGCTTCCGTACATTCGAGCGCAGAATTCTGAATTCGATTAAGGAGGGTATTATGTTGAGCAGATCCAAATCGTCCAAAAAAAATGCCATGCCGACGGATTCGTTGATCGGCAGAGGCACCGAGGTTGAAGGCGCCTTGGCCTGCCAGGCCAACGTGCGCATCGAAGGCAAATTCAGCGGCGTCATCGAAAGCACCGCCTGCGTCACCATCGGCGAGCATGCCGAGGCCAGGTCCGACATCAGCGCCAGAGAGGTTATCATTGCGGGAAAGGTGTTTGGAGACGTGCAGGCGGAAGGCAGGCTGACGATCACCTCGACCGGCCAGATGTTCGGCAACGTGCTCGCCGCCTCGTCCCTCGTCATCGCCGAGGGCGGGATCCTCAACGGTTCCAGCAAAATGGAGCCCAAACAGGATGAACGCCAGGAAAACGCCGGAGCAGGCGATGTGCATCTGCTGGAATCGGAAGCAGGCTAAAACCCATGTACTGCCGCTGGAAAGCGTGACGCTTCACGCCATCATTCGCCCTCGGAGGGGCATTTCTCAAAAAAGCCCGGCCTTAGCGGGACGCGAGCGAATGCGCGCACAGCTAAAGCCGGGCTTGATTGAATCAGGCGGCAACGTCCCTTTTATGGAACACGTACCAGGAAACCGCCATAAACGCGATATAATATACGGCCAGCACCGCCAGGGAAAATCCAAGGGTCGCTCCGCCCGGTCCTTCGTCCGCTTTCAGGTACCCCGAGAGATCCATGTGCGAAAACAGAAGATATTTTGCCCAGCCGTAACGGTCCGGGTTGAACAAGCTCGCAAAAATCCCTTTGGCGAACATGATAAACAGCGCCAGACCGATGGACAACCCTCCGGCACGGAACACGGTCGACAGCATGAACGCAATCGCCACCGTCATGAACAAATTCACGTAATCGCAAAGCAGGTATCGGAACGTAAAGACGGGACCGCTCTCGCCCGGACCGATCAAACTGCTTTCCCCGCCGCCCGCAAAGAAAATGCTCGACGCCAACATCGCGACCGCGGCAAGCAGCAGCGTGCACAGCAGGCTAAACAGAATGACCGCTATATATTTGGAAAGCAAAATTTTGGACCGGCTCCACGGGCGGATCAAAAGCAGCTTGATCGTGCCCCAGGAAAATTCCCCCGCCACGGAATCGGCGGCGACGATGACGGAAAAGATTGTGCACAGGTAAAACGTAAACGATGCGGTCAACATGACGCTGTCCCATAACGTGGTTTGCCCTCCCGAATCGACCATGGAAAAAAGCACCGGAAGGATCGCATTGCAAAACGCCAAAATCCCGAGCATGACCCACGTCCGGACGCGCCGGTAAATTTTCATATTTTCGTTTCGCACGAGGCCGAGAAAATTACCCAATCGGATCACCTCCCGTCATTTCCAGGAACTGATCTTCCAGCGACCGGGTCACCGTTTGTATGCCGTACACCTTGATGCCCGCCTGAACCAGCCTGGCGTTGATTTCCGGAATCTCGTCCCGGGCCAGCTTCAGGGTAATCACGTTCCCCTCCCGGCTGCCGCCTTCCAGGACGGCCAGGGCGCGCTCCGGCTCATCCACCGTAAATCCGGTTTCGGCCGCTTCCGCCTTGCTTTCGCTGCCGTTTCGGAGCGATCTGACATCGATCAGCCGACCGTTCTGGATAATCGCCACGCTGTCGCACATCAGCTCCATTTCGGACAGCAGGTGGCTGGAGACGAACACGGTCGTCCCTTCATCCCGGCACAGATGGCGCAAATAATCGCGGAGCTCCCGGATTCCTTGCGGATCAAGCCCGTTGGTGGGCTCGTCCAGAATCAAAAGCCGCGGCCGGTGCAAAATGGCCTGCGCCACGCCCAAGCGCTGCCGCATTCCCAGGGAATAAGTCCTAACCTTGTCATGAATCCGGTTGCCGAGACCTACGAGCCGGACCACCTCTTCAATCCGCTTTGCGTCAATGCCCTTCATCATGCGGGCGAAATGGCGCAAATTTTGGTATCCCGTCAAAAACTTGTACATTTCCGGATTTTCGACAATAGCCCCCACGTTGGCGACGGCCTTCTCGAAATGCTCCTTTATGCTGTAACCGCAAATGTTGATATCTCCCTGGCTGATGGAGGTCAAACCGACCATCATGCGAATCGTCGTGGTTTTCCCGGCGCCGTTGGGCCCCAGAAATCCGAATACCTGCCCGGGCGGAATGTCGAGCGTAACGTTTTCCACCAGCGTTCTGGAGCCAACCTTTTTCGTTACCCCTTCCAGCCGGACCACCGGTTCATGCTGCATTCGCTTCACTCCCTCGTCGTAGGTTATCGCCTCATTGTAACATAGCCGTGACGCAAATGACCCATATACTGGTAATTTTTCTCTTTTTCCCCCTGTTGATAACATGGTTGACAGCAGCCCAAAGGAATCGTCCCCCGGTAGAATCCCGTCTGGAAAATAACCATCGCGTCCGATGCAGGCACCGCGTTCTCGCAGCACAAGCAATAGACGTACTGCAGGTTTTTCATTGGAACCGCCTTCCTCTCCCTGGGTATAAAGCCGCATTTTTTATCCTGATTTGTGGACAAACCGCCTGCCGCATCTTCTTGTTTCGGAAAGGTTACGTTTTGTATCGTTATCAGAAATCTACATCAAGCGCTGCTTTCTGTCAAGTTTCTTGCCGTACAATGCAAAAAAACCGCCGGGATGGTTTCCCGGTCGGTTTAATCCTTACTCCATATGCTGCTTGATCAACTGATGGATCCGGCTTCGTTCCTTGTCGTTCACCAGATAGTACCAGATGCCTTGGATCCGCTGCCCCTGGCCGCTGATTTCGACCTGATCGATTTTTTTGAGGTCGGTTCTGTAATCCATCAGAAAGGTTTTCATGTCTTCAAAGGTAATATCCGTTTTGACGCTGTCCGCAACCTCATCCAGCAACGACTCGATTTTGGTCACGGTGGCGATGTTCAATGAATTTTTGATGACCTGCTGCAAAATCTGGCGCTGCCTTGCGTTTCTGCCCATGTCCCCGCGCGGGTCGTCGAACCGCATTCGCGAATACATCAGCGCCTCTTGCCCGGTCAAATGCAGCTGTCCTTGTTCAAACTGGTGCCCTTCATAAGAGAAAGCAAAAGGATTATCGACATCGACGCCGCCAAGGGAGTCAATGATGCGCGCGAACCCCTCCATATTCACCCTGACATAGTAATTCACGGGGTAATCAAGGAAATGCTCCACCGTCTTGACGGACATGTTGACGCCCCCGAACGCGTATGCGTGGTTGATTTTATCCACGGTGCCGCGGCCGATAATTTCCGTCCGGGTATCCCGCGGAATATTGAACATCAGCATGCTTTGCTTCGCCGGGTTGACCGTCAGAAAGATCATCGCGTCCGATCGTCCCCGGTCATGCTCGCGCTGATCGACGCCCAGCACAAGCACGGTGAATGGTTTCTTATCCTTCAAATCAAAAGGAGCGGCCTTTTCCGTTCGGGAGGTACTGAATTCGGCCCCGGCCGCCTCGGCGGTGTTCCCTTCTTTGCCGGCCGGCTCAGGCAGCACCTGCCCATCCCTGCTTTCATAGATTTTGTGCGCGGTCGTCTTGACCGATTGGTAAATGTAAGCGGCATATGCCGTAACACCCGCGACGGCGATGATCAATATGGAAGACACGATAAGGATCCATTTTTTCATTGAATCGGCACGCTACCTTTCGTTGGTTAATAGGTGTCCCGCCCGCTGGCACAAAACTCGGTAAGCCTGGATCGCCCCCAAAAATGGCCTTTATGCTTTTGCGCAAATCCAAGTCCCCCGTATGGATTACTCCACGCTTATTTAAATGGTTTTTTCGGGCGAAAGCACTATGCAGCGCTTCGATAAATATAGTAAAATGACTTTATCCCATTGATATTCTTTTCCCGTAAAAATGCAGGTTTTTTCTAGCGATCCCATATTTTTTCCAACAACATTCCTATGTAGAAACATCAAAGATCCGGCCGCTTTCATGTTCAGCCATGACATCCGTATAGGGATCATATTGTTGCTGTCGAACTCTGCCGCCCGTGACGGTGCGGGTGATTTGTTTCGCCATGTTTGCTTGTCCGTGCTCATCCGGATCGAGGAGGACTCCGTACAGCTTGGCATTCGACAAACTGTCCTCTTTCCACAGCAGCTTGCCATGCATCCGGCAGATCGGCCTTCCATCGTAACCGATGTCGAAGCTGAGCCGGATTTCCGGCACGAGAGGAAAATCCAAATCACTGATAAATACGAGCGTGCGGGATTCGACTTCCCACAATACGGCCGGACGGGAGCGTCCCAGGGCAACGAGGTTTGCTCCTATTTGTTTAATGGATATGTACATTTGAAGGTGTATGCCGTATGACGTCAATATATTCATCGCATCGACCCTGCCTATGGGTATAAAAATATGTGAATCGAACTACACTTATTATCGATACATAATGTTTCTGATATGGATACATTTAGTATCACTCGCATTTTTTACTTTACGATACATTTTGTAACTAGTCAATCCTTTTTTAAGCCAATTTCGATATACATAAGCATAGAAAAGCATGCGATTCATTTGTTTCCTTAAATCGGTAATTTGCAAGCAATCAGAGGAGGTTAATTCATGAATCATGGTAATCGCATCGCAGAACTCCGGGATCAAAGAGGATGGACTCAAGAAGAATTAGCCCAATCGATTGGCATCACGAGAGCCGCACTCTCCCATTATGAAAAGAACCGCCGCAAACCTGATTTCGAAATATTGACCAAGCTTGCCGATAAATTTGAAGTTTCCATCGATTATTTGATCGGCCGCACGAATCAGCCCAAGCTGGAGATGGACCCCGAGGTGCGGGAATTCGTGGATCATTTGGAGCTTTCGGATTCCGATTTGCTGGACCGGTTTAACTTGACCGTTGACGGACGGAGCCTGACCGAAGAGGAAGCCAGACGTTTTATCGCATTCGTTCGGATGGAGCGCTCCATGAAATAAACAGAAAGAGACCTCGGCAGCCATCAGCCGCCGAGGTTTTCAAGATTATAGAATGTATGCGCTTTACGCAAAGGAAGAGGGATTCTATAATCATTTGCCGCATTCTATACAACAGATAGACAGATCCAACGTTTCAACCCAAGTTACCATAGAAAAAGTCGGAGCCTGCAAGCAGTATTCAGCTGGGATGAAGGGATCTATTTGGGTTCCAGCCCTACCAAACGATCCTGCTGCTTACAGTAACTATGCCAGCTGTCGGGGTGTATCCCGCATTGCTCCAGCACTTTAAGGATATCCACATGGGTCTGTGCCGGATGCTCATGATCGGTCCGTGCTTCGGTACCAAACTCCTTCTCATCTCTCATCGAAAGATACCCTCGCTCCACTCATCGATTTATTCATCATAGAATCAGATCATCCGTCTTATCCTCGAATCGAGTACGCCTTGAACAAAGAGGATAGGACTTTTCTATTATATCCCAAGTACGTCCGTGATGCTGTCGTCTGATGGAGAGTTTGTCTCTTAAATATAGTTCTATTTTTGTCGAAAAAAATGGGTCTGCGAGTTCTGTCTCCTTTCGGAGCCCGAATCACAGACCCGTTTATGACCGAGCCTACACGTTCACGAAAATGTTATGACTTATTGACTGCCGGTTCTGGCAAGCTCTCTCATGTTGGCTTCGAAGGCCGCCATAAGGGCCGCTTCGCCCGTCAGTCCTTTTTCTTGAACCTTGCGGATATGCTGCGTCATCCGTTTGTAATCCTTCGGAATGACCCGCACGAACTGATTCAAGTTGTGATCCCAGTTTTCGAGCACTCTTTGTCCCATGGCGCTGCCTGTATAGGATACGTGCTTTTGAATCAGCTGCTTCAGTTCTTCCGCCTCTTCGATTTCCTCCACCCGCTCCAGCAGCACCATTTCCAGGTTGCAGCGCTGGATGAAGTTATTCTCCGGATCGTAGACATACGCGATTCCTCCGGACATGCCGGCCGCAAAGTTGCGTCCCGTGCCGCCCAGCACGACGACGCGTCCGCCCGTCATGTATTCGCAGCCGTGGTCGCCCACGCCTTCGACGACGACCGAAGCTCCGGAGTTCCGGACCGCGAAACGTTCTCCGGCAATTCCGTTGATGTACGCTTCGCCGCTGGTCGCCCCGTAAAACGCGGTGTTGCCGATAATGATGTTCTCTTCGGCTTTGAAGGTCGCTTGATCCGACGGTTTCACGATCAGCTTGCCGCCGGAGAGGCCTTTGCCCGTATAGTCGTTGGCATCGCCCACGACCGTCAGGGTCATGCCTTTCGGCACGAATGCCCCGAAGCTTTGGCCGGCGGTTCCCGTAAACGTGAAGGATATCGTATCCTCCGGAAGCCCGGCCGCGCCGTATTTCCGCGTAACCTCGCTGCCCAGGATCGTGCCGACGGCCCGGTCCACGTTGGTGATCGGAAGCGTGCCTGATACAGCTGCCCCGTTTTCCAGCGCCGGTTCAGCGAGGGAAAGCAGGCGGCGCATATCCAGCGTTTCTTCCAAACCATGGTTTTGCGTTTTGCTGCGGTAACGCGTGCTTCCTTCCGGAATTTCCGGCATGTGCAGCAGCGCGGACAAATCGATGCCCTTCCGCTTCCAATGGTCGCTGACCGCATCTGCATCCAGGCAATCGGTACGTCCGATCATTTCTTGCACGGTACGGAAGCCCAGCTCGGCCATCAGCTCGCGCAGATCTTCGGCCACGAATTTCATGAAGTTGACGACATGGGCCGGATCGCCCATAAAATGCTTGCGCAGCTCCGGATTTTGCGTGGCGACGCCGACCGGACACGTATCCATTTGGCAGACGCGCATCATGATGCAGCCGAGCGCAATCAGCGGCGCGGTGGAGAAACCGTATTCCTCGGCCCCCAGCAGCGCGGCGACGGCCAGGTCGCGTCCGTTCAGCATTTTGCCGTCCGTCTCCAGCACGACGCGGTCGCGCAGATTGTTCAGGATCAGCGTCTGATGCGTTTCCGCGAGTCCGAGCTCCCACGGCATGCCGGCATGGCGGATCGAGCTTTGCGGCGATGCTCCCGTGCCGCCGTCATACCCGCTGACCAGAATGATGTCGGCTCTGCCTTTGGCCACGCCGGCCGCGATGGTGCCGACGCCCACCTCGGATACGAGTTTGACGTTAATGCTTGCTCTCGGGTTGGCGTTCTTCAGATCATAGATCAGCTCCGCCAAATCCTCGATCGAATAGATGTCATGATGCGGCGGCGGCGAAATGAGGCCGACCCCCGGCGTGGAACCGCGCACTTCGGCTACCCAAGGGTACACCTTGCGGCCGGGCAGCTGCCCGCCTTCGCCCGGCTTGGCGCCTTGCGCCATCTTGATCTGGATTTCGTCGGCATTCACCAGGTAATTCGATGTAACGCCGAATCGGCCCGACGCAACCTGCTTGATGGCGCTGCGGCGGGAATCGCCGTTCGCATCCGGAATGTAACGCGCGGGATCTTCCCCGCCTTCGCCGGTGTTGCTTTTGCCGCCGATCCGGTTCATCGCGATCGCCAGGCTTTCATGCGCTTCCTTGCTGATCGAACCAAAGGACATCGCCCCGGTCTTGAAACGGCGCATGATGGATTCGATCGGTTCGACCTCTTCGAGCGGCACGGCAGGTCCTACCGGTTTTAGCTTCAGCATGGAACGGATGGTCATCCGCTGCTCGTTTTCGCCCTGCACCAGCTTGGCGTATTTTTTATACACCTGGTAATCGCCGGTGCGCACGGCCTGCTGCAGCAGGTGGATCGTTTGCGGGTTGAACAGATGCTCTTCCCCGTCTTTGCGCCATTGGTATTCGCCGCCGGAGTCCAGCACCTTGTCGTTGCCGTCCTTGTCGGTGAAGGCGCGGTTGTGGTGCGCCAGCGCTTCGGCCGCCACCTCTTCCAGGCCGATGCCGCCGATCCGGGACGGCGTGTTGGTAAAGTATTGCTCCACGAATTCTTCCTTCAGGCCCACCGCCTCGAAAATTTGGGCTCCGCGGTAGGACTGGATCGTGGAAATGCCCATTTTGGACAATATTTTCACGACGCTTTTCGTCGCCGCTTTAATATAGTTTTTGACGGCTTTTTCATGCGTTACGCCGCGCAGCAGCCCCTGCCGGATCATGTCGTCCAGCGTCTCGAAAGCGAGGTAAGGGTTGACCGCGCTGACGCCGTAACCGAGCAGCAGCGCGTAATGGTGCACTTCGCGCGGTTCGGCGGATTCCAGCAGGATGCTCACCTTCGTGCGCGTTCCCTGGCGGATCAGGTGGTGATGCAGGCAGGAAACGGCCAGCAGCGCCGGAATCGCCGCATTTTCGCGGTCGACGCCGCGGTCCGACAAAATCAGGATGTTATGGCCTTTGGCGATGACGCGGTCCGCCGCTTCGCACAGCACGTCAAGCGCCTGACGCAAACCTTCGGCCCCGTCCGCCGCCGTGAAAAAGATCGGAATCGTCATCGACTTGAAGCCCGGACGATGCACATGGCGGATTTTCGCGAAATCCTCGTTGGAGAGGATCGGCGTGTCCAGCCGGATCTGCCGGCAGCTTTCCGGCTCCGGATGCAGCAGGTTGCGCTCCGGTCCGATCGTCGTTGCCGTCGACGTGATGATCTCCTCGCGGATCGCGTCGATCGGCGGGTTCGTGACCTGCGCGAACATTTGCTTAAAGTAATTGTACAAACGCTGCGGCTTGTCGGACAGTACGGCCAGCGGAGCGTCGTACCCCATCGAGGCGAGCGCCTCCATGCCGGTAGCCGCCATCGGCTCCAACACTTTGCGCAGCTCTTCGAACGTATAGCCGAACGCCAGCTGCAGCTGCGTCACGTTGTCATGCTTCGGATTCGGCAGCTCCGGCGCGTCCGGAAGCTCATCAAGGTTGACCAAATGCTCGTCGAGCCACTGCCGGTAAGGCTGCTCGGATGCGATTTGCGCCTTGACTTCCTCGTCGGAAATGATGCGCCCTTCCTTCGTGTCGACCAGCAGCATGCGGCCCGGGCGCAGCCGGTCCTTGTACAGCACGTTTTCCGGCGCGATGTCGAGCACGCCCGCTTCGGAGGACAGGACGATCAAATCGTCTTTGGTCACGTAATAACGGGAAGGTCTCAGGCCGTTCCGGTCCAGGATCGCCCCGATTTGCACGCCGTCCGTGAACGCCATGGCCGCAGGCCCGTCCCAAGGCTCCATCAGAGTGCTGTGGTATTCGTAGAACGCTTTTTTCGTTTCGTCCATCGTTTCATGGTTGTTCCACGGCTCCGGCACCATCATCATGGCCACGTGCGGCAGGGAACGGCCGCTCAGATAGAGGAACTCAAACGTGTTGTCGAACATCGCGGTATCCGAACCGTCCGGATTGATGACCGGCTTTACCTTGTCCAGGTCGGCGCCGAAAACGTCGCTTTTGAACAAGGATTGGCGGGCATGCATCCAGTTGACGTTGCCGCGCAGCGTGTTGATTTCGCCGTTATGGATCATGAAGCGGTACGGGTGCGCCCGCTCCCAGCTCGGGAAGGTATTCGTGCTGAAACGGGAGTGGACGAGCGCGATGGCCGTTTCGACCGCTTCCTTTTGCAGATCAAGGTAAAATTGGCCGACCTGCGCCGTCGTCAGCATGCCTTTGTATACGATTTTCCGGCAGGACAGGCTGGAAATGTAGAACGTTTCGCCTTCAGGCGTCCCGCCGTAACGAATGGCCCGTTCCGCGCGTCTGCGGATGATGTACAGCTTGCGCTCGAAATCCAAATCTTCTTTCAGGTCGGCGCTGCGTCCGATAAACACCTGGCGTACGTAAGGTTTGGCTTCTTTGGCCGATTTGCCGAGCATTTCGTCGTAGGTCGGAACGTCGCGGAATCCGAGGAATCTCTGCCCTTCTTCCTTAATGATCTGAATCAGCCGGCTCTCATGAGCCTCACGAACGGCTTCATCATGGGATAGAAACAACATGCCTGCTCCGTATTGCCCGGGCTCCGGAAGCTCGAAACCTTGTTTTTGCGCCTCTTCGGCAAAAAAACGATGCGGAATCTGCAGCATAATCCCGGCTCCGTCACCGGAATTCGGTTCGCTGCCCTGTCCGCCCCGATGCTCCATATTTTCGAGCATCGTCAGCGCCTGGGTGACGATTTCATGGGAAGCCCTGCCCTTGATGTGAGCAACAAACCCCATGCCGCAGGCGTCTTTTTCAAACTGCGGATCATAAAGTCCCTGTTTAGGGGGAAGTACCGTATGTCTCATGGAAAGCAACCTTTCTGTCTTCAGAATGAATAATGACTTAATTTCGGGTACGGCAAAACAAAACCACGTCGAGACGATCATTGGCTACAGAACAAAACAGTGACTAAGATTGGGGAATGGGGTAACTTACAACAGCGGACAACCTTGTTGCTTAGGGGAATGGGTATTGATATTTATTCAGCAAGAATTGGTTTTTTTATTTTATCACTGCCCTAAAAGCAGCGCAATTCAAAGTTTTTATGAGCCCGATAAATAATGATTTGCAGTGCCGCATTAAAGCGTTTTCCGGTTAAATACTATAAATGCCGAATAAAAATGCATGGCGCATCCTGGATTTTCCTCCACCGGCCATAATACTCCCCTTGCACATGGATTCATCGTTGCTTGAAACATTTTTGCCTTCCGGGCCGTTTGTTAAAATGCGGTAATCTATCAAAGCTTATGGAGAAGGAGACTACATCCCATGAAAAAAACCTGGACTGTAACCGCCCTGTCTTTCGCCCTGCTGGTATCGGCGGCCGGCTCCGCCTTGGCTTCGGCATCTTTTCGGGACATCGGCGAAAGCGGCGCCAAGCAACAAATCGAAGCTTTGCAGGCCAAGGGAGTCGTGACGGGCGTTGCCGCCGACCGGTTTGCGCCAGGCGAACGGCTCCTGTTGGCCCAAGGCATGGCCATGATCGCCCGCGGCCTGTTAGCCGATGTGCCGGCAAGCGATGACAAAACGGGCCCGGGCGGCGCGTATTTCACAAGCATCCCTGCGGATGCTTGGTATCATGCTTCATTTGTTGCTGCCCATGACCACGGGCTGGATCTGCCCGCCGACGCCAATCCGGCAGGCGCCGTAACCAAAGAGCAGTTTGTCCATTATGTCATGCAGGCTTTGGAGTCGACGAAGCGTTTCCCTATGATCAATCTGGTTCCTGCAGCCCTCGCGGACGAAGACCAGTTGACCGTCGAATACCAGGGCACGATTCAGCGCGCCCTGCACTACGGTTTGGTTGATCTTGACGAGTCGGGCCGTTTCCATCCGCAAACCCAAATAACGCGGGAAGATGCCGCTTCGATTTTATACAAAGCGATCGCGCTTTATGAGAAGCAGGCCAAGACCAACGATCCAACGAAGCCGCAAAGCTCCCAGGATTCTTCCAAATAACGGGACCTTGTGAAGATTCGGAGATATCGCGCGCCGAGGTGCCGCATCAGCGAAAAAAACTCTTCGAAGCCCGCTTGAAACGCGGGATTTGAAGAGTTTTTTTAATGGCTTAAGGTACGCTCGATCCGTTGATCCGGCATGAACCACACCACGGCAACAAGCACGAAAAAGATGCCGGACAACCATGGACTCACGTAAGCGGTCAAAACCGCGAACAAGTAGAGCAGCGGAGACAATTTCCCTTTCCAGTCTTTCCCCATCGTTACGACGAAGGAGGAGTCGCCGGCATGCTGGTTCATGATCGTGCGCTGAAGCAGCCAGTACGAGAACGCCGCCAGCATTAAAACCATGCCGTACAATGCGGTAGGAGTGGCTGCAAAATGGCTTTCCCCCATCCAGGCCGTCGTGAACGGCACCAGGGACAACCAGAACAGAAGCAGCAGGTTCAGCCACATTAACCGGCCGTTCATCGTTCGAACTATGTGCAGCAAGTGATGGTGATTGTTCCAGTAAATGCCGACATACACGAAGCTGAAAATGTAGCTAAGAACTTTCGGCCCAAGGCCGATCAACGCATGCCAGTCATGGCCTTCCGGCACTTTGAATTCCAGGACCATGATCGTAATGATAATCGCCAGCACGCCATCGCTGAACGCTTCCATGCGATTTGCTTTCAGAGTGGTTCCTCTTTTCCCGCTTCCGCGCTCTATTCAATATTCGATATCAGTAAAATTGCATGATCCCCTTTATATTGTCAAGCCGAATTTTTTAGCGAACGGCCAACAGCCCCTGCCCTCGGCGTGATTCGTTATTTTTTCTCCGTGGCAAAATATAATATCGCAGCGACCGGAAATGCCAGACCGAACCATAACGCAGCGCTCCATCCTCCCGTGGCGTATGCCCAGCCCCCGACCGCCGAGCCCGCGGCGCCGCCCAAAAAGAAAATAGCCATAAAAAGCCCGTTCAAACGGCTGCGTATTTCGGGGCTCAGCGAGAAAAGCGCGCGTTGTCCAAGCACAAGATTCGCGGATACTCCCGCATCCAACAATATGGCTGCAGCGACGAGAACCGCGACGCCGACCGGCGAACCGGTCCGGACGACCAGCGGCAGCAACACCGACAGGACAACCGTAACGAGCGCGATTCCTGTGCCGGGCCTGGTCCAGCCGCGGTCTGCCAGCCGTCCGGCCACAGGCGCGGCAACCGCGCCCGCGATGCCCGCAAGCGCGAACAACGCGATGGCTTTCTGGGAAAAATGAAACATTGGGCCGGCCAACAGGAACGGAACCGTCGTCCAAAACAGGCTAAACGTCGCAAACACGCATGCATGATACGCGGCCCGGCGGCGCAAAAGCGGGGTGGTTCGCAGCAATCGCCACATCGATCCGAGCAGCGCCGGGTAGGAAGCGTTCGAGGAAGGCCGTCTCACAGGCAGCACCTTCGACAATACGAGTGCCAAAACCAAAACGGCTGCGCCGGACAAAACAAATACGGCATGCCAGCCAAAAAGATCGGCGACCAGGATCGACAGCGGGCGCGAGAGCATAATGCCGAGCAGCAAGCCGCTCATCACATTGCCGACCACGCGGCCGCGCGAAGATTCGGATGCAAGGTACGACGCAAAGGGCACCAAGGCATCCGTTCCGCCTGAATCAAGGTTGGATCGGCCCATGGAGCCATAAAGGCAGAACATCCGGATACAACGGACCATGCCGGAAATCAAAAACGGGACCGCCCCCCGAATGAAACGTTGGGGAACGGTCCCTTATTCATGCCTCCCGTTAAATTAGGCCGACACGGAAGACTGCTGTTGGTCGAGGACGCTTTTATGCGATTTCATCAGGAAGTACACCAGCGTCAGAGCCAGGAAAACGATACCTACCGCGCCAAGCACGGCCGTTTGCTGCCACATGGCCGCGAAATCGCCGGTGGACACGACCGCTTTGAAGCCGATCACGCTGTACGTCATTGGCAGGAGCGGATTGAGGGCTTTCATCCAGTCCGGAATGAGCTCCAGCGGGAACGTGCCTGCGCTCGTCGTCAGTTGGAAAATCAGCAGAACGATGACGACAAAGCGCCCGGGCTGATCCAACCAGGTGACGATGGCCTGAATCATGAACATAAAGGACAAACTCGTAATAAACGTAAACAAGTAGAACAGAGGCACGTTTTTCACATCAAGCTTCAAACCGTAAAGAATGATGATGGCCGACAGCAACGATTGCAGCACACTCATCATGACAAACGACAACGTCCGGCTGATGAACCGGTTGAACCCGGATGCCCCGAGCACGGAACTGTCCCGCATCGGAATGACGATGGTCGAGATCAAAGCGCCCACGAACAGTCCCAGGGACAGGAAATACGGCGCGAAGCCCGTTCCGTAGTTAGGAACTTTGGAGAACTTCTTCTCCTCAATTTTCACCGGTTCGGCGAACATTTTAAAGTTATCGTCCCCCGCCCTCACTTCCCCGCTTTTTTCGGCGGCTTCGTTCAGCTTGGACGCAAGCTCCCCGGAGCCGTCCTGCAGCTTGCCGAGTCCTTCCGTCAATTGTCCGGCGCCGTCATCCAACTGCTTGGAGCCGTCCGCAATCGCCGCTACGCCGCTGCCCAATTGGCTCATGCCGCCTTTCAGCTTGCCGGAGCCTTCAGCGATTTGGGCTGCGCCGCTCGCCAGCTGCTTGCCGCCTCCCGCCGCTTCGCCAAGCTTCGTGCCGAATTGCTTCATGCCTGATTCCAGCTTGGATTGCCCGGCTTCAAGCCGGGTCGCTCCTTCAAGAAGCTCCTTTTGCCCTTGATGCAGCTGCTCCATCCCGGCCGTCAGCTGCTTCGCGCCTTTGCCGAGCTCATCCGCGCCTCCCGAAACCTGCCGCAGCCCGTCATGCAGGCCCGCGGCTCCGCTTGCGAGCTGCCGCTGCGATTGATGCAGCTGGGAGGTCCCCTCGCTCAGCTGTTGTTGCCCTTGATGCAGCTCCTCGGTGCCTTTGGCTACCGATTGGCTCGCTGCAACAAGCTTCTGGAAAGCCGGGTTTTGCGCCAGCTCGGGGTTCTGCTGAGCCAGCTGCTGGAGGCCCTGCGCCACGCTTTGGGCGCCTGCGGCGACCTTGGCTCCCCCGGCTTCAGCCGTTCTCATGCTTTCCGCCAGCTTTGCGCTGCCTGCCTCCGATTGCTTCAAGCCGTCCTGCAGCTTGCCGCTGCCTTCCAGCGTGGCCGCCAATCCTGCTTGCAGTTTGCCGCTGCCTTCCACGGCGCTTTGAAGCCCGCTTTGCAGCTTCGCGCTGCCGGCCGCCGAAGCCTGCAGCCCTTCTTTTAATTGGACCGTGCCCTGATGCGATGCACTCACGCCGTTTTCCAGCTGCTTATGCGCCGAGGCGAGTTGTCCA
This sequence comes from Paenibacillus sp. YAE3, assembly GCF_057546105.1. NCBI lineage: Bacteria > Bacillati > Bacillota > Bacilli > Caryophanales > Paenibacillaceae > Paenibacillus > Paenibacillus sp. YAE3. Next base: position 66,651 of record NZ_BAAIYF010000009.1, on the reverse strand, counting down.
AGACCGCCTGCAAGCTGCTGAGAGCCTTCTTTCAAGCTCAACGCGCCTTTCTGCAAATCGGCTGCACCGCCTGCCAGCGGCTGGACTCCCTGCTGAAGTTTGACGGTGCCCGCTACCATTTTGCTTAAGTTCTCCTTCAGCTTGGCAGCCCCTTCATTCAGCTTAACCGTGCCGTCGGACAGCTTTGAGGCGCCTTTTCCGGCTTCCCCGAGCCCGTCCGCTACCTTGGTGATTTGTTCAAACAGGCTTTTGGAATAAGCCTCCGTCACTTTTTCGGATACTTTGGCCCGGATTTCCTTGACGGCCGTCCCGCCTATTTGGGAAGCCAGGAAGTTATACCCCTCGTTCGGCTCGAAAATGATCTCCGAAGGCTGCGGATGTTCATCCAGTACCGTCGCGGCTTTGGAGGAGAAGTCCTCAGGGATGACGATCGTCATATAATAGCGGTTCTCCTCCATCCCCTTCTCGGCCTCGTCGCGGCTGACGAACTTCCAGGCGAAGTCCGCCCCTTTTTTCAACTCCTCAACGAGATCATTGCCGATCTGCAATTCCTCGTCCCCGTACTTCGCCCCGGTATCGTTATTGACAACCGCTACGGGCAGCTGGTCCATTTTGCCGTAGGGGTCCCAAAAGGCACCCAGGAACAGTCCGGCATACATGACCGGAATGCAAATGACCGCGATCATGGAAATGAGCAGTTTACGGTTGCGGGCCGTCGCAGCCATATCCTTTAAGAATACCGATAATGACCTCATCATAGTTCTCTCCTTAAGTCCGTATTGAAGTGGTGAAACCAATTGACCGTTTTAATCATTCGGTCAATTTTTGACCGATAAAAACTTCCTCTTCGTCGCCGTCCGTCCGGACCGCTTACGGGGAAGCACTTTTCATCAGGTATGCTGATATGGCCTGCATTCAAGATTCGCGAGACCGTCCGCCAAAAATAAACGGATATAATGGTGGATTTCTTCTTTGCCGAGCGGCTCCCGCACATGCTTGTAATCGGAAGTCAGCGCAATGTACAGCTTGAACATGACAAAAGCGGCCACCTGAGGATCGCATGTGCCGATCTCCTCATGATCCAGCGCATAGGCGATCTCTTTCTCCAAATACTCCAAGATGACCCTCTCCAGCCTGGCAAGGCCGTCTCTGGCTTTGAGCGTTCCGACGTCCCGCACCTCTTGCGAAAGCTTGATGAACAGCTCATGTTCGCCGCGAAACTCCAGCAAAGCATCCAGGACGCTGAACAGATTCTCGAAAAAGGTCTTTTCCCTGTCCACCTTGCTCTCGGCCAACCGTTTCATCTCCAGAATGGCCGTATTCAAAATCTCGTCAAACAGCTCTTCCTTGTTCGAGAAAAACGTATAAATCGTCCCTTTGCCGACATTTGCTATTTTGGCCACTTGATCCATCGTCGTGGCTTTGTACCCAAAAAGCGTAAAAGATTGCGCCGCCGCACGAAGGATTTGCTTTCGGCGATCTACGGCAGACATACCCTCGCCCCCTTTCCGTGGGGAATGGTCGTTCATGAGTTATGACTGATTTTCCATTTCGGTCAATTGGTCAATTCATACTTTAGCACGCCGATCGATTTTTGGCAACCCTTGCCATCCTCTTTTTTTGATTTTTTCTGCAATTTTCCGCGATGGTTTTCATGCTCCGGCGATTCCCTTGCTCTTTTATGGATTTTTGATATGGCCTCCTGTAAGATAGAGGAAGGAAAAGTGGGTGAATACATGCGAAAAAAGAGAGTGCTGCTGCTGTCCGAAGGTTTCGGCACCGGGCATACGCAAGCAGCCCACGCGCTGGCGGCCGGGATGAAAAGGCTCGACCCCCATTTGCAATGCCGCGTTATTGAGCTCGGCAATTTTTTGAATCCGAAGATGGGCCCCTTCATCCTTTCGGCCTACCGCAAAACGGTCAGCAGCAGCCCAAGGCTGGTCGGAATGCTCTATCGCAAGCAATACGACAAATCGCTGAACCGGCTGACCAAACTTGCGCTGCACCGGATTTTTTACACGCAGGCGGCCCGGGTGATGAAGCAGCTCAGGCCGGATTTGATCGTTTGCACGCATCCCTTTCCCAACGCGGTGATCTCCCGCCTGAAACGGAAAGGAATCCAGGCGCCGCTGATCACGCTCATTACGGATTACGACGTCCATGCCACCTGGGTCAACAAAGAGGTGAACCAATACCTCGTCTCGACGCCCCAGGTGCGGAATCTGCTGCTGCGGCGAAACGTGCCGGCCGAGTCGGTCCAGGTTACCGGCATCCCCGTCCATCCGAATTTTTGGGAACGAGGGGACAAGGAGCAGCTGCAGAAAGAACTGGGACTGAAGCCGATGCCGACGGTGCTGATCATGAGCGGGGGCTGGGGCGTTTCTTTTAATAAAGAAATGATACGTCTGCTCTTGTCCTGGGCGGATGACATTCAGTTGATATTTTGCATGGGAAGCAACGAAAAGCAGCTGCAGAAGATGAAAAGCACCCCCGAGCTCGCCCACCCGAATATCCGCCTTCTCGGGTATACGAAGGATATCGACAGGTGGATGGATGTTTCCGACCTGCTGATTACGAAACCCGGAGGCATGACTTGCACGGAAGGGCTCGCCAAAGGCATTCCGATGCTGTTTTACGAGGCGATTCCCGGGCAGGAGGAAGAAAACGGCCAATATTTCGTGGAGCTGGGCAGCGCGGAGATGATCTCTCCCATGGTGCTTCGCCGCTGGCACCACCGCCTCTTGCATGAATACGGCCAGGTGGAAAACGACAGGCAGAAGGCGCTGACGGCCACCGGCCCCGGAAAAAAACCTTGTTATTGCGCGCAGCAGGTTCTGGAATGGCTCCATCGACATACGCTGTCTTAAAGCAAGGGACTCTTCAACCAGGTTACATAGGATCCAGCCTAAATGCGGACGCAAAAACAGCTCCCTCCAACAATATGGAGGAAGCTGTTTTTTTGTGGCGATGCACGGGGAGTAAGTCCCCTTCTACAAGAAGCGCCCGCCGGATGCGGCGATTATTTCCGGATGACGCCGATCCGCCCTTTGCTTTTCGCCGAATCCCCGTCCCCGGCCACATAACCTGCATATAAAGATTGCAGCCGGACAGCCCAGCGGGTTTCCCCGTTCATGGCGCGCTGCAGCATCCATTGCAGCTGCGGATCCGGCGTGCAATGCAGCAGTCCCTCGTACAGCTCGGCGGCATCAAGCGCCTCGCCAATCAACAGGCGGAGCCCGTCCGGATATTCCTTGGGAGGCTCAACCTTGCTGAACACCGGATAACAAGCGGTCAAACGGTAATACCATCGCGTCCAGACCACAAGGCGCTCCTTCTGCTTCATTTCCACGTTCCTGGCAAAGTACGCCCGGTGCTCCGGCGGCGCAAGCTGAAGCAATCGCTGCGCGTAAATCATCGAACGATACTCCGCCTGAATCATGTATTGAAGGTCGTGAACGGCGATGGGGCTGCATCCGGTCGTCCGGTCCATCATCGGGAGACTCCCGCCTTTCCTGTAGGCTTATTCCCGACCAGTATATGCCCAGGAAGCGGCGTGGTGTTTGTCTGAAGACATGACGCTGCTTTGAAAGCGAAGTTTTAGATTTCGAAGCTTTCGCCGGATTTCAGCGGGTGACCCTGGATGCCTTTTTGGGCCAGCCGCTCGCAGAACGCGGAAGCGTCCTGCCGGATGCCTTCGAACGTATCGTAGTGTACCGGAAGAACGTGGGACGCCCGCAGCCATTCCGCCGCCACGAGCGCGTCCTCGGGCCCCATGGTCAGCGAATCGCCGATCGGGAGCGCCGCCGCATCGATCCGGTTCATTTCCCCGATCAGGCGCATATCGCCAAACAGTCCGGTATCGCCTGCATGGAAAAAGGTTTTGTCGCCGATCGTCAGCAAAATGCCGCCGGGTTCGCCGGTATAAATCACGGTATCCCCCACCGTAAGCGAAGAACTGTGAAACGCGAGCGTATATTTTACCTTAAAGCCGTCAAACGTCTGACTGCCGCCGATGTTCATACCGTACGCTTCAACCCCTTGGCTTTTGCAATATTCCGCCAATTCGTAAACGGCAACGATCGGGCACGCATTCGCTTTTGCGATGTCGATGCAATCGCCAAAATGATCTCCGTGGCCGTGCGTCAACAGCACCGCGTCCACGCGGATATCCCGGGGAGAAACGGTCGCGGCAGGATTCCCCGTCAGGAACGGATCGATGATGATTTTTTTCCCTTCCGCCTCCACCAACACACATGAATGACCGTAATACGTAATTTTCATAAACGTCGGCACCTCCTACAATTGATCGCCAAAACATGATATTCCGGATTGAACGGCAAAGCCCGTACAACCCATCTCTATCATATCGAATTGGGATTTATTTGTAAAAAGTATGATTGCCGATACGCTTTTCGTACGTGCGGGTATGATGAATGGTCAGGTCCTGCGCCAGCTTCAGGGACAGGAAGAAATACGTGTCATCCGTTACGGCTTTTTTGCCGTTCAGCGCCTCGTTCACCGCGCGAATGCAATCCCGGTTCGGCTTTACGCGGTCAAAGCGTCCGTTCGCCACGGGACTGAACTGATGTTTTTGATAGATGACCTTTTTAATCGTATTGGGAAAATTGGCTGACCGTAGCCGGTTCAAGACAACGTTCGCGACTGCGATTTTGCCTTGGTACGGTTCGCCTTCTGCTTCTGCCATGACGATTTTTTGCAGCAGGAGCACATCTTCAGCGGTCACGTTGTACTGCCAGGTGGCTTTCGCCCGTTCCGACGGACTCAGCAGTTTAGTCCGGCTGAAGAATAATGTTTTTGGGGGAGTCAGCTGAAGATTTTGCTTTTGCCGATGGGAAGCCTCCGCCTGAACGACCTTCGGTTTCGCTTGGGCTTGCTCGCGTGCCGACACCGTTTTGGACTTCGGCGACGTCGAAGGAAGCTGCTCAACAAAAGCAATTTTCGTATTATCATTCCACGATTTGAAATTATTTACATTTTGCAATTGAATAGGCAACTCAAAACGCGTCTGTTGCGACGTGCTCCGTTTGCCCTGAACCTGTATATGTTCCTTGTTCACCGCGCTCGCGTTATCGTTCATGCTCAAAGAAACCGCACCGATCCGGTCCAGCGTCATATTGCCTTTATGCTGCAGTTTTTTCGCCTGCTCGTCTTGCAGAAGCAAACAAATCGCAGAGAAACACACCAGAAGAACTCCGATCAGCAAAGCCATCCAGCGGTTTTGTCTTAAAGTGTACATGTTTTTCCTCCCACTACTCCCGGCACATTCCCTTTTCACACCGAATTTTGCAAATGACGATCATCTTGCATCATTCTCATGTAACCGAAAATAGAGGTTTTGAAAACCTGTTAATATTTTCAGTGATTTGCTGCATCCGCGAATACGAGAAAACGGAAAATACGTTTGTTACATCTTTACAACACCAAACAGCTTCGTGACGGCACAATTTTACGGTTCACAGATACGGCTAAAGGGAACAAGCTATTGTTTTATGTGCAGGAATGTTTTGAATGATCGGATCTTGCCGGACATCCTCGCCCGGATGCCCGCAAAATCCATGTATGCTAAAAACGCTCGAAAATATCAATCTACGAATTTTCCATACGGAAGGATTCTAGTATCTCATACATTGGCTTTTCGTGCAAATGTGTGGAAAAAAGTACAAATTCATCGACGATCCATGTTGCCATGTCGCCCCCTTGTTCCGAAGCCGCTGTTTGCGGAAGCAGAGGGGGCATCGAAGCCAGCTGAAACCCCTGATTTCCCGCGTATTTTCGGGCGATCGTGATGTGCGGGCGATAAGGTCTGGACTCTTTGGCGAACCCTAAGGTTTCCATGGCGTCCGTCACCTTTTCCTGCAGTTTTGCGAGGTCGTTTTTGTAGTCAATTACTCCAGCCCAGAGCACTCTCGGGGAGGCCTCTGCGCCAAACGCCCCCGCCTTTCCAAAACCAAGCTCAAATGGGCGAAATTGGCTGGCGATGGACTTTAATTTTTCCGTGATTGCCGGCACGCGCTCCGGTTCGACGTCCCCTAAAAATTGCACCGTAATATGATAATCTTCCCTGTGCGTCCATTTTTTGAAAGGATACAGATGTTGATGGGCTTCCCGCCAACGTTCCATCACCGATTTCAATTCATCCGGCAATCTCACCGCGATAAACAGCCGCAGCGGCCGCTCCTTATTTTCCTTGTCCAAGTAAAATCTGCTCCTTTCACAAATTTTTGCTACTATATAATACCGTCCATTTTATCATATCCAAAATCGCCTGTTTCCACCAAAACAAAAAGGATGTTCCGAAAGCTCCAAAAGCCTTCAAAACATCCCTCCAAGCATTCGGCTTCACCCAAATTGCGCCTGGTGCAATCTTGCGTACACGCCCCCGCTTCTCAGCAGCTCCTCATGCCGCCCGTGTTCGGCGATGCCTTCCTCCGTGACGACGATGATCCGGTCCGCGTTCCGGATGGTGGCCAGCCGGTGCGCAATGACGAGCGTGGTCCGGTTCACCGCCAAAGCTTCCAGCGCCTCCTGGATGATCGCTTCCGTTTCGGTGTCGAGAGCCGACGTCGCTTCGTCCAAAATCAGGATCGGAGGATTTTTCAAAAACATCCTTGCGATCGCCAGCCGTTGGCGCTGCCCGCCCGACAGCTTGAGCCCCCGCTCGCCGATGACCGTATCCAGCCCGTCCGGCAGGGAGGCGACCAGCGACTCCAGATGGGCTTTGCGCACCGCATCCATCAGCTCATCCTCGGCGGCGTTCAAGTTGCCGTAAAGGATATTTTCCCGGATCGTCCCGCTGAACAGAAACACGTCCTGCTGCACCATGCCGATTTGCGAGCGGAGCGATTGCTGGGTCATTTCGCGGATATCGATGCCGTCAATCGTGATGCTTCCTTCCTCCACCTCGTAAAACCGCGGGATCAAGCTGCACAGCGTCGACTTGCCGGCACCCGAAGGCCCGACGAGCGCTACCGTCTCCCCGGCTTGGACGCTCAGGTCGATCCCTTCCAAAATCCGCCGCTGCTTCTCATAGCCGAAGGAAACGTTCCGGAACTCGATGTTCCCGCGGAGCTGCCGCACCTCTATCGCATCCGGCTGATCTTGGATGTCCGGCTCGGTGTCCATCAGCTGGCAGAAGCGCTTGAAACCCGCCATTCCTTTCGGATAGATTTCCATCAAGGCGTTGATTTTGTCGATCGGCTTCAGAAAAATGTTGACGTACAGCAAAAATGCCACCAATTCGCCGTAGCTCAGCTTGTTTTGGTATGCAAACCAGGCCCCGCAGACGAGCACGATCAGCGAAATCAACCGCGTCAGCATGTACATGCCCGAGACGCTGAACGACATGGCCAGGTACGACCGAAGCTTGGCGAGGCGGAATGCGGCGTTGCTTTCGCGGAAACGCGCGATTTCGTATTCCTCGTTGCCGAACGATTTGACGACCCGGATGCCGGACACGCTGTCTTCCACGCCGGCGTTCAGCTCCGCGATGTTGCGGAACATTTCCGAGGAAGCATGGTTCAGCTTCTGGTTAAAATACACGATCATCCATACGATGACCGGCATGACGATAAACGTGATCAGGGCAAGCTGCCAGTTCACCGACCACATGATCGCAAACGCCCCGAAAAAGGTCATGACGGCGATAAACATGTCCTCCGGCCCATGGTGGGCCATTTCCCCGATATCAAACAAGTCGTTGGTCATGCGCGACATGAGATGCCCCGTTTTCGTATTGTCAAAAAACTTGAAGGACAGCTTCTGCACGTGATTAAACGCCTGCTGGCGCATATCCGACTCGATGTTGATCCCCAGCTTATGCCCCCAATAGCTGACGATAAACTGCAGCCCCATGCTGATCAAATATAAAGCGAGCAAGCCGCATCCGGCGGCGACGATCGTCCCCCACGCCCCGTCCGGCAGCAGCCGGTCCACGACCCACTGGACGGCGACCGGAAACCCGAGCTCCAGCAAGCCCGCCACCACCGCGCAGCCGAAATCGACCATAAACAGCCGTTTATGCGGGCGGTAATACGACATAAACCTTCGAATCAAGCCAGGCTGAGGGCCCGAAGCCTTACCTGCTGCATCTTGCATCATAACGGTATTCTTGCCTCCAAATTCTGTATGAAATACTCTAATTATAGCGTATTCCTGTGCACATGGAACCAGAAAAACTGGATGTTGGTTCGCCGCCGCCCCAACGGCGATTCGTCCAAACGCCTTTTCACTCCCTGCCGGAATCTGGTATCCTAAAAACAATTCTGCTTAGGCAAATAACGATCGACGGAGGAGCCGAACCATGAAATCTATCGTATGTCTTCATTCCTTAACGCCGGATCAAGTCGGGCAAATCAAGCAGGCCGCCCCAGGCTACGATTTGATCGTAAAAAATAAAAAGGAACTCAGCGCGGAACAGGTCCAAAACGCGGAGGTCATTCTCGGCTGGTCAAAAACGATCGTCGAAGACGCCCTGCTCGCAACCAGCAAGCTGAAATGGGTGCAGACCTGGTCGGCGGGCGTGGATACGCTGCCTTTGGAACGCCTGCGGGACAAAGGGGTGCTGCTCACGAGCGCCAGCGGCGTGCACGCGATCCCGATCTCGGAAAGCATCATCGGCATGATGCTTTCGTTCTCGCGCCAGCTGCATATGGCGGTTCGCCATCAACTGAAAAAAGAGTGGAAATCCGACCTCTCCGTTCCCGGTCTCGCCACGTTGGGCGAAATCAGCGGCAAAACGCTGGTCATCGTCGGCGTGGGCGAAATCGGCCGCGAAACGGCCCGGCTTGCGAAAGCGTTCGGCATGCGGGTAATCGGCGTCAGACGGTCGGACAAGCCGGAACCGCATGTGGACCGGATGTATACGATGGACGGCCTGCATGAGGCGCTGGGACAAGGCGATTACATCGTGAACATCCTGCCGTTGACGGCCGAAACGCGCCACATCTTTAATGCAGCGGCTTGGAACGCAACCAAGGAGGGCGCTTATTTCTTCAATGTCGGCCGCGGACCTACGGTGGATACGGATGCGCTTATGGATGCCCTCAAAAGCGGCCGGCTGAGCGGCGCGGGCCTCGACGTATTCGAAGCGGAGCCGCTTCCGGCGGACCATCCGCTCTGGAACATGGAGCAGGTCATCATCACTCCGCATGTCGCGGGCAGCAACGACCGTTATACCGAACGCGTCATCGACATTTTTACGGAGAACCTCAAAGCCTACGCCCAAGGCCAAAAACCGCCTCGCAATCTGGTGGATTACGGGCGGATGTATTAAAATTTCGGGCATATTTGAGAAAACGATAGGCTTTAACGAAAAATATCCCTTAACCGGGCACCGGAGCGCCATGCAGGCCTCCGATCCCCTGTAAGGGGTATTTTTTCATTCGGCGCAAACGGGCGCCTTTTCCTCTCCATCTCCTTAAGACAAGCGTCTATTCGATGGCCGCAGAGCCCACGAGAGCATATTTAGTGCAGCATAGGAAAGCGGGAGGATCAGATTAAACCCGTAATCTCCATAATCGTTAGCAAATGCATGGGAACATGCCGCGCCCGTCATTAAAAAGAAGATCCCGGCGTGAACCCATTCTTTAAGCCGAGGCAAGCCCGGCACGACGAGAGCGACGGCCCCCAGCACCTTCCAAATCCCGAGAATGGTCAATACGTATAATGGATACCCCAGATTTTTCACCAAATCGATGTTTCCTCCAAATTGCATCAGCTGTCCGATCCCGCTTAGCGCAATCGCAATGACGAGCAATGATGTAACTGACCAATAAGCCACCCTTTTTCCAAGGGGCTGGGGATAGACTTTCATACTTGTTTCCACACCGACCATCTTACTCATTTTGACTCCTCCTCATCATTATAAAATCTTTTTTTGTTTCAAAAAGACGAGCCGCGAACGTCTCTATTTCCTAACGACAGGAATCCACATTTCTCCATATACCAAACCGTTTCGCTCACCCATCTCCACCGTCACGTTTGGCCCGCCGACATAGGCAAAATCGGTGGCTTCCGGCAAAACTTGACCAAAGGCAATGCCGGAAAGGATGTTGCCCAGCTCATCGGCCGTTTTCCCTTCCCCTTTGACCACGAGGTATTCCCCTTTAGGAAACTCAATCACGCGGGTTGCTTCGGGTACCGAGGCCTCCGTCATGACGCCGGCGTAGTACATCATCTTGTTGTTTACCGCTTCGTTGACGGCAAAAATGCAGTCGTTTGCGGCTACGGATTTTAAAGCGTCCAGTCTTCCGTCTTGCATCACGGCTTTCCGAAAGTCGGCCTTCTCCTGGTTTATGCCGGCATAGTCCGTATAATCGCTTCGAAGCTCCGTCCCAATGCCCAAAACGTTAAAGCTTTCTTTTTCCTCAAGGGTGTAATTTTTCATCTTCGATTCCTTCCTTCGCTTTAAATTTTCAATGATTCGTCTTTTCTCTTGATGGGTTTATCATAACTTCTAATCATGCCAAAAAATGATACTGTTTAAAGGCCCGCAAAAAAATAAAGAGGAGGACCAACGCGGTCCCCCCTTTAAAGTACGACCCGGAACTTTCAATGCCCCGGTATTGGCCGGGGAGCCTCGGCGCAGGCCCCCCATCCCCATATATTATAATTTCGATTTCCCGCATGTTACTGGAGCGCTTCGCAAAGCCACACCTGCCGCACGAAGCTTCCCTTCCTCACTTGGCATTCATCGGCGATCCGATATCCCGCTTCTTCCACCCGGACCCGCACATCCTCTTCCGTCGTGACGATCACCGCGCGGGGCGCCAGGCGGCGCAGGCTTGTCAGCATCCTCCGCTGCTCTTCTTCCGGAAGCACCGAGCACAGATTGTAGGGCATGTCCAACACCGCCGCATCGTAATGGCCTTCCAGGTCGTTCATATCCCCAAGCGTCACCAGCGTTTCGGGAAATCCGTAATGCTTGAGGTTCGTTCTGGCGCCGCGGATCGCAAGCGGATTGATGTCCCTTCCCCGGATATCCAGCCCCATGGATAATGCCTCGATCAGGACGTTTCCCATGCCGCAGCAGGGATCAAGCAGGCGCAAGCCTTCCGTCTCCGGAGCCGCGATGTTCACTAGCGCCCGGGCCACGGCCGCGGAAAGGCCGGTGGAATAATTCTGCGGCTTATGAATATGCGCGTGCCAAGCCCGCTTTGAGGCATGCCATACGCCAAGCACCCAAGTCCCGTTCACAGCCGTCAGCCCCAGCGTCACATCGGGATGCTTCATGTCCGCCTTGCCCTGAATCCGGCTGCCGACCAGCCGTTCGAAGCTTCTTTGTTCTGCATAATCAAACGGATCCCCGGCTTTGATGTACGTGACCTTAAACGTTTCTCCGCTTTCTACCCAACGCCTTGAGCCCGCGAGCTCGGCGATTTTTTCCGCAGAGTCCCCGCAAGCGGCGATATCCAGACGCAGGTTTAGAAACGGGCTGCGATCCGGGTCGATCCTCCGGCGGCTGAGCAAAAGCGCCCCCGTCTTCCATTCTGTGCTACCGCCGAACAGCGCCCGCAGCTCCATCGCGCAAAGCTCGGCTTCCGTTTCATGGCTGGCGTACGCGTATAGATAAAGCGAGCGGCCGGCGGCCAGCGCTTGTTGGATCCGTTCACCGATCCGTTCATCGATTGGTTCATCCATTCGCCCAGCGATTTGTTCATGCATCGGCCGATGCATCCGACCACTTGCCTGTTCCTGTTTTTTATTCATCCATGTAACCCGTACCTTTCCCTGCATCTTTCGGCTTCTTACCCTTTCCAGCCGCCGGCGGCCAAAAGCCTGTAAGATTCCAGGCGGTGCCGGTAATCCTGGATGGGGCAAAAGATCAAAAACTCCCGGCATCCGGTCGATTCCGCCACCCGGACAAGCCGTTCCCGCACCTGCTCGGGCGTACCCGATATCAATCGCCTTTGCGGATCGGAGTGCTCCTCCGGCTCCTCCTGCTCCGCGGCCCGCTCGGGTCCCGGCAGCTTTGCGTCCTCCAGCAGCTTCCGGGCTTTCGCCTCCGTCCGGGCGCAGATGACCCCGATCGACAGCATCGCACGGGGTTTGTCCAGCAATGCCGACGGCTTGAACTGTTCGCGGTACGTTTGCAGCACTTCGGCCCCGTCCCGCTCGCTCATAAACTGCCCGAAAACATACCCGGTCCCGTATTCGGCGGCAAAACCGGCGCTTTTGCTGTTCGTTCCAAGCATCCACACATCGGGCTGCACCGTCGGCAGCGGCCGCGCCTGGACCAGCCTGTCCTCATACATATAACGGTCTTCCAGCAGCTTGATCAATGCGCGCAGCTTTTTGGGCATATCCGCCACGTTTTGCAGGAAATTGCCGCTAAGCGCCATCGAAGCGTGGGCCGACCCGCCGGGCGCCCGCCCGATGCCGAGGTCGATCCGTCCCGGATACAGCGCCGCCAGAAGGCGGAAGCTTTCCGCGACCTTCAGCGGGCTGTAATGGGGCAGCAGCAGCGCGCCCGTGCCAAGGCGAATGCGTTTCGTTTTCGCCCCGATGTGAGCCAGCAGCACTTCCGGCGACGCGCAGGCCAAATCCTTCAGATCATGGTGTTCGGCCGCCCAGTAACGTTCATAACCCCATTTTTCCGCGGATACGGCCAGCGCCGCCGCCTCTTGCAGGGCTTGTTCGTAAGAAGCGTCCCCGATTTTCGGAACCAAGTCCAGCACTCCCAAGCTTAACCCCGTAACCATCTGCGAAACTCTCCCCTCATGCCGCTGTTTCTCGTCTCTTCTCAAGTGAACCCGGCCGCTTAATCCAAATCGTAAATGGACCCGACCTTCAGTCCGTACAGTTCATTATAAATCTTTTCCGCAAAGGCGTCCGTCATGCCCGCAATATAATCGATCACCATATGCTCCCAAGTCCAGATCGGGTTCGGGCTGGCCTGATCCCTTTCGAACCGCTGCAGCCAGTCGGAAGGAATGATGGATTTCGATGCCACCGGATCAAGGAAAGCGTCCCACAGCCGTTTGATCATCCATTCGCTCCGTTTTTGCAGGCGCTGCACGCGCAGGTCGCGGATCATCGTCACCCACGCAAAGCTTTTCAGCACGCTGACGGTCCGAAGCATATCGAAATCTTCTTCCTGTCCTTTGATGAAGGTGACCTTTTTCCAATCCCCGTCCGGGATGACGCCCAGGCTGCCGACAAAATGGCTCACCCAAAAGGCTTTGACCTCGCGCCGCGCCCGCGAAAAATCATGCTCGCAATACGGCAGCTTCTCCTTCCACACGTGAAGAAAAGCGGCCATGACCTCTTCCACCTTCAGCCGGATGCGGTCCGCGTCCCAGCCCTGCCAGAAAGCGTCCTCGAGCGTCATGATTTTTTCGATGATCAGCCGGATAATGTACGGGTCATATAGAAAATGCTCATGCACTTCGATTTTTCCCGCCTTGATGCCGTCCTCCAGATCATGGGCCGAATAGGCAATGTCGTCGCACAGGTCCATCAGCTGGGATTCCAGCGTTCTTTTTCCTGCCGGAATGCCCCATTCGTTGCGAATCTCCGAAATATAGCTCCATTCATGCTTGTACAAGCCCTTTTTATTGACCGTGCCGGGAAACGGATATTTGTTGATGCCAAGCAGCACGGCGTCGGAGAGATTCAGGCCGTCCACGTTTTCGCGTTTTTCCAGAAACATGATCAGCCGGAAATTATGCGAATTCCCTTCAAAATGCTCGTATTTATGCCGCATCCGCGTCCGCACGTCCTGGATTTGCTCGGAATTCATGTAGAGCCCTTCCACGGCTTCTTTCGTTTTATCCTTGATCAGTTGCTCCAAAATGCCGTCCAGCACTTCTTCGCCCTTATGGCCGAAAGGCGGATGCCCGAAATCATGCGCGATCGCCGCGCATTCCACCACCTCCGGATCGATCACGAGCCCGGGGTTGCCGGCCTGTTCCTCGGTTACTTCCGGGTAAGCCCGCACGAGACTTTTGGCCGCTTCCCGCGCGATTTGCGCCACCTCCAGCGAATGCGTCAGGCGCGTCCGGTAATAATCGCCCGTGCCGGCACCGAAGACCTGCGATTTCCCTTGCAGGCGGCGGAACGTCGGCGAATGGATCAGCCGCGAATAATCCCGTTCATACGTCGCCCGGGATGCGTCCGCTTTGGTTTGTTCAGGGTACTGACGATGTTCCCTTTGATCCTTGATATTCATATACAGCACTCCCTACTCCGTTTTTTTATTTTTTCATTATAAGGCATTTCGGCCTGTGCCGTTCTTTGATTTTTTCATGAGCGCGTGGTGCCTCTGTCAACCATTGTTGCCAGTCCGCCGGCCCATTAGGAGGTTGGGAGTGCATGTCTCGAAAAAAAAGGATCCTTTCGGTAGGGCTGCATGCAAAAATAAACCGCCCCTCTCGGCCGTTGCCTGAAAAGACGGTTTATGAGTAAATCATTCGGCGCGGCCTATTCGCGCCAGTTCCACAGCGCAACCTCCCCGATGCGGATCGCGGATACTTCCGGATCTTCCTTCAGTTTTAAAATTTCTTTGGTCGGTCCGGTAATGACGGCACCGTAGATTTTGACCCCGTTATTTTCGATGTAGTCCAGCGTTGCTTTGAAATCGACGGAGGGAACCAGACTCCCGGCAGCCCGTTTATGTTGGTACAGGACGCGCAGCGTCTGGATGAAATTCGCTTCCCGCAAAGCGCCGGAGCCGTACGGATCGATCGGAGGGTACGAGGTGGAAGATGAGCTCATGGTGACAAACGGTCCGACTTTTTGTTTTGGGCCTTCGGTCACTTGGCCGTCCCCCGGGTGCCATACCGGCATCGCCGGAAAACCGATCGGGCTGATGACGAGCCCGTCAAAGCGTTTGATGTCTGAGTCCCCATTGTCAACGGCAAACCAAAGCGGGTCGTAATGTTTGCCCTCGAACCTTTTCAAAAACTCGTCGGTCGAATAGAGCTTTTTATAAGAAACATAGGCCTCCGCCACCGTTCCTTCAGGCAGCTTCTCCAGCCGTGTCCATTCCGGCCCGCTGTCGCCCCCCTGATAACCCGGGAAAAGAAACGATCCCTTATAGGCCACGCTGCTGTCCGACCAGGAAAAATCATAAAGCCGGAGCCATTGAAAGGAATACGTCGCCGAAAAATCGCCGACCTCCCGTTGTTCGTCCCCGATACGTTTGGACATTTTGCCGCTAATCTTCATATTAAAATAGGTTCCGGCGTTGCTGTTGGGTTGAATCGTCACATTCGGATAACCGACCGCAAACGCCGATTTCACGACGTCGCGGTTGATTTCGCTAAAACTCGTATCTCCCGCCTGATAAAAAATGGACGTGCCGATCGAACACAGGATGCTAAAGCCGATAAAAAAGCCGATCAACGTAAACGCCGTCCCGATCCGCGCCTTCCATTTTCCTTTTCTCAGCAGCCTGGCTTCACGTTTATGCCTTTTCTTTTCGGCGTCCGATAGGGGACGAGGGTTCGCATTTGCCGCGTGTTCTTCAAGGTCCATCATTTCATCCAGATAGGATTGATAGACCTCCATCTTTTCGAGTTCACGCTCCAGCTCTTCCCGCTCCTCCCCGGACAGTTTTCCGTCCTTGTAATCCCGGAGCTTTTGCTTAAAATCGTCGCTCATCCCGCTCCTCCTTTTCCCGAATCTTCCTCAGCTGCTGCCGCGCCCGAAACAGCACGACCTTAAAATGGGACAACGTGATGCCCATGATCTCCGCGCCCTCCTGGTACGAAAATTGATGCAGATCCACCAGAACCACCGCTTGCTTCTGCATCTCCGGCAGCCCCCCAATCCATGCCAACAGCCGGTCATGCCCCTCTTTGCGCAAAAGCACCGATTCCGGCCCATTCCCGTCGTCGTCCGGCAAGCGATGAAACCACTCGTCCGCAGACGCGATGCTCCGGCTCTCTTTGCGCTTCAGATCGATCAACGCATGGTAGGCGACGCGGAAAAGCCAAGGTTTGACCTGCTCATCCCTATAATTTTCGAGGTGCAAATAAGCGCGGTAAAACGTCTCCTGCACCAAGTCTTCCGCTGTCGCATCGTCCCCGCAAAGGGAACGCAAATATCGGTAAACGTCCGGCATATAAGTTCGATATACGCTTTCGAGCGTGCTGCGTTTGGCCATTTCATCCCCTCAATCTAAACACGTTTCAAACAGGGGAATAGTTACATAATTTCGGAAAAATGTTCATGTTTCGGAAAGAAGGGATGATAAATCCCCAGCAAATCGGGGTTTATTTCCGCACAAAAACGGCCCACCACTTGGATCGGAAAGGCAGCGGGCCGCGTCGTGGGCAAATATTTATTCAGTCTATGGAAGTTTTACGGCATGAACTTTAGGGTTTCAAGCGGATTCCCGCGCACGCCCCTCCGAATAATGCCGATTCCGGCCGGACGGCCCAAAGCTGCGCTGAGAAAGCAAGCATATCACGCCCATGGCGAGAACCAGGATCCGCATATAAAGGAATACCTTCCCTACGCCCAGTTTGCGGATCAGCGTTCACCCAAGCAAAGGCGAAACAACCATGATCAGGCTGGCAGACATGTTGGGCCATATGCGTCCCTCCTTTCTGCTGATTCGCAGGATGCTGAAAACAAAAGAGACCCGCCGGTTGCGGGGCTCTTCTCTCCTTCTATTTGAATGCCATGGCGGCGTGGATCGCTTTTTTCCACCCGGCATACAGCTTATCGCGCTCCTCTTCCCCCATCGCAGGCTCGAATTGGCGCTCCTTGGCCCACATGGCGGATATTTCCTCCTGGCTTTTCCAATAGCCGACCGCAAGTCCGGCCAAATAAGCCGCGCCCAGCGCCGTCGTTTCGTTGATCACCGGCCGTTCCACCGGCACGCCAAGCAGGTCGCTTTGGAATTGCATCAGGAAGTTGTTCTGCACGGCCCCGCCGTCTACGCGGAGCGTCCGCAGCTCGATGCCCGAATCGCCCTCCATCGCCGAGATGACGTCCCGCGTCTGGTAAGCGAGCGACTCCAGTACCGCCCGGATAAAATGCTCTTTGGAGGTGCCGCGGGTCAAGCCAAACACCGCTCCGCGCACATCGCTGTCCCAATACGGCGTACCGAGGCCTACGAATGCAGGCACGACATAAACGCCTTCCGTGCTTGCGACCCGGTTTGCGTAATTTTCGCTTTCTTTGGAATCCTTCAGCATCCGCAGTCCGTCCCGGAGCCACTGCACCGCCGATCCCGCCACGAAAATGCTGCCTTCCAGCGCGTATTCCACGCGGCCGTTAATGCCCCAGGCGATGGTGGTCAACAACCCGTGCCCGGAGCGAACAGCGGTTTCGCCGGTATGTTTGAGCATGAAGCAGCCGGTGCCGTACGTGTTTTTCGCCATCCCTTCGTCAAAACAAGCCTGCCCGAACAACGCCGCTTGCTGGTCTCCGGCCGCCCCGGCAATCGGAACCTCCTGCCCGAAAAAGTGGTGCTTCACCGTGTGCCCGTAAATTTCGGAGGATGGGCGCACTTCCGGCAGCATCGAAGCAGGCACGCCCAGGATTTCCAGCAGCTCGTCGTCCCATCGGAGTTCGTGGATGTTGTACATCAGCGTGCGGGAAGCGTTGGAATAGTCGGTGACATGCCGTTTGCCCCCGGTAAACTTCCAGATCAGCCAGGAATCGATGGTGCCGAACAGGAGCTTGCCCTGCTCGGCTCTTTCGCGGGCGCCTTCCACATGGTCGAGAATCCACTTGACCTTCGTTCCCGAAAAATACGGATCGATGAGCAGCCCGGTTTTTTCGCGGATCTTGTCGTCGTATCCTTTCGCTTTCAGTTCCTCGCATATGCCGCCCGTCTGCCGCGACTGCCACACGATCGCATGGTACACCGGCTCTTCCGTTTCCTTATCCCACACGACGGTCGTTTCCCGCTGGTTGGTGATGCCGATGCCTTCGATCTGCTCCGGCTTCACGCCCGATTCCGACAGCACCGACGCGATGACCGACAAAATCGACCCCCAAATTTCGTTGGCGTTATGCTCCACCCAGCCGGGCTGGGGAAAATGCTGAGTTATCTCCTTTTGCGCGATATGAACGATTTCGCCCGCTTTATTAAACAAAATCGCCCGCGAGCTTGTCGTCCCCTGATCCAATGACAATATGTAGGTTTCCATCGTTCTCCCCCGTTTCGTAGGCATGTTGGATGTTTAGTAAGCGCTTTATCAATAAGATGAAGTGAAGTGATCTAAGTATGGACTTATGTGGGTATGGCTGCTGCAATTGGCTTCCTACTTCTTATGCTATTCGAAAACGGGGAGGTTTTGAAGGGGGATTTTTAAAAGAGGAGGCGGAAAGGACGAACAGAGGAGAATTCGCGAGATTATACAGAGTCAAATCGTATGTATTCATTTGTACAAACTTGAATTTTAGACCGTTCTCCCTGCATTGCTAGCCTTTCGTTTGAGTTGTAGCAATAATCTCGTTTTTTTTTAGCAATTTCTATTTTTAATTCTAATCCGGACTTTGAGGATCAAAGAATACAATTTCGGCAACGTTCCGCATTTTGCTTATCCGGTTAAAAAACCAAACTTAGTTAAAAGCCGCCGATCCATAAGGTCAGCGGCTTTTTATGCCGACACTCTTAAAAGCGTGCTATGACAAATAGAGCAGTTCATTCCTTCGTGCCACCACTTCGGCGGTTAAATGCCAATTCAAACAAGCCTGTAGCGGACAGCCCGGCAATTCCTCCTGCCCAGATCCTGAGCACCAGTCCTAACTCCGTAAAAGGATAGGCTGCCGCACCGATGATGAAGCCGATAATCAGGCCAACGACCGGTACGATATTCTTCGGCACGTTTACCGCGCTTTTAACAAGTTGGACTAGCGACAGAACAAACACCGCCAAAACGGAGGCAAATGCTAGCACATGATCCAATACTTCATTTTCCATGTCGATTCTCCTCTCTTATTCTTCCGGAATACCCGCGGCGCGCCGCAAATTATTCGCCAAGTTATGGTAATGATTCATAGCCGTCCGGTCTCCAGCAGCTTTAGCCTGAAACCATGCCGGCGAAAGCCAACGGAAAATAATCTCCTGCGCGTTGCTTTTCGGCAATCGGGTAAGCGGTTGGGCTGCCTTTCCCGCTTCCAGTGCTATCCCTGCAGCCAAACGAAGATTATTGGCCAAGTTATGGAAATGGGTTTTCCCTGCTTCATCCCCGAAGTTATGAGAGGAAAACCACGCTGGTTGTATATAGTAGCGGATCAGCGATTGAGCGATAGCAGCGGGTAAAGGTTCAAAATCAGGTGCAGCGATCGGAGCCGCCAACTCAGCACCCACGTCCAGGATTAAATCCTTGAAGGTTTTATTGCCTGCAAACAAGGCTTGTTCGCAATCGCTCTTACGGGCTGGATCAAGCTGTTTGTGGCTCACGATATAAGTGGAGGGATTTTTGCCCCACTTGTCACAGCAATACGCCAAATACCATACGAACCGTTTGTAAGCCTCCACGAAGCTGATCTTGCCGCCATAACAAAGCTCAATGCCCAAAGCAGCATCGTTGGCGTCGTAGCCGAAACGTTCGTTGTCTGTCGTGACGTTATAAATCACATGCCAGGCTTTTTCCGCCGGATCAGGTCCGGTCCCGGTCGGAATGATCTCCAAAATCTTTGTGTCGTCGATAAAAACCTGCGCGGAAGCAGAACGGTCCTTAAGGTTATTGAAATACGTGTAATGGTTATCTGCCGTAGCCCCCGGATTTCCGGTGTCATGGGCAACAAAAAAGGCCGGGGTTCCGGTTGTTAATCGGAGTCCAGGCCTTGTGTTATGGCGAACGCCGATATATCGACGCTCGATCTTGTATTTGGCTTTATCCAAAATTCAAACTCTCCCTTTTGCTTTTTCAAAATGGTCTACTCGTTTTTGCATCGATTTCTGGGATTCTTCCAGGCGCGTAACACGTTCGGCCAGCTCGTCGAACCGCTTTCCTTGGGCCCGTTGTTCATGCTTGATGTCCTCAATGCCGCGCTTAATGTACTCGATGTCGGCGCGAGCCATGGCATCCGATCGGGCTTCTTCTTTTGTATCCTGCCTGACTGCGCGGGTCCTTCCCGACCAGCCGATAATAATACCGCTGATTACCCCGCACACCGATAAGAGAGCAGTGATCGCTGCGAAGTCCATCATCGATTCCTCCTTTCGTGAAGGTGAATTGCCCCCGGGAGCTCCGAGGGCAAAATAAAAACGCCTATGTGGCGTTGGGTTATACTGGTGTTCCGTTTATGGCTTCCGAAACGACCTCTTTAAGGTTGTAAAGCTGCGGCACTTGCTCGATCTTATAAGTCCCTGCCATAACCAAGCTTACCCAAATCTTTACAAGCCCGTTGTCCTTGGTAAATTGCATGATCATTCACTTCCTTTCAGTTACGCCGAAGGCGTTGCGGCTAGAAGCATTGTCAGCTCGGCGACGGCTTGTTTTAATTCCTCAACTTGGTCCGTAAGAGGTCTTTGGTGTATCGGCTGCTCAGGGGCCGGATCGCTGGGGTCAGGATAGCTAAAAAGAATCTGCCCGGTCTCCGGGTCAAATCTCCAACTCTTTGCCTGCTTAAAATCCTCAGCATATTGTCCGGGCTCGAAGGTAGTCATTTCAATTGCTTCAGGATCGTAGCCTTTCAGTTCGATGTAGACCTCGAAGTCCTCTTCTTTTGTCGATTCGACACCTTGAGCCATCTCCTGTCGCTGCGCAACGATATTACCAGTTTTCTTGACCCAGAAAAACCGGCGCCCAAGTGGTTCAATCTTATTCACGGTCACGCCTCCTTTACACTCCAAACACTAAAATTTTTAATACCTCACTGAGTGTGGTCCCATTTATACTTGTTAAACTGTAGTTAACAAAGTTTGATCCAAACACAAGGCCATTATTATCCGTAAAATACGGCGCACTGGCCGCCCTTGGCGCTCCGGTAGATCCGCCATAAGCGTCTTGATCTTGGTAGGGACTTTTATAAAGTGTACCGTCAAGATTGTACCCCAGCATATAGGAGTCAGCTTCCACGCCGTAGGAGTCTCTATTGCCTCGATGATGTACGTTAATTAAAATGATCTTAGGCACAAACGGCAAGTTTGCAATAGTCCCGGTTAAAGCACCTCCATTTGGGTTGTCGAACCTCGCAACCTTAATTCCCGTACTGATCTGCCCGATCTTGGCCGCCAGTGTTGGAAATGAATCACTTCCTGATGCTGGAACTCCCTTGCCGCTAATGGCGGAAGCGATACTGGTTTTCCCATTAGCGACAGATTGAAAAAGGTCGTCAGACCAAGGTCCCCATGAACCATTGTACATAATTCTCGTTCTATAAGATCCGGATTGAACAAACAGATCTCTGGCAATTTGTACAACCCATGAATCTGATGACATCGCTTGCACTTCGATATACCACCACGCTCCAGGTGCTGTTGTCGGAGCGTTTGCTATGTTCTCTCCTACATAAAAACCTGTAGAAGTTAAGTTATTTGCGTTGCCATTGTTGACATTGATGCAATGTCCGTTTTCTTCGGTCAATTTTCGTTTTTGCCAAGGGGCTCCGTTATCAATAATCTGCATCCACGGTCCCCAGGCATTATTTGAAACCGTTCCTGTACGGTGATACATCCCTCCGGTCGTTCCGCCCGAAGCGTATTCATGAGTGACGCCGCCGCTGTCATCATTCCAGCCCTTAAAGCCGTGAATAACAACGAATTGTTCTGCGGGAAGTCCGACGGTTGCCCCTGATTTAAAAGAGTACGCGATGCTTTTACTGTAGTCGCTCGGCTTTGTTGGGACGTTCCGCGTATCCGGAATCGCTTTTGGTATGGCAGCATCCGCTATAGCCTGCGCAGCCGCAGCCGCCGAAACGCCCGCACTCCCTCGATCATAAGCCGCCTTTACCGCCTTCGGTGTCGCAGCCATACTCTCAGACGTACTATTTGTAGCACTAGATAGTTGCGTAATCCCCTTTTCCGTCAAAGAAGCATCAGGAACTTTAATATTCCCCACAGCTTCATCGATCTTATCCCAGTTATCATTCAGCATCGTTTGAATATTAAACGTCTCATTCCCATCAGCTACCGGATCTTTTTTTAACAAACCAAGATTAGGCGTATTACTCGCCATTTCAAGCACCTCCTGCAAATTTGGATAATGGCGTTTGTTCCATTTGATCTAGGGTCATAACGCCTTCAATGTCCCGGATGAGCAAATAACTGAATTCGTATTTTACAGTCAGATGCGCGGGCTTCACTTCTTCGACTACGGATTTGAGATCCTCCAGATTCGGGGGAATCCCGATCGTATCAACGAATTTGATCGTAAAACCCCATTCGGCAGGTTGAAAAGAAACATCCACTTTTCCGCCGTCATAGGCCTCCGCAACGTTTTTGACCAGACGCCCTGAGAACTTGCCTGCTCCGCGCAGCTTTGATTCTACTAAGGAACGCCGCTGTTCGATCGGTTTAGTACGATCCGTTTCGATTCCAAGCTCATACTCCCATCGATCCAGTCCCCATGTGGCCGTCCGGACAAAAAACTGATCAAGCGTTTGGTTCAGGGCCGTGTATAAGGCATCCATCTCCGTCCCCTTTGCATTCAAGTCAGCCTGCATGACTCGGGAAGACTCGTAATAGGCAGGCAAATAAGAAAAGAGCTCGGCGCCTCTCGGACTAGCGATCGTAAAATCAGCCATTCAGCGTCACCGTCCCCAATACGGCCACCTGACCGGGGTTGATCTGAATATTGGTGTCCGACTGGTCATTGACGGTAAGATTCGAGTAGTCGATAATCGGAGGAATATCCAGCAGCACCGCAGCGATCCGGGTGTAACGAACGAGCGGATCTGCAAAAGCAAGCTGCCTAAGATACGCAGTAACCCCCTTCTCTACCTGTTCCTTTACTTGTTCGATCGTTGCGTCGGCCGCCAGCGTGAGCTGAACCGAGATATGAATAGGCACCTCCTCGGCCGCCATGACGGTGACGATCGGCCCGGCTGGCGCTTGCCCTTCTCCTTGACCGTCCATCGTCGGATCGATA
This sequence comes from Paenibacillus sp. YAE3, assembly GCF_057546105.1. Lineage (NCBI taxonomy): Bacteria > Bacillati > Bacillota > Bacilli > Caryophanales > Paenibacillaceae > Paenibacillus > Paenibacillus sp. YAE3. The sequence continues at coordinate 43,633 of NZ_BAAIYF010000009.1, read as the reverse complement.
TAGTCTTGAGCGGCTTGTACAATCGCCGGACTTGCGGCGCGTTTATCCATATCCAGCAAATAAATACCGACCGTGCCCGGTCCTTTCCACAAGGGCTTGACCTGAACCCCGCCTACGCCGGCGACCTCATTCGCCCATTGAATGTATTGGGCTTTGTTGCCGCTTGTCCCCTGGTTGCGAACCCGGGTATAAAAGCGCTCCAGCAAGGATTCATCGGACTCCACATCCGCGCCGCCTTTGATCGCTTCCGGATTTGTCACCGACACTACGCCGGTAACCGGTGCCGAGATGATTTCGATGACGCCCGCGGGCACGTTGCCGGCTTTGCCGGGCACAACCGCTGTCACTTGAGCGATCCCTTCGCCATTACCGTCCAGCGTTACTTCCGCAGTCGTTTTGTATTCAATGCTCGGTTCCCCGGAAATTTCGTCAGCCGGCGTTGCGACCACGATTCCGGAAGGGATCTGCTTTCCGGGCGTCCCCTTAAACTTAACCGTTCCGGTAGCGGCCACCGCTTGACGGCGCGTCACCCCATGCTCCTCCGCCCGCATATCCAAATATTCTCCGAATGTAGTCCGGGCAAAGCCCCGCTCCAGCACCTGCTGCGCCCATATCGCCGCTTCGGACAGCATAAACGCCACGGGCGCCTGCGCGTCCCAAATAAAAGAGCCCTCGGATTTATCGATATCCGCGGGCACCCGGCTCAGCATGCGCTGCATGATTTCGTCTTCGGTTTGATCTTGCAAATAAAGCGGCAAATCCGCCATTATCCCACACTCCCTTCCAATACGGCTTCTTCATCGCGGATATTCGTAATCCGGCAGGTGAAACGACAGCTTTCCCCTTCCCACTCGAAAACAAACTGGTCCACGTTTTGCGTTCGAGCATCCGCTAGCAGCGTTTCGGACACCATACGCCGGATTTCGCTTTCCTGAATCGCCCGGTTGCCGCTGCCGATCAGTTCCTCCAGCTCGCTGCCATAATCACGGGAATAGATGAGATGGCGGTAACGCGGCGTTCGGATCGCTTTTTCGCACCAAAGCACCCAAGCCTCTTTTTCATCGGCCACGGCCATTTTACGGGTCGGCGACATGACAAATTCGCCTGCGTCAAAATCGAACTTCCAGCTGCGGCCGAACACGGCCCCGCTTCCTTCATACGTCTCCGGCTCTGTCGCATCCTCCCAGACCATGTCCTCCGTCTCCGGAAACAAATTAGCCATGCCCGCTCACCACCTTGCATACGACCACCACATCATTCCCACCATTCACCCGAACCGCCAGCACACGATCCCCAGGCTTTAAGGCCAAGCTAAGACGAGCATCTTCAATTTCGGTTTCATCCGAAGAAGTTTCCTCCTGCTTAGGGTCCCCTGCCGACCGTACGTCCAACATGGGTGTCCCTGCCATGACAGAACCCGGAACAGCCAATACACCCGGCAGCTCCGCGACCATAAAGTCCTGAAACTCGTGTTTAAAATCATCCAGCTTCAAACCGGTTCCGGTAATCGTACCAAGAACGGCTCCCACGCCGCCAAGCGCCTGCCTCGTATGTTTGCCGACAGAAGAATAAAGCGCTGACGCCAGCTGTCCGTAAGGATCTTTATTCAAGATAAAACCTCCTTTTCACGTCATCGTAAGTGCCCAGCTCAAGCGACATGCTTCCCGGATTCCCCAGTTCCCTGCTGACTGAAATGACGATGAGCCTCATGCTGCCCAGCAAAACTGCGTCCCCGGCACGTATCGTGTTGATGTCGGGCGCGTTGACGGAAATCGTCTGCGAGATTCCACGCAGTTTGCTTTTGGCCAACTCTTTCGCCGCTGCTTGCGATTTGACTTCATCGTCCTGGATAATCGCCTGGAGCTGGCCATATTTGTCGATGTCCTTCTTGGCGATCGCCATCACTTTGGACGGAACCTCTTGCCCGGATTCGCTGGCTGTCGTTGCAAGTACCTTCACCTGGGTAGCCGCTCCCTCCAACGTCCGGGATTGGGTCGTATCCGTAACATGTTCAAGAATGTATACCTCCGGGTTGGTCCCGAGCTCATACAGCTCAAGCCCGGATGAAATCATCCGCGGATGATACAGCTTTCCGCCGGCTTTGGCCGTCTCCCTGAGGTCGGCGAACATGCTGGCATAGATAGACTGCGTCCGGTAGACGGAACGTCCGAGCTCTTTTTTGGTATCCGGCAGCTTTGCGATTTTTAAATTCCAATCGGAAGCATATTTTTTGAAACGTTGGGATGCTGTCTGTTTCGCCGGAAACAAGTATTCATCCTCGGACTTGTCCAAATAGATCGTGCGGTCATAAATGGTCAGCGTCATCCGTTTAATTCCGTTGTTCGAGGTCTCCACTTCCCAAACAACGCCGGGATTCAACAGCGGCACGTAATTCGTTTTGCCGTAAGGAACGCCGCTGATCCGAATGGACATGCCCGGCGAGATCGGCGGCATATCCGGCGAGACGACCAGATTCACCGTAGCTTGATAGGCGACCTGCTCTAGCGAATCCCGCAGATTGATAGCCTCCACCAGCGGAGTCAAATCATATTTGTTCTGCAAAATCACCTTGTAGCTCATGGCAGCACCAGCTTCTGTCCGGGTTTGATCGCATTCGGGTTACTGCCGATGATCTTTTTGTTCAGCTGATAGATTTTATTCCAGGCCGAACTGTTTCCAAGCTCCAGTTTTGCGATTTTGGATAGGGAATCTCCCGGTTTGACGACGTAAGTTTTGCTTTTTTCTTTCAGGTCGACGCGCGGCTTTTTGTTGGCAGTAGCTGTCTTTCCCTGGCTGCCGCCGGCGATTTTGGCCACCTTCAGTTCCCTCCAGGTCCGGAGCGTAATTTCAAAATATACGTCCCCCGGCTCACCCCCGCGAAAAGTGGAATTATGCGAAGCCACAAATACCGGCACATTCACGGCTGTTTCTGAAATAATAAAACGCAATGGCGTCTTTAACGCCAAAAATTCATTCAGCTTATTCATCGCCGTCTGCGGTTCAGGCAGATCGTCCTTACTTCCTCGGCAAAAGGATCCATCGAATGTTTTAGGAAAAAAAGAGGCGAAGGAAATTTCCTTCACCTTATCTCCCTGCGGAAAATCAAATTCCCCGGATGACAAAATATTCACCGTATCCAGACCCTTTTGCCTTGAGATCGTAACCTCTTCCGGATTGACCGGAAATAGAAAGTCTTTCCCTTTGCCGTCCCTCAGCAAAAATTCCATTGCTTCCGCCTTCCTCCTTTCAGCAAAAAATTAACCAGTGTACCACCCTGCAACTTCGCTTTAAGCAAGCGCCATAGACTGCGGTTTTCGATTTTGCGTCGCCTTCGCGAATTCCGCCCGCAAACGCTGGCCGACTTGCTGGATAATACCTTCGACATCGACCGGATATTCCTCGTGAACCGTCACCTGTACCGCACCTGGCGGCAGGTTGTATTGGGTCGTCGTTTCGGTTTTCATGTCCCGCAAAAATCCCGACAACGTCGTCAACTGCTCCGGACTGATCTGGACAACCTGCGGCATTTTTCCGCCTGCCGAAGTAGCGTTGTTTGTCACTGCAGACTGCATGCGGGGGCCGGGCCCAGCCATGTTCATGTTCTGTGGTGAAGTCATCCCCATACCCATTTGATAACTTTGGTAGTACGGAGAGGACGGTGGATAAGGTGGTAAGGTCCGGTTTTGAATTAACGGAGCTGTACGCACTGACGGTGGATTATATGGGTTGTAAGGAGCATTCTGCAATACAGGTTTCTTTTCTGGATTGTACGGTGCAGTAATGACGTCAGGTTTCTTTTCTGGATTGTACGGTGCAGTAATGACGTCAGGTTTCTTGGCAACGTCCTCTTTGTCTTTTGGCTTGTCCTTTTTACCTAAAATATTTTTGGAGAACCAACTCGTAACCCCATCATATGCTTCTTTGATTTTTGGAGCGCTATCGGCTATAAAGCCCCCGATTTTACCGCCGACAAAATCTCCGACCGCACCGCCGACCATGGAACCTACGGCTGTTCCTACCCCTGGGATAGGTATTAATGTCCCCAGAGCACCACCAACGACAGAACCTATAGTACCCCCTGCGGCCGAGCCGATCGCTTGTGAACGCTCTTTACCCGGTTTGGCGGAAGCGATAGACATAACATCACCAACAAGACCAAGCGGCCCTGGTAACTTCTTGAGTCCTCCTTTTATAAGCCCGCTTGCCATAGCACCCAGATTACCTTTTCCGATTTCACTAGCAGCAGAACCTACAAAAGATATAGCTTTTGAAGCAATACCGCTTCCTCCACCAACTAACTCTTTACCGGACTTCCATAAACCTTGAGTTCCCCCTATTAGATCGGCACCAGCCGATCCAAACGTTGAAACTAAGTCACCTAGCGCTTTTGTGGTATTTAACATTCTTTGGCGCCTTGGCATTGACTGCTGTACTCCGTTAACTATTCCTTTCCAAGCGTCTTTAACTGCCTTGCCTTTCCCAGGTATCTCAGCAGCGCTTTTCACACCGCCTCCAAACGTTTTAATAGCACCAAAACCGTCTTTCGTTTTATCCCAAAAAGTTCTCGGTTTCTCGGGGGCTTCTGGGGCAGCCGGGGCCACACCTCCAATTTGTAACGCCCCAAGTGCCTTCGTTAAATCCTGCAAAGCTATCGTATTTCCTTGAAGAGCTTGAACGACCAACGAGAAATCAGTCTGCCCTGAAGCCTGCTTGATGTTTAAATTGACCGTCCCCGAAGCATTCACCACCTCCGACCGTACCCGCTGCAGCTTGCGCAGCAGGTTGTCCAGCCCTTTCGAGGCCCGGTCCTTCAGCACGATCTCGGGAGCCATACGGGTTCGGCCGATTCTCAGGACGCGGCCCTGGATGCGCTCGAAGTAACGCTCCATGGCCCGCAGCTCGCGGTTGGCTTTGATGACGTTTTTCGGGTCGATGACCAGGTTCATCCGATAATTCATCGTTTCAGCCATCTCTATGTCACCTCCTCATCGGTCCAAAATTTGGGCTGCCAGGCGGTCCATCTCTTCTTCCGCAAAAGCGATCAGAAGCAGGCGCTCGCCGCGCGGCAGCCGCCAGAAATCTCCGGGACGAAGGTGATGCCGTACCCACAGATGATACAGCATCGTCGTCATTCCCCCGGAGCGGATTAGTTTTTTACGTCATCGATGTCGACGCCGAAGCCGGACAGCTCCAGCACCTTGTCGCCGACGGCGTCCAATTCGCCTGCCAGCAGCATGCGGCGCACCGCCTGCTCCCCGCCGGACAGCTTCATGCGGCTCGTAATCCGCGGATCGCCCCAGCCGTTCAGGGCCAAGCCCTTCACTTCCAGCTTTCCGGTCGCTTCCGCGATCAGCAAGGCGTTAAACGTTTCGCTGTCCACCTTCTCTTCCACCGAACCTTTCACCGTCCGGCGGATCATGCAGCGCTCGCGGATGCTGTCCACCTTGCTCGAAGTGAGCCCGTGCAGCACGATGTTCATGTCCAGCCGTTTGATGCGGACGGTCGCTTCAGGCAATTTTTCCGCAGCCTCGAACAGGCTGTCCAAAATTTGCTCCTCCGTCATATGCTCATGTACGCTCATGTCTCATTCTCCTTTTCCCTGGTTTCGAAAAATGCCTTAGTTGCCGACGATCGGATCGAGCAGCTCGTAGCCTTCAAACGTAAACGGCGTCTCTTCCTGCACCTCTTCGCCGGCCGTCCAGTTGGCAAGCTGGATTTTGTCCGGCATGCAGTTGATCAGGCGCACGCGCTCATGCCCGAAAGACTCCGGATCGTCGAGCTTGGAGATAATGTCGAACTTGGAGAACCCGCGCTGAATCATGTCCGACGTGACTTTGTAGCCGCTCATCGTGCCGCTGCCCTTTTTGGCGCCGTTTTTATGCACCTTCCAGTCCCGGCCGACCAGGTTCAGCTCTTTCTTTTCGATCTCCACGCTCGCTTCCAGCTTGTTAATATGCGTTTGCCATACCCCGTCGATATAGGCCTGGCCATACGTCCCCATAATGACTCTTGAAGCATCCAACATTGTTTTTTCCTCCCCGTATTTTAAAAGTTCATGAATTATTTGTTTAATCCGCTGAATCATTCAGCCTGTTGAATCCAAAACCGTCCTTATTGCACGTAAAACGTTCCGAACAGCTGCTCCATCACGTCGGTCAGCTTCACGTTCCACTGCAGGAACACCTGATCCGGCTCCGGCGTGTTCACGGCGCTGTCGCCGTAATAAGCCGGGTCCAAAATGACGTCGTAACCGTTCGGTTCGATGACGCTGCTCAAAGACAGCTGGGCCAAATACTCCTTCACGGCGCCGATGAGCGCCAAACGGCCTTCCTCGGTGTTGTTCACCTTGCCGATATACGATTGCTCGGCGGCAAGCTGAAGGTCGGCGTTGATCGCGTCCATGACGCGGATGGAGCGGATTTTTTTCCAGGCGTTGTTTTGGCCTTCGGCAGGCGTCACCAAGCTGTTGATGCCGCGCAGCGCTTTAACCTGGCGGCCGTCGTAAAAGAGCAGGAACACGCCGTTTTTCACCGCTTCCTCCTGCTCGGAACGGGTCCAGCGGCGGGTCACGTCTTCAAAAGGCGTCACCGCATACGTCGCGGACTGGTTCAGCCGCTGCCCGGCAATAAGGCCCGCAACGTAAGCCGCCGTGTGCGCGGAGCTGTAATCCGTCCCGGCGAGGCGCACGCCCGTGCCCACATTGATGATGCCTTCATGATTGAGCGCCAGCGATCGGGATGCAGCGAGCTTAACGGCATCCTTGGCCGTATCGTCCGCAGCCGAACCGCCAAAGACAGCCATAACGCCCCTGCCCTCGCGGCGCATCCGCTTGATCCATGCCGCAAAGCTTTGCAGCAGCGCCATATCGGCGGCGTAATCGAGCGCCAGCACGTCAAAATCCTGGCCTTCCGCCGCTTCCTGCATGGCGATGTAGTCGGCATTCGTCAGTCTGCCGTTGCCGCTGGCGCCTCCCGTAAAGGCAGCGCCGCTCACGTCGGCAGGCGTTCCGCCTTGCCCCAGCACTTTGGCCGTAATCCAGGCATTGCTGTTATCCTTGTTGATCTGTTCGGCGATCGAGGCGGCCGTGCCGTCGGCTCCCTTGTAAGTTCCGAGCAGTTTGGCACCCTCGTACAGGCGAAGTTCCTTCGCATTCGGCTCGCCAAGCGCCGGCTGAATGGTTACGGTAAAGCCGTTGCCGCGGCTTCCCGGATATTTCGCCTGCAGCTGCAGCGCGTCTTGCGGCGTGGCATCCCCCGTTTGCAGCGTCAGGCTGGCTTGCGCCGCGGTATCATCCGCGAGACGGTAAGCGACCAGCTTTTTCGGTCCGCCCAGCAACGCGAGATACAGCGACTTGTACGCCGTCGCGCCGTCCGCTGCGTCCGTCGAGTACACCTGGCCAATAGCCGTTTCGCTTCCGATTTCCACGAACTCGCGCACTGGCCCCCAATTTGCCTTCACCGGCACGAGCACCGTGCCGCGGGAACCGCCCTGGATCGCCGAAGCGGCCGCCGCCTTGAAATTCATATACAATCCCGGCAATACCGGTTTATTCGTGTTTTCCCATGTTCCGCCTGCCATAATTAATCCACCTTCGCTTTCATGAATTGTTCGATTTTTGCTTTTGCTTCCGCCACTGAAAACGTCTTGTCCCCTTCGCCATAAAAGGCACCCGCCATCACTTCTTCCTGAACGCCAAACAAATCTTTGGATCGATCCGTCAGCTCCGAAAGCATGTAACGCGGTTCACTGGCTGTTCCTTCGGTTTGCGCCGTTTTTTTAACCGCCATGCCAAACACCTCATTTCAAAATAGGATGAATCTCTACCCTGCGGATCAGCGCCGCCTCTTCGGCCGGCCGCATCCGACGCTGCACCAGCGTCAGTTTCACCTGCCCATCCAAAAACGCATCCGCGTTCAAGTCGGCCGACGCTTCCGTAACGGACATGTACCTGCGCTGGTCGGTGCTCAAAGGCAGCTGCACCTGAGTTCCCAAGCCTTCGATGAGCGAAACGGCCGCCTGCTGCTCTACGTCGGAATTCGGCGCGGCGATATGCCCTGCAAAATGTTTGCGGACCTCGTAAAGCGACGCCCCCGCCATTTTTGTCTCGCAGCCCGTCATCCGCCACAGCACGGCATGGTCGTCCGGTCCGGAAGGCCACGACGTTTGGTATACCGTCCACGGCTCGCCTAACCTTTTCCCGGTCCAGCCGGCCAGCGCGCTTAACCATTCATCCGGCCCGGCCCCCGGGCTCCCGGACCCCGCTTCCGGAACATACACGCCAAACCGCAGCGTCCGAACCGCTTTGCCCGTCGTTGGTTCCAGCCTTTCGGCTTCCCGCGCTCCCAGGTAAACCAGCGTAAACGGCGCTGCATCCGGATAGGCCACCCGCTTCCGGTGCAGCCCGCCGACAAGCGATTCCGCCCACTGATCTGCTTGATCCAGGCCTGCGTTGCCTGCGTAAAGCTTAAGCCGGATTACCTGCCGGTATCCCGCCCAGGCCGATTTCCAGATTTCCTCGCCGAACGCGATCACCCCGTAGGGCTCCGCTGCACCGTCAGCCGGGGGCTGCACGTCGTACAGCCTGTCTTTCAGCGCTGGCACGACCTCCGCGATCGCTTGCTTGAGCGCCGCCTTCATACCGGGGGCTGCCGTAGCGCCCCTCGTTCCCTAAGGCTGTTCATGCCTGCAAGCACCGCTTGCTTTTGCATTTGCGGCTCCTCCTTTCTGCCAACATTCGCACCGGACATGAGCCAAGAGAATTTCACCGCCAATCAAAAACCGGCCACATGGGCCGGCTTGAACATCGACTGTTAGCGTCTTCGGTTGTTCTCTTGATTTCATTTCCGATGATACAATCTTACACCCCTCAAACGGATGCGCTGACGCCGAATTGGACGGTTTCAGACGTATTGTCGGATGAAAAAAGTACGAATGTATGTTCGTATTTTTTCTCTATATATCGAGGTCTGCACACCGTTAATAGATGATTTGATATTTGGAAATAAAAAAAGGACAGGGGTCTCTCCCCTATCCTTTCAATCATAGCCTCAACGATATTCTAACGGACCTCACAACCGCTAAGTAGGTAAGAAAGGCCCGTTTAATATTCTAACGGTTATCACTGTGCTTATTTGCTCCGAAACACTTCCAAAAATGAGCTTTTTCAAGAAATAGCCTCAACTGTATCCGTTAAAAAACAAATGGAGCCAATTTACCCTCAATAACGGCGGCTGCAACCGTTAGAGTTGTTCGTGCGATGCAGTCAGTACGTCCGAGGATGGAGCCACGACTGTTTCACGGCGGTTACTGCGACTGATTTCACGATCGCTTCTACGATTGCTTCTACAATTGCTTCTACAACTAGCCTCTCGATTGCTTCCACGGCTGCTTCAACAATTGCAGCTACTTTTATTTCCACGGGTCTCTACGCCCGTATCTACCACAGCTTAACTCGCCTGTTCCTCAGCGTTTCCACGGCTTCTTCAACAGACTCCATTCTGCCGATTCATACTAGGTGGCGCCCAGCCGCAGCGACCTGAACCGTTCATGCGAATGGTTTGCCTTCACAAATCTAAAATCTAGCCCACCGTCACCCGCTTTTGCAGCCCGTCAAGCTTAAGCAGCCCCAAATCGGCGAAGGCCAGCGCCAGCTTATAAAACGCCCGGGTCCGGATTTTCGTGTACGTGTCCTTGCTGACCGGCGGATCCAAAATGTAGTTGTACACCTTATAATCGAACACATCGTCCTGCTTCATGTACCGCTCGCGGATGATCAGCCGTTCCCGTTCCCCCAGCCGGTCCACGACGGATTCGATCGTTTCGCAGTACGCCCTGCGGGCCGCAGGCACGTCCACGTTGTAAACGGCGATTTGCGCGGTCTGGTCGGAAGTGACGTTCGTCGGTCCGTGGAAGCGTTCGGTATACGAAGCGGTAATGCTTGCTTCCCTGGCTTCGAAGGTGATCGTTTTATAAATGCGATATTTTTCGAACAAAGCCTCGATCGCGGTTTGCGTTTTGCGGCGGTCCAGCTCCGGCAGAAATTGTTCCATGAATATGCACTCCTTCAAGATTAAAATAGTAAATAGTTGTAGCGTGTTCGCATTTTTGTTCGTATAATGATGTTAACATACCACTTTTTGGTACAAGCCGTAAACCGGCAAAATCGAAGAAAACGGGTGGTTATCCCTCCTCTTTTATACCTTTTGGCATGAAATCCGCCTTTTTCTTTACCTTTTGGCAACAAGACGTTATAGTAGTATGCGGGAACGTAAGTTCTTAATAGAGGATCTGCAAAAACGCCGCGCTTCCACAAGCCGTTCGAATTTTGCACAGGTCCTGATGGATGCAAAGGAGTGGACATACTCGTGGAAAACGAATTCGGAATGCTGTTAAGAAAACTTCGCGAACAAAAGGGCATGTCGATCAACCAGCTGGCGGAAACCGCGGGAATCAGCAACTCGCAAATTTCGCGGATGGAAAACGGCGTACGCGGCGTGCCCAAAGCCCCCACCATCCGCAAGCTGGCCGATGCCCTGGGCGTTTCCTACGGGGAGCTGATGACGGCCGCGGGATATTTGGAGGGAAGCGGGACTGCTCACGATGCCGCTCAGGCGCCGGAGTGGGCCACGTACAAAGACAAACGCGATTTCAAAAAAATGCTGGAAGAAGACGGCGAGCTGATGTTCGACGGAATTCCCCTGGACGAGGAGGACCGGCAGCGGATCAAGGACGTATTGACCGGGTTGTTCTGGGAAGCCAAGCAAATGAACAAAAGAAAGAAAAAACCAAACGGAACGCCGGATGGAAAATAGCTCCTCCACACGCTGCCAACTTACGACTAAACGACAAAGCAGGTGAATATGGTGGACGAGATCATTCGAAAATTAACCCGCAAATACAAAACAAGCTGTCCCTTCGAGCTTGCGCGTGCGCTTGGCATACAGATCCGTTATACCGACCTTGGCAAATCGACCAAGGGACTGTATTACCGCAAGCTGCGAAGGCGGTTTATCGTCATACACAACCAGCTTTCCCCCGAGTGGCAGCGATTCGTTTGCGCGCATGAACTGGGCCATGACCGGCTGCATAAGGGGATTAACCGTTTTTTCCTGGAGGAGCATTCCTATTTTGCGCCGGGCAAGTTGGAGCGGCAGGCCAACCGGTTTGCCGTCCTGCTGTTGACCGCAGGGGTCGCCATACGTCAGGATGAAACCGCCGAGGACGTTTGCAGGCGCAGCGGCATTCCGCCGGAAATGTGCCCTTTGCTTGAGGGCATGTCCCGGACATGAGTCCCGCCAGAAAAGAGCCGCTTCGAGCCAACCATAGCAAAAGAAAAAGGAGCTGTCCGCGCCATGTGATGGCCGATCGGTACAGCTCCTAATTTTTTGGGCAGCATCCGGATTATGACAGAATGCCGTCCCGGATATGGGTCGCCGCAAAATTCGGCGGATTAAACCAGTTGCCGCTTTGCGCCCACGTCGGATCCAGCGGAACCCATTTTTTTTGCTCGCTCAAGTAGACTTCGTTCCAGGCATGCGGACCATACCCGCCTTGTCCGTTATACCCCTGCCCGGTGACGACCCGGACCTGCAATCCTTGCGACCGGGCCATCATCGCATACAGGCGGGCATAGTCGATGCATACCCCTTTTTTCGTATCGAACGTATCCTGCGGCGTCTGTTCATGCCAAATGCCTTTTTGCTCGTAATCGTCGACCTTGCCGTAATCGTACTGCACCCGGGTCCCGACCCAGTCATACAGCCGTCTCGCCTTGTCTTCATCGGTTTTGGCGCCTTTGACGATTTCGGCGGCGGCCGCATCGATATCGTCCGGAATCGCATGGTCGATGACCTCGTATTTGCGCTGCATGATGCCGCTAAGCTCTTTTTCCACCGCCTTCGTAAATACCGGCAGCTTGTCCTTCACCAAATTGCCGGATAACGGCTCAATGACCCGCTTGGCGCCTTCCTGATAAATCGGCGAGGCCTCCACGTAACGGGTAAAAGAAGAGTCGGGGTACAGCGTAGCAAACACGAACAGCAGCGCCACGACGACGATGCAGCGTCCCGCTCCGATCAGAAGACCGAGCGCCGCGCCCGACAATCGGCTGAACAGCGACGAGGACTGGCGCGTCCCCGGCACAAACAAAGCGTCTTTGCCGCCGAATACGAGCACCGTCAGCCAGCGCATCAACAAACGGATGATGCTGTAGCTGAGCATGAACAGTACCGCAAACCGCAGCAGCGGAAACTCGGCCATCGACGACATCAACGTATAATAGATCTGCTCCCACACGCTCAAATCGCGGTTCGGGATCGTGCTCGAATATTCCGTAAGCCATTCCTGCACCTTGGGCGATGCCCATAAGGTAAACGGCACCGACAGCACCAAGGCCACTAAAATAAAAACTCCCTCCCGCAGCAGGGAGAGGAGTCTTCCGGCCGAGCGCGACGCTCCCCGCCGCCAGCCTTGAAGCAGCGAAACCAGCAGGATCAGCAGCAAAAAAATCGAAACCGCGTTAAACTCCCGCAAGCTCTGGATCCATGTTTCTACCATCAGACAACCTCCCTCCACGACATGCCCTGGTACGATGATTGTTTTCTTGTTTTATTTCGCAGTGACATTGGTGTTGTTCTTCGATTCCTCGATAAACGACTTGACCGTATCGCTGATCTTCCACTCGCCAAGCGAAACGCCGCGCAGCGAAACCTCCACCTTTTCCTTCCCCTTCTGGCCTTTCAATTCCAGGTTGGGGGTCGTGATCGTAAAGTTTCCAGCCGCATCCGATGTATATTTTGCCTCTTTCGCTTCCTTCATCATGAGGTTCGTGGCTTCGCTTTTAAGCGTATCCACGGTTTCCGTCTTCATGTCATTCACCACGTCCTTGATTTGATCGAGGGAAACGCCGCTGTACACCACCAAGGCCACGACGATGATGGCGGCAATCGCCCATTTGACCATGGTCTTCACCAGATTCAGGACCACGAACAGCACAATGAGAGCAATAAGGATTACCAGCCAGTTTTGCTGTAAGAAATCGGACCATACCTGCGTATTCATTCACATTCACTCCCATCAGCTAAAGCTTGGTATCAGAATAAAGACGTTCTTATTATACATGATCGGAACAGGGCCTGTCAGCCCGCCCTCATGCTGCTCCCTCAAGCTGCGAACGCTGCTGCGGGCACCACCCGAAAATTCGGGTCTAATACGGGACGTACAAGCGTAAAGGTATATTATGACTTGTCTTCCGCCGGAAAGGAGCTGCCTCAAGTGAAAACCGCCATTTGGCTGTACATGTTTTTGTTTCTCGCTTTTTTCGATCTCCATGCCCAATACCCCATACTAACGCCGTTTGCCGTGTCCCTCGGGGCGGCGCCCGTTTTTATCGGCTGGATGATGGGCATCTACGCCTTGACGCATTTGCCCGGCAATCTGATCGCAGGCACCGTGATCGACAAACATGGCAGCCGACGTTATATCATATTCAGTCTCGTGTCGGCCGGCATCGTGCTGCTGCTCCAATCTTACGTTCATTACCCGTGGCAGCTGCTGGCGCTCCGGTCGGTCAGCGGTTTCGTGCTTGCCTTTCTTTCCCCTGCCTGCCTTGCGCTGCTCGCCTCGCTTTCTTCGGATAAAGTCGTCCAGGGCAAATTCATGTCCGGCCACGGCGTCGTGCACACGTTAGCTTCCGTCGTGTCCCCCGCAGCAGGGGCGTTTATCGTTGCCAAAGCCGGGTATTCGGCTACGTTCCAGGGGCTTGGCTGGCTTCTGATCGCTACCGGCATCATGGCCATGTTCAGCCTTCCGCGGACGCTGCAAACAGCGGTTCGCCCTTCCGGCAATACGCCGGAAATAGACGACCAAGTTTCCCAGACCACTAAATTCCAGGTCCCCTGGCGCATATATATTCTGCCGTTCGTTATCTCATGCTCGCAGGGAATTCTGTTTTTCGAGCTTCCGCTGCGGGCCACCGGCATGGACGGTATTATGTCGACGGGCATTCTGTTTTCCGTCATGAGCATCGGCGCGTTATTGACGCTCAGCATGCTTTTCGTCAACCGGTACTCCCCCTTCAAAAGAGTCTTGGGCGGCATTTTCCTGCTGGCGCTTTGCTTTTATGGCCTGGCAGCCTTTCAGAGCATACCGCTTACGGTGACGCTGTTTATCCTTGGAACCGCAAAGGGGATCATTTTCCCCGCCATGGCCTCGCTGTTTATTCAATTGAGCGGCGGCAGCAAGCTCGGCCGGGTTTTTTCGCTGCAGTCCATCGCCATGTCGATCGGCTCTTTTATCGGGCCCATCGCGGCGGGGCAGCTTCGCGACTTCGTGTCGCCGTATTTTATTGCGTTTGCCCTATTGATGCTCGGGCTGATGATGATCCCGACGAGCCGCAAGCCCGGTTCCCTGCTGTATCCGAACGCGAAGCAGACGCCGGCTTCATGAGCGATCATCCCATATGGGTAAAAACCTAAATCAGGGCGAATGGGCCATTGCACAAAACTTATGCCTTATACCCACATAGGATACATTGTGTCATGCGACATAAACGAGAGCGGGGTGATAGGTATGGGTCATCATTTGGGACACTGCGGCTGCGGTCCCGTAGCGCCGGTTGCTCCAGTAGCGACTGCACCGGTCGTTTCGCCTTGCGTAGGCAGCAATGTCGGAGTGGTTCTGGTGCTCTTTATCTTGCTGGTCATCATTTTGCGCGCCTTCTGGTGTTAGTTTAGGGAAAACCTGAATAGACGATCTGCCTGCCAAGGCCGGTCGTCTTATTTTTTGCATGACGGCCATGAAAAGAGCTACACTAAAGGAAACCGGGGACGATGTTTGTTTTCAACATTTCCCGGGGAATTTCGATAGGAGACGGCAGCGTCTCTCCTTACCCGAGGTGAACTCATGGCCATTTACATTATCGTCGAGGGCAAAAACGACCGCAGCAAGCTCCGCCGTTTGCTTCACGAGGACGTCCGGATTGTGTGCACCTTCGGCACGCTCAATTCCAACAAACTCGAATCGCTGCGCAAAGAAATCAAGGACGAAGAGGTTTATCTTTTTATGGATAACGACAGCTCGGGCAAAAAAATCCGCGGCGTGCTCCGCGACGCGTTTCCCGATGCGGGACATATTTATACGAGGCGAGGTTATCCCGGGGTCGAGGGTACGCCGGACGAATACCTGGTTGCCCAGCTTGAAAAAGCGGGACTTGAAGAATTCATCATTTACCCGGACCTTCCTCCGATTCCGTGACGGTCACTTCTTCGTTCATGCACGTAAAAAAGCGCCTTTCGACTCAACCTAGAACCTCTAGGTGAATGAACGGCGCTTTCGATTGCCCGTGTATGCTTTTTATTGCTTCGCCAGCTCCTCGACGTCTTTGGCCAGCGCTTCCGCAGTGACGTTATCGGTGTCATTGGCGTTGTACAGCTTGCGCACCTTATTGTCGCGGTCCACCAAAGCGATGATGTTGGAGTGGGCGAAGTTGTCCTTGTTGTCGCCTACGATCGCGATTTTAAACGACTTTTCGGCGACATCCCTGATTTTTTGGTCTTCCCCTCGCAGGAAATACCATCCGTTGTAATCGACGTAAAATTTATCCGCAAACTCTTTGATCTTTTCCCGCGTATCCACTTTTGGATCGAAGGAGATCGATACGAATTCCGCATCCTTGCCGAACGTTCCGTCTTTAATCAGCTGCTTCTGCGTCTGGGAGAGCAGGAACGTCGTTACGGGGCATACGTCCGGGCAGCTGGTGTAAAAGAAATAAAACAGCCGGACTTTTCCTTTGGTGTCGTCGCGGGTTACCGTTTTGCCGTCCACGTTTTCGAAGGAAAAATCCTCGACTTCCCCGAGAACCGGCAGCTTGGATTTCCCGATCCCCGTACCGGCATAAACCAAATATCCCGCCAAAATGACGATGATCGCCAGCAGAATCCATGTCCATTTATAGCGTTTCAACATGTTCCATTTTTCCTCCCACGATCCGTTCGCAAGCTGTCCGCCAACTTGAAGCAAACGGTTATTATAAATTCAGGTAGACGCCCGAAAGCTTCTACCTGATTCCAATCCTTTCCCCTGCCGTCCCGGGCCATATTCGATGTTGTCGGAAATTGAAGGCTTTCCAGAAAAAATCCCATGCATCCATGGGATTTGTCCGGTTATATATTGGTTAATGAACGGTATTCAAAATCATGACGATCAGGCTCAACGTCAAAAAATTGATCGAAAAGATAAACAATTTTTTCGCCCAAGCGTCGTCGTCTTTAGCCGTCAAACCTTTGATGCTGAGATACAGCCAGAAGAGCGAAAGCAGCGTTCCGATAATCGCGAAATAAATGCCGGTATAACCAAACACATACATCAGGATCGGAATGGGAACGAGCAGCGCCAGATACGGAATGATCTGGATTTTGGTTCTTTTGATGCCTTTGACTACAGGCAAAAGCGGATAACCCGCGGCTCTGTATTCTTCAACGCGGCGAATGCCAAGCGCCCAGAAATGCGGCGGCTGCCACAGAAAGAGCAATGCAAACAGAAGAAAAGCTCCGAGATCGACGCTCTGCGTCACGGCGACGTAGCCGATGACCGGAGGCATCGCGCCGGAGATGGCGCCGATCGACGTGCTCCATGTCGATGAGCGTTTCAGCCACATGGTATACACGATCGCATATACGAACATGCCGACGAGCCCGAAAATACCGGCAAGAACTCCCGAAAAAATAAAAAGATCCGCCAGTCCAAGGACCCCCAGGATAAATGCATACCATAACACAATCGAGGGCTTCAGGCGACCGGCTGGAAGCGTACGGTTCCGTGTGCGTTCCATTTTCATATCGAGTTCTCGATCAAAATAATTGTTATATACACAGGCGGAGGCCATCACGAGCACCGTTCCCAGCAGCGTGAGGATCAATTTCCCGAATTGAATGTCCCACTGGGAGGCAAGCCAGTAGCCTGCAAAAACAGCAATTAAATTAGACCGGATAATCCCGGGTTTTGTAAGTGTAATGAAATCTTTCCATGTAGCCGATGAATTCGGCGGCGTTTGCTTGATGGAAAGGGTCGCGGAATCCGAAGGAGCCTGGTAACTTAAATGATTGTCCACGCCTTTAGAATCCTCCTTATTCTGTCGTTCTGGAGGAATTGAAGCCTCCGCTATAAAGTTTATCATATCAAAAGGCAAAAGTGTTTGACAATCCTCTGCAAATTCTTTCACCTTTTTGACAATTCGGTGACACAAATTAGTATGGTCAAACCCTTATATATTCATCCAAAAGTGGGTAGTAACTATTATAAGGAAGAAAATTGCACTATTCGCAAAATGGTCACACGAATGGCCCCGTCGGGGCAGGAATGCATTTTCAGGTTTTGTTACAATGGAAATAAGAACAACAAGAAGGAGACATGGAGATGGATACAGCCACACATTTTGTCATGGGTCTCAGTTTGGCCGGACTCGCTTACGTCGATCCCGCCGTCGCCGGCAGCCCCATGCTCGCCACCGCGGTGCTTCTCGGCACGGTCATCGGCTCCCAGGCCCCCGACTTCGACGGGCTTTTGCGCGTCAAGAGCAATGCCCTCTACGTGAAAAACCACCGGGGCATTACGCATTCGCTTCCTTTTCTCGTCATTTGGACCGCGCTGATCAGCGGCATTTTGGCGATGTTGTTCAGGAGCGTGCCGGCAGGGCATATCATTCTCTGGACCGGAAT
The DNA here is from genome assembly GCF_057546105.1 of Paenibacillus sp. YAE3. Classification (NCBI taxonomy): domain Bacteria; kingdom Bacillati; phylum Bacillota; class Bacilli; order Caryophanales; family Paenibacillaceae; genus Paenibacillus; species Paenibacillus sp. YAE3. Next base: position 25,919 of record NZ_BAAIYF010000009.1, on the reverse strand, counting down.
CGCCGTTTGCGTTCACGTGTTCAGCGATTTGTTCAATACGTACGGTACGCAAGCCGCACGCCCGTTCTCGGAACGCTGGATATCCTGGAACATTATCCATATTTTCGATCCGTTTATTTTTTCGACGCATGCCGCGGCCGTGCTGCTGTGGAGCACGGGAGCGATGCAGCCCGCTCCCCTGTTCACGGGATTATACATTTTGACGGCCCTGTATTACGTATGGCGAACCATCGTCCATTCCATGAAAACGGCCGAGGTCAAACGTCTCGATGCTTCCCGCCAAGAAGGCGACCGCTATTACGTCATCCCGACCGTCACTTTCCATAAATGGCATGTCGTCAAAGCTTTAAAAGACGGCAGCTACGAAATCGGGGTGCTGAACGGAAATGAGCTGGAGTGGCGAAAACACGCCCGCACCGAGCAGCATCCGGCCGTCGAGCATTCCAAGCGTCATCCCGACGTCCAGGCGTTTCTTTACTTCACCTCGTTTGCCGTGGCCGAAGTCGAAAACCTGCCTTGGGGTTACGTCGTCCGCTGGGCCGACGTGCGTTACCGCCACCGCAAGCAATATCCGTTCGTGGCCGTTTTGGTCATGGATAAACAGTATCAACCGATCAACACGTACGTTGGATGGCTCAGCGCCAAAAAAATGGATAAAAGACTGTCCATCAATTCGGGCTGATGCCCGTGGATTAACGCGAAGCTGCTTCCTTTTTAGGGGGCGGCTTTTTATGCGTCTTCCCGATTTCGGCTTGACGAATGCTTTTCGGTACGAGAGAATCACCGTAAGAGCGTTTTCGCGCGTAGGAATCGCCTTCACCGCAAGCAGGGGGTTGCATTGCTTAAAGCGATCTTTCGCAGAGCCACGTTAAAAAGGCCCGAAACGCTTCATGCGCTTCGGGCCTGGGACAAGTCGGATTATTGACGGCCTTGCAACGATTGTTCGGCCAACTGGACCAGACGCTTGGTAATATATCCTCCAAGGGAACCTGTTTCGCGGGAGGTCATGTTACCGTAGTAACCGTCCTGGGGAATTTGAACCCCCAGCTCGCGCGCAGCTTCCATTTTCATTTGCTGCAAAGCTGTTCTTGCTTGCGGAACGACCAGATTGTTAGAACGAGATTGACCCATAATAAAAATCTCCCTTCTATTCTGCATGTGAGTTCGGAATTTGCAAACATCCGGCAACGGCTCCCTTCAGGCGCCGAATCTGGCACAAGCACATCGCTCAAGCCAGCTCCCGTCCAAAGTCCCGTTCGGATCTTTGCAATATCCTCAAGTGAGTAACGAACTTGCAAGCTTAGTATGTCACCGTCTTTAAGAGTTATACAGAACAGAATTCATATCTTGTCTGGAGGTTTTTTACATGAGTAAAGGTTTGTCCCTTTGGTTTGCATGCTCGTCCATTTTCCTTTTGGGTGCCTGCGCCATTGCCATAAGCTATAACGGATGGATCGCCCTATTGTTAGGCGTGCTGGCCATCTGCAACATCGGCTGGGGTTTTGTGGTCAAGGCCAAAAAGAACCGTTCCAACGAAGCGTAAACCCGTTTATTTTTTCGGCAGCAGGAAGCCCATCCGCTCTTTCACGTCCGAAAGCGTGCGCGATGCGGTTTCCGTTGCTTTTTCGGCGCCTCTTTGAAGGATATCGTGAAGCTCGCCGGACTCCCGGATTTCGTAGTATCGCTTTTGCAGCGGTTCAATCACGGAAACGACCGCCTCGGCCAAATCCTTTTTAAATCCGCCGTACATTTGCCCTTCGTATTTGTTTTGGATCTCGGCGATCGACATGCCCGAACATTCCGCGTAAATGCTCATCAGGTTGCTGATTTCGGGTTTTTCGGCAGGGTCGAAACGGACCTCTCTGCCCGAATCGGTCGTCGCGCGGCTGATTTTTTTGCGAATCTCATCCGGCGTATCGAGAAGCGCGATATAACTTCCCGGATTCGGGTTGCTTTTGCTCATTTTTTTCGAAGCGTCGTCCAATGACATGATGCGTGCGCCCACTTCCGGAATATACGGCTCGGGAATCGTAAAATATTCGCCGAAGCGGTGGTTGAACCGTCCCGCCAAATCGCGGGTCAGCTCCAGATGCTGCTTCTGGTCTTCGCCGACGGGCACCAGATCCGCATTGTACACCAAAATGTCGGCCGCCATAAGCGACGGGTACACGAACAGACCGGCCCCGACCGAATCTTTTCCGGCAGCCTTGTCCTTGAATTGCGTCATGCGTTCGAGCTCGCCCATCGAAGTGAGCGTCGTCAGAATCCATCCCAGCTCCGCGTGCGGCGGTACATGGGACTGCATATATACGTTGGCTTTATCGGGATCGATGCCCGCGGCGATGAACAAGGCCGCTACCGCCTCAGACTGCTCGCGAAGCGCCGCCGGTTCCTGAGGAACCGTGATCGCATGCAGGTCGACGACCATGAAATTGCAGGCGTAGTCGTTTTGCAGCTTGACGAAGTTTTTCATGGCGCCGATATAGTTGCCCAGCGTCAGCTTGCCGCTCGGCTGAATGCCGGAAAGTACCTTTTTCATGAAATATCCCTCCAAATGTTAATTGATGTGTATGCAAAAAAGGCCCCATCGCCCGCAAGGGACGTGAGACCGTGGTGCCACCCTTTTTTGCCGCCAGCATGAAAACGATCATGCATACGAAGCGTACGCAAAACCCATGTTCTGGAAGCCTTTCGATTCCTTAACGTGGAATAAGCCGGCCGGCCTACGCGGGAAGCTTACTGCTTCCGTTCAACTCGGCACTCAAGGGTCCATTCGGCAAAATCGGCCCCACCGGTTCGCATCAACCACCGGCTTTCTGAAGGTTATGCCGCCTTTGCTTACTTGTCCCTGTCATCGTGTTCGTATAATCATTGAAAGCCTTTATGCAATGCCTATGATATCGCTGAACTTGTCAAATTGTCAAACCTCTTTTTTACGAACCGTCGCAAAATCTGTTATGATATCTTAAAGTGACCGTTAACGAACTGAATTCAAAGATTGGAAAAGGAGCATCGATATGAAACAAGTGACCAAAGGGCAATGGAATGGTTACGATACTTACATCCTTCATAGTCGCGAGCTTGAAGTCACGCTGCTGCCGTGGCTGGGGAACAACGTGATTTCCATCTGGGACAACATCCAGAACCGACAAGTCTTAAGAACACCCGATGAGAACGATTTGGCATTTTATATGCAAAAACCCTATCATTTCGGCATGCCGATGCTCATTCCTCCGGGCAGAATCCGCGGGGGGCACTTCGAATATGAAGGCCGCAAGTATCAATTCGACCGCAACACGGCCGGGGACAACCATATCCATGGTCTGCATCGCACGCAGCCTTGGAGAGTCAGCGATATCGAAGAAGACGAAGAAGGCTGTGCGGTAACCACGGAATTTCTGACCGCGGACGATCCGAATTGGATGCGGCAGTTTCCGGCACCGATGAGGCTTGAAGTCACGATGCGTTTGCAGGGGGCAAGATTGACCCAGCATTTTAAGGTGACCCATTTGGGAGATCAGCCCGTGCCTTTCGGAATCGGGTACCATACGTGGTTCCTGCTGGATGGGCAACCCGAAGAATGGACGCTTAAACTTCCGGTGGACGCCGTCTACGGTCTGGATCAGGATTTGTTGACGACGGGCGAAGTGCTGCCGCTGGGGCCTTTGGAACAACTTAATGAAGGTTTAAACCTTCAAGGAACGAATTTCGACACGCTTTTCCGAATCGGACAAGGCCAGCCGGCCGTTGCGACATTGATGCGCAGCGACGGTTACGGGCTTCAATATTCGGCGGATCCGCAATATTATAAGCATTGGGTCCTATACACCAAAGGCGATGCCAAGGAATTTTTGTGCATCGAGCCCTACACCTGGCTCCCGAACGCTCCGAATCTGGATGCGGGACCCGATGTCACGGGCTTGATCCGGCTGGAGCCCGGGCAAGCGGTTGAAATGGATTTGCATCTTGATATGGTGTACCCTGCAGGGTCTTAACATACGAAGGATTACGCAAAAGGCGTCCTTTCGACATATGTCGAAGGGGCGCCTTTTTACGAAAAAACGCAAATTTTACTGTCAAACCGTACAAGCTGCTTTCGACGAAAAGTCGGCGTGCCCCCATTTTTTCAACAAAGGCCGTAATCATGTAAAATATTCCCACCGTTTTTCGTTCTCTTTTACCGCATGTTTTCAAATCTTTAAAACCATAATAACACCATAAAGTTCAAAGGAGGTGACAATCATGGGTCAAGCAGGACAACAAAACCAAGGACGCGGCAACCGTTCCAACAACCTGGTGGTTCCTCAAGCTAACGCAGCTCTTCAACAAATGAAGTTTGAAGCTGCTCAAGAGCTTGGCGTTCAAATCCCTCAAGACGGATACTACGGCAACATGACTTCCCGCGAGACTGGTTCTTTGGGAGGTTACATCACGAAACGTCTGGTACAAATCGCAGAACAGCAGCTTTCCGGTCGTCAATAATCTGCTTTCGGCATTTGTATAATGTGATATCATGTCGGTCGGCGGCAAGGCGTGAGCCATACCTGCCGTCCTGCGGCCAAAACGTCCGCAAGAAAAGGCAGCCTTCGAGGTTGCCTTTTTTGCTTGCTTCAAGCTGCTGAGCGTATCTGGTTAAAAAACTTCGGTCAATGAATCTGAATATGTATGTCTGGGATAGCGGATCATTAAATTCGCCATGTTATAATTCGACTCCAAAATGGCGTCGACGATGATCGAGCCCTGCCGGACCGCAAACTCATAGCTGATTTCGCCGTGCGTCCAGTGGCGTTTGTACTTCAGGCTTTCAAGCGCCATGATGCGGAATGAAGAATATTGAACCGGAGTCAAGCCGGAATCCCCGGATCGCAGTTCTCCGTTTCTTCCCTCCAGCGGATGATGACGAATCCCGAATTTGCCGATGGTGTTATTTCGTATTTGCACAAACACCGTTCCTGACGATAGGCCTGAAAGCTCTTCTTCAAGTTCCTTGAAGACCAGATCAAGTTGTCTTGCTAGGGATAATTGCTCAGTTTTCATCATTTCCTTCTTCCTCTCTTCAACTTTCGCCAAAATAATTAGGGCTTATGACTCATTATAAGACAGGGTGCCGGAACAGACAACAATATAAAACATAATTGGGTATTTATTCCTAACACTTTCGCTTTTTCGATCCTTTTTTCGTCTAGATTCCGATATAATTCTGGTTAATATGACAAAATCCTTGATTTTTCCTTTCAAACGCAAAAAAACAGGAAAACCGCCATCAAGGGCGGTTTTTCCTGTTTTTATCGTTCCGTGCCGAGTTCAAGCAGGCCTTAAGCCATAGAATCGGTCATGGCCAAAAATTCTTCCACGTCTTGTTTGAGGAGATCGGAAGCGCTTTGCCAGAACTCCCGTCCGGTCAAGTCCGCATTCAAATGCTTTTTCGCCAGCTCTTCGACGGTCATGGCGCCGGTATCCTGCAGTAGCGCATCGTATTTGTCCGCGAAGCCGCTGCCTTCCTGAAGCGCCTGCGCGTAGATGCCCGTGCTGAACATATATCCGAACGTATACGGGAAATTGTAGAAAGGAACGCCGGTGATGTAGAAATGCAGCTTCGAGCACCAAAATGTCGGCTCATAAGCCGATAAAGCGTCGCAATACGCTTCTTTTTGCGCTTCTTCCATCAAATCGTTTAACTCCTGGACGCTAAGCAAACCGTTTTTGCGTTTTTCGTAGAAGCGGGTTTCGAACAGGAAACGGGCGTGAATGTTCATGTAGAACGCAACGCTCCGCTGGATTTTGTCCTCAAGCAGCGCAAGCTTTTCCTGCTCGTCGCCGGCTTTTTTCACCATGGCGTCGGAAACGATCATTTCCGCAAACGTCGAAGCCGTTTCGGCCACGTTCATCGCATAGTTTTGGTTGAATACCGGAAGGTCGTCCATCACGTGCTGATGATATCCGTGTCCCAGCTCATGCGCGAGCGTAGACACGTTCGAAGCCGTGCCGCTGTATGTCATGAAAATCCGCGTCGCTTTGCTGACAGGCAGGGAGGTACAGAACCCGCCAGGGCGTTTGCCGGGACGGTCCTCGGCTTCGATCCACGACTTGTCAAAAGCCATTTCGGCAAAATCGGCCATTTTCGGGCTGAATTTGCGGAACTGCTCCACGATCGTTTCCGCCGCTTCCTGGTAAGACACGGTGGAGGAAACCTTGCCGATCGGCGCTTCGACATCGACCCAGCTCAGTTTGTCGACGCCGAGAAGCTTGGCCTTGCGTTCCATATATTTGACCAGCATCGCCTTGTTGTCCTGAATGACGCCCCACATCGCGTCCAGCGTCTGCTTGGACATGCGGTTGATGGCGAGCGGCTCCTTCAATACTTCGTCCCAGCCGCGGCGCTCATACAGCTTTAAGCGGAAGCCGCCCAGATGGTTTAACGTATCCCCGCAAAAATCGGCCTTCTCGGCCCATGCTTCCTTCCACTTGACGAACATGGAGTCGCGGACTTCCTTATCCGCGTCATGCAGTTTGTTATGCGCTTGCCCCGCGGACAGCAATACGGTCTCCCCGTCTTTTTCGAACGGGATTTTGATATGGCTGACAACGGTATCATAATGATCGCCCCAGCCATGGTAACCGTCTACGGCCAAATCCAGCGCCAGGCTTTCCAGCTCAGGGCTCATCTTTTCGCGTGCCTGATCCCTGCTTTCATTCAGGACGAAGGAAATCGGCTGCACCTCTTCGCGCTGCATCCAGGCTTTCCAAGTATCGTCGTCCGTGCGGGCGAGAAGATCGTCGAACTGCGTGGTAATCGTGCTGAGCAGCGCATGCAAGCCGGTGATGCGGCCGGAGAGCTGAACGGCTTTTTTATCGCTCTGATCCTGTGCCTGCAAACAGCTGACAAACGCGCTGCCTTCGGAAAGGCGGGAAATGCAGCTGCTCATCGATGCGATGATCGCGTCGAACGCTTCCGTCTCCTGAACGCTGGCCGGAGCTTGGGCGGCTTCCACGTCCTGCTTCAGCTGGCGGAGATCCTTCTCGAGCGTATCCAGGAACGTTTGGTATTCCGAAGAAGATGAACCACCCGGAAATATGGATTCCAAATCCCAGGTCAATTTCAATGGGTTATTCATAAACAATCACCTTTCTTTGAATAGGATTTCAATTGAACGGTTTTCGTGATAAGGTGTATTACGTAAGGGAACAATCCTGCAAACAGGTCCCAAAGGGACTGAAATAGATCCGAATGGAGGGATGCTTGCCATGAAACCACTGCAAATCTCGCCGGAAACGGCCGTCAAGCTGTCCGAAAAACTGGGAGTGCCGCTCGAACATCTCATGCACATGCCGCAGCATATTTTGCTGCAAAAAATCGCGGAGCTCGGCAAAGAACCGGCCGATGCCAAAGAAGCGGAAAAGAAGGACAAGCCATGATCCCTTTTTCGCATACTTGGCCTTACGACAAACAGATGGGCGACATCTATGTGCATGAATGCCCTTTTTGCGGTGCCCGGAACGTGAGGTTGAACCTGAAGCCCAGCGAACTGAAAACCGTCAACGAAGGCCGCAAAAAGCTGGTGGTTTTCCCCTGCTGCAGCAGCAGGTTGAACGTCATCGAAACGGATAACGACTATCTTCGCTTCGACCAGCCTGTCCGATAAAATAACCGTCTTTGTACGCAAAACACGCATGAGTCATGCGTGTTTTTGTTTGCTTAAGCCGGATTCATTTCGGACGGCAGCTCCAGTTTGCGGGCCAGCATTTGCTCGCGGAGAACGCCCCATTGTTCGCGGGAGGCCCGGATCATGGCCGCGTCGATGATGTTTTTGTCGTTGATGACCCGCGAGAACCAACGGACCGCTTCGTTGAAAGCGCCGATTCTGCGGTTCAGCTCCCCGATCAAATATAAAAGACGGGCGTTGTTTGCGCCCACGCCTTCGAGTTCATAAACTTTTATGTATGATTCCAGGCAGTATTTCAGGAAACGCTGCTCTTGTTTTTCGTCTCCTTTATACCGGTACAGCCAGGCGATGTGGTGAAGCAGGCTTGCGATGATCCGCTCCCTTTCACCGATCGTCTGGGCGACGAGCAAAGCGAGCTTGTACGTTTCCAAAGCCGCTTCCCAATTCCGGCGCCCTCCGAAGTCCTTGCAGGTCCAGCGGCTGCTGATGCTGCTTTCGAACCGCCTTTTTTGCGAATCGTTCAGCCGTTCCATCGAGTTTTCCGTCGAGGCAAACCCGCATTTGGGGCAAACCCTGACGACGTAGTAATCCGGATTTTCGTCCTTGTAATACGCGCAAAAGTCGGAATCGGTCCGGATGGCTTTCTTGAAGCTGGGACGGACCCGCGAGGTTTGAAATTCATGTTCGCAAAAACTGCAGGTTACTTTAATGGTATAAAGAGGTTCTAAAGCCACATCCCCACGTTCCTTTCATGTCTTTCGTTCTATAGTCTGTGGATCCATGGTGTTTCAAGCAGGCAGGACCCAAAAGCCGAAGAGGCGCATGGTTTCATTTCCAAGTATATCAAAAAACAAAAAAAGGCGCTAAACGTTTGTTTAGCTCCTTCAAGATAATGATTAGTAGCTGCTCCAATCCTCTTCCCCAGGATGGACCAGTGAGGCGCGAATGACATACACGAAGGCGCAGACCAGAACACCGGCGACAATACTCATGATCCCATCACTCCATCCATATATTCAAATTTAATCCTTTAAATTGAGGTTTTGTTTGTATATTTTAACATACATTCGCCAAAAAAACACCCGTTTTTGTAAACGCTTTCTAACTTTTTTTGTACTGTTTGTCCGATGCGAAACATAAATTTTGGGTATACAGGTTCATTTCCATTGACCCATGAACAGGAAGGTGTGACTATGTCCGTAAAAAAGCTGGGTCTTCCGATCATGATCGTTTCACTTGCCGCGCTCCTTCTACTCATGATGCTGTTCCCGGGGGCATACCTGGAATCCGCCTTGCGAGGCCTTGAGATATGGTGGGACGTCCTTTTTCCTTCCTTGTTCCCGTTTTTTATCATTTCGGAAATCATGCTTGGCTTCGGCGTCGTCCATTTGTTCGGGACGCTGCTCGACCCGCTGATGAAGCCGTTGTTCCGGATTCCCGGCAGCGGAGGATTCGTTGCGGCCATGGGTTACGTATCCGGCTACCCGATCGGCGCCAAGCTGACGGCCAAGCTGTGGGAACAGAACATGGTGACCAGGGACGAAGGCGAACGGCTCGTCGCTTTTACGACGTCTTCGGATCCGATTTTTCTGATCGGAGCCGTCTCCGTAGGATTTTTCCATGACCCGAAAATGGCGGTTATTTTGGCGATTTCCCACTACGGCGGCGGTTTTTTGATCGGGCTGCTCATGCGTTTCCACGGGAGCCGGCACAGCATGCCTGCGGCTTCGGGCGCTTCGGGCAAATCGGCGCAAAACGTAAAAAATCGGCGCAGCCGGATTCGGCGTGCTTTTGCGGCGATGCATCATGCAAGAATGGAAGACGGCCGGAGTTTGGGCGAAATGATACGGCAGGCCGTGGAATCCTCATTAAGGCTTATTATTGTCGTTGGAGGGCTAGTCGTATTCTTTTCGGTTTTTTTGGAGCTTCTGACCCAGGCCGGCGTGATGAGGAGCTTGTACCTGGTGCTGGAACATTTGCTGAAGATCGGGGGGTTCCCCCCTTCGCTGTCCGAGGCCCTTGTGGGCGGGCTTTTTGAGGTGACGCTTGGCGCCCGTTCCGCCGGAGAAGCGGCGGCCTCCATTCCACTGCCCTTCAAAGCGGCGGCGGCGGCGTTTATTTTATCCTGGGGAGGCCTTTCGGTTCATGCGCAAATCGCGAGCATCCTGCATGCCACCAATTTACGGTACCTGCCGTTTATGTTTGCCCGCCTGATCCATGCCGTTTTGGCGGCGGCGCTTGTCCTGCTGCTGTGGAATCCGGTGATGGGCAAGCTGTTGCCTGCACCTGCATTCCAGCCCTTCGTGCCGGACCCGGGGTTTGCATGGGCTCCCGGCGCGTTCGCCGACCGGTTGGCGTACTTCTGCCTCTTGATCGCGTTCATTACCGCAGCCTCGCTGTTATGGACGTTCGTTCGCTCGATCTGGCGGCGGCTGCATGCGGAAAGGTGAAATAACGTTGTGTTATGCTCCGATATTGTTTATGATCTTTATATCCCCAAATAAAGGAGCTTAACTCTCTTGAGATATTATGTTCTGGATCGCGGTGATCAGTTATCCGTTGATTTAAGTGAGCAGTTCCACAAGATGGCGGCCAAGCACGGTTTTCGGCTCGATGCCGAATCCCCCGAGATCGTCGTTTCGATCGGCGGCGACGGGACGATGCTTCATGCTTTCCATACGTTTATCGACCATATTCCCGATATCGCTTTTGTTGGCGTCCATACCGGCCATCTCGGCTTTTACGCCGATTGGCAGGCAGACGAGCTCCCGCAGCTCGTCGAGCTGATGAGTTCCGCCAGCAAGTCCGGCTCCGTCCGGCCGAGGATCGTGAAATATCCTTTGCTTGAGCTGGAAATCCACCGGAAATCGGGCAATACTTCCTATATCGCTTTAAACGAGTTTACGCTGAAAGGCATGGACGGCACGGTCGTCGCCCAGGTGGACATCAATGACCAGACCTTTGAGATGTTCCGCGGCGACGGAATATGCATCTCGACTCCGACCGGCAGCACCGCGTACAACAAAAGCCTTGGCGGCGCGATGGTGCACCCGACGATCGAGGCGCTGCAGATTGCGGAAATCGCGTCGATCAACAACCGCGTGTTCCGCACGATGGGATCTCCCCTGCTGCTGCCGAAACACCACCATACCGACATTTTTTCGCGAAAGGAACAGCGGCTGCTGCTCACGATCGACCATATCAACATTCAAGTGGACGATTTGATTTCGGTGCGCTGCCAGGTCGCGAAGGAAAAGGTCAGCTTTGCCCGTTACCGCCCGTTTCCGTTTTGGAACCGCGTCAGGGAGGCTTTCCTGGGTTAACATGCATCATTCATAAAAGCGGCCTGCGTGCCGTTCAATAAATGGGTTTAAGCAAAACGAAAGCGGCTCCTATTGGGAACCGCCTTTTGCTTTTTCGGGCTTATCTTTTTCTTTATCTTTTTCCTTGTCCTTCTCTTTCGGCTGAACGTCCCGGTTCTTTTGCAGAACGAAGTAAGCACATCCAAAATTGCAGTATTCGTTAATGTAGTCCACCATGCCGGAAAAAGCGGTGTCTTTGGTGGCTTTAGGATGCTTATCCCGGTAAAATCCCTTCAACCGCAGCTGGTTGTAACCCCAGTCTCCGACGATGTAATCGTAGCGGTCCAGCACTTCGCTGTAACGGTCGCGAAAGGCTTCAGGGTTCCAACCGTTTTTATGGTCTTTCAGCAGCTCGTAGCTTTTTCCGCCTATCAGAATCAAATGTGCTCCCCCTGCCTTCCACTGCTCAAATGAATAAATTGATTTTATTTATGGCTTGCCGCCGATTTCACCTGCTCGTGGGCATGATAGGAACTGCGGACGAGCGGTCCGGATTCCACGTGGCTGAAGCCTCTCTTCATGCCTTCTTCCTTCAGCTTGGCAAATTCGTCAGGATGATAATATTTAACGACGTTCAAATGCTGCGGCGACGGCTGCAGATATTGGCCGATGGTCATGATGTTGCAGTCCACGGCGCGCAGATCGTCCATTGCCTGCAGGATCTCGTCCCATTCTTCCCCTACGCCGAGCATAATGCTCGATTTGGTCGGAATATCCGGCTGAAATTCCTTCGATTTTTTCAAAAGCTCCAAGGAGCGGTCGTATTTCGCTTTCGCGCGGACGCGATTCGACATGCGTTCCACGGTTTCGATATTGTGGTTCAAAATATCCGGCTTGGCGTCCATCACAACCTTCAGCGCATCCCAGTTCCCCATGAAATCGGGAATAAGGACCTCGACGCTGCACAGCGGCAGGCGTTTGCGGATCGCCTTAATCGTTTCGGCAAAAATACCAGCGCCTCCGTCGGAAAGATCGTCCCGCGCAACGCTTGTGACAACGCAATGCTTCAGCCCCATGTTTTCGGCGGCTTCCGCAACGCGCTCAGGCTCCTGCAGATCCAGCTCGGTCGGTTTTCCCGTGTTGACCGCGCAAAAGCGGCAGGCGCGCGTGCAAATATCGCCCAAAATCATAAAAGTCGCCGTGCGGTTCGCCCAGCATTCGTATATGTTAGGGCAACGCGCTTCTTCACACACGGTATGTAGTGTCTTCGAGCGCATCATGCTCTTGATTTCCTGATAATTGTCACCGGTTGTCAGTTTGATGCGAATCCAGTCCGGCTTTGGTTCCTTGACGGTTTGTTTAGGCAATGATCTGACCTTCTTTCGCTTCATGGTTTTACTGCTGCATGCCCCATATTATATCATGAAATACCCCAAAATACTTCCATTTCTCTACCCGGGATAAAATGACTTCCCTTGTATCAATCTAAGTTTATGACCGTTACGTCCGGAAACTTCGATAAAAGCTGCCAGCAGGAGGTTAACGATGAAAAAATCCGAATCCAAGCCGAAAAAAGCGCGCCGTTTGTTGATTAGCGCAACCGCCGCAGCGGTTCTTTTCGGTACCGCGGCTTGTCCTGTTAGGGGAAGCGCCGATCCCGAATCCGCCACAACCGCCGAATCTTTGGACAAGATGAGCCGGGAGGACATACTTGCCTCGCGAAAAAAGCTTTACGATAAAATAGCGGCGACCACCCGGATTCCATGGTACCGGATCGCCGCGGTCGACCAGTACGAGCATACGCTCACCAAAGCCCATCCGAAAGACCGCAGCCACCCGAAACGGCTGACCGGCATTTACATGAACGAACCGGTCTGGAGCGGGATGTTCAATCCCGACCGGAACGACAGCAACCCCCGTTCCATCAGCATCTTCAACGGCTACGGCAAAGACGGGTCGGGCGACGGCCGCGCCGACATCAACGACGATATGGACGTGCTTTACAGCATGGCCTCCTATCTTCTTCGGCACGGTCAATCCGAGGACGACTTTGGCATCGCCTTATGGGAGTATTATCATAACAGCCGGTCGGTGCAGCGCATTTTGCAGTTTTCCAAGCTGTACGAAAAATTCCAAACCCTCGATTTGTCCGGACATGCCTTTCCGCTCCCCGTTTCGGCTTCGTATTCGTACCGGGACACGTGGGGCAGCGGGCGAAGCTGGGGCGGATACCGCATCCATGAAGGAACCGATATTTTCGCGCCGTACGGAACCCCCGTCCGCAGCACCTGCTACGGCATCGTGGAGCTGAAAGGCTGGAACCCGTTTGGGGGCTGGCGCATCGGCATTCGGGACCTCGATAACCGGTACCATTATTACGCGCATTTGCAAGGCTTCGAGAAAAGCCTCAATCAGGGCGACATCGTCACCCCCGGCCAAACGATCGGCTGGGTGGGCAGCTCCGGTTACGGCAAGCCGGGCACCCAAGGCAAATTCCCGCCGCATCTCCATTACGGCATTTACCGCGACAGCGGATTGGCCGAATGGTCGTTTGATCCCTACCCGCTGCTGCGCCACTGGGAGGCGGAGGAACGGAAGGCGATCAAGGCCAAAAGAAAAGGGACCTTCTGAGCGAAGGTCCCTATTGTCATTTAAGAAATCGTCTTAACGCGTTTCCCGCATCGTCCGGAGCTTGCGCTTCCATGACGATGAGCTGCCGTTTATGATTCGCCTGCCGATCGATCAGATAAAAGACGAACAACGTTAGAATCACCACGACCGCGGTTCCATATAACGTTTTGCCCCACCATGCGGACGTGTCGGAGCCCATCCACAACGCGTGCCCCAACATGAGCAGCCAAGAAGGGAACACCAACAAATGCACCGCCTTCCACACCGAACGTTTTAATCGGCTCATAAGGAGGTCCGATGTGAATAAAACAACAAGCAGCAAATAAAAGGAAATCATGCCCAGCGAGGTGGCCGCCCGCATATAATCCGATACGAACGGGACGAATATTGCAGCGAATGTATACGGCTGGTACCGATCGATCATAAGGATCAGCATATGGACCAGACACGCGTTGATTCCCGCCCAGCTCGAGGAGATATGAATCAATTGAAACAAGCCCTTATGCCTTCTGAAACGGTTGAACCTGCCCAACATGCCGAACGCCAATGAAATCGTAAAAAAGAAAAAGGCGAGCAGCCCCATCCATCGAATGACATGCCAGGAACTGAAAAGTTGAAAGACCCTATCCATATCAAGACCTTCTAGTCGTTCCGTCGGTTTGATGCCTTCCTGCAAACGGCCGCTCGCCTCGGGTCGCAAACCGCTCCTCATTCGATCCGTCGAACGATGGACTGCTCTCCTGCTGCTCTACCTGGCCGTTGTTTTGGAAATCCGCCGCGTGTTGATCGGCCGAGCCGAACTGGCTTAATACGAAAGCCGAAAATGCCACGCCGCTGACGCCTATGATCCATTTTGCCTTTTTGTTCGCTTTCATGATGCACTCTCCTTGCTTCTATTTCGTACGACCGTCCCATCCTCCATAACCAGCACATACAATACGTCCGGAAAACGTTCGGCAAACCATTCCTCCCGTTCCCCGCAGCCGAGCAGAAAGCACATTTTGGCGCAAACCTCCGCTTCGACGCAGTCTCGGGCCATGACGGTCGCTTGGACGATATCCGATTCAACGACCCGGCCGGAACGGCCGTCCAGCAGATGATGTTTTGTTCGACCGCCCTGCATCCAGCTGCGGTAAAGGCGGTTGGACGTCGCGACCGCCCGATTTTTCAGGCGCAATACATCGATCGGTTCCACCCGGTTCCAAGGATCGGCAATGCCGATGTTCCACTCCTTCGATCCATCGGACCAAAGCGTCATGTCGCCTCCCCCGTCGACCATGCCGAATCCGGCACCCTGTCGTTTCAGCCATTCGGCTGCGCTTTGCACCGCATAACCTTTGGCGATGCCGCCCAAGTCCAGCTGCTCCGACGTAAGCTTTTCAATCGCGTTCCCCCCGCAAAAACGTATGGGGCGTTCCTCAAGCTGAAACGTAAAAGGCGGCGTATCATCCGCATGGGAAAACGGAAACGGGCGGTCATACCCTTGATGCTCCATGGCTCTTTTCAAAAAGGGGGAGAATCTTCCTTCCGTCAGCTCCCGATATCGCTCCGCCATCCTTAGAACATCATAGAGGGGAGGCGGCAGCCCGATCTTCACCCCTTCCGGCGCTTGATTCAGCCTACTGAGCTCATTATGATCCCGGAACCTGGACCACTCCCGGTCAACGTACGCAAACCATCGCCGCATCTGTGCTCTCCACCCGGGAGCCACGCCGTCCGAAACGGCAACCGAAAAGTCGGTGTTCATAAAGCGGCCCGCGTAATGCTGCATCGTCCTCCCCGCCTTCCGTCGGTAAAAGGTTCGCCGCCCAACGCGGCTTGTTCAGAATTATAGATTCCGATGCTTAACCGAACCTGAAAGCAAAAGGGAGCACGGCTAAAATCACTCTATTAAGCGGGGGATCTGCTCCGGTCGGTTATCCAAAGCGCCGGATAAAACCATAAAAAAGCACCTGTGTCAGGCGCTCAGGCTGTCGAGAAACCCACGTCTTGGAGACGCTGGGTTTCTCTTTTTTTCTTTGCAGTTGCTAAAAAGCCAAAGCAAAGCCCTTTAAAAAAGTTGTCTGATTTACTATTGACAGTCCAGTAAAAAGACCATTGAACGCAAAGAGATATAAGGAACCATGGAGACTAATTGAATGTGAGGAGATGTGGGGAATCGAGGGTACAATTGGACGCGAGGAGATGTAGTCAATGTGAGGAGGCAAATCAAAGTAGGGAAGTAAATTTCTAACGATTGCCACAGCGGTTAATGCCGGGAAAATG
Source organism: Paenibacillus sp. YAE3 (assembly GCF_057546105.1). Lineage (NCBI taxonomy): Bacteria > Bacillati > Bacillota > Bacilli > Caryophanales > Paenibacillaceae > Paenibacillus > Paenibacillus sp. YAE3. Next base: position 10,057 of record NZ_BAAIYF010000009.1, on the reverse strand, counting down.
GAGGTTATGATATTTTAACGGTTCTGGTTGACGTTATTTGGGCATTATGGTGGAACTTCATATGGTAATCTTTCAAATAACCCCATTGGTAACCGTTAGAACTTACAGAGAACCATTTGAAGCCACATAGGCGCTGTCACAACCGTTAGAATTTGAGAACAGCTTACGCACAGCGATCTAACCCTGTTTGTGCCTCCGTAGACATTTCAGAGGATGATGAATTTCTCCATGAACTGCCCGGCGACGCTTGTCTGCCTACCCTTATCTGCTAAAATGCTTGTTTACCGACGTTATTCTATCGATGCTTATCTACGACACGTTCTACCCCTAACGAAAAATAGCAACTCTGTGGCGCTCTCCGTCCTCCCCTATACGGCGAGGCCCCGCTCCCAGTGCGGGACCCGCCTCACTTGCAAGATTCATCCCTCATCTCCGAAACAAAAATACTCATTGGAGCGCCTGTGTCAGGCGCTGCATGGGTTTGTCTCAACTCAAAGTCAACCTTTATATTCACTATTTCGCCTTTCCGGTCTGGGATTTCTCTTCCGCCCCGCCCTGCTCTCCGGCCGGAATTTCCGGCACCGCGGCCGCTCCCCCGCTTGGGTCCCCGGGTCCGCTCTTGTGGGATGAAGCCCCTTGGCCGGCAATGCCGGGCAGCGCGATGTTCGGCGCATTGGCGCCGTTGCTGCCGATGGGCTGGCCCTGGCTGTTGTAGTAATACATCGGCACGTCCCCGACGACCATCAGGTAGGAAACGGGAATTTCCGTATCGATCACCTCCGGCTCCATGTCAAACGGAATGACGACCGCCACTTCCACGGTGACATGGATGAAAACCTCGACCAGCACCATGTTGATGCCGGCGTCTTTTTCCCTCGTGTTCAGCTCCACTTTGACGGCCCCCTGCGGTTCGACGCGGATCGGAACGTTCGGGCCGAAAGAAGCAAGAATCGGGCTGCCCAGCGCCTGCCCCAGCGGGATGCTTTCGGAAAGCATATGCTTGTTTTGCAGCGTATTTTGCACGACCTTGAACGTCTCCGACGTGATTTTCATATGTTCGGCATAATTCAGCATAAATCCGGATACTTTGCCGGAGGAGTCCATCTTCCAGTCGATCAGCTCTTCCGCGTTTTCCCCTTTGGCCACCTGCGATGCGACGGCTTCGTTGATGGCGTCCGTTCCGATTTGCTTCATGCGGATTTTGGCCAGATGCATGATCGGGGGTTTCATGTGGTTTTCCACGTACGCAAAAAATTGCAGAAGAAGAATAAGGCACACCAATATGGCGATCAGCCATACCTTCCGTCTGCTGCGCGGTTTATTGGCGCCTCTGCTTCGCCATCTCGCCCTTCTTCTCATGTTCGCCCATCCCTCCTTTGAAGAAGAGGTTGCCTACCTTACAGCATATGTCCCTGTCCACCGAAATAACCCACAAAGTCGGGCCGAGCCATATAGCCCCTGCCTTTTGCGAACGTGGCCGATCATTCTGTTCAGGCCCCTTCCGGTTTGCCAAAAAACGGGCTTGCCGTTCTTTGATGAAGAAGGAATTTCATGCACGAACGGGTATAATGGGAAAAAGGCTGCGAATTTTTTTTGCGCGCCCGTATCCTTTAATGCCATCCCAAACGTTTATTATGTAGAGGCCTCTCAAGGAGAGTGATTAACATGTTAATCCATAAAGAAATGGAAGACGTTTACCCGAAACTGAAGCACTTCTGCCTGAGCGTGACCGGCAATCCTTGGGACGCCGAGGATTTGGCCCACGACTCCATGCTCAAGGCGCTGAGATTTTGCCAAAAGGACCCTTCAGGCAAACGAACGCCAAGCTTCCCGCTGTTGGCTACGATCGCCCGCAACCACTGGATTGACCAGCTGCGCAAAAAAGGGCGCGAAACGACGGGCCAGTCCGTAGACGAACCGTCCTCCGACAAACCGCTGGAGCTTTTGCTCAGCGGACTGGAGACGCTGATGGAGCGATTGACGCCCAAGCAGCTGCTTGCCTTCGTGCTGAAGGATGTCTTCGAATACAAGTTGTCCGATATTGCCGATGCGCTTGAAACAAGCGAAACGGCCGTCAAATCGCTTTTGCATCGGGCGCGCCACAATGTAAACGGAGAAGAGTTTCCGGAACCCCCCGCTTCCGCCCAAGAGTGGGAGCCTGTCGATGCGGATTGGTTCCAGCGGCAGCTGCTTGTTGCCATCCGCATGGAACAGCCCGAGCTGCTGCAACGGCTGGCCGTCCAACTGCGGAAAGTCAAGCAAGCAGAACCTGCGCAGCGGCATGCGCATCCATCCGGAAGCGGGTCCATATCCCTTCGGTTGCGTGCGGCGTAGCCCTTTCGCAAGGTTCATTTTGAATACCCGAAGGAGGCTGCATGCATGAACACGATTCCTTACGTCGTCGAGCAATCCCGTCTTGGGGAACGCTCGTATGATATATACTCCAGGTTGCTGAAAGACCGGATCATTTTCCTCGGTTCCGAGGTGAACGACCAAGTGGCGAACAGCATCATCGCCCAGCTGCTGTTCCTCGCCGCCGACGATCCGGACAAAGAAATTTCGCTGTACATCAACAGCCCAGGCGGATCGATCACATCCGGGTTCGCGATCCTCGACACGATGGATTACATCAAGCCGCAGGTGAGCACGATTTGCATGGGCATGGCCGCTTCCATGGGCGCATTCCTGTTCCTCGGCGGCGCCAAAGGCAAACGGTATGCCCTGCCGAACAGCGAATTTATGCTGCATCAGCCGCTAGGAGGCGCACAGGGGCAGGCCAGCGACATCGAAATTTCCGCCCGCCGGATCCTTAAAACGAGAGAAAAAGTCAACAAATTCATCGCCGAAAAAACCGGCCAACCGCTGGAGAAGATATATAAAGACACCGACCGCGACTTCTTCCTTACCGCCGAGGAAGCCCTCGAATACGGGATGGTAGACAAGATCATTACGCAGCCGCTGACCTGAAGCATTCAGGATCCTATAGGCAAAAGCTGCCTGAAGCATACATGGCTTCAGGCAGCTTTTTTCCGCTTAAGATCAACGCTAGGGCCATTCAGCACCAAACAACTCGAAATCCAGGGCATCCAGCCTAACGTTCAGGCGCCGAAGCCCCGCCTCGTACAAACTTTGCGCCTGCCGTCCAATCAGAAGTCCGTTCGTCGTGCAGCCGATATCCCCGATGCCCAGAAATGCCTTTCAGCACTCGGATCAAATCGGGGAAGCCGCGCCGCATAAGCGGTTCGCCGCCGGTCAACCGGATTTTATGCACGCCAAGCATTGTAAGTACATGTATTCACAAAGGTAATAGGGAAGTTCCAAGTTCCCTCGTCCCAACCTCGCCCAAATTTCGAGATTCCAACTCCCATACTTGTATGGTAGTATGGAACCTAGGAGGTGAACCTTATGGATGATCGTATGCTTCAACCGTCGGGCTCGGCAGGCAGCATGGTATATCAGCGGCTGAAACAGCAAATCGTCAGCTTAGAGCTGCCGCCCGGAACCTCTTTGTCCGAAAAGGAAACCTCCCTGGCCTTTGAGGTGAGCCGGACGCCGGTGCGCGAAAGTTTCGTGCGGCTGGCGCAGGAAGGATTGGTGCTTGTGCTGCCCCAACGCGGCACCCGGGTATCGCTGATCGATTCCGAGCAGGTCGAGGAAGCCCGGTTTATGCGCGAGCAGCTGGAAAAAGCGGTCGTGCGCCTGGCTTGCGGGGCTTTTCCGGAAGAGCGGCTTGCCGCCCTGGAACACAATCTTGAACAGCAGCGGGAAGCGATCCAGCGCCAGGACAGCAAAAACATGTTCGAGCTGGACGAAGAATTCCACCGGATCTTGTTTGACGGCTGCCGCAAAAGCGGAACATGGAACGTCATTCAGCAGATGAATGCCCATTTCAACCGCACCCGCATCCTGTGGCTGTGGACCGATCCGCATTGGGAGCTTCTTTATGAGCAGCACCATCAGATGTTCCTCGCGATCAAGCAGCAGCAAGCCGACCAAGCCGAGCGGATCATGATGGAGCATATGCGGCTCAGCATCGCAAACCTTCCCGTGCTCAAAGAACGTTACCCTGAGTATTTCAAGTAAAAAAAGATGTAAGCCCTACCAACTTCGAGATCTTGCCCGATGACCGGACATAGGCCGCTTCCCAAAGCTGCGGAACGTCCCGATTCATTACGTAAAAAGGCGGTGTAGATATGCGTATGGTATTCCGGTGGTTCGGCGAGGGAAACGACACCGTTTCGCTGAGCCACATCAAGCAAATCCCCGGCGTGGAAGGCATCGTTTGGGCGCTGCACGACGTGCCGGCCGGAGAAGAATGGCCGATGGAAAAAATCCTTGAGGTCCGCGACCAGGCGGTAAAACACGGCCTCCATCTCGACGTGGTCGAAAGCGTCAACGTTCACGAGGACATCAAGCTCGGCCGGCCGACCCGCGACCTGTATATCCAAAATTACATTGCAACGATCGAAAAGCTTGCGCAGGTCGGCGTCAAAGTGATTTGCTACAATTTTATGCCCGTTTTCGATTGGGCCCGGACCGAACTGCACAAAAAGATGGACGACGGCTCGACCGCGCTTTTTTTCGAAAAATCCCGCATCGACGGCATCGATCCGTTTAAGCTTGTCGAGGAGATCAACCGGAACAGCACCTTGACGATGCCGGGCTGGGAGCCGGAACGGCTGGCGCATTTGACGAGCCTGTTTGAGGCCTATAAAGGCGTTTCCGCCGAGGATTTATGGGAACATCTTGCTTATTTCCTCAAAGCCGTCGTACCCGTGGCCGAACGCTGCGGCATTCGAATGGCCATCCATCCGGATGACCCGCCATGGCCGATTTTTGGCCTGCCGCGCATCATTACCGGCCAGGAAAGCCTGCGGCGGCTGCTCCGTATCGTGGATAGTCCTTCCAACGGCATCACGCTGTGCAGCGGTTCGTTCGGGGCCAATCCGGAAAACGACATCATCGGCATGATCCATGAGTTCCACGAGCGGATTCCGTTCGCCCATATCCGCAATGTCCGCGTTTACGACAACGGCGACTTCATCGAAACCTCGCACCGCACCCAGGACGGAACCGTCGACATCGCGGGGATCGTCAAAGCGTACCACGACCATGGATTCAGCGGATACGCCAGACCCGACCATGGCCGCCATCTCTGGGACGAAGAATGCAGACCCGGATACGGGCTTTATGACCGGGCGCTTGGCATTATGTATTTGTGGGGATTGTGGGATGCTTTGGAGCGGGTCGAACCCATCCACGGAAAAGGAGGAACCGTATGAACATCAATGCGAATACGATGCCCATCCACCCAGCCTTGAAAGGCAAAACGGCGGTCATTACCGGCGGGTCGGGCGTATTATGCCGGGCCATGGCGCTGGAGCTTGGCCGTCAGGGAGCCCGGGTGGCGATTTTGAACCGGACCGCGTCCAAAGGCGAAGCCGTCGCCGAAGACATCCGCGCCGCAGGCGGCACCGCCGTCGCCATTGGCTGTGACGTCACCGACAAAAACAGCGTCGAGGCGGCGGAAAAAGAGGTCCGCGAGAATTTTGGCGGCTGCGACATCCTCATCAACGGGGCGGGCGGCAACCATCCAAGCGCCAACACGACCAATGAAATTTATCGGAGCGGCGACGAAGCGCTGCCGGATGTCACGTCCTTTTTCGACGTCAGCGTGGAGGGCTTCCGGAACGTCATGGATTTGAACTTTATCGGCACCTTCCTTCCGACGCAAATTTTCGCCAAGCATATGGCAGGCCGCCCGGGAGCGACCGTGCTGAACATTTCCTCCATGAGCTCCGTCAGCCCGATGACGAAAGTGCCTGCTTACAGCGCGGCCAAAGCGGCCATCAACAATTTTACGCAGTGGCTTGCCGTGCATTTTGCGGAAACGGGCATCCGCGTCAACGCGATGGCTCCGGGTTTTTTCCTTACGGAGCAAAACCGCACGCTGCTGACGAACCCCGACGGCTCGCTTACCGAACGTTCTCATAAAATCATCACCCATACGCCGATGCGCCGTTTTGGCGTCCCGGAGGATCTGCTGGGCACCATGCTCTGGCTGGTCGACGATACGGTATCCGGCTTTGTCACGGGAACCGTCATTCCCGTGGACGGAGGTTTCATGGCCTACTCGGGCGTTTAGACTAAGCCTGGAGATCCAAAACATCGTACCCTGAAAGATAAAAAAGCAAAGAACGGGATCAAGGGAAAAACGTAAAGAGGCGGAACGTTCTCGCCTGCAAGCCTTGGAACCCGTGATACCGGCGCGCAAAAAGGGGAAGCCCGTCGCATTCGCGATATGGGACTTCCCCTTTTTTGGGATTATTGTTTGACTTCCAGCACGATCAGCCCGATGCCGCCGGCGGTCAACCGGTCCGGGTTCAAGGATCGAATATGTTCCTCGCCCATGACGGCGCTCCATTCTCCCAACGTTGGAAGCGGAAGGATCGTTTCCTCGGCCCTGGCATGATACAGCACATACAAATGCTTCGACGGGTCGCCGCCGGCATGATCGCGCAGCGTATATGCCACGCATCCCGCGGGCGCTTCTTCGAACACAAGATGCGTCTTGATCTGCTCCGCCGTACGAAGGCGGAAGGCCGGATGCTCTTTCCGGAGCCGGATCAAGCGCCGCACGTAGTCGACTTCGCAGGGGTGGACGGCGCAGCGCTCCCAATCCAGCCAATTGACTTCATCCGGCGATTTGTAGCTGTTTTCAACGCCGTTTTTGGTACGCATAAATTCCTGGCCGGCATGGAGCAGCGGGATGCCTTGGCTGGTCAGCACGATCGCCGTCCCGAGGCGGTGCATGCTTTTCCGCATGTCATCCCCGATTCCTGGCGTCGAAAGCACCAGCTTATCCCACATCGTGTGATTATCATGGCATTCGGCGTAATTGACCGTTTGCACCGGCTCTTCGGCATACTGCCGCAGCCTGTCGCTGTACCGGATTCCTCCGGCCACGCCTTTTCGGATATCCTGTTCAAAGCCGGTCGCCCCGCTGATAAAACCTTTGTTTTCATGGTTGAAAATGCTGCCTTTGACCGCATCCCGCAGCCCGTCGTTGAATTGGCCGATTCCCGGAAGCTTGGCGGCATTCGCCTGGTTGGCCCGCTTCTCGGCAGGCAGCGTCGTATCGGACATATTCCAGCCTTCGCCGATCATGATGATGCTGGAATCGATTTCATCCAAGCGACGGCGGATTTCATTCATCGTTTCGATGTCCATCAGCCCCATCAGGTCGAACCGGAAACCGTCAATATGGTATTCCTTCACCCAATGCAGCACGGAATCCACGATGAATTTCCGGGCCATTTTCCGTTCGGAAGCAAATTCGTTGCCGCAGAAGGAGCCGTCCGACAGCGTCCCGTCATCCCTGTAGCGCAGGTAGTAGCCTGGCACAAGCTTGGTAAAGTTGATGAAATACCAATCGTACACATGGTTGTACACGACGTCCATTATGACGCGCAGGCCTTTGTCATGCAGCGTCTGCACCAGCTGCTTCAATTCCTTGATCCGCACGGCGGGATCATAAGGATCGGTTGCATAGGAGCCTTCCGGCACATTGTAGTTTTTCGGATCGTATCCCCAGTTGTACTGCGGAACGTCGGATTTTGCTTCGTCGACGCTTTCGGTCGCAAAATCGTAAATGGGCATCAGCTGGACATGCGTTACCCCAAGGCTGCGGATATGATCAAGTCCGGTCGGGATCTGTTTCGGCCCCCGCGTCCCCTCTTCGGCTAACCCGAGATATTTTCCGCGATGGGAAATCCCGCTCTTTGGATGAATGGACAAATCCCGGAGGTGCAGTTCGTAAATGACCGCATCCACCGGCGATGCAAGCGGAGGCCTATCCTCCGTCCAGCGCTCCGGGTTCGTCGCTTCCATGTCCACGATCGCCCCGCGGTCCCCGTTGATTCCTACAGCCGTGGCATAAGGATCCACGCCTTCATTCCACTGCCCGCCGATTTTCACCTTATAGTTGTAGCCGATTCCCTTGTAATCGCCTTCAAGGGTCAGGGTCCACGTCCCGCCTTCATCGCGGGTCATGTCCATCTCTTCGGCAAACGTGCATCTCCACACGGGATATAACAATACCTTCGCCTCGGAAGCCGTTGGCGCCCATAGACGGAACTTGGTTGCCTCCGGCGTATAACGTACGCCAAGGTCGTCGCCTTCATACGCAAATAAAGAGTCGAATTCCGGATCAAACACGGAAATGCCCTTCGTCACCGCCGGATTCCCGTAATCGACCACCACGCCATGATGCTCTTTTTGTACCGACACGCATGCCACTCTCCATTAATTTGTCATTGTCATTATGTATATGATATCAAGCCTTATCCATCGGTTGCATCGGCTTCCTTCACATGATTCAGCAGTTCTTTTAAGGCTGCCTTGTCATGGCCCGTCAACACCGGAATGGATTCCGTTATTTTTTCAATATCCCAATCCCACCACTTTAAGGCATGAAGCATCTCTATGGTTTCTTCGTCGAATCGATAACGGATTAATCGGGCCGGGTTGCCTCCGACGATAGAATAAGGGGCCACATCTTTGGTCACCACGGCGTTTGAGGCGATGATCGCGCCGTTGCCGATGCGAACCCCGGGCATGATCGTAGCGTTGTAGCCGATCCAAACATCATTTCCGACATTTGTATCGCCCTTGTAACCTCCGCTTAAATTCGTTAATCCCGTTTCCCAGTCTCCGCCAAACGCCCCAAAAGGGAACGTCGTAAACGAATTGATATTATGATTCGCCCCGTTCATGATAAATTTTACGTTCGATGCAATTGCGCAAAATTTTCCGATGATAAGTTTATCCCCGATAAAATCAAAGTGATAAAGAACGTTTTTCTCAAAATTTAGCGGATTATCATGATCATCGTAATATGTGAAATCCCCGACTTCTATATTAGGATTGACCACAATGTTTTTTAGGAAACAGAGACTTCTGACATTTTTCATCGGAAAAACGCTTCTCGGATCCGGAACGCTCATCTCGCGACCTCCTTCAAGATATTATTGTACTACATCACAATCCACCTGCTTTATCGAAATCAACAGCTCTTAGAATCCATGCTGCTGAGGCAGGGCATTTACGCGGCCTTTCCATTATATTCGGTCATGGCCCGCTATAAGCTTAAAGGCAGCCGCTCCTTGTATTGCAAGGGTTGACTGCCTTTAAGCTATCCCGTCAGAATGTATTTTTTAAGCCTTGATGTATGTCGGAACCGCTTAAGCTTGGCAGGATTCACGGCTGGTTAAAAATGCTGTAACCAACAAAAAATTACTGTCTAAAAACTTCCTTACTCCAACACGCCCCAAGCCTTCTCCCCCACTTCTGGGATAAAAATTCTAGTCCCTTCATGTCAGGTCACAAGGACAAAAAACTGGTAAAGAACTGGTTCAATTGTGAACGAAAATAGATAAAAATTGGTGTCCGAAAGGCGGGGAAAATGACAGGGGAAACGCGGGGATGAGGGTCTAAAAATCCGAATAAGGATCTGAGAAAAGCCTTCTCCATAACTCCTAAACCCTTGATTCACCTGGGTTCTACGATGATTTTTTCGCCATTTATTAATTCAATGTACAAATCGGATGCTACAGTATTCGTCAGTTTAGCCACACCTTCTTCGAATCCTACAATGTCTTTGCACCATTGTAATAAATGAATCATAATCGTAAATTCCATTTCATTTTCTTTGCCCCATATCCTCTTAGTGAGGTCAGTCGGCGTCAAACCGAGCATACCACTAACTTGTTCTTGTTGTTTTTAATTCAGGAAGTTTTTGATACTATAAAATGCCTTTATTTTCTCCATTGATGCTGGTTCCATGGTCATTGATCTCCTTATCCATTAGCCAACTACAAGCCAGTTATTTTATGTTCGAAAATTATTTTGGAGATGGGACTGTTTATTAACAAATGAGTGTTTTGCATAATTCCGTTTCAGAGAAGAAGCGATAGCATATTCACTGTCGTTAAGGGGTAATTTTCGAAAATGGTATTATATGGATGAAGAAAAGGGCAGACTTGCAGAATTTTAGAAC
>NZ_BAAIYF010000008.1:0-337571 GCF_057546105.1 Paenibacillus sp. YAE3 | reverse complement strand
GCTGTTCTAAAATTCTGCAAGTCTGCCCTTTTCTTCATCCATATAATACCATTTTCGAAAATTACCCCTTAACGACAGTGAATATGCTATCGCTTCTTCTCTGAAACGGAATTATGCAAAACACTCACTTGTAAGAATATCGCAATCGAGAACAAATAGTGTCTTTAGATTAAAAGTCTCCGAAAATCCAATGTCTTCATCTGGACAAGTTTTTATCGCTTTAGTGAATTTAGCTGATTATTTTAAATTTATAACTGATGAAGATGGGATTTTAATAAAGTATATATTTGAATCAAATGTTCGAGACTACCAAGGAAAAACTGCTGTCAATAATGATATCCAAGAAACATTGGAGGACAGCGAAAGTAATGAGGAATTTTGGTGGTTAAATAATGGGGTAACAATAGTTGCAACAGAGGCTTCAGCTCCTGGGGGAAAGGAAATTATAATAACAAATCCGGAAATAGTAAATGGTTTGCAAACTTCAAGTGAAATTTTCCGCCATTTTGCTATTTATCCTGATAGACAATTGAATGAACGACGGAACTTACTTGTAAGGATAATTGTTCCTGAAACAGAAGAAGCGAGAGATAAGATAATAAAAGCAACAAATAGTCAAACACCTATCCCTAAATATTCATTACGAGTAACAGATCCTATTCATAGACAGATCGAGGACTATCTAAAACCACGTGATTTGTATTATGATCGACGTAAAAATTATTATAAAAACGAAGGCAAGAAACCAAGGGATATTATAAGCGTTTCTTTTTTAGCTCAGTGCTTGATGTCTGTCTTAATGCAAAGACCCGACTCAGCTCGTGCCAGACCATCTACTCTACTTGAAGACAATACTGCTTACAAGAAGCTGTACCATAAAAATAATGATCTAAACACTTATTATATACTTGCTTTTGGTGGTAGAAAAGTCGAACTCTCACTAAAGGAAATGGGATTCTCACCATCGCTTGTAACGAATCTAAAGTTTTATGTTATATATTCTGTGTTTGCATTGGCTACGAAAACACTTTTCCCATCAAATAAGAAAATATTTGATCTAGAAATAGAAGATATCTCAAAGGATCTTATAACTCAGTGTATAGATTTAACTAAAGCAACATTTGATAAATTAGGGGCCACAGATAAAATAGCAAAGGGCCCTAGATTTCTAGAAAAATTAAAAGTTGAACTTGAAGCGATTTTAAATTCAAACAGGGATTTACAAGAACACAGGTAAATTTATAGCTTAATTCAGAATTCCTGATTCTTAAAATGGACTTTGAGACACGACCTCTATGACAATACAATTGATTTGTGACCCGAGAGATGGACACTTCTTTGAAAAGAAGCTCCCTCTCTCGGTTTTTTTGTGTTAATCGATATTATCTAAATAGGAACTGAAATGAGTATTACTACTCCCGGGGGGAGTGGTAGAACTCGATGCGGCTAGTATAACTAATAGTGCATCAAGTCCCACAGAGTATGTATTTGACACCTGCACGATTCTTTTTATCGCCTGTTTCGCCCTTTGTCGACAAATTTACCTATAATTCTGAAAATTCTGGATACAATATACATATCGCTGGGCGCCATCTGCGGTACGGCTTGCCCGGCAGGGGCTACAAGAGGAGGCGGTTCATGGATGAACAGTGAAGAATGGGTCACCCACCTGACGGAGCTCCGAAAACGGCTGATCTGGGTGATGCTCTTTTTTATCGTAACGTTGGCAGCCGGCTTGTACGTGTCTCCCCGGGTGCTGATGTACATTAAAAACCGGCCGGCTGCCGCCGACATCGAGTGGAATGTGTTTTCTTTGACGGACGGCATGTTCATTTATATGAAATGCGGTTTCCTGGTGGCGGTGTTTTTTACCGTTCCGCTGGCGCTGTACCATATATGGGCATTCGTGCGTCCGGGCTTGACCAACGATGAGGCCAAAAAAACCTTTTGGTTCGTCCCGCTGGCTTTCGTCCTGTTTATGATCGGAATCGCCTTCAGCTTTTACGTCGCGTTTCCGATGATGGTTTCCTTCCTCTCGAAAATGAACCAAACGGTCGGAGCCATCGAAACGTACGGGATGGACCGGTATTTTTCCCTCATGTTCAGCCTCGTGTTTCCGCTTGCGCTTGCTTTTGAAATGCCGGCGGTCGTCCTGTTCCTGACCCGTTTGGGCATTCTGGGCCCTTCGCAGCTCAAAAAGGCGCGGAAATACGTGTATCTGGCCCTGGCGGTCATCGGGTCGATGATTTCGCCGCCGGATTTCGTCTCGCATCTGTCCGTGACCATTCCGCTGATTTTGTTGTTCGAACTCAGCATTCTCGTCTCCAGGTGGTATTTGGACCGGAAGGAGACGGAGCATCCACTTCTAGATCCGAAAGGAGGAGCCAACCATGTTTAACAATATCGGACTGCCTGGGCTTTTGATCATTTTGATGATCGCCCTGGTCGTATTCGGCCCATCCAAGCTTCCCCAGCTCGGGCGGGCCGTGGGGGACACGCTGCGGGAATTCCGTTCCTCCACCAAAGGCGTCGTCGAGGAAATTACGAGCGATCCGGCCGCAGAGCCGGAAAAGCTTGCCGAAAAAAATTAGCGTGTTGACGAAAAAACACCTCCTTTTCGCGCGTGTTGCGCCCGAGGAGGTGTTTTTCGTTCAAGCTTTATTTGTTTTGGTCCACATGCGCGCTTTTTTTGATGACGGCCAGGTCTTTGTTCATTTTGGAGACCGGCGTGCCCGCCCGCATGGCGGTTTTCACGCGATGGATCGCCTGGATGGCTTTCGGGTCGTGTACCGTGTAGACCTTTACCTTTTTGCCGTATACGCCGGCCACTTCGGCACGGATCACGTTAAGATTGTGTTTCGTGTTGTCGCGTTGGCCGATGGTGTAGCCGTAGCCGCCTTTTTGGCTCATATATCCTTTGCCGGACGACCCTTCGTTCGGGCTGAGCACTTTATGCGGCTGCGGTTCGGAGTTGCGGATATGGGTGTGGCCGTCCGGATCGCCGATATAGACCGAGTCTCCGAGGGTCAGCACGCTGATCCCGGTGATGCCTGCCGATTCCAGGCGGTCTTCGAGCGTTTTGGATTCCGGCGTATTATGCAGGCTGGACGTGCCGATGCGGCTGTAGACCCCCGAGCCCATTCCACTGTAGGTCGTGCCGTTTTCGTTGGTCGTGCGCACCTTTTCGCCGTTGAACTTCGGAATCACTTTGATGCTGTTGAGATGCGGATGCCCTTCGGCATTCGTGCCGCCTCTGAGCCCGTCATTCGTCAACCGGTCCGACGCGTAGTTTTGGTTCGCGTTCGATTGAATCCGGACGGGGTTCGTCTGCGCATTTTGTTTGACGTTGCCGTTACAGCCGCTCAAAGCCACGGCGGCGCAAATGGCCGGAACGGCTAATTTGGCGATGGGTCCTTTCATGGATGATCCCTCCCTGGATATGTTGAACATATGAGTATGATTATCTTTCGGAGGATGTATTATTTGTGGGATATTTCGACAAAATAACAAAAAACTGATGCTGCCCCAAATTCATGGGCGTGCATCCACACAGTTGGAGGTTGACTTTTATGGCAAACGAAACTGAAGACAAAGAGTTGAAGGACCATAGAGAACCGGATCAGTCGCGCCGGAATTTCTTGAAAAATTCGGGTTATGCCGTCGGGGGCCTGATCGTAGGCGGCGTGGTCGGCAGCCTGCTGCGGACCCCGAAAAAAGCAACGACCAACAACAATGCCAATACCGGAAATGGAAACAAGGGCGGGGCTCCCGCGGCTGAACCCGTCAATTTCAACCAAGCGCTGATGTATTTCACGCAGGAACAATTCCTGATTACGGAAGCCGCCACGGAGCGCCTTTTTCCTGCGGACGATAACGGACCCGGAGCCAAAGAGCTTGGCGTCGCTTATTACATCGACCACCAGCTTGCAGGCGAATGGGGGAACAACGGCAGGGAATACATGCAGGGCCCCTTCTATAAAGGGGAAACGACGCAGGGCTACCAGGGCCGCCTGAAACGCCGGGAAATTTTCGATATCGGCCTTCAGGAAATCCAGAACTACAGCAATAAAAAATATCAGAAAAAATTCAAGGATCTGGCGCCGGAAGAGCAGGATGCCATCCTTAAGGCTTTCGAAACCGACGAGGTGAAGCTGACGACCATTTCCGCAAGCGGATTTTTCAAGACGCTGTTCAGCGCAACGATGGAAGGCGTGTACGCCGACCCGCTCTACGGCGGCAACAACAACATGAACGGTTGGAAGCTGAAAAATTACCCCGGCAACCAAATGTCCTACGCGAAAATCATCGAGCAGGACCAATTTGCCAAAATGCCGCCGGTCAGCTTGAAAGAACATCTGCCACATTCCTAAAAACTAAACGAGAGGTGATTGATTCATGGCTACGAAACTGCCTAAAACGGATGTCGTCATCGTCGGCGTCGGCTGGGGCGGCGGCATCATTGCGTCGGAACTGACCAAGCAGGGGCTGTCCGTTGTCGGCCTTGAACGCGGCAAGGAAAGAAAAACCGAAGATTATTACATGGTTCACGACGAATTGCGTTACGCGTTGCGGTACGAGATGTTCCAGGATTTGTCCCGGGAGACGATCACGTTCCGCGGCAACGAAAAAATCCGGGCGCTGCCGATGCGCTCCTACGGTTCCTTTTTGCTCGGCGACGGGCTCGGAGGCTCCGGCGTCCACTGGAACGGGCAAACCTTCCGTTTCCTGCCGTACGATTTTGAAATCCGATCCAAAACGATCGAACGTTACGGGAAAAACAAAATTCCTGACGGAATGACGATCCAGGACTGGGGCATTACATATGAACAGCTGGAACCGTATTTCGATAAATTCGAAAAAATCGCCGGCATTTCCGGGGAAGATAACCCGAAAGGCGGCAAACGTTCCGACAAATATCCGACGGGTCCGATGAAAACGACGCCGGGAATGAAATTGTTCGCCGACTCCTGCAAAGGGTTGAACTACCATCCGTACCACATGCCTTCCGCAAACCTGTCGGACCAATACACGAACCCGGACGGCATCGCCCGCGCGGCCTGCCAGTATTGTGGCTTCTGCGAACGCTTCGGATGCGAATACGGCGCGAAAGCCGATCCGGTCGTGACGGTCATCCCGGTGGCGAAAAACACGGGAAAATTCGAGCTGCGCACGCATTCCAACGTCAGACGGGTGCTGCACAAAGGCGGCAAAGCGACCGGCGTGCTGTACATCGATACGACCACCGGGGAAGAATACGAACAGCCGGCCGACATCGTCGTTCTGACCAGTTACGTCTTCAACAACGTGCGCCTGCTGCTCATGTCCAACATCGGCAAGCCGTACGATCCGAAAACCGGAACGGGCGTCATCGGGAAAAACTACGCATACCAAGTGCTGAAAGGGGCCGCCGTCGGTTTTTACGAGGACAAGGAATTCAACCTTTTTGCGGGCGCGGGGGCGCTCGGCATGTGCATCGACGATTTCAACGGCGACAACTTCGATCATAAAGATTTGAATTTCATCCACGGGGCCAACATTTCCTACAGCCAAACCGGGGCGCGGCCGATCCAAAACAACGTGGTTCCGCCGGGAACGCCGACTTGGGGCAAGGAATTCAAGGCGGCGTCCATTAAATACGCGAACCGCCATCTCAACGTCGGCGCCCAAGGTTCCTGCATGCCATTCCGCCATCACTACCTGGACCTGGACCCGACGTACAGGGACGAATTCGGCGATCCGCTCATGCGGATTACGTTCGACTTCGAAGACCAGGACCGGGAGCTGGTTAAATTCATGGGGGCCAAATGCGGCGAAATCCTGAAGGAAATGGGCGCGGACAAGGTCGTGGCCAACACGAAGCTGGCGCCGTACGAAATTACGACGTACCAATCGACGCACAACACCGGCGGCGTCATCATGGGAAGCAGTCCCGACACCTCCGCGGTCAACAATTACCTGCAGATGTGGGACGTCGACAACCTGTTCGTCATCGGCGCGTCCGCCTTCCCGCATAACAGCGGCTACAATCCTACGGGCACTGTAGGCGCGCTGGCGTACCGGGCCGCCGAAGGGATTATCAAATACCATAAAAAGCCGGGAAGTCTTGTATAACACCTTCAACAGCCGCCCCAGGGGATCATCCGGATCCGGGGCGGTTTTTGTGTGCAAGGAACGCCGTTTTGGGCCGAAAGAGCGCGCAATGGCCGATGTCAGGCAGCCCCCGCGGCTTGAAAATCTTTGCCGGAAACCGTCTGAAAATGATACAATGTTTTCATATTGGATTTGCAAAAGTCCTATAAAATGTTAGAGAAGAGGCGAACCAAATGGCAGACCAACAGCGCATGCTCGTATTTGTAGGTTCTTATGCCGAAGAATCTGCGGACGGCGTATATGTATATGCATTCGACGAAACGAGCGGAGATCTTACCCGGCTCGATCAGTTATCCGGCTTCAAAAACCCGACGTTCCTGAATGTGGACACGCCCCGGCAGCGTTTGTACGCGATCAGTGAAACGGCCGCGGCGGACGGGTCGAAGCTGAGCGACGCGGTGTCGTTCGAGATCGACGCGGAAGCAGGCAAGCTGAAGGAAACCAGCCGCTCCAATGCCTTGAACGGACCGTCCTGCCACATCCAGCGCAGCGCGGATAACCGCTATTTGACCTTGGCAAGCTATCATAAAGGATCGATCAGCCTGGTTGAATTGAAGGAAGACGGCACCGTCGGCCAAGTGCTCGACATCCGCAACCATGAAGGGGGCAAGCCGGAGCAAAAATCCCACGTTCACTCCTCCTTCTACAGCCCGGACCAGCGTTTCTTGTTCGTATGCGATTTGGGACTGGACACGATTTTTACATACCAAATCGACCGGGAGCAAGGGAAGCTTGTTCCGACGAGCGAAGCAAAAGTGAAGGAAGGCGCCGGTCCGCGTCACCTCGTGTTCCATTCGAACGGAAAATTCGCTTACGTCATCAACGAGCTGCAGTCGACGGTGACGGCATTCCGGTATAACGCGGATCAAGGAACGCTGACGGAAATCGAAACGGTATCGACGCTGCCGGAAGGCGTCAACGTCGAGAACGGCTGCGCGGAGATCACGATTTCGGAAGACGGACGTTACCTGTACGGCTCCAACCGCGGGCATGACAGCATCGTTGTGTACGCGGTGGACGCCGAAAACGGCAGATTGCAGGCGGTTCAGCATGCATCGGCCGAAGGCAAGCATCCGCGCCATTTTTCGATCGTTCCCGGCGGACGTTACGTGCTTGTCGCGAACCGGGATACGAACAACCTGGCCGTCTTCACGCGTGACGAAACCAGCGGGAAGCTGGCTTTCACGGGTAAATCCGTTGAAATTTCGAAGCCGGTATGCGTTTGGGCCGACCGGTTTTAACACGGGCTTAAGGTTTGATCGAAGGATTGGACTTTGCCGAAAAACTTCATATGATGTGCAAGAGCCCCGGGGATCCGGGGCTTTTTTATAATTTCAGAAAGTATAAACTTCAGAACCATGACTTCCGGACATTGCAAAAAAACTTCATCTTAACGCGGTCTGTCTACTGAGAAAGTACGTCGATAGACGTTTTTCTTATAAAGCAGGGGAAAGGACCGCCGCCCGTCTGCGTTTCATGCACCGTATTGAAAAAGGAAGGCCGATTCGATAAGATCTAGACAAAGAATCGCAGACGGATAAGGAGGTTATCGAAATGCGTTTTACGGACGTCACGTTTAAGACCGCTGAAATGGGTGCGGTAAAACATTTTTACAAAGACGTATTAGGAGTGCCGGTCATCGCACAAGGGAGCGGCTTCGTCACGTTTGGCATCGGCGAAACGAAGCTGACCTTCGAGGAGACGGCGGAGGGGCGGCCGTTTTATCACTTTGCTTTCAACATCCCCGAAAATCAGTTCCGGGAGGCGAAGGCCTGGATTTCCGGAAAAGCGGCGTTGAACCGGGAAAACGGCGAAGACGAAACGTATTCGGTCGATTGGGACGCCCACTCGTTGTATTTTGAGGACCCCGCCGGCAATATCGTGGAACTGATCGCAAGGCACAGCCTGAACGACGCATCCGACCGGCCTTTTGGAGCGGAAAGCCTGCTTTGCGTCAGCGAAATCGGCATCGTTAAGGAGGACGTGCCGCCGTTCGTGGATGAGCTTGTCGGCCGGGGGTTTCCGAAGTATCGGGAAGGCAGCGACCAATTCGCCCCGGTCGGAGATGAGCACGGGCTGCTGATCGTCGCAAGAAAAGGCCGGCGCTGGTTTTTTGCCGAAAAAAATGCCGATATTTTTCCGATAAGGGCGCATGTCCAAGGGGTCGGCGCCTTGGAATTTAGCTGATCAAGTGAAGGCCCGCTGCAGACATAACGTATGCAGCGGGCTATTTGACGCCAAGCAGCAGATGCGAATATTCGCCGGCAAATTTATACGGCGGAGGGCTGATTTTTAACAAGCTCCATCCACGCTTTCCTCCTTGACCCGCTGGGCGATCAGGAAAGCGCCGATTTGCGCCGGGGTCGCCTTCATTTCTACAATGGCTTCGGCGGCCTGCAGCGCTTCTTCATAGGCCAAATCCCGGGCTCCCCTTTTGCCGCGGGCGACTTCCTTTAACCATCGATTCATCATTGGTTGATCCCTCCGGAGTCGGATGGGCGAAGCAAAGGGTGAAGACGGACGATGGAGGTTGCCACGTCGACCATTCGTTTCCGCTCGTTCATGGCCTGCTTCCGCAGCAGGTCATATGCTTCGGCCTCCGATATGTTTTTCAGCTCGCATAAAATGCCTTTCGCTTTGTCGATCCATTTCCGTTCCTCGATCCGTGCCAGAAGCTGTTGCTTTTCGCTTTTCCATTGCTGCCTTTCGCTAAAATGCCTGAAGCTCAGGAAAAGCGTCCAGTGCAGCTCATGCGCCTTCATGTCCGGGAACAGGATCCCGTCAATAATGACATCTTCCTTACATAAGCTGAGAGACTGGGCGGAAACGTCATCATTGCACCACCAGAGAATCGGCGTCGGCTTCCGCTGTTCCAGTCTGCAGCTCCACGACGGAATGTCGCCGATCGGCAAATGGAGCACCGTCCCGTCCGCCGCGGCGATTCCCTTCACGGCCTGTTCCGGGTTTTTCGCAAGGCAGACCTGATATCCGCAGGAGCGAAGCAAGGATTCCGGTCGATGCGTCCCGCTGGAATCGGATGCGCTTCGCTCCAAAGCAGCGGACGGTTGATGGATCACGAGCAACGAACGCATGTATGGCACGCTCCCTTCTGAATTGCGAAATGTTATATATCAATGTTAATTTATATAACACAAAACCCTGCGGATGTCGACGTTTTAATTATAAATGATGATTTCATGTTAAATATGTTGACAAGTGGCGCTGGCATACGGTATATTTTTGCTCAAGAACAAATGGGAAGGATACAATGGCGTATCCTGAATGCGGCAATGGAGCCTGCTTTCGTAACCCGGATCGTGAAAGTGCGTTTGCGCTTTTTACCCGGATAACGAAAAGCAGGCTTTTTATGGTTTTATGGGCCGCATGATCTGGCTTCCAATAGAGAAAGGAGCGGGATATATGGATAGGAAGAAGCTTGTGCTGGTTGGCAATGGCATGGCAGGCATCCGGACGATCGAGCATGTGCTGAAGCTTGCGCCGGAGGCCTATGAGATGACGATTTTCGGGTCCGAGCCCCATCCGAACTACAACCGCATCATGTTGTCGTCCGTTCTCGCCGGCGGGGCCGACATGAGCGAAGTCATCCTGAACGATTGGAGCTGGTACGAGGAACATCGGATTCGCCTGCACGCGGGGCACACGGTCACGCGGATCGATCCGCTGGTGCGGAAAGTGTATTCGGACAAAGGGGCAGCCGCCGATTACGACGTTTTGATTCTGGCGACGGGTTCCGATCCGTTCATGCTTCCGCTGCCGGGTGCGGACAAGGAAGGAGTGATCGGTTTCCGCGATATCCAAGACTGCGAAACGATGCTCGAAGCGTCGCGGAAATACAAAAAGGCAGCGGTGATCGGCGGAGGCCTGCTCGGGCTGGAAGCGGCCAGGGGCCTGCTTCACCTGGGGATGGACGTCACGGTCGTGCACATTCATCCTTATCTCATGGAACGCCAGCTGGATGAAACGGCGTCAAAAATGCTGCAGAAGGAGCTGGAAGCGCAAGGAATGAAGTTTCTGTTCCGCAAGCATTCCGAGGAAATCGCAGGCCGGAAGAGGGCGAGGGAGCTTGTGTTTAGCGACCGTACCCGCCTGGAAGCCGATTTGATCGTCATGGCCGTCGGGATCAAGCCGAACGTGAAGCTTGCGCGCCAAGCCGGCATTGCCGTCAACCGCGGGATCGTGGTCAACGACCTGATGCAGACGAATATTCCGGGCATATACGCGGTCGGCGAATGCGCCGAACACCGGGGAATCACGTACGGGCTCGTCGCACCGCTGTATGAGCAGGGGGCCGTGCTGGCGAAACATTTGGCGGGCGCGGAGACGGAAGGTTATGCGGGTTCGGTCACGTCAACGAAATTGAAGGTGTCCGGCGTGGACGTCTTTTCCGCGGGACATTTTGCCGAAACGGAGGGCGCAAGATCGCTGCGCTATCAGGACGAAGTCGATCAAGTATACAAAAAAATCGTCATTTCCGGAGAGCGCCTGATCGGCGCGGTGCTTTTCGGCGATACCGCCGACGGCTCGAAGCTGTTTTCGCTGATGAAAAAAGGGGAGTCCGTCAAAGGCAGGGAGAAGGAGCTGCTGCTGGGATTTTCGGCGCAAGGTTCGGGAACCGAAACGGCGGAGCAGCGCCTGGCGGCCATGGCGGACGAAGAAATCATTTGCGGCTGCAACGGGGTGACCAAAGAATCGATCAAGGATGCCGTTTTGACGAAAAACTGCACGACCGTCGCCTCCGTCAAAGCCTGCACGAAAGCATCGGGCTCCTGCGGCGGCTGCAAACCGCTAGTTCAGGGTCTGGTTCAGCTCTATGCGGGCGATGCGGCAGGTGAACCGGCCAAAGAAGGCATATGCGGCTGCACGACGCTGACCCGCGACGAAATCGTGGCCGAAATGTCGCGGATGAAGCTGCAATCGGTTCAGGAAACGATGCATGTGCTCGGCTGGAACAACCCGGAGGGATGCTCCAAATGCCGGCCGTCGCTCAATTATTATTTGGGCATGCTGTTTCCGGAATCGTACGCGGATGAAAAGGAATCCCGATTCACGAACGAACGGTACCACGCCAACATCCAGAAGGACGGCACCTATTCGGTCGTCCCGCGGATTTACGGCGGCGTGACGTCCCCGTCCGAGCTGAAAAAAATCGCCGAGGTGGCGGAAAAATACGATGTGCCGATGGTCAAAATTACGGGCGGGCAGCGGATCGACCTGCTGGGAGTCAAAAAAGAGGATCTTCCGAACATGTGGGCGGAACTCGACATGCCTTCGGGGTATGCGTACGGCAAAGCGCTCCGGACCGTCAAAACCTGCGTCGGCTCCACCTTCTGCCGTTTCGGCACGCAGGATTCCATCGGGATGGGGATCCGGCTTGAAAAAGAATTCGAACGCCTGAATACGCCGGCCAAAGTAAAACTTGCGGTGTCGGGATGTCCCCGCAACTGCGCGGAAGCGACGATCAAGGATTTTGGCGTCGTCGCCATCGACGGCGGATGGGAGCTGCATGTCGGCGGCAACGGCGGCGTGCATGTCCGGGCGACGGAACTGCTTTGCGTGGTCAAGACGGAAGACGAGGTCGTCGAATGGGCAGGCGCGTTTTTGCAATACTACCGGGAAAATGCCCAATGGAACGAGCGTACCTCGGTATGGATCGAGCGGGTTGGATTGGGGTCGGTCAAAAAGGCGCTGGAGAACAAGGAAGACCGGATTGCCCTCTTCGCGCGGGTGAAGCAGGCGCTCAGCAGGCTGAACGACCCTTGGAAGGAGATCGTGGCGGACGGCGCCCTGCGCAAAAACTTCGAGCCGCTTCCGGAAGCGGCATCGGCGGGAAACTAGGGGGATCTGCTCATGGTCAAAATTCATATAGGCAACGTATCGGACATCGACCGCAAAGGGGCGCGGACCTTCCTGTTCGAAGGCACCGAAATCGCGCTGTTCCGTTTGGCGGACGGGAGCGTGCTGGCGGTGGAAAACAAATGTCCGCATAAAGGCGGCAAACTTTCCGAAGGGATGGTTTGCGGCCGCGCGGTCCATTGTCCGCTGCATGATTGGAAAATCGATCTTTCGAGCGGACGGGTATGCGAGCCGGATACCGGCAGCGTGGCCACGTATGCCGTGGAAGTGGATCCGATCAGCGGCGCGATGTATTTATGCGGACGGTCCGGACGCGGGGAAACCGCGCCTCCGGATCAGGCGGCGGGGTAAGGGCCCCTGCCCTTCGTCCCTATGCGAGTAACCCTTATTATTTCTCGGGGAGTGATGTCCATGGATTACGTGAAACCGGATCAGGTGCTTCACGACATGATCGAGGCCGGCGCCGGAAAAACGCGGCTAAGCCGGACGCAAATGCTCATTCGCGGCATGCTGTCGGGAGCGATATTGGCATGCGCCACGACGCTGGCATTCACCGCCACCACGCAGACGAACGTCGGCATGGCGGGCGCGCTTGTATTTCCGGCGGGATTCGTGATCATCGTGCTGCTGGGGCTGGAGCTCGTCACGGGAAGTTTTGCGCTCATTCCGCTGGCCGTGGCGCAAAGGAAAACCTCCGCCGCCGCGATGGCGAAAAACTTCGGATGGGTCATTTTCGGGCACGTGATCGGCTGTTTGGTTTACGCGGGATTGTATGCCTTGACCGCCTCCAAAATGGGGACGGATATGGGAAGCCCCCTCGTGCAGACGATTGTCAAAACCAGCGAAGCCAAGACGCTTGCTTACAAGGAGCTCGGCGCTGAAGGGCTCCTGCTCGTCGTGATCAAGGCCGCGCTGTGCAACTGGATGGTAACGCTTGGCGCCGTCATGGCGTTTACGTCTCATTCGACCATCGGAAAGGTGCTGGCGATGTGGCTGCCGATTCTGATCTTCTTCGGGCAAGGTTTCGAACACGCCGTCGTCAATATGTTCGTCATCCCGGCGGGCATGATGCTCGGGGCAAACGTGAGTTTGGCCGATTGGTGGCTGTGGAACCAAATCCCGGTGCTGATCGGCAATTTCTTGGGGGGCGCCTTGTTTACCGGGGCTATGGTTTATGGGTCCCAGCGCGGCTTCGGACGAAACAAGGGGCATCGTCAAGCGCGGCGCGGCTCGCAGGATGCCGGCAAGCCGGGGACGGCCACTCCCGCGGAGCGCAGCCTATGAAGCCGGGCAGCGTATCGATTGTCGGCGCAGGCCCCGGCGATCCCGAGCTGATCACGCTGAAAGCGCTGCGGCGGATCCAGGAAGCGGACGTCATTTTATACGACCGATTGGCGAACAAAGAACTGCTTAAATATGCCAAAGAAGGGGCCATGCTTACGTATTGCGGCAAGGCCCCGGGCCGGCATGCGGTACCTCAGGAGCAAATCCATGAACTGCTGGCAGCGTATGCGATGAAAGGGCTGCGCGTCGTGCGGCTCAAGGGCGGGGACCCGCTGGTGTTCGGGCGCGGCGGGGAAGAGGCGCAAGCGATGGCTGCCCTTGCCGTCCCCTGCGAAATCGTGCCGGGATTAACCTCGGCGATCGGGGCCGCGGCTTCGGCAGGCATTCCGTTGACCCACAGGGGCCTCAGCTCCTCGGTTGCTTTCGTCAGCGGCACCGGCGTTTCGGGCGAGGCGAGCGGCGTTCGCTGGGATTTGCTGGCGCAGGGCGTCGATACGCTTGTCGTATACATGGGCGTCGGCAGAATGGAGGAAATTTGCCGGGAGCTCATCGTGCACGGCAAGCCCGAATCCGCCCCGGCGGCGGTCATCGAACAAGGCACGTGCGCAGCGGAACGCATTTTTACGGGGACGGTCGGCACCATGTTTAACATCTGCCAACGGATGCAGGCCCGAAATCCGGCGCTGCTTATCGTCGGCGATGTCGTCCGCGTACGGGAGCAGCTGCTCCGGCTGGCCGAAGAAGCCCGGGAGCGGATCGGCTGATTTAAGCGGCCTTGCCGTAAACGGCCGGCAGAGTACCGCTTTAGATCGCAAAAAAGGCCCTGCCCAAAGCTCTGCATTCATGATAGAATAGGCTTTGATTTAAAGCGATAAAGCAAACAGGAGGGAGATTCATGGTTTCGTTGGCTACGTTGGGCGCTTTTGCAGTAATCGTCCTCGGACTTTTTGTTATCCCGGGCCCGGCCGTTCTCCTTGTCGGTTCCCGTGCGGTCCAGGGCGGCCGCAAAGCCGGCATGATCGCCGGCCTGGGCATCGCGGCGGGCGATTTGGTTCATACGTTGTTTGCGAGCATCGGGCTTTCGGCCATTTTAATGACCTCTTCGATCGCGTTTAACGCCGTCAAATTCGCCGGAGCCGCCTACCTGCTCTATTTGGGCGTTCGCGCCATCATGGAAAAACCGTCGGACCCGCAGCTCCCGCAGGTCGAGCCGCAGACCTCCGCCAAGATTTTCGGCCAAGCCGTCGTCATCGAAGTGTTGAACCCGAAAACATCCCTGTTCTTTTTATCGTTTTTGCCGCAATTCGTCCATCCGGGGCAAGGTTCGACCCTGATCCAATTTTTGATCCTCGGCCTCGTCTTCGTCATGTTAAGCGTGATTTACACGTCGACCCTTGCCGCGGGCATACAGGCGATCGGGAGGGCGGTCAAGCGAATCTCCTGGTTGGGCCGCTGGAGCGGAAAAATCGTTGGGACGATTTACATCGCGCTGGGATTGAAAGTAGCTTTCCAGAACAAATAAGCCATCGTTTTGCAGCCGTCCGGGTGACACCGTTCGGCTTTTTTCTTTTTTATCGCTGCTTATGTTGACGATGGCGTGCAAAAGGAAGCTCCGCCTGCGGAACCCGTTTTTTCGCTCCGTACAGGCACAGATGGGTCATCGCCCACATAGAATGAACAGACCGCACTTGTGAGCCGCCGTGGTATTTTGACGAAGTCGCGGTGTCCTAAGCCATTCAGCAGGAGGTGTCATCTGTGCCCGGATTATTCAGCTTTATTGCCCTGTTTATCAAAGAACTGACGCTGCTGGTATCGTATGTCAAAAATAACGCTTTTCCTCAGCCCCTGACGGAAAAAGAGGAGAGCAAATACCTTCAATTGATGTCCGAAGGGGATGCTCATGCCCGCAACATGCTGATCGAACATAACTTGCGGCTGGTGGCTCATATCGTCAAAAAATTCGACAATACCGGCGAGGACTTGGAAGATTTGATCTCGATCGGCACGATCGGGCTGATCAAAGCGATCGAAAGCTTTCAGACGGGAAAAGGCACGAAACTCGCCACGTTTGCCGCGCGCTGCATCGAAAACGAAATACTTATGCATTTAAGATCCCTTAAAAAGACACGAAAAGACGTTTCCCTCCACGATCCGATCGGAACCGACAAAGAGGGAAATGAAATCACGCTTATCGATATCCTCGGCAGCGAAGCCGACGACGTCGCCGATACGGTGCAGCTGAAAATCGAAAAAAGCAAAATTTACCGCAACCTCGACATCCTGGACGAACGCGAGCAGGAAGTCATCAAGGGGCGCTTCGGGCTGGAGTTCGGAGGCGAGGAGCGGACCCAGCGGGAGATCGCCAAGGAGCTTGGCATCAGCCGCAGCTACGTGTCGCGGATCGAAAAAAGGGCGCTCATGAAGCTGTACCACGAGTTTTACAAGCAGAAACAATAAGAAGTGGCCGGGAGCTCGGCGAGCAGCCCGGCTTTTTTTGCGTTCGGGTACGGGGCAAGCCCGGCTGGATTTCGATCATTTTTAGGGTGAATACATATATTTTGACAGGTACAAATCATCTGCGGCACCCGATAAGATGATCTTGAATGGATCTATTGTGCTAAGTACGCTAGGGCCAAGATGCGTTAGCCGGGAAAAATGATTGCGAGAGGCGGTGTAATGGTGAATCAAGCCAGGAGTGCCATTATCGAGGTTTTAAAGAAAAGCAAAAAAGTGCTGTTTCTCATTTTATTTTTCAATATATCCGCTTCACTCGTTTCCATCCTGCAACCCGTAATTTTCAAAGAGTTGTTCGATGAGCTTTTGCCCAGAAAGGAAATCAATACCGCCATTTTTTATATTTTGTTCATCGTGCTCATTCCGGTTCTATTTGCCGCGCTCAATAGTTTTACCGCATATTACAATAATGAACTGGGAAATAAACTTTCAAAAAACTTAAGAATGCGATTATTTTCGCATGTACTTCAAATTAGACCTAAACATATGGATCAGGTTGGACGAGGAGAAATGATGAACCGGCTAACTTCCCAAGTCGGGATGTTATGCGAAGTATTCGTTGTAGAGACCGTGATGTCGGTCGTCTCTAATCTCATTTTATTGTTTGCCACTTTGTGGATCATGTTTTCAATGAGCATCGAGCTTACGTTGGTTGCAATCGTTTCGTTTCCGGTCTTTATGTACATCTTCAAACGATTTAGAAAAAAAACCGAAACTCTCGACGAAAATTATTATTCGATCCTGGAAAAGGGCATGAGTTATTTAAATGATTTCTTTTCCAATCTTAAATCGGTTCAAATTTTTAATGGACAAGAGGTGGAAAAAAAGAGATGGAATGAATGGAATGATCAAGCCTGGAACGTATCCAAAAAATCCTATGTTTTTCATCATATGGTCGTAAACTTGATCGCGGATACGGTGATCTCCTTAATTACGGGCATCATCTACGGTTACAGCCTCTATTTAATATTATCTGGAAAAATCTCGCCGGGCACGTTACTTGCGTTTATTATATTGCTCCCGAGACTCTACAGTATTTTTAAGTCGTTGTTTACAGTCAATATCGATTTGACCAGAATGAAGGTCATTATGGGGAATATAAATGAAATTTTTCAATTGGATAAGTTGCCATATGGTAGTCTCACCCCTGATTTCAATAGAATCCCCAGGCTGGAATTGAAAAATGTCTCATACAGCCATGCAGGTGAAAACTCCCCCGGAATTTCAAATTTTGACCTCGATGTAGCACCAGGGAGTTTTGTCGGCATTGTAGGTTT
Source organism: Paenibacillus sp. YAE3 (assembly GCF_057546105.1). Classification (NCBI taxonomy): domain Bacteria; kingdom Bacillati; phylum Bacillota; class Bacilli; order Caryophanales; family Paenibacillaceae; genus Paenibacillus; species Paenibacillus sp. YAE3. Next base: position 320,472 of record NZ_BAAIYF010000008.1, on the reverse strand, counting down.
AAGCGGCTCGGGAAAATCCACCTTGTTCGAATTAGTTCACCGGCATATTGAACCGGAGTCTGGAGAAATATTGCTTGACGGAATCCGCATTTCCGAATTCAACATCCATCAGTTCAGAAAGTATGTGGGCTATAATCCGCAAAAACCGATCCTTTGGAACCACAGCATTCTTGAGAATATTATTTATCCCATCCAAAAGGAAGAGCTGAATGAAGCATTACTCCAAAGGTTTGATCATGTGGTTGAACTTGCGCATGTGAAAGATTTTGTCGAGATTATGCCGAACAAATATGATACAAAGGTGGAGAGCAACGGAGAAAATTTATCGGGCGGGGAAATTCAAAGGATTTTATTGGCCAGAACTTTCATGCATGATCCCAAAATTCTCATGTTGGATGAATATAGTTCGGCTTTAGATGCCATCACGGAAAGTCATTTAAATGATACTTTGTTAAAATTGAAAGGCCGTCAAACCATTTTGGTGATCGCGCATCGACTGTCGACGGTTAAAAATGCCGACTACATCATCGTGGTCGATCACGGCAAGATTGCGGAGAAAGGCAGCCCGGATGAATTGTTGTCCCAAAAAGGCATTTTTTACTCGATGCATGAAAAACAGAGGATATAAGTGTGATCTAAGCTGGCTTCCGATACGATTTTTGAGAAATTGTCAATATACAGCCGGAAGAGTATTTAACTCTGCGGATGATGAAGAAAATTACTTTGCCGTGACGGAAAAAAACAATAAGATGAACCGCGGATCCCGGTTTTCGATCATGAACTCGACTGCGCAAAATGAAGACCCCCAGCTGTCGGGACGTTTCCCGGCAGCCGCAAAACGCCCGGCGGCGTTTTTTTTTGTTTACCCGCGCTGGCAGCTGATCTTGGCCCGGCAGAATATTTTTGACGGAGCATGAAAAAAAACGCCGAGTATGGGCTGGATGTTCGTCCCTCCGATGCCTTATCATGGAGGTGGCGCCGAAGCGATTTTTGGAACCGCTTTCCAAACCGATCCCCAGACCGCCTGCCGCAGTAATATACCGGATGAACGGATACTGATTTGATCCGCGGGCAGGAAGGCGCGGCCGTCCTTGATCGGCTGGAATGCACCCATATGCAGAAACGAAGGCAAAGCGCAACCGGCATAAAACATGCCGCAAAAATCCATAGCAGGAACGGAGGCTGGCCGCAGGATGAACAAAAATTTGAAATTCCGCGATGACGGCACGTTTGTTATCGTGCAATTTACGGACGTCGAGTTTATCGACGAATTTGACGTCGATCCCGATTCCCCCAAACTGGATGCGGAAACAAAAAGCTTGATGGAGATGGTCATCCGGGAGGAGCAGCCCGATTTGATCGTGTTCACCGGAGACGTCATCGCGAGCGCAAGGACGAAAGACCCGATGGCGTCGTTCCGCAAAGCCGTAGCCGTCGCCGAAAACAGCCGCATTCCATGGGCCGCGGTATTCGGCAACCACGATTCGGAAGGCATCGTCACCCGGGCCGAGATGCACCGGCTGCAGCTGGAGCACAAATACTGCGTCGCCAAGGAAGATCCGCCGGGGATCAGCGGGGCGGGAAACTTTACGTTAACCGTCATGAACGACCGCGGCGAAGCGGGATCAGCGCTTTATTTTCTCGACAGCGGCGATTATTCCCCGTTCGGCGGGTACGATTGGATCCGTAGGGACCAGATCGATTGGTACGTATCGGAATCGAAGGCGTTAACCGGGCAAAACGGCGGGAAGCCGCTGCCTGCGCTCGCTTTTTTCCATATTCCGCTGCCTGAGTACAACGAGGTATGGGAAACGGAAGTATGCTACGGGCATCGTTTGGACGGCACCTGCTCCGCCCCGCGGTTCAATTCGGGGATGTTTGCGGCGATGCTCGAAATGGGCGACGTGATGGGCACTTTCGTCGGGCATGACCATGCCAACGATTTTTGCGGCACGCTGCACGGCATCCGGCTTTGTTACGGCAGGGCGACCAAATACGTCAGCTACTTGGGCGGCGAACGGAAGGACCATTTCCCGACGGGGGCCCGGGTCATTCAATTGAAAGCGGGGGAAAGGGATTTTGCGACCTGGATCCGCCAAAACGACGGGACCGTCGTATACGAGCAGCCGGAGCATCAACCCGAAGGAAAAGAGGTTAAATCGTCGTAATAACGGACTTTATGGATGCCGTTGTTTAGTTGCCCGCTCCGAGTCCCCGGAGGGTAAGCACATCAAAAAAAGGCGCGCGGAATTTGAATGTCCGCCGCCTTTTGTCGCGCATCCGACTGCTGACCCGACTTACGCCGGTCATTGGCCCGAGGCAAGTTTGTCGTTGACCTCCCGGATCGCCTGCTGCAGTCCCATTTGGTTATACTTGATGAGGTTTTGCTGCCACAACTTCACGGGGTCGCCCGTGCCCAGCACCGCTTTCGTCAAATCTTCCATCGGATGGATGGCGGCGCTTAGCTTGTCTTTATTGTCGGTGGAAAGCGAAATGATCGAATACATAAACGGCGTTGCCCTTGCGTTGTTCAGCAGCCACCGCATTTCCTCCAGGCTGGTACGGATGTTTTTTTCGCCGTAAAGCTCTTGGTTGACCGGGTCGAGCCGGTACGACTGCTCCCGTCCCCAGGAAGCCAGGTTGCGGAAAATTTCGGTGGACGGATACAGCTTTTGGAGGCTGACATATTCTCCCGTCTCTTCCCGCGGCCGGGTGATGACGATCTTTCCGTCCCGGTACTCGTAATCCTTTCCTTCGATCCCGTATTTCATGAGCATTTTGCCTTCCGGCGACAGCAAATAATCGTACAGCCTTAAAATCCGGTCCATTTTGCGGTCATCCACTTTGGCGCTGAAATAACTTTCCGTCCAATACGTCGACGCGACGTAATAGTAGCGGTTGCCGTCTTCCGCAGGCCACAGGTGCAAAATTTTGACCGAATCGTAAAAATCTTTGCCGGGATGGTATTGATTCCACATCTGCACCATTTTGCTCAAACTCTGGGGCGTTGCCTTATAAGCTAGCGCGCCGGCTTTGCCTTGGGCGAACTGTTCGAGCGCATCGATTTCTTTGACGAGGTAAAAGTTCGGGTCGAGGCCGCCGTCCGCGTACAGCTGCCGGAACTGGGCCGCGACGGCGTTCATTTTGGGGGAGGCGTAATACGGAATCCACTGATCGTCCTCCTGCACCCATTTGCTTGCGGCAAATTGCGGAAACGCGGGGCTGAACACCCAGGACAAATAATCGAGGTTCGCTGCCGTCAGCCCGACCGTATCATGAAGGGCATTGCCGTCCGGATCGTTCTTGGTAAACGCTTTCATCATATCGGAGAATTCCCCGAAGTTTTTCGGGTCCGTGAAGCCGAGTTTTTCCATCCAGTCCTTGCGTACGAACACGACCCGCTCCAGCATCCACAAATCGTTGGTCGGGTACGCGATGCGCGGAAGCATGTACAGCTTTTTGTTGCGGCGCAGCGCGAGCGTATCGGGAATTTGCGCCACCCGGTACACGTTCGGATAAGGAGTCAGATCGTCGGGCAGCGGCCGGATCAAGCGCTGTTTGATCCAATCGGCATAAATCCCCGGCGAGTCGCTGACGAGCGAATGCGCAAACAGGTCGGGAAATTGGCCGGAGGCGGCCCATATTTTGAATTTTTCCTCATCGTCGGCGTCGTTTACTTGCACGGGCTTGATCGTGATGTTGAAATCGCGTTCGATTTTTTGCAGCACTTCATCGTTTTTTTCAAACGCTCTGCCGATGTCCCAAAACGCGATGGAAACGTCCAGATGCTCATAGCCGTCCGACCGGGGCGGGGCTGCGGGCTCAAGCGGTTCTTTGCCGCTGCATGCCGCTCCGCTTACGGCCATGAAGGCCGCCATCCATACCAACATCAAAGCTTTGAACCGGATCAAACGATCAACTCCTTTGAAAGAAGTCCTCTCCTACAGATCGTAATGGAAAAGAAAGTGCGAGTAAAGAGAATTCTCCTAGCGTCTGCCAAACTATGTTAATATGTTCCTAATTATCGTCCATATCCATTAAAATCAACGGAGGATCGGGCCGTGTCCTTTTACCGGAAATTATCGATACGTTCGCAGCTGTCTTTTATTGCCGCATCCATCGCCGCCGTCATATTGACGATTATCGTCGCGACTTATTTTCAAATGTCCGGAATCATCCGGGACAACAACGAAAGGTATACGAAGGATCTTGGCGCGCAAATCAAAGAGACGGTGCATGCGAACAAAGACGTCATCGACCGGCTGATGACGAATATTGCTTATAACGAGGACGTGCAAAAATTCCTGATCGAGCAAAACGCAGCCGAAGCCTACGTATACTCGAAAAAAATCAACAGCCTGCTGATCAATATGGGCAACTTGAAGGAAGGTATTTTGGATATCGTCGTTTTGGGGGAAAACGGGCGTTGGTACGATTTGTACGGAGGGAACAAGCTCGTATCGTATTACGCGAATTCGATTGCGCCCGAAGATTCCATCCGTTATTTCGGCCTCAAGGATTTCGGGGATATGTACCCGTCCCGCAACGTCATTCCGGTCGGCATGAACATGAGGTCGCTGCAGCCCGGCGAACGGTTTCATTCCGTCATCGGCACGCTGTTTTTCGTCATCGACCCGAAAGCGCTGATCGGAAGGGCCGGTTCCTTGTCGAGCGAATCCGCCACGCTTGTGTATCTCGTCGACGGCGACAACAACATCATGTCGAGCGGCGATCCGGAAGAGGTCGGAAGCAGGCTGAGCGGCATCATTGCGGGCCGCCCGGCTTCCACGAAGCCGATGAACCTCGAGCTGAACGGGCAGACCTATGTCGTGCAAAAAGAGAATCTGCCTGAAATCAACAGCATGATGGTCAGCATGATTCCCATGTCCGAGCTGTTCTCCGACATATCCAAAATACGCAGGCTGGAGCTGGTCATTTCCGTTGCCGGAGCGGCCGTTATGCTGGTGCTGTTCAGGCTGGTCGCGAACAACATTTTGCTCCCGCTCAAAAAGCTGATGTCCTTCATGAATAACATTAAGAGGGGGGATTTGGACAAGCTGAAAAACCGGATTTCCCTTCAGGGATACGCCGAAATCACCGTCATGTCGACCGGCCTGAACAGCATGCTGGATCAGGTCGACCATTTGACGCATCAACTGCTCGAGACAAACGCGATGCTGTACGAAGCCGAGCTGGAAAACAAAAAATCGGAGCTGACGTTTTTGCGGAGCCAGATCAACCCGCATTTTCTGTACAACACGCTGGAGATGGTCAAAGGGATGGCGGCGGTTCGGGGCGTGCATGAAATTCGCGACATCGCCAAATCGCTCGGCCAAATCTTCCGCTACAGCATCAAAGGGGAAAACATGGTGACGCTTCAGACGGAAATGGACATCGTCGAGTCGTATATGCAAATCCAGCAAATTCGTTTCGGCGGGCGATTTAAGGTGGATTACGAGATGTCGGGGGAGGCGCTGGGGTGCCTGATCCCGAAAATGATCCTGCAGCCGCTCGTGGAAAATGCGGTGTTTCACGGGTTGGAGTTAAAGGAATCCCAGGGGACGCTAACTATCCGCGGAAGCGTGCATGACGATCAGGTACTGGTCCTTACGGTCGAAGACGACGGTTTGGGGATGGAGCCCGAGCGGCTGGCGCAGGTAGCCGAGGCTTTGCACCGGCAGGATCGTGACATCGGAAGCCGGAACGAGCCGAGGGTCTCAAGCATCGGGCTCGCCAACGTCAACAACCGGATCAAGCTGACGTTCGGCAGCGAATACGGGCTCCACATCGGCAGCACCCTGGGGGAAGGAACGAAAATAAGATTAAGGATGCCGGCAAGGAGGAATGTTCATGTACAAGGTATTGATCGTCGATGACGAAAGCTGGGTCGTGGAAAGCTTGAAGGCAAGCGTGGATTGGGGCAGCCATGGCTTCGAAGTGTCAGGCGCTGCATATAGCGGATTGGAAGCGCTTCAATGGATGGAACGCGCCAAACCGGAAGTGGTGTTTACCGATATCCGGATGCCGGGCATGACGGGACTCGAGCTGATCAAAAAAGGAAGCGAGCTTCCTTGGGCCCCGAAATTCGTGGTCGTCAGCGGGTACGCGGAATTCGCCTATGCGCAGAGGGCCCTTAATTTCGGGGCATCGGCTTATTGCCTGAAACCGTATGACGAGCAAGAAATTGCCGGCGTGCTTGCCAAATTGAAAAAAACGCTCGATACGGAACGGGTTCACGCCGAATCGCGCCTGTTACACCTGCTGACCGAACGAACCGATGCCGATTCGGACCGCCTGCATGCCGAACTCGCAAAATGGGGGCTTCAGTTGGACCCCGCCCATGGCATCGGCGCGTTGGTAGCGGCTTTCGAAGACGGAACGCAGCCGGACCCGCTGCCCGGGCCCGGGCTTCGCTTGAAAATCGGCAGATCGAAAATGCTGTACGTCATGGATTACGACCGGCTCGGGCCCGCTGCCGGCGAACTTGCAGCGCGGCAGGGGTTCAAAGGCGCCGGAATCAGCGGACGATGCGGCGAGGTTCGCATGCTGAAGCAGGCGATCGGGTCGGCTTCTTTGCTGTCCAACCAATATTTCATTACAGGGAAGCCGGGGGTGTTCTGGGACCGGGGGGATGCCCAAGGGGAAGTGAAGGAACGCATCCGGCAAATCGGCGCCGCCATCGGAAATAAAGACTTGACGGCGCTGCTCCGCTGTTTTGACGACATCAAAGGGTTGTTCCGGGAGGGACGGGTGACGGTTCAGGAAGCTTTGCACCTGTACAACGCCGCTTTTGCGTTTTTGTACAGCGTTCATGGGGACGAAAACGACAGCATGCTGCCGAACTACGAGCAGTTGATGGAGCAGTTCGCCAGCGGATTCGACATGATCGATGATTTGAGCATGGCAGCGATCAGGGGCATGGGCCCGCATACCGAATACGAAGCGAAGGAAAGCGGCAACGAAACCTTCAAGTCGATTTTGCAGTATGTGCACGACAACTACCGCAATGCCATCTCGATCCAAACGCTGACGCAAACATTTTACGTCCATCCGAACTACGTCAGCCAGCTGTTCAAAAAGGAAACGGGCGAAACGTTCACCTCCTACGTCACCAGGCTGCGGATTTCTTATGCTTGCGAGCTGCTCAAGCAAACGGGGGATTTGGTCGGCGAAATTGCCGAAAAGGCCGGGTACCAGGATTATTTTTATTTTACGAGAATGTTCAAAAAGGTGACCGGCCGCACGCCGACCCAATTCCGGGAACAATTTTCGTGAACCGCTGCGGACAGCGTTTGCCAGACGGGGCGGATGGTTTTCGGTATGGATGAACGTTAGAATCCTATGGACGATTGTTAGCCGTTTGGCGGGAAGCTTGGCTAGTGCGGCAGGATGAGCATGTACGGGAATGCCTCTATCGGATGAATACAAGGGAAAAAGCTTTCAAGCTATATTGGAGAGGAAGGCGGTAATGCGTCGCATGAACGCAGCGTAGATGGACGGGAAGGGCGGCCGCTTTGCCCTTATTGGCAGGGAGATGAAAGCCTGATTTCCCGTTTGCCAGTAATGAAAGCGGTTACACTCCGGCCGTACCCGCCATGTCGGAAAGGGGGCCTTGTCGGGAGAGCGATCGAAGCGGAAACATCCGGTGAAGGCAGGATTTTTCAAATCATTGAACATTATAGGGGGGAATCGCTTGAAGACGATGAAAGCATGGTCCATGGCGTTGATGTTTGCGGCGATGCTGTCGATGATCGGCTGCTCCGGCCAAGGCGCGGCGGGAACGACGGGAGGCGATGCCAAACCGGCCGAAAATGCCGCCGGAAACGATAGCAGCGCTCCGGTAACGCAGGAAGCGAAGGAAGAACAGCCCGCGAAGGAACCGGAAGAAAAGCTTGATTTCGGGGGCAAGCCGCTGCGCATCGGACAGTGGTGGGGGATGGACGCGTATTTGAACGACGAGGAAAAAGCGCTGCAAAAGAAAGTCGAAGAAAAATACAACACCAAAATCGAATACGTGACGGTCGAGGACACGACGGCACGCCTGATTACGTCCTCCGTTGCGGGCGAACCATTCGCGGACATCGTCATGATTCCGATCCGCGAGGCGTTTCCGAAGCTGGTCATCGAAGGATACGTGCAGCCGCTCGACGGCGTGATCGACATGAACAATCCGGCCTTCGGCCAAAACCCGGTGACGCTTGCCAACGGCAAATACCAGGGCAAGCAATACGGCGTTACGCTGCCGTATACGGAAAGCCACGGTTTATACTACGACAAAACGCTGCTGCAAAAATTGGGCTTGCCGGACCCGTACGAACTTCAGGAAAAAGGGGAATGGACGTGGGGTAAGTTCCTCGACATGCTGAAGCAGGTCAAAGCAAGCGGGAAAGTTCCGCTGTATTTCGACAGCGAGTCGCTGCTCGCGTCCGTGCTGATTTACACCAACGAAGGCAAAATCGAAGACGAAGCGACGAACAAATTCGTGATGGACGAACCGAACGCGATGGAAGCCCTGCAGTTTTTCAACGATCTCTACAACGTCCACAAGGTCGTCGGGCGGTCGGACGGAGCCGACTTCGGCAGCGGGAAAACGGCTTTCGTCAACGGTTATCGCTGGGATAACCTCGGTTACGTCAAGGATAAACCGAACGATATCGGATACGTCTTTTTCCCGAAAGGACCCAAAGCCGCCGAATACGTCACCCCGTACGACAAAATGAACCTGTGGTTCATACCGCAAGGCGTCGAAAATCCGAAGGCGGTGCTGGCTGCCTGGAGCGAGCTGTACGAATTCGACGTGGAAAAGGGCAAGCAGATCCAGCTGCAGAAAGAAGAGCCGAACATGAAAAACAAAGAATCGCTCGATACGATGAAAAAGATGTTCGACGGTTCGTTCAAGCTGATCAACTACCAGGCGTACGTCGGTCTGCCGGACGTGCTGGAGGAAGCGTTCAAAAACATCGCGAGCGGCAAAGAATCGCCTTCTCAGGCCGTCCAGCGGATCAAGCCGATGGCGCAGGGAGCGATCGACGTCACGACCAAAAAATAAGGCAAAAGTTGCTGTGGTTCAGCACTCCGGCGGATTCGGCCGGGGTGCTGGATTACATATGGAGGGGATGCACCGATGACGCGGAAGTCGAACCGCCGGATCGCGCTGCTTGCGCTGCTGGCCGCGATATGTTTCTTGTTTCCGCAGCCGCTGCCGTTCGCCCCGCTTCAGGATGCGAAGGGGGCAGCCGCACCCGTCGATTCGCCGCTCGCAGGCTTGAAGCTCGGGTCGACGAGCAAAGACAGTTACGACGATTACATTCGCCAATACGAAGGCGCCGGCCGGCCTGACCGCGAGCTGCTCGTCAAAGGGGACGCTTATTCGAGCGCGGAAGGCATGAACGTCACGGTGGTTGAAGGCATCGACGGGGCGGAGGGCAGGGTGATCCAAACCGGCGAATCGGGCAGCGTTTCATGGACGGTGGATGTTCCCGAAGGTGGCCTGTACCATATGGCGCTGCGTTACCGGGCCATGCCGGGAAAAGGCTCGGACATGGACCGGGAGCTTTTGATCGACGGGAAACTTCCGTTTGCGGAGGCCAGAAACCTTGTGTTTTACCGGTTGTGGAAAAATGAAGGCGGCACCGTGCAGGATGAAAAAGGAAACGACATCTACACCGGGCAGGCGGAAGTAGCGATGTGGCAGGAGGTCAGCATTCAAAGCTCGGACGGGCGGCATGAAGAACCGTATTCGTTTTATTTTTCAAAAGGAAAACACGTCATCTCCCTCGTCTCCGAAAAGGAGCCGATGATGATTGATTATATCAAGCTTTTTCAGCTCCCCGAAGCTCCTGCGTACGAGGAAGTGTCCAAGGGTTACCAAGCCAACGGGTACAAGGCAGCGCCGGACGCCTTCATCAAAATCCAGGGCGAAGCGGCAGCTTTGAAGTCGAGCGCCGTGCTGTACCCGATGATGGACCGCAGCAGCCCGGCCACCGAACCTTACGACATGACCAAAATCAGGTTCAATACGATCGGCTCGTTCAATTGGTCGAAGGCGGGCCAGTGGATCTCGTGGGACATCGAGGTGCCTGAAGACGGATTGTATAAAATCGGCGTGAAATACAATCAAAGCATGCAGCGGGGAGCCGCGTCGTACCGCAAATTGCTGATCGACGGCAGCGTTCCGTTCAAGGAAGCGGAAAACATCGCGTTCCACTTTTCCCCGGATTGGAAACTGAAAGAAATCGGCGACGGCAAAAGCCCGTACCTGTTTTATTTGAGCAAAGGGAAACATCAAATCCGGATGGACGTCACGCTGGGCGAAATGTCGCTTTACCTGCGCACCATCGAATCAAGCGTGCTGGAGCTCAACAACATGTACCGGCGGATCGTCATGATCACGGGCGTCGTGCCGGACGAATACCGCGACTACCAGCTTGAAACGAAGCTCCCCGACATGATTGACGCATTCCGCAGGCAAGCGGACTTGATCGATTCGATTACCCGGCGGATCGAACAGGCCGGCGGCAGCGGCGACCGGACCGCTACGCTGAAGCGGATCGTCTACCAGCTTCGCGATATGGCCGATCATCCCGATACGGTAGCCCGCCGGCTGGAGACGTTCAAATCGAACGTCAGCTCGCTCGGCTCCTGGATTTACTCCATCAATAACATGCCTTTATCCATCGACTACTTGGTCGTCGCCTCTCCCGAGCGGCGCATGCCGTCCGCAGGCGCGAGCGTATGGAACAACGTAAAACATCAGGTCGGTTCGTTTGCGTTATCGTTTTTTAACGACTACAACGCGCTTGGCTCGTCCAACGGCAAAAACGGAAAAAAAATAAAGGTTTGGATCACGATGGGGCTCGACCAAGCCAAAATCTTGAAGCGGATGGTCGAGGAATCCTTCACGCCGGAAACCGGCATCGGCGTCGAGATCCAGGTCGTAAGCGAATCGGTGTTGCTGCAGGCGATGCTGGCCGGCCGCGGTCCGGACGTCGCTTTCGCCGTAGGCAACGATAAGCCGCTGAATTATGCGCTGCGCGGCGGCGTCGAGGATTTATCGAAATATCCCGGTTTTGAGGGAGTGAAGCGGCAGTACAGCGAGAGCGCTTTTGTTCCGTATGCGTTTGACGGCGCCGTTTACGGTTTGCCGGTGGAGCAATATTTCCCGGTGCTGTTTTACCGCAAGGATATTCTTGACGAGCTGAACCTCGAAGTTCCCCAAACCTGGGATGACGTGTATGCCATGATTCCGGAGCTGCAAAAAAACAATCTGTTGTTCGGGTTCCCGATCCAGGTTCTTGTCAAAACGGGCTCCAACGTCCAGGAGAGCGGCAGCCTGCCCGTCAATCCGACCTTCGGCACGCTGCTTTACCAGAAGGACGGAACGCTATATAGCGAAGACGGCAAAACGAGCGCGCTTGATTCGGAAACGTCGGTTCAGGCGTTCATCGAATGGTCGGAGCTGTACACGACCTACAAGCTGCCGATCGAAACCGACTTCACGAACCGCTTCCGCAGCGGGGAAATGCCGATCGGCATCGCCGATTACACCCGCTTTAACATGATCAGCGTCACGGCTCCCGAATTGAAAGGGCTGTGGGATATCGGCCCCGTTCCCGGCACGAAACGGGAAGACGGCTCCATTCGGCGCGACGTGCCGGCATCCGGGAACGCGGCGGTCATGCTTAAGGGCAGCCAAAACAAGCCGGAAGCCTGGAAGTTTATGCAGTGGTGGTCGAGTTCGAAAGTCCAGGCGAAGTTCGGATGGGAAAGCGAGGCCATTTTCGGGCCAGCAGGCCGGTTTGCCACGGCGAACCTGGAAGCGGCCGGGCAACTGCCCTGGCAGGTCAAGGATTACAGGGTTCTTATGGAACAGTGGAAATGGGCGAAAGGCATTCCGGAAGTGCCCGGCGGTTATTTTACGGGGCGGCATTTGGACAACGCCTTCCGCAGCGTGGTCATTTCCAATGAGGATCCGCGGGAGGCGATCCGCAATTACACGCGATTCGTCAACGACGAAATCACGAAAAAACGGAAAGAATTCGGGCTGCCGGCAGGCGAAAAGGAGAGGTGATTCCGATGTCCGAGGCAGAGCAAGTTCATATGAAACTTCCAGATCCGACAAGGAGCGTCCCGCCGCCCGCCCCCGGCCGAAACCCGGGCAAAATGGCAGCGCTGATGCAGCAAATGAGGCAGCAGAAGCAGGGGTACGTCCTGCTTGCCCCGTATTTCGTTTTGTTTTTCATCTTTACGGCATTTCCGGTCTTGATGGCGTTTGCCTTAAGCTTCACGTATTTTAACGTGCTGGAGCCGCCGAAGTGGATCGGCTGGGACAATTACGCGACGTTGTTCATCAAGGACGAGGTGTTTCTGATCGCGCTGAAAAACACGCTCCTGTTTGCGGTGATTACGGGACCGGTCAGCTATATCGCCTGCTTTATGCTCGCATGGCTGATCAATGAACTGTCGCCGAAATTGCGGGCGGTGGTAACGCTCCTTTTTTATGCGCCGTCGATTTCGGGCAACGTCTATTTGATTTGGCAGGTTGCTTTTTCGGGCGATTCCTTCGGTTACGTGAATGCTTTTTTGATGAAATGGGGATTCATCCTGGAGCCGGTCCAATGGCTGCAGGACCCGAAATACATGCTGTTCATCATCATGCTCGTCCAGCTTTGGCTGAGCCTCGGGACCGCTTTTCTCGCTTTTATCGCCGGCCTGCAGGGCCTTGACAAAACCTTGATCGAAGCCGGCGCGATCGACGGCGTGAAAAACCGCTGGCAGGAACTGTGGCACATTACCCTGCCGTCGATGCGCCCGCAGCTGATGTTCGGGGCGGTCATGCAAATTACGAGCTCCTTTGCGGTTGCCGACGTCGCGACCAATATGGCGGGATTTCCGAGCCCGCAATATGCGGCGCACACGATCGTGACCCATCTGAACGATTACGGCACGATCCGGTTCGAAATGGGGTACTCCTGCGCCATCGCAAGCGTTTTGTTCATCATCATGTTGGGCACGAACATGGTGATCCAGAAACTGCTCAGGAAAGTGGGTGAGTAGATCCCATGCAGGCAAAACTTCAGCTGCGGCTGCGCAGGGAAAAGAAAGTAAACCGGTCGCTGCCGGCAGACATCGCCATTTTCGTGCTTTTGGCCTGCGCCGGGGCGTTTATGGCCGCGCCGTTCGTCTTTATGGTCAGCACCGCGCTGAAACCTTTGGACGAGATGTTCCTGTTTCCGCCGACGTTTATCGTTCGCCATCCGACGCTGGATAACTTTTATGATTTGTTCCTCATTTTCGCGAATTCCTGGGTGCCGCTGTCGCGGTATATTTTCAACACCTTTTTCGTCGCGTTTCTCGGGACGGCCGGGCATGTCGTCCTGGCTTCGATGGCCGCCTATCCGCTGGCCAAATTAAAGCTGCCCGGCGGCAACCTGTTGTTTACGCTCGTCGTGCTGTCGCTGATGTTCGCCCCTCAGGTCACGTCGATCCCGAATTATTTGACCGTCAGCTGGCTAGGACTGCTGAACACGTACTGGTCGCTGATTTTTCCGGCTTTCGCCACGTCTTTGGGATTGTTTTTGATGAAGCAGTTCATGGAGCAGATCCCGGACTCGCTGCTGGAAGCGGCCAAAATCGACGGTGCCAGCGAGTACCGCATTTTCTGGAACATCGTGATGCCGACCGTCAAACCGGCGTGGCTGACGCTGATCATTTTTTCGTTCAAAGGCTTGTGGGGAACCGGCACGGGCGGACAGGGCGCGTCGTTCATCTACAGCGAGCAGCTGAAAACGATGGATTACGCGTTCAGCCAAATTTTGTCGGGCGGTTTCGTCCGGTCCGGGCCGATGGCCGCGGCGGCATTGATTATGATGCTTGTGCCCGTAGCGATTTTCATCATGACGCAAAGCAACGTCATTCAAACGATGTCGACATCGGGGATGAAAGACTGATGGTAAGGGGGAGCGCGCTAGTGATCAGAAGATGGACGGTTTGGCTATGCGTTTTGGCGCTTCTTGCCGTCGGGACTCCGGTGAAGGCGGAAGCGCCGGACCACGGTTACAACTATTCGTACTGGAGGGAAGCCGAACCCGCGCCTTATCCGTATGTGGCGGAACAAACGATTTACGGCTCCGATTTGGGCATCGGCAATTGGAATGAGCCGCAGGACGTCTTTGTGGACGGAGACCGGCACATCTACATTGCGGACACGGGCAACAACCGGATCGTCCATTTGGACGAAAAGGGAAACCTGGCGGGGGTGATCGCTTCTTTCGACAACGGCGGAACCAAGGACACGTTCAATAAACCGAGCGGCGTTTACGTCGACCGGACCCGGCAGCATCTGTTCGTCGCCGACACGCAAAACGGACGGGTGGTCGAAATGGAGCGGAGCGGCAAGCTGATCCGGGTCTACGGGGCTCCGGTATCCGACATGATTCCGAAAGGATTTCAATATTTTCCGTTAAAGGTAGCCGTGGACAAAACCCAGAGGCTGTACGTTATCGCCCAAGGCGCGTACGAAGGCATTATGGAGTTCGACGCCAAAGGGAATTTCCGGGGGTACGTCGGCACGAACAAGGTCCGGTTCAGTCCCGTCGATTTGTTCTGGAAACGCTTTTCCACCCGGGAGCAAAGCAGCCAAATGCAGTTGTTCCTGCCGATCGAATTCGCCAACATGGATTTGGACGACAAAGGATTTATTTATGCCGTCTCTTCGGAAGTCAATGCGTCAAATCCGATTAAACGTATTAACCCGGGCGGAGAGGACGTCTTGCGGCGGGAAGGATATTTCGATCCGGCCGGGGACGTTTCCGCCATCCAGGTGGACGCGTCCAAGCAAAAAACGGTCCAAAACGCCGGCAGCTCGACGTTCATCGACGTCATATACGACGGGAGCGGCATGTACAGCGCTTTGGATTCAAGGCGCAACCGGATATTCACGTACGACGGGGACGGCAACATGCTGTACCAGTTCGGCGGCGTCGGCATGAGCGAAAACCGGTTCCAAAAACCGACGGCCTTGGCGATGCTGGGCGACCGGGTGGCCGTGCTGGATGCCGGGATGAACCGGCTTGCCGTTTTTGCCCCTACCCGCTACGGATCGCTGATCCGGGACGGGGTGAAGGCCCATTTTAACGGGAAAGACGACGAGGCCGCCACGCATTGGGAAGAAGTGCTGAAGCTGAATGCCAATTTTGACATCGCGTATATCGGCATCGGCAAATCGATGCTGCAAAAGGGCGAGAACAAGCAGGCGCTGCAATTTTTCAAGAACGGAAACAACCGCAAATATTATTCCGAGGCGTTAAACCGTTATCGTTCGGAATATTTATGGAACCATTTCGGAACCGTCATGAGCGTCGTGATCGGGGCGGCGGGAGCCTTGCTCGCGCTGCGGATCGTCCGGGCCCGGCGGAAGGCGGTCATCCATTACGCGGACACGGCCGCGTGGAGAATGCCGCTGCGCACGATGGTCCGCCCGTTCAGCAGCTTTTGGGAGCTGAAATACGAAAATAAAGGGAAAGTGGCCATCGCGTTATTCATATTGCTTATGCTGGTCGTCACGATGATACTGAAACGCCAGTACGCCGGGTTCGTCGTCAATTTCAACAAGCCGACCGAACTCAGCAGCATCGATGAGCTGAAATACATCATTCTGCCGTTTTTGCTGTTTTGTATTTCGAACTGGTCGCTGACGACGCTGATGGACGGCGAGGGGAAATTCAAAGAAATCGTCACGGCGACCGGGTATGCGGCGCTGCCGCTCGTCATCGTCTTTTTGCCGCAAATCGGGATCAGCAATGTGATGACAGAAGCCGAAAGCCCGTTTTATTATTTGCTCGATTCCGTCGCGTATCTTTGGTTTGCCTGGCTTCTTTTCGTCGGCACGATGACGGTGCATCAATATTCGATCGGCAAAACCGTCGCGACGCTGTTTTTAACCGTGCTGGTCATGGCGTTTATCGTCTTCCTGGGCATTCTTTGCTTCAGCCTGGTGCAGCAGATGGCGACGTTCATTCAGGCATTGTACCGCGAAATCATCGTTCGTTTGTAAAGGGGGGAGAAACGGTTGAGAAGCAAAACGAGATGGTGGCTGGCGGGACTCCTCGGCGTGTGGCTTATCGCTTTTGCAAGCTTTCAGATCATGAAGCCCGGGGACGACCGCGAAGCGGCGGGAGCCGCCAAGGAGCCGGCCAGCCTGACCGGGGATCATAAACCAGACGAATCCGCCCGTTTCGAAAGCAAAACCGAAGGTTTGAACCTGATGGCCGAAAACGAATACCTTGCCCTCTACATGGATCCGGAAACGACGGAAATCGCCGTCAAAGACAAACGAGGCGGGCGGACGTGGCATTCCAATCCGCAGGACCGGGACGAAGACAAAAAAGCGGAGGGAGTGAACCTTGAAAACCTGTCCGCGCAATTTTCCATCGTCTACAACAACGAAAAGGGGCAGACATTTTACGCGAACAATTATACCGAAGCGGTCAAGCGCAAGCAGTTCGAAATCCGAAAAACGGACGGGGGCGCCAAAGTCGTGTACCAGCTCGGAAATTTTCAGAAAGGACTCGAGGCGATTCCGCAATTCATTTCGAAGGAACGGATGGACCGGCTGATTTTGAGCAAAATCCAGGAGGAGGCCGTCAAATTCGAGATCGAGAAACGGTTTTTCCTCGATGAGGAAACCCAGGTCTACAAACGGAAGGAAATGCCCGAATATGTCGTCAAGGACGTCGTCGCGATCCTCGAATCCGTCGGTTACACCGCGCAAGAAGCCAAAAAGGACAATGAGATGAATCAGGCGGGCGAACAGCAGTCCGCCGCGGCCGCGAAGTTTACGATTCCGATCGAATACCTGCTGGACGGACCGAACCTGATCGTTCGGGTGCCCGTGGAGGAAATCCGGGATACGAAGCTGTTTCCGATCGAGTCGATCCAGCTGCTCGAAATGTTCGGCGCCGCCGGGACGAAAGAAAACGGGTATATGTTCGTCCCCGACGGGTCGGGGGCGCTCATCCGGCTGAACAACGGAAAAACGGCCGCGCTGCCGTTCGGCATGCCGATATACGGCAAAGACCGGACCTTAAAAGAAAAAACGGCGGAGGCGGAATTCAAGGAATTCACCGAGACGGCAAGGTTGCCCGTTTTCGGCATGAAAAAAGGGGACGAAGCGTTTTTCTGCATCATCGAGGACGGGGATGCGATCGCTTCGGTCCATGCCGATATCAGCGGCCGGGTCAACTCCTATAACCGGGTCAGCGCCCAATTTTTGCTGAAGCCGATGGAATTGTTCACGTACCGCGCAGGCAGCGTCAAAAAGGACAGCCCGATGTTTCCGGAGATGTACCGGGGCGGGATCAAGCTTCGTTACGCGTTTTTCGCCGGGAAGCCGGCGGATTACGTCGGCATGGCTCGCTATTATCAGGATTATCTTGTGCAAAACGGTAAACTGACCAAGCTTGAAGCTTCCCAAGACACGCCTTTTGTGCTCGAACTTGTCGGCTCCATTCCGGTCCGCGACACGTTCCTCGGCATCCCGTACCGGTCCGTAAAGCCGCTGACGACCTTCAAAGAAGCCGAAACGATCCTCCGCATGCTGAAGGAAAACGGCGTCGGCAGCATCAAACTCCGTTATTCGGGATGGTTCAACGGCGGGCTGGCCCATCATTATCCGGACGATATCGACGTCGATGCCGCGCTTGGAGGAAATAAAGGATTCAAACAACTGGTGGCTTACGCAAAGGCGCAAAACGTTGAGCTGTATCCCGACGTTTCCTTCCTGCAGGTTTACCGCAGCGGACATGGATTTAAGCCTTCGCGCGACGGGGCGAGCTTTTTGTTCCGGGACGGGGTCGCGCAGTACAAGACGGATCCGGTGACGGCAAGCAGGGGCGATTTGGATTATTACCTGCTGTCGCCCAAAAAGCTTTCCGGGCTTGTGGACGAATTTTTGCGGGATTACAGGCCATGGGACGCAGGCGGGATATCGCTGCGGGACTTGGGCGACAAGCTCCATTCCGACGTGACATCCGGCGGGACGACCGATCGGCAGACAAGCGCGGCGCTGATCGGGGAAGCGGTGGAAATGCTGAAGGAGGGGGCGGGGAAAACGATGGTGAACGGCGGAAATGCGGGCGTGCTGCCTTATGCGGATGTCATCGTGAATGCGCCGACCCGGAGCAGCGGCCTTAACATTGCGGACGAAGAAATCCCTTTTTACCAAATGGTCGTGCACGGGTATATCGATTATTCGGGTTCGCCCATCAACCTGGACAGGGATCAAAGCGCCCGGGCCAGCCTGCTCAAGACGTTGGAGACCGGCTCGAGCGTGTATTATCAATGGTTTTACAAACAGGGGTCGGCCGTACGGGACACCGATTTTAACGATTTGTATTCGGCAAGCTACGAAGACTGGCTGGACGAAGCGGCGGATTATTACCGGGAAGCCAACGCGGTGTTGAAGGATGTGCGGAATCAGCGGATCGTCAACCACGAAAAATTGGCGGCCGGCGTATTCCGGACGACGTACGAAAACGGCAAAACCGTTACGGTCAACTACAACGCCTCGGCGGTTGCCGTTGACGGCGGCCTCCTGGAAGCCGAGAGCTACCGGATCGGCGGTGCAAAGCGATGAAAAGAAACTGGACGCTGTCGCAAAAAAAGTCGCTGCTAGGCGTGTTGTTTATCGGCCCATGGTTTTTGGGCTTCGTGTTTCTGTTTGCCGTCCCTTTGTACGAGTCGCTGGTCTACAGCTTTAACCATTTGACCGTCGCGATGAGCGGATTCGATACCAAGTTCGCAGGACTGCAGTTTTACAAGGAGATTTTTTACAAACACCCGACCTTTAACCGCGTGCTGCTGGACGCTGTGGCGGATTTATTGATCAATATCCCTTCGATCGTCGTTTTCAGCTTGTTTGCGGCAACACTGCTCAACCAGAGGTTCCGGGGACGGGTGCTGGCGCGAGCGATATTTTTCCTGCCCGTGCTGCTTGCCACGAATCTGTTGTCCATCGAGCAGAGCAGCAATTTGGCCGAAGTGGCGCAAACGGTGACCGGCGGGGGGGACGCGGGCCTCAAAAGCAGCGAGCTGGAAGCGCTCCTGCTGGAGTCCGGCTTCGGCAGCGGGGTGACGATGTACATCACGGGTTCCGTCAACCGCATTTACGAAATCATCAGCCATTCGGGCGTGCAAATTCTGATCTTTCTGGCCGGGCTTCAATCCGTGCCTCCCGCCTTGTACGAAGCCGCCAAAATCGAAGGCACGACGGGATACGAGGCGTTTTGGAAAATTACGTTCCCGATGGTGAGCCCGCTCATTTTGACGAACATCGTTTATACCGTCATCGACTCCTACAATTACAACCAATTAAGCGTGCTCATTAACGACACGGCGTTCAAGGCGCTGAACTTCAGCCTGAGCGCGGCGATGTCGTGGGCTTATTTTGCGGTGACTTCCATCATTCTGCTCGTATTGGTTCGTCTCGTGTCCCGAAAAGTGTTTTATTTCGATTGATCCAAGGCGGACCTGCATCTTTTTGGGTTCTTAAAGGAGGGAAAGGTTTGAAACAGGTTGTGGTTCAGGCGGCGGCGGGCGCCGCCCGTTTTTCCAGGGAAAAGCAACCGCTGCTCAAAATGCAGCATGCCGCATGGGTTCTGATTCGGGCGGTTTTGGTGACCGGCTTATGTTTCGTCATTATGTATCCGATATTTTTTAAAATTTCGATTTCCTTTAAAGAACGAGCGGATATGCTCGACCCGACCGTGCTGTGGATCCCGAAGCATTTTACGCTCGACAATTTCCGGTTTGCGGCCGAGACGCTGCATTATGCCGATACATTTTTTAACTCGCTGTTCATTGCGCTGCTGACGACTTTGCTCCAGGTCATCTCCTGCTCGCTGGCGGCCTTCGGTTTCGCCCGGCTCCGGTTCCGGGGGAGCGGCATCCTGTTTGCGCTTGCGGTGTTTACGATCGTCGTCCCGCCGCAGACGCTGATGATCCCGACCTATTTGAACTACCGCTTTTTTGACTTGGCCGGTCTTTTGTCGGTATTCGGCGGGCACGGCATCAACCTGCTGGACAGCTATTGGCCGTTCATTTTGCAGGCGGCGACGGGGATGGGGATCAAAAGCGGCTTGTTTATCTTCATATTCCGGCAGTTTTTCCGGGGAATCCCGAAAGAGCTGGAGGAAGCCGCGTATATCGACGGCTGCGGCGTATTCCAGACGTTTTACCGCATCATGCTGCCGAACGCCGTTCCGGCGATCGTGACGGTCTTCCTGTTTTCCTTCGTCTGGATGTGGAACGACAATTATTACGTGTCGCTGCTGCTGACGAGAATCAAGGTGCTTTCGACGATGCTGCCGACGATGTGGACGGCCACGCAGTTCGAGGACGGACTGTATGCTTATATGATCAAAAATACCGGGGAGCTGCTGTTTATCGCGCCGATCATTATTTTGTACGTGTTCGTGCAGCGGTATTTCGTCGAAAGCGTGGAACGGACCGGCATCGTCGGCTGACGGCTGAGGTTTGCGATAAAGTTATGTTTTGGTCGTTTGCAATCCAATCGGGCTGCCGCATATGCGGCAGCCCTTTGCGTTCCATTTCGCAAAAGCCGCCGGTTTCTGCAGAACTTTGTCTTTAGGTTTGCGTGATCTTGGTGTATCCTACTAATATGTGGAAGTTGATAGAGTGACTTTTCAGAGGAAAGGAGCTTGAAGGGCACCCCATATGTGGAAGTACATCCTTTTTCGGACGGTGCAATCCGTTGTCGTGCTGTTTGCCGTTTCAACAATTGCGTTCGTCCTCATGCATCTCATGCCGGGAAATCCATGGGCGAGCATCGGCATGACCGAAGAGCAATATAAGTGGGTGGATGAGCAGAAGCATCTTCATGGGCTGGATCTGCCGCTTTACGAACAGTATTTTCGCTGGTTGAAGGGACTTGCAAAAGGGGATCTGGGCGTCGACTATAACTTTGTTCCGATCGACGATTACATTTGGTGGCATGCCAAAAACAGCTTTTTCCTTTTGGGCATCGCATGGCTCCTTACGCTTTTGGTCGCCATCCCGTGGGGAATACATAACAGCACCAAACCATACGGAGTTTCGGACAGAACGGCGCTGTTTTTAAGCGTGATCGGATTCAGCGTTCCCGGCTTCGTGCTCGGTTATTGGCTGCAGCAGATTTTTGCGATGCAGCTTTTATGGCTGCCCCCGAGCGGCATGCACACGCCTTCCAAAGAGGGAGAGTTATGGGATTTGATCCAGCATATGATTCTTCCCGTGGCCACCTTGGCGATCGGCATGCTCGCTTATTATTTGAAGTTTGTCCGAGACGGCATGATGGAGGTGTTGGATGCCGGTTTTCTGATGACGGCGCGGGCGAAAGGAGCCTCGGAACGAAGAGTCATCTACGTCCATGCGCTCAAAAATGCGCTCATTCCCGTCATCACGCTCATTGCGCTCGACATTCCCGTCCTGATCAGCGGATCGGCCATCGTCGAAAACGTGTTCAATTGGCCGGGCCTGGGCACGTTGATGGTCACCTCCGCTTTGAAGCGCAACTTCCCCGTTTTGATCGCGATCATCATGACCGTTTCGGGGGTTGTCGTTGTAGCCAACTGGGCGGCGGACATGCTGTATACGTTGGTGGATCCGCGAGTGCGGGCGACGGGCAAAAAAAGCATGGCAAAATAAAGGAAAAGCCGGTTTGGGCGGCGGGAGGCTCGCCCGGACCGGCTTTTCGTCCGCCCTGAATTTGATGAAATATCCATGTTTGACTTTTTCTTCTTTATGCGTTTTGATCAGTATAGAGCATCCTTGGATCACGCTAACGTGAATTCTAAACATCGGTCTTGATATTGAAGCACGAGAAGGAGGCGTAAATCATGGAGCATCACGATCAGGCAAAGACGGCCAAAAAAACGGCCCTCGTTACGGGGGGCAGCCGGGGCATCGGGCGCGGCATCGCGCTTGCTTTGGCGCAAGCGGGATACGAAATCATGATCACCCATTACCGGGATGACGTCATGGCCGAACAAACCGCGGAGGAAATCGAAAAATTATCCGGCCGCGCGTGCATCGTGCGCGAAGGCGATTTGACGGAAGCGGACGAAGCGGTGGAAACGGCGGCGGAAGCGGTGCGCACGATGGGGCAAATCGACTGCTTGATCAATAATGCGGGCGTCGGGATGTACGCTTCGATTACGGAACTGCCGCTGGAACATCTGGATTATACGATGCAGCTGAACTTTCGTGCCCCGATGCTGCTCATGCGGGAGGTTTCGAAGCATATGATCGCGGCCGGACGCGGAGGAAATATCGTCAACATCCTATCGACGCACGCCGAACGGGCGTATCCCGGAGACGCCGTATACGGAGGGATCAAAGCGGCGCTCAAGCGGGCGACCGAATCCGTCGCGCTGGATCTGTCGCCGTACCGCATCCGGGTCAATTGCATTGCTCCCGGTGGCATCCTCGTCCGGGACCCGGAACCTTCCGCAGACCAAATGGGCTCCCTCGTTCCGCTCGGCCGGATCGGCATGCCGGAGGATATCGGCCAGGCGGCGCTTTGGCTTGTTTCCGAGCAGGCTTCCTATATTACGGGAATCACGATCCGGATCGACGGGGGACTGATCCTGCCGGGCATGCCGGAGGATGGAAAAAGCTCGTGGGGATATCGGAAAGTGGAACCTTTCCGGGTCAATTGACATCATCCGTTCATGAAAAAACGGCAGTCTCCCGGTAGGGGGGCTGCCGTTTGGCGCTTCACAAAACCGGACCCGGATTCATTGCTTGGGCAACGCGATGTCGGGAGCGCTTGGCATGCGGCGTTTGATTTGGTCCAAAATGCGCCGGGAAACCGTAATCGTGCGCGGGTAGGCGAATTCGTCCCGGAAATGCAGCGTAGTGCCGTCGATATTTGTAATTTTGTTCACATTGACGTAGAGATTTGAGGCGGCGCGGACGAAATTGGGCTGGGATTTGAGCGAAGCGAGTTCTGCGGAGGACAGTCTTTTTTTTATGATGTAGTTCCTGCCGTGGAAAATAACCTGCTCCTGTGCGCCGGTTTTGAAGAAAAAGGCGTCGGTGACCGGATCGAAATCGTAATATTCGGTAATCACCTTATCGTTTTGGTTCATCTTGCAAAAGCCCCCTTTAGAAGATGATAGCTGTTAGCGCTTTCATTTTATCATATTTTTGTGCGGTGTATGCTACTTTTTTTGTGAATTTTATGATTTTTTTTGTAAGCTTGGACAAAATCGGTTGATGCCAAACAAAAAACCGTCCTTCGTTCATAACGAATCGATCGGACGGTTTCTTTGGCGATACTACGCGTTTTCCAAAATCGTATTTAATGTCGTGCGGTCAAGGCCCTTCACCAGTTTGATCAAAAGCTCCTTCGCCGCGTCGTAATCGTCGGTGTGGATGATCGAGGACGACGTATGGATGTACCGGGAGCAGATGCCGATGACGGTCGACGGCACGCCGATGCCGCTCAAATGGACCTGCCCGGCGTCGGTGCCCCCCTGCGACACGAAATACTGGTATTTGATCTTGTGGGTCTCTGCGGTATCCTGCACGTATTCGACCAGGCCGCGGTGCGTCAGCATCGACGGGTCGAAAATGCGAAGAAGCACGCCTTGCCCGATGTGGCCGAAGGCGCTTTTATCCCCGGTCATGTCATTGGCGGCGCTTGCGTCAAGAGCGAAAAAGATGTCGGGCTGGATCAGGTTGGCGGACGTCCGCGCACCGCGCAGTCCAAGCTCCTCCTGTACCGTCGCGCCGCAATATAGCGTGTTCGGCAGCTTTTCCTTGTGCAGCGCCTCCAGCAGCTCGACGGCAAGGCCTACGCCGTAACGGTTATCCCACGCTTTGGCCATGATTTTTTTCGGATTGGAAAGCGGGGTGAATTCGCAAATCGGCACGATTTGCTGTCCGGGACGGATGCCGAACGATTCCGCATCCTCGCGGTTGTCCGCGCCCACGTCGATGTACATCGCTTTGATGTCCACCGGCTTGCTGCGCTGCGATTCGTCCAGCAGATGCGTCGGAATCGAGCCGACGACGCCGATCACGGGTCCGTTTGGCGTCATGATCTGCAGACGCTGGGCCAATACGGCCTGGCTCCACCATCCCCCCAGCGGCTGGAAACGGATCATTCCGGCGTCGGTAATGCCCGTCACCATGAAGCCGACTTCGTCAAAATGGCCTGCCACCATGACCTTCGGTCCCTGCTCGTCGCCGCGGAGCACGCCGAACAAGCTGCCGAGACGGTCTTGAACGAATTCCTGCGTATACGGGGCCATCAAATCCTTGACGTATGCCCGAAGTTCTTTTTCAAAGCCCGAAGCGGCCGGGAATTCGGTCAGCTTGCGGAATAAGTCCATTGTTTTTTGGTCCATGCTTTTGATCTCCTTTGCGCTTTGCTATCCGGATGGATGCCATCCTCATTTCTTATGTACTTCCCATTTTTATAGTATGAACTCCGCGAAGCGGATTGTCCATGTTGCCGCGGTGAAGCACCTCCCGCTTTTTCCCGAATACGATAGATATAGATGAACGCCCTGATCAGGTGCAGAAGGGAGCATCATGCCATGGAGTTCATACAGATGAACAAAGCGGTCATCCTTGTTTGCGTACTGCTTATTTTGCTTGTCATCGTTTTGATGTGTTTCTGATTGCCACGATGGCGAAAATCAGGAAGCTTTTGGCGTAAAACGGCTGCCCGTGAAGCTTGCGAGGCGGCTGTTCGCCGTCAGGAAGCATTTGCGCAAAATACATAACTCTCCTTCGCATGACAAATAATAAGCCACATCGAGGGCATTCCAACACAGCCGGACCGCGTATTTTTCCGTGAGCCCAAAAAAGAGGAAGAGGGGGTATCGCATTTGCCTGCGAGCACTAAAAAAGGCGCAAAATTTTCGCTGGACAACCTTTCGAGCCAAGATTACAAAAGCATAGCGCAAAAACACGAGCCGAAGCGGAGCATATTCAAAAATTGCATTTTGGCTTTTCTGATCGGCGGGGCCATCTGTTTGCTCGGACAAGCGATTCAGCAGGCTTTTATGGCTTTGTTCGACATGTCGACGAAGGAAGCGGCAAGTCCGACGGTGGCGGTGCTGATCATCATTTCCGTGATCCTGACGAGCTGCGGGGTGTATGACAAAATCGCCCAGGTCGCTGGGGCGGGGACCGCGGTTCCCGTTACGGGATTCGCCAACTCGATGTGCTCCGCCGCCTTGGAACACAAAGCCGAAGGATACGTCCTCGGCGTAGGCGCCAATATGTTCAAGCTGGCCGGATCCGTCATCGTGTTCGGCACCGTCGCCGCATTTTTCGTGGGGCTGGTATACGCCATTTTCGGACTGGAGGGAGTGCATCACCAATGAGGCTCAAGGGCCAGACTTGGGAGTTTCAGGCGAAACCCCGCATCCTTGCAAGCGCGACGGTCGTAGGCCCCGAAGAAGGCCAGGGACCGCTGGCCTCCGATTTTGACTATATTTACGATAATCTCGAAATCAACGAAAAAACGTGGGAAAAAGCCGAACGAAAGCTGCTGGAGCAGGCCTCCCAGCTGGCCGTCGTCAAGGCGGGGCTGACGAAGGAGCAAATCCAGTTTTTCATCGGCGGCGACCTGATGAACCAGATCATCAGCAGCACGTTTGCGGCAAGGACGCTCGGAGCTCCTTATTTGGGCGTGTTCGGAGCCTGCTCCACCTCGATGGAAAGTTTGGCGCTTGCGGCGCTGCTCGTCGATTCCGGGGCTGCCGAACGGGTGCTGGCCGGAACGACAAGCCATAACTGCACGGCGGAGAAACAGTTCCGCTACCCCACGGAATACGGGGCGCAAAAACCGCCCACCGCGCAATATACCGTGACGGGCTCCGGCTGCGGCATCGTCGGCAAAAGCGGGAACGGACCGGTCATCGCCAGGGCAACCATCGGCAGGGTCATGGATTTGGGAGTCAAAGACCCGTTCAACATGGGTGCGGCGATGGCGCCGGCGGCAGCGGACACGATCGAAGCCCATTTTCGGGATACCGGATTGACGCCGGGACATTACGACCTGATCGTTACCGGGGACCTTGCATCCGTAGGCCTGCCGATCGCCAAAGAGCTTTTGCAAAAAGCGGGCGTCCCCATGGACGAGACGGAGTTCGGCGATTGCGGCCTGATGGTATACGACCGTCAAAACCAGACTTACGTGAGAGCCGGGGGCAGCGGCTGCGGCTGTTCCGCCGTCGTCACTTACGGACATCTGCTGAAAAAAATGGCCAATAAAGAACTTAAAAAGGTGCTCGTCGTGGCGACGGGAGCGCTGCTGTCCCCGCTGTCCTACCAGCAGGGAGAAAGCATTCCTTGCATCGCCCATGCCGTGGCGCTGGAAATGGAGGATTGACATGCAATTTTTATGGGCATTTATCATCGGGGGATTAATTTGCGTCATCGGGCAAATCATGATGGACGCGTTCAAGCTGACGCCGGCGCACACGATGAGCACGCTGGTGGTGGCCGGGGCGGTCGCGGACGGGTTCGGCCTGTACGACCCCCTGGTCAAATTCGCCGGCGCCGGAGCGTCGGTTCCGATTACGAGCTTTGGAAGCTCGCTTGTGCACGGCGCGCTGTCGGAGCTGCAAAGGGACGGCTGGGTCGGAATCGTGACCGGGATCTTCGAGGTGACGAGCGCCGGGATATCGGCCGCGATCATTTTCTCGTTTTTGGCAGCCTTGATCGTCCGTCCGCGCGGATAACCGCCGTGTTTTTCAAAACTCAACAGCAACAGCAACAGCAAAGGGCTCTCCCTAGCAGCGTTCGAACTGCAGGGCGAGCCTTTTTTGCGTTGCGCGACCCGATGCAGGGGAGCGATTTTGGCGAGCCGGGATTTTTTGTTTCTTGATGCGTTCTTTGGCCCGGGGGAAGGGGAATGTCGAGGTATACGACGAATTTAGGAGTCCTGCACAATATACATTTCGGGAAAGGATCATGTACAATGTAAGATATATGCTTCTTATCTCAAGATTTAGCAATATTCGATGAACGATCATTCCCTTAATCCAACGATAACGAACGAAATAAGGAGGCACGGATCTATGCCCGTAAGCAGCGAATCCCTGCAAACCATTGCAGCCTTAAGAACGAACCTTGAATCCTGCATCTTAGGCAAAGCCTTTGAAATCCAGCTCTTGCTTACTGCTCTCCTGGCAGAAGGGCATATCCTGATCGAAGACGTCCCGGGAACGGGCAAAACCCAAATGATCAAGGCGCTGGCCAGATCCATGAGCGGCGATTACCGACGGGTGCAGTGCAATCCCGATATTCTCCCGAGCGACATTACCGGCGTATCGGTATTCCATCCCCGCGAAGAGAGGTTCTTTTTCCGTCCGGGGCCGGTGATGACGAACATCTTGCTCGCCGACGAAATCAACCGCGCGACGACAAAAACGCAGTCGGCCCTGCTTGAAGTCATGGAAGAACGGAACGTCACGGTGGACGGTGAAACGTACGAACTTCCCAAACCGTTTATGCTGTGCGCGACCCAAAACCCGATCGATTTTGAAGGAACATACATGCTGCCGGAGGCGCAGCTCGACCGGTTCATGATGAAGATCAGCCTGGGCTACCCGGATGCGGCGACAGAGCGAAACCTTCTCCTGAAGCATAAGCAGGGACAGCCTGTCGACCAATTGCAGCCGGTAACCCGGATGGACAACATCGCGGAGCTTCAGAAGGAAGTCCGGAACGTGTTCATCGACGAAGCCGTTGCCGACTATCTCCTGAACATCGTCCGCGCGACCCGCAAGCATCCTTCCGTCATGCTGGGCGCAAGCCCGCGCGCTTCGTTGTCCCTGATGATGGCAGGCAAAGCCTATGCGTTCATCCAGCAAAGGGATTTCGTGCTGCCCGATGACATCAAGGTGCTTTCGCCTTTCGTCCTTTCCCACCGCATCATCCTGCGTCCGGAATCCCGCCTCGAACACGTCAGCGCGGAATCGGTCGTGAAACAGATTTTGCAGCAGGTTCATGTGCCTGTGGCGCTGGAGCGTTGATCGGAATGAAGGCGCTGCTGACGACCTTAAGACCGATTTTGCGGAATGTCCGTTTCTGGATCGTGCTTGCGGTATGGGCTGCCAGCCTGCTGTTCGTGCTGTTTCAAGGCGGGAAAACGTCGCTGATGCTCCTTGTCATGATCTCCGTCCTTGTCGCGTATTTGATCGCCGGCGGACTTGGCGGCATCCGGCGGGTGCACGGGCGGCGGACCCTCTCCGCCGGGCTCGAGCAGGACCACACGCTGCAGGCGGGCGAGCAGGTGAAGGTAAGCCTGAACTTTGCCGTGCCGGGATTTTTGCCGATGCCGTACGTGGTGATCCGCGAAGTCATGAAAAGGCATAACGGGGAGACGTGGTCGTTCGAGGAAAGCGTCATCCCCGATTTTCGCGGCGGCGGCGAGCTGGTATTCCAAACGCCGCCGCTGGAGCGGGGGAGGTACTATTTCACCGAAACCCAGTGCGTGACCGAGGATATCTTCGGCTTCGTCGAACATAAAGGCACGTTCCATGTGCCCGGACAATTTCGGGTGTTTCCGCGCACGGTGCCCATCCCGGGCTGGCAGATGATCGACCGGAATTCCAGGCTTGCCGGGCCGCAGCGGTCGATCGCTTCCCGCCGGGAAACGACGCAGATCAACGGCGTCAGGGACTATGTCTACGGGGACCGGATTTCGCGGATCCATTGGAATGCCACGGCCAAAACCGGATCCTGGAAATCGAAGGAATTCGAATACGATTCGGTGCCCAAAATCATGATCGTGCTGGACGCGATCTCCGGGCATTACGCTTCGGACAAGCAGTTTGAGCTCGCCGTGTCGACCGCGGCCTCGCTCATTCATTACGCCATGCAAAAGAGGCTGTGCCTCGGGCTGCTGACGGCGGGAGAGCCGACGAAAATGTTCGTTCCGAGCGAAAATCCGGGCGAACTTCAGCGGATGATGCATCATCTGGTGGACGTGACGTCGGACGGTTTCGGCGAACTTCAGCCCAAGCTGGAGAAACACGCGCGGCTCATCCCGTCCGGATCCCTGCTCGTCCTGATCAGCCCGGAAAGCGGCGGCAAAACGCTGGAAACGCTGCGTTGGGCCGGAACGCGCGGGTTCACCCCTTCCCATATCCTGGTCGGTTCGTCCGGCGATGCCGGCAAGGAAAACGGCTGGGTTTCGATGCTTAAAGCGGCGGGAACGTTCGGCTGCGCCGTTGCCGACTTAAAGGATCTGCCCGCGGCATTGGGAGGAGGAGCGGCATGAGCGACTGGCTGTCTTTTGCGAAAAAATCGCTGTTTTATTCCTTGTCCATGTTTTGGATTTGGATCATAGGCCAGCAATGGATCTTTTTTATGGATTTTACGTGGTTTGAGGAAACCAAATCGATCGTATGGCTGACGATTACGTTCGTTGCCATCGCGGAAATGCTGCTTCCTATTAAAAGGATATACCGCGTTGTGCTTGAAGCCGTCGTTATTTTATACATCATTCACCGGGAGCTTGTCCGGTATTGGGTGTACACGCCTTCCGGCTCTTTTGCGGACAGGATCCGGCAGTACATCGAACATATGTCGCCTTACGTTTGGATTGCGCTCGGAGCGTGGCTGCTGATGGTGCTCAGCGCATCGCTTGTCGGCACGAAGCGCAGGATCCTTCTTTTTTCGGGGATGAACGTGATCGCGTTTTGCATTTTGGATTCCTTTACGCCCGTTAACCTTTGGCAAGAGGTGGCATGGACGGTTTTCGCTTCGCTCGGCTGGCTCGTCAGCGAGCATTTCCGTCGGTTCCAGGCCCGTTTTCCGGCCGGATGGCGGCGCCTGCGGAAGTACCCGGCCAAAATCCTGATCCATGCGGCCGTTTTGTTTTCCGTCATGTTCATCGCCGGCGTCAGCATGCCGAACGTTCCTCCGACGTTGACCGACCCGTATACCGCTTGGATCGATACTTCGGGCGGAGCGGGGGGCGCGTCCGATATCGGCGGCGAGCTCGATTCCGCCAAGGAGAGCAGTTCCTCGGGCTACAGCCGAAACGACAGCCGTTTGGGCGGGGGATTTAATTTCGACTATTCCCCCGTCATGCTGGTTCAATCCGACAAACGCGGCTATTGGCGCGGCGAGACGAGGCAAATTTATACGGGGAGCGGCTGGTCGGACCAGGGCGGCAAAGGCGGCTACGAGGAAGTGGAAGCGGGAGAGACGCTCCCGAGCGAAACCCCGCAAGCCCCCGAAACCGAAAAGCTGGAGCAGACGGTGACGATGCTTAGCGATAATGTCTATCCCGTGCTGTTCGGCGCTTACCACGTGTCCCAGCTCAAAAGCATCGACAACGCGGATGGGGGAAAATTGCTGTGGGACCCGCAGCAGTCGGCCCTGCACTGGACCACCTCGACCAAACAGCCGGAATATCCGAAAACGTATACGGTCGTCTCGGAGATCCCGGTCATTCCGGAGGATGAAATCCGCCGCAAAACGTTTAAGCAGCTCTACGGCGACCATGGCGTCGACGACAGCTATCTGCAGATTCCGAGGGACTTTCCGGAACGGACGCGCAAGCTTGCGGAGCAGGTGACGGCTTCGGCGGATACGCCGTATGAAAAAATCGGTTTGCTGCAAAACTACCTAATAAACAATTTCCGGTATACGAACCAGCCCGATTTGTCCGCCAAAACGAGCAAGGATTTCGTGGACGGCTTTTTGTTCGAAGTGAAGGAGGGGTACTGCGATTACTTCTCCACTTCCATGGTGATGATGGCCCGTTCGCTTCACATTCCCGCTCGCTGGGTCAAAGGGTATGCTCCCGGCATGCAGCAAGCGGATTCGGACATGATGAACCGCCAGGGCGGCGATTTTCCGGACGGCGGGACCTATACCGTAACCAATGCCGATGCCCACTCCTGGGCGGAAATTTATTTCGGCCCTTACGGCTGGATTCCGGTCGAAGCGACGCCCGGCTTCAATATGCCGCTGCTTACGCATGCGGAAGACAGCAAGCCCGTCACCGTTCCGGAGGCCGTCGAGGAGCAGGAGCCCGAGGTGCAGAAGGACGTGCAACCCGCGGAAACCGCACCGCAGCCGTCCGGCATTTCCGGCGCGGTCGTTCTCTGGACCACGATTGTGATCGTCGCCTTGTTTGCCGCATATTCCGCATGGTTGCTGCGGATTCCGCTCCGCTTCCTGCTCGTGGGCTTCCGGACGGGCCGGAAACTGACGCCGGACCAGAAGGTCGTCGTTTTGACGGAGCGGTGGCTCCGGAAGCTGAAGCGCAAGGGAATCCGCAGGGATTCGCACGAAACGCTGCGGGAATCGGTCAAAAGATGGAACAAGGACATGCCTGCATTGGCTCCTTCCCTGAACCGGCTGCTGGCGCTGTTCGAGAAGGCAAGATACAGCCCCGCGGCCGTCACCGAAGACGAATGGAAACAAGTTCACATGGTCAGCCGGGAGCTTTGGGATGCGTTCAAAAAGACGCAAGATTTTGCGGCATGACACGCGGGTTTATACCTGGCGCCCTCGCGGGCGCTTTCTTTTTGGAAAAGCCCGGAAACGGGCGATTTGCTTTCATCGGATTATTTTGCTAACTACGCGGATTATGGTATAGTTTGTCCTATGAAACTGAGGTGACAACAACTTGTTTGAAATGTTTATCCCTAAACTAAGGGTGGATACCGTATTTGATATCGATTTGGAGGACCTATACGCCAAAGGTTACCGGGGTATCATCACCGATCTGGACAACACGCTCGTCGGGGCCAAGGAACCGCTTGCGACTCCGGAGCTGGTCGCCTGGTTCGACCAGGTGAAAAAGATCGGGTTCAAGCTCGTCATCGTGTCGAACAACCGCATGGAGCGAGTGTCGGCGTTTGCCGCGCCGCTGAACATCGAATTCGTCCATGAGGCGCGCAAGCCCAGCAATGCGCCGTTCCGCAAAGCGATGAACATGATGGGGCTGACCGGTCAGGAAACGATCGTCGTCGGCGACCAGATGATGACCGACGTGTACGGCGGCAACCGCTTGGGACTTTTTACGGTATTGGTGCTTCCGATATCGGTCGGCGACGAGGGCTGGGGGACGAGGATCAACCGCCGCCTGGAGAAAATCGCCTTGAGGCGCTTGCGTAAAAAAGGACTATGGCTTGAGGAGGAAAAACGTTAATGAAAGGTCCGATCGAAGGACAAAGCGTCCAAAAATGCAGCGGCTGCGGCATTGGGCTGCAGACGCTGAATCCCGAATTGCCGGGGTACATTCCGGAGAAGTCGCTGGGCAGGGAACCCGTCGTTTGCCAGCGCTGCTTCCGCATCAAAAATTACAACGAAGCGTCTTCCGTAACGGTGGATCAGGATGAATTCCTGCGGCTTTTGAGCCAAATCGGCGGCAAGAACGCGCTCGTCATCCATATCGTCGATTTGTTCGATTTCGACGGCAGCCTGATCTCGGGCCTTCAAAGGTTCGTGGGCAACAATCCCGTCATTCTCGCCGTGAACAAAATCGACCTGCTGCCAAAAGTGACAAATTGGAATAAAATCATTAATTGGGTCCAGAAGCAATGCAAGGAACAGGGGCTTAAAACCGAAGAGATCATCCTTTGCAGCGCCAAAAAAAATCAAGGCTTCGACCGGCTGCTCGATGCGGTAGCCGAACGCCGGGGCGACCGCGACGTCTACGTCGTCGGAGGCACCAACGTCGGCAAATCGACGCTGATCAACCGGTTGATCCGCGATTACAGCGACCTTGATCAGGAACTGACGGTATCGCGTTATCCGGGAACGACGCTCGACATGGTCAGCATCCCGCTGGATGACGGGCATTTCATTATCGATACGCCGGGGATCGTATATCCATGGCGGTACAGCGAGCTTGTCAACCGCAAGGATTTGGGAACGATCATGCCGGAGAATCCGCTGAAACCGATGGTATATCAGCTGAACGAGGGACAAACGCTCTTTTTTGGCGGCATGGCCCGTTTTGACTTTATCCAGGGTGCCCGGCAGTCGTTCACCTGTTATGTCAGCGGCCGGCTGAACATTCACAGAACGAAGCTGGAGAAGGCGGACGCCCTCTACAAGGAGCATGCGGGAGAGCTTTTGTCTCCGCCGGATGCCGATCATCTCGGTGAGCTGCCGGAATGGACAAGGCATGAAATCCGCGTACCTAAAGGCAGCAAGCTCGATCTGTTCGTTTCCGGCCTGGGCTGGATTAAAGTCAACGGCGATCAAGGTGCCTTGACGGCCATCCACGCGCCGAAAGGCGTCAAGGTGGTTGCCAGACCGTCTTTGATTTAAGCGTAAGCTTTCGGAAAGATTACGGAGAGGCAGGATGAAGACATGGTAATCGAAACGGATTTGCTTGCAGGCACTGGCTCGCTGCTGCTCGGCGTGATCGGGGACCCGATCTCCCACTCCAAATCGCCGGCCATGCATCAGGCCGCGCTGAAGGCGCTCGGGGTGCCCGGGTCCTACGTTCCGATGCACGTCAAAAGCGGACAGGTGGGTGACGCGATCGCCGGGATCAAAGCCCTCGGCTTTAGGGGGATCAACGTCACGATCCCGCATAAGCTTGAGGTGATCCCGCACTTGGACCATCTCGACGAGACGGCTCTCCGGATCGGCGCGGTCAATACGATCGTGAACGACAAGGGCGTCCTCACCGGATACAACACGGACGGGATCGGCTACGTTCGCTCGCTGAAAGAAGAGGCCGCGCCCGATCTCAAAGGGAAAAAAATCATGGTGATCGGGGCGGGCGGCGCGGCCCGGGGCATCATCTACGCTTTGTCGCTGGAAGGCCCGGACCGAATCTGCGTGGCCAACCGGACGGCCGACAAGGCGGAAGCGGTAGCCGCCGAGTGGAAGGACCTTGCGGATATCCGCGGGATATCCATGGAGCAGCTGCCTGCGTACTTGCGGGATGCCGATATTTTAATCAATACGACTTCGGTCGGGATGCACCCGAACGTGTCGGACACGCCGGTGGAGGCGGACCTCGTACCGGACGGAATCGTTGTCAGCGACCTCATCTACAACCCGCTGAAAACGAGGCTGCTTGCGGAAGCCGAACAAAAAGGCTGCACCGTGCACGGCGGGCTCGGCATGTTCGTCAATCAGGGCGCGTATGCGCTCGAATACTGGACCGGGCTGCCGGCTCCGGTGGCCGCGATGCGAAACGCGGTGCTGAAGAGTATGTCGGAATAGACCCTTTTCGGGGAACAATAGAAGTACAGTCGAATATTAAGGAGTTATGATCATACATGCTAACGGGTAAGCAAAAACGTTATCTCCGGTCCCTTGCGCACCACTTGGAGCCGATCTTTCAAGTCGGAAAGGGAGGAACCAACGAACAGCTGGTGCGCCATATCAACGAAGCGATCGAGAAACGGGAATTGATGAAAATCAGCGTGCTGAACAACTGCATCGAAGACAAACACGATATCGCCGCGGAACTGGCGGAAAGCACCGGGTCCGAACTGGTGCAGGTCATCGGAAGCACGATTATTTTGTACAAAGAATCCAAAGACCACAAAACGATCGAATTGCCATAAAAGCGGGAGGGTTTCACCATGAAGGTAGGCATCATGGGCGGCACCTTTGATCCGATTCATATCGGCCATTTGCTGGCCGCCGAAGCGGCAAGGGATTCGTTCGGGCTTGACCAGGTCTGGTTCATGCCAAGCCACATCCCGCCCCACAAGGAACAGGCCGGAGCATCGGGAGAGGACCGGCTCGGCATGGTGGCCGAAGCGATTTCGGACCACCCCTGCTTCCGCACGTTGGACATCGAAATCAGGAGGGGCGGCGTTTCCTACACCATCGACACGGTGAAGGAAATCCGCAGCTCTTTTGAAGGCATAGAATTTCATTTTATTATCGGCGCCGACATGGTCAACTATTTGCCGAAATGGGAGGGCATCGAGGAGCTGGTGAACCTGATGACCTTCATCGGCGTGGGCCGGCCGGGGTCGACGCTGGACCTGGATGCGCTGCCCGGTTATTTGCAGGGCAAAGTGCATCTGGCAGACATGCCCCAGGTCGATATTTCGTCGACCGAAATCCGGGAAAAGCTGGCCACGGGACATTCGATCCGCTATATGGTAACGGACAGCGTCTACGACTATATCAGGAGGAGAGGACTGTATGGAATTCAGCCGCGAAGAACTGATTAAATCGGTTTCGGAGCAAATGCCCGCCATGCGCTGGAAACATACCCAAGGCGTCATGGAAACGGCCGTGAAGCTTGCGGAGCAATACGGGGCCGATCCGGTCAAAGCCGAACGCGCCGCGATATTGCATGACGTCGCCAAATATTGGCCCGTCAAGCAGATGGAGGCCGTGATCCGGGAAAACGATTTGTCCAAGGATCTGTTGTTTTACGACAAATCGTTATGGCACGCCGAGGTCGGGGCGTTTGTCGCCAAGCGCGATTACGGCGTGGACGATCCGGAAATTCTGGACGCCATCAAATATCATACATCGGGGCGAATCGGCATGACGCTGATGGACAAGGTGGTTTGCCTTGCCGACTATATCGAGCCCGGAAGGGATTTTCCCGGCGTGAATAATATCCGGCAACTGGCCCAACATAGCCTTGAAGAGGGATTGGTCGCCGGGTTCGATTCCACGATCAGCCTGCTCGTGTCGCGGCGGCAAATCATCTATCCGCTGACGGTTTTTGCCCGCAATGATCTTATTAAACAGTTGGAGGCGAATTCATGACCCTTACATCGGAACAATTGTTAAACCTGGCAGTCCAAGCTGCTGAAGATAAAAAAGCAATGAATATCGTGGCGCTCGATTTGAAAGGCGTATCGCTGATCGCGGACTATTTCGTCATTTGCCACGGGAACTCGGATACGCAGGTCCAGTCGATCACCACGGAAATCCGCAAACGCGTTCAGGAAGCCGGCTCGGAAATCCGGGGGATCGAAGGGATGAATTCCGCGCGTTGGGTGCTGATCGACCTTGGGGACGTGATCGTTCATGTCTTCCACCGGGACGAGCGCGACTACTATAACATCGAACGCCTGTGGTCGGACGCCAAGGTCGTGGAAACGGTATGAGCCCGATTGCAGGAACGATCCAAACCTATGAGGTCATGCGCGAGGTTTCGCCGTACGGGTACTTTTTGGATGCGGACGGGCAGGATCTGCTGCTGCACTATTCGGAGCTGACGCGGGAGATCAAGCCGGGCGACCGGGTCGAGGTGTTCATTTTTTACGATACCGAAGACCGTCTGGCCGCGACGATGAAAAAGCCGTATTTGACCCTTGGGGAAATGGCAAAGCTGGTCGTGGCCGACGTCCACCCCCGGCTCGGCTGTTTTCTCGAAATGGGGCTTGGCCGCCAGCTTCTGCTGCCGGTTCGCGAGCTGCCCGAAATGAAGGAGCTTCGCCCGCAGGTCGGCGACTCGGTATTCGTCATCATGGAGCATGACAAGCAGGGGCGCCTCCGCGCCAAACTGGCGGGAGAGCAGGAACTGTCGCAGCACGCCTTCAGGGCGCCGGGCTCCTGGCTGAACCAATGGTTCAAAGCCACCGTATACCGGCCGCTGCAGATGGGCACCTTCGTGATCGTCGACGGCGGCGTGGTCGGTCTCGGCGTCATCGGCATGATCCACTCCTCGGAGCGGGTCAGGCTGCTTCGTCTGGGCGAGGAAGTGGACGTTCGCGTAAGCCATATCCGCGAGGACGGCCGCGTCAACCTCTCCATGGCCCAGCGCAAGGAGATCGGCCGCGACGTCGATTCGGAGCGGATTTTGGCCTTCCTGAAGGAACGCCCTTCGGGAGGGATGCCCTATTCCGACGCAACGCCTCCGGACATTATCAAACAGCGCTTCGGGATCAGCAAGTCGGCCTTTAAGCGGGCCCTCGGCAAGCTGATGAAAGAAGGGCTGGTCACGCAAAAGGAAAGTTGGACGTATTTGGCGAAGCCGGATCAGGATCGGCAAGGCGAATAGCCTTCCCCTGTTTCCGGCGCGAAAGTGAAAAGAAAGTGCGGTGGCATCATGTCTTCTTACCGGAAATTTGCATATGTCTATGATCAGTTGATGGAGGACATGCCTTACCCCGATTGGCTCCGATTTGCCCGGGAGGCTTGGGAGAAGCATGGAAGCATGCCCAAAAGCGTCGTGGAGCTGGGGTGCGGCACGGGCAGCATCACGATACCGCTCGTCAATTCGGGCTTCGAGGTCATCGGGATCGACTTGTCGGCGGACATGCTGTCCGTGGCCAGAAGGAAAATGGAAGGCACGTCCCAAGGCAGCAGGCTTTACCGCGAAGGCTCCATCCGTTGGGTCCAGCAGGACATGCGGGAATGGGAAGTCCCGGAGCCGGTGGACGCGGTGATTTCTTTTTGCGACTGCTTCAGCTATTTGCTGGAGGAGCGGGACGTCGTTTCGGCATTTGCCCATACGTATCAGGGGTTGAAGCCGGGGGGGATTTTCCTGTTCGACGTGCATCACCCGAACACGATCATCCGCTATGCCGAGGAGCAGCCTTTCGTGTGGGACGACCGGTCGGTATCGTACATCTGGACATGCGAGCTGGACGCTCCCCGCTGCGAGATCGAGCATCATTTAAGCATTTTCGCCAAGGAGGACCAGAGCGATTTGTATCGCCGGTTCGAAGAAACGCATGTGCAGCGCGCCTACGATCCGGAATGGATGAAAACGGAGCTGGTGAAGGCGGGTTTCCGGGACGTCCAATGTTATGCGGATTTTAAGTGGGTGGAGCCCGGAGACGACGCCCAAAGGCTGTTTTACGTCGCGATCAAATAGATTGGCTACAAAAGGATAGAACGAGCCGGCCGTTGGAAATTGCATTTCCGGCGGGCCGGCTTTTTTGTTATTCAAAAGGTTTATGTTCCGTCAGTCCCCGCAATCTTCTGAATCGGTGTTGAAGCTGCGTCCCTATTTACAGGGTTAATCTGGATGGTCGTTATGCTGCGCCCGCTATTCGCTCGGGAGGAAACACGGAAGTCCGCGCCGAATACATACGTCGAACGGATGACGGAGTAAGAGGAGGAGTGGGCGTGACAGAAAACGCGGGAGAAGTTACGATCAGGGAGATCCGGCCAACCGATTATCGCGACGTTTATTGGCTGAACGTGGATTTCAACCCTAATTTCCGCACGTTTTCGGAAGAGAGGGTCAAGCGGCGGATCGAAATCATTGCAAGCAAAACCAAAGACGTCGTTTTTGTTGGCGAGCGGGACGGCCAGGTGATCGGATACATCCACGGAAGTCCGTATGAGCTGCTTTTTTCGGACTCCTTGGTTAACGTTTTGGGGTTTGTCGTTAAAAAGGAGCTTCGCAATCAAGGAATCGGAAGCTTGTTGATCGGAAGGCTTGAGCAGTGGGGAAGGATAACGGATTTTCCGGGATAAAGCTGCTGTCCCATCCCAGCAGAACGCAGGCCCACCGGTTTTACGAAAACCGCGGCTACGTTTTTACGAAGGACCAAAAAAATTTCATCAAAACTTTCTTCTGACGCACGGCATTAGACTTTAGGAGAAGGAAGCCCGAAAAAGTGAGCGGATTGACTAGAATTCGGGTTTTATATATAATATGACTTAATGTTTGACAACAATTTCATGACATGATGGCAATGATGAGGGGTAGTAGTTTCGGCGGTGTCACCCAGAGAGCCGGCGGTCGGTGCAAGCCGGTTGACGAAGCGGAATGAACTCGCCTCGGAGTCATGGTTTGAACGGGGGACGGATGAACCCTCCTTTCGTGAAAAACCATCGCCTCACCTCCGTTAAGGGTGCAAAGGGAGCGGAAGCAAAGCATGTTTTCCGTTAACTAGGGTGGTACCACGGGAATCAAACCTCTCGTCCCTAGCGCTAATACGCTATGGATTGCAGAGGTTTTTTTAATGAGATTCACGCGAATGATGCGGCCGCGCAAGGCGTCCGCCTGACTGTATGAGGGGGCATTAGTAGATGAGTGACAATCAGCAGGCTCAGGGGTATCATCCCCAGTCGATCGAGCCGAAGTGGCAAAAGTATTGGGATGAGCACCATACGTTCAAAACGGGCGAAGATCCCGGCAAACCGAAATTCTATGCGCTGGACATGTTTCCGTATCCGTCCGGCGCCGGCCTTCACGTAGGCCATCCGGAAGGATATACGGCGACCGACATCGTATCCCGCTATAAAAGAATGCGCGGCTACAACGTGCTTCATCCGATGGGATGGGACGCGTTCGGCCTGCCGGCCGAGCAGCACGCGCTCGATACGGGCGAACATCCGCGCGACATCTCGGTCAAAAACATCAACAATTTCCGCCGCCAGATCAAATCCCTCGGGTTCTCCTACGACTGGGACCGCGAGATCAGCACGACGGATCCGGAATACTACAAATGGACGCAGTGGATTTTCATCCAGCTGTACAAAAAAGGCCTCGCTTACGTGGCGGAACTTCCCGTGAACTGGTGTCCGGCTCTGGGCACGGTGCTTGCGAACGAAGAAGTCATCGACGGCAAAAGCGAACGCGGCGGCCATCCGGTCATCCGCAAGCCGATGCGGCAATGGGTGCTGAAAATCACCGAATACGCCGAGCGCCTGCTTGAAGATTTGGAGGAGCTCGACTGGTCCGAAAGCATCAAGGACATGCAGCGCAACTGGATCGGCAAATCCAAGGGAGCCGAAGTGAATTTCGCCATCGAAGGCCATAGCGGCCAGTTGACGGTATTTACGACGCGTCCGGACACGCTGTTCGGCGCCAGCTACTGCGTGCTGGCTCCCGAGCATGAGCTCGTGGCCGAAATCACGACGCCGGAGCAGCAGGAAGCGGTCAAAGCGTACCAGGACCTTGCCGCCCGCAAAAGCGATCTGGAGCGCACGGATCTGGCCAAGGACAAAACCGGCGTATTCACGGGCGCCTATGCCGTCAATCCGGTCAACGGCGCGAAACTGCCGATTTGGATCGCCGATTACGTCCTCGCGGGTTATGGAACGGGGGCCATCATGGCGGTGCCGGGCCACGACACGCGCGACTGGGAATTCGCGAAGCAATTCGGCCTGGACATCATTGAGGTCGTCAAAGGCGGCAACGTGCAGGAAGAGGCTTACACCGGTGACGGCGAACACGTCAATTCCGGATTCCTGGACGGGCTGGGCACCGAAGAAGCGATCGCCAAAATGATCGCATGGCTCGAAGAAAACGGCAAAGGCCAAGGCAAAACGACCTACCGCCTGCGCGACTGGCTGTTCAGCCGCCAGCGTTATTGGGGCGAACCGATTCCGATCCTCCACCTCGAAGACGGAACGATGAAAACCGTGCCGGAAGACCAGCTTCCGCTGATGCTGCCGGACATCGACCAGATCAAGCCGTCGGGAACCGGGGAATCCCCGCTTGCGAACGTGACCGAATGGGTGGAAACGGTGGATCCGGAAACCGGCATGAAAGCGCGCCGCGAGACCAACACGATGCCGCAATGGGCCGGAAGCTGTTGGTATTACCTGCGGTTTATCGATCCGCACAACAAGGAAGCGCTCGTTTCGAAGGAGAAAGAGCGCGAGTGGATGCCGGTCGACCTCTACATCGGCGGCGTCGAGCACGCGGTGCTTCACCTGCTGTACGCCCGTTTCTGGCATAAAGTGCTTTACGACCTGGGCGTGGTCAGCACGAAGGAGCCGTTCCAAAAGCTGGTCAACCAAGGCATGATCCTGGGCACGAACAACGAAAAAATGAGCAAATCGCGCGGCAACGTCATCAACCCGGACGAAATCGTCGAAACCTACGGCGCGGATACGCTCCGCATCTATGAGATGTTCATGGGGCCGCTGGAAGCGACGAAACCTTGGAACGAAAACGGCGTGGAAGGCGCGCATCGCTTCCTGTCTCGCGTATGGCGCCTCGTCGTCAACGACGACGGCAGCCTGAATCCGAAACTGACGGACGGCGAAGGCAGCGACGATTTCAAACGCGTATGGCATAAAACGATCAAAAAAGTGACCGAAGACATGGAGCATATGCGTTTTAACACGGCCATCAGCCAGCTGATGATTTTCATTAACGACGCCTACAAAGCCGACTCGCTTCCGCGCAAAGCGATCGAGGACTTCACGCAGCTGCTGTCGCCGTTTGCGCCGCATATCGCCGAAGAGCTGTGGGAGCGCCTCGGGCACGAGGGATCGATCACGTACGAACCATGGCCTGTTTTCGACGAAGCTTGGACCGTGGATGCCGAAGTGGAAATCGTGATCCAGGTGAACGGCAAAATCGTACAGCGCGCCAAAATCGCCAAAGACATGAGCCAGGAGGCCATGCAGGACTTCAGCCTGTCCCAGGAGAACGTGCAGGCAGCCATCGCCGGGAAGACCGTGCGCAAGGTGATTGCGGTTCCGGGCAAGCTCGTCAATATCGTAGCGAACTAAATGCATATTTTGAGGATGCCGCGAAATCCCGAGCTCGTCCAAAGCTTGGCATAAACGCTGCGGCATCCGAAACAGGGTTTAAAAGCATTAAATCCCCGTACATTCGTACGGGGATTTTTGTTTCCCAAGCCCTCTTGGACAAGGATGAACCTGATCCGGCTAGCGGAATTGCGGTGTCTGGAGGAGCATGCACGGCTATGTTTTCGTATCGCTCATGAGTTCGTCGCATTTATTCAAATCCTCTTCGTATTTGGCATGGGTGGTAGCGATCAATTGATGAAACACGCCGTTCAAGCTTTGCCTGAGCAGCGCAAGCGCTTCGGCGGTGATGCCGCCGGGCACGGCGACCCTTTCCTGAAGGTCCAGAGGATGGAAACCGCCTTCCGTGAGCAGCTTGCCCGTTCCAAGCAGCATTTCCCCGGCTAGGGAGATGGCTTGTTCGCGCCCGATCCCGGTCATTTCTACGGCGGCTTCGACCCATTGGTCGAGGAAAAAGCTGATAAATGCAGGGCCGCAGCTGGAGAAATCCGAGGAAATACGGACATGCGACTCCTCGATTTCAAGCGGTTCGCTGATGGCGCCGAGCAGCTTTTCAAGCACGAGCCTGTCTTCCGGAGCGATGCGGGTGCCGTACATGCATAAGGAAGCCCCGCTTAAGGTCAAATGCGTGATGCTCGGGATCACTTTGGCGATTTTGCAGGCAAGAGCTTGTTCCAGATGACGAATTTGCACCGGGCTCGTAATGGACACCAGCATCTGGTCCTGCCTGACTTCATCTTTGATCTCTTCCACTAAGGCTTTATACTGAAGCGGTTTTACGCATATGAATACGATATCGCTGTTTTTTACGGTTTCCGCGTTGCTGCTGCATACGTTTAGACCGGGGTGGCGCTGAGCGAGCAAAGCGACTTTTTCTGCCGTACGGTTGCTGGCGAAAACTTGATTTGGCATAAGCGCACCGGAAGTCATGAAGGCGTCGATCAACACGCTTCCCATACTGCCGGTTCCGATGAATCCCACCTTCATATGCTTTCCCTCCTTTCGTGCTTTACGGTAACGGCGCAGTCCTTCTTTTTAATGTATGCAGGTGGGCCTGTACGTCATGACGGTTTTCGGCAGGAAGAGGCTTTTGCCGGACGCCTTTATTGGCAGCGCAGGATCATCCCTAGTCTCGCGGCAGGATCGAAACGGGGTCGGCCGCAGTTTATTAAAAAATGAGGTGTTCGTATGAAAAAATGGACGCTGGCGATCAGCGCATGCTGCGCGATATTGGGAAGCGCAGCCATCTTGCTTTCAGGCCTCAAAACCGAAAAGGGCATCGAGGGCTGGGAGCCGTTAAACAACAATCTCGCAAGCGCTTTGGAAGGGGAGCGAATGCCGGAGTCGAAGAGCGGCGGCGGGCAAGACCCTTCCGGGGCCGGAAAAACCGGGAAGGAAAACATCGGCGCGGAAAACGCCGCAAGTGCTGCCCAAAGCCGGCAGCCCAAGCAGTCCGTGCAAACAGAGCTTCAGACCGCCCAGGCAACAGCTTCGGTACCGGAACCGCAAGCGGGCAGCAACGTCGCCGCCAAAACGGGCACTGACAGCCCTGCCGGGGAAGCTGCGCCGCCCGGACCCGGGAGTTCGCCTGTACATGCCGCGCCCGACAAGGCCGCCGGAGACCCGGAAACGAACTCTCCGGAAGGCCCATCGGGTCCCAAGGTCAATATTAATACCGCCCAGGCTGCCGAACTGATGACCATTCCGGGCATCGGCGCCAAAAAAGCGCAGGCGATCATCGATTACAGGAACGAACGCGGGCCGTTCAAGAGGGTCGCGGATTTGGACAAGGTAAAGGGGATCGGCCCGAAAATGCTTGAAAAAATAAAGCCTTACATAGTGCTTTAGCCCGGAGATGTGCTACAATAAGACAAACATTCTATGACAAACAAGGTGATAACAGGTGAACGTCGAAACACGAAAAGACTGGGATACATACTTTATGGACATTGCTTACATGGTGTCGACGCGTTCCCGCTGTCCC
This sequence comes from Paenibacillus sp. YAE3, assembly GCF_057546105.1. Taxonomy (NCBI): domain Bacteria; kingdom Bacillati; phylum Bacillota; class Bacilli; order Caryophanales; family Paenibacillaceae; genus Paenibacillus; species Paenibacillus sp. YAE3. Next base: position 277,037 of record NZ_BAAIYF010000008.1, on the reverse strand, counting down.
CGCAGGCATGTCGGGGCCGTGCTCGTTCAGGGCAAAAAGCTGCTCGGTACGGCATACAACGGCGCGCCGATGGGCGTTCCCGATTGTTCGGAGGCCGGCTGCATGATCGCGGAGGAGATCGAAATGATCGAGCAGGACGGCAGGCAGGAAATGGTCAAAAAGCAGCGCTGCGTGCGCACGATCCATGCCGAGCAGAATCTGCTGCTGTTTACGGACCGGATCGACCGGGAGGGCAGTTCGGTATACGTGACGGACGAGCCGTGCTGGACTTGCGCCAACATGCTCGCGAACAGCGGCGTGACGGAAATCGTGTTTCACCGTGCCTATCCGAAGGATTCGGATAAGGTGACGGAGATGATGAAGCAGAAAGGGATCGTTTTCCGCAAACTGTCATCCTACGAACCACCGCGCGAAACGGTCATGACCGTTTGCAATTAACGAAAATATCGATTGTCCATGATATGCTTTTCGAGGAAGGACCTCTGCCAAAGCGGCGATTGACCGCAGGCAGGGGTTTTTGTTTTTTACTCGCGATGAGCCGGATAGGAGGAGTGAATGAACGTGAAGGGAAGGCCTTTAATCGTCGGAACGGCCGGTTGGCTGGCCGGGAGCAGCCTTGCTTGCGCTTTTTCGGACGCGCGGCTGCTTTACATCTGGATGGGACTGACGCTTCTGCTCGTCGCTGCCGTGCTGCTGCACCGGAAGCTGCTGCGGAGCATGCTGATCGCCTGGATCGCGGTAACCTTGTCGGGCGCATACTGGCTGTGGCATGACGCGCGGAACGTCACGGCCCTGCCGGAGGCGCTGGCTGCGGCTGCGGACGAATTAAACGGGATGCCGCTGCATGCCGAGGGGGTCATCGTCTCTTCCGTCGACGTGGACGGGGATCGGGCGGACTTCCAGGCTGAATTGCGGAAGGCGAGCCGAAGCGCGGAGGGGCATGGGGGCAGGGGGTTGCCGCCGTCCGAAGGATTTCGGGAACGCGTTATGGTTCAAGTCAAACTTCTAAGCAAGGAGCAGCAGGACGCAGCCCGCAAGTGGCAGCGGGGAGACCAGGTCAAGCTGGACGGGACGCTGGAGCTTCCCGGAAACGCCCGCAATTTCGGCGCTTTCGATTACGCGGCTTATCTGCGGACGCAGCACATCCACTGGCTTTTTAAAACGAAAGGGAGCGAACATGTTCAGGTTTCCCTGCCGGTTTCGCCTTGGAGCACGCTGACGGTTTTCCGGTGGAACGATCATGCCCGCAGCGGGCTTGGGGATAAAATCGGCCAAATTTTTCGGGAGCCCCACGCCGGATATATGAAAGGCCTGCTGATCGGCATGCAGGACGATATCGACCCCGTAACGTACACGCAGTTTTCGCAGCTGGGCCTGACGCATATTTTGGCGATCTCCGGGATGCATGTCGCGGTATTCGTCGCCAGCCTGCTGTTTATTTTTTCCTTATTCAAAATAACCCGCGAAAAGGCCCTTCTGATGGCTATGCTGCTGATTCCCTTGTACGTCCTTTTGTCGGGGGTGAGCCCATCGGTCGTTCGGGCGGGCATCATGGGCATGATCGGGCTTTATGCCGCGAGAAAAGGATGGCTGAAGGACGGACTGAACGTGTTGGCGGCAGCGGCGCTTGCGATGATGCTGTGGAATCCGTATTACCTGCTGAGCGTCAGCTTCCAGCTTTCATTCCTGGTCACGGCCGGGCTGATGGTGTACGTTCCGCTGATGAGCCCGCTCCTTCGCTTTTTGCCGAAGCGCATCGCCGGAGCCGTCAATGTGACGCTGGTCGCCCAGCTGGTCTCATTCCCGCTGACCATTTATTACTTTAACCAGTTTTCCCTGCTGTCGTTTGCAGCCAACTTCGTGCTGGTGCCGTTTATTACCTTCCTTACGCTCCCGCTTGGCGCGGCCGCGCTGCTGTTTGGCTGGATCTGGTTGCCGGCGGGCAGGGCATTGGGGCGGGCCGCGGAGCTGACGAGCGATTGGACGTTCCGTCTTGTCCGTTGGCTGAACGGTTTCCCGCAGTTCGTCACGATATGGAAATCGCCGTCTTTCATGTGGATTGCGGCTTATTTTGTTTTGATGTACCTGTTTTTATTTATAGCGAACCGGCAGACGGGAAGGCGCGAAGCCCGGCAGGCGGAAAACGCCGATGACGAAACGGCGGAGCTTGAAGGGAAGGGGAGTTCCTTGGATCCGGATGATGCTGCGCCTAATAAGAGGAAAACGAGAGCCGCGCTTGCCGGAATTATGCTTGCTTTTCTGTTTCTGATATATTGGGAGTATCGGCCTACATCTTTGCACGGGGCGGGGCTCGTACAGTTTCTGGACGTGGGGCAAGGCGACAGCATCCTGATCACGACTCCGGAGGGACGGAACATTCTCGTGGACGGGGGCGGCACGGTCAGCTTCCGCAAGCCCGAAGACGGCTGGAAGGATCGGAAAAATCCGTTTGAAGTCGGCGCCAAGGTGGTCGTCCCCCTGCTCAAGCAGCGGGGAATCCACCGTTTGGATGCGGTGATCGTTACGCACGGAGACCAGGACCATGCGGGGGGCTTGCAGGCGGTTTTGGATCAAATCCCGGTAAAGGCCTTTCTGTTCAACGGAACGCTTTCAGGAACGAAGTCCTTCGACAAGCTGATCGGTACGGCCCTGGAGCGGCGCATTCCCGTGTATGCCGTCCATCAGGGCATGAAGCTGAAGCCGGACAAGCATACGGAGCTTGCCTTCATTTCGCCGATGCTGGACGGCGCGGAGCAGGAAGAGGTTCCGGTGGAAAAAAGCCAAAACCATCTATCGGTGGCGTTTGTGCTGACCATGAACGAAAGGAAGCTGCTGTTTACGGGCGATATGGACCAGGCTGCCGAAGAGGACGTGCTCGGTTGGGCCGGCAGCGGCGTTCAAGCGGCATCGGACCCGCGCTCGTCCGGTGATGCCGGCGGGGCCGATCGGCCCGGCGAAGGCATCGATGTCATCAAAATCGCCCATCACGGCAGCAAGTCGTCCACCGGCGAGGAATGGCTCCGGCATTGGCGGCCGAAAGCCGCGGTCATATCGGCGGGCGTGAACAACTTATACGGCCATCCGCATGCCGATGTCGTGCGGCGGATCGAACGCGATGGGGCCCGCTTGTTCCGGACGGACCAAAACGGCGAAGTCCAAATGCGGATCCGTGCCGAAGGCATACAAATCCGAAGCAAATTCGGTCCTTTCCGCCAATGAATTCCAGCAGGGCGTACAAGGCCCGGACACATGACGGAATTGACACCAATACGTCAGGAAATCGTTCCGATTCTGACAAAATCTTAAAGAATTAAAAGGGAAAAACTCGTAAAATGGATGAGTTGCGTAAGCGATCATGTTTCTTGGTGACGGGCTCACTAGAATTTGGTATCCTTAATTGGGGTTTGCCATCTTCTTTTTCCGAAGAAACGAGACCCGACACCTTCTTACGTACATAAGATATATCGGCCTTATCCATGTATAGAAAAAAGTTGGTTACAAATTGCAACAATTTGACACACTTGCACGTCTGTTAGATTGCAGGGAGAGGGGGATCCTTTGTGGTAGAGCAGGGACTCATAAGAGCCGCTCAATCGGGCGATCGCGACGCTCTAATCACCCTATTAAGAGAAATTGAGCATCAAGTGTACCGCACAGCCTACTATATTTTAAACGACGAACAGGATGCGATGGACGCTTCCCAGGAAGCGCTCATCCGCATCTACACGAAAATCGGCTCCTATGAAGAAAAGGCGCAGTTCAAAACCTGGGTTCAACGGATCGTGACCAACATTTGCATCGACAAATTCAGGCGCACGAAACCGACGGTTTCCATCGATGAGCATGAACTGGTTTTTCAGGACAAACAGAACGTGGAACGCACCGTCATGTCTTCGTACCTGGCCCAGGATATCAAGGAAGCCATCGACCAGCTGCCGGATCATCATAGAAGCGTGATCGTGCTAAGGTATTTGCAGGATTTTTCTTACAATGAAATTGCCGACTGCCTGAACCTTCCGCTGAACACGGTGAAGTCTTACCTGTTCAGGGCCAGGCAGCAGCTCCAGAATATGCTTCAAGAGCATCAGAAAGGTGGTGTATCAGGATGAAATGTCCAGAGGTGGTGGAGTGGATGCACCGTTATTTGGATTATGATTTAAGCGAGGAAGAAACCGTGCAGCTGTATGAGCATTTGAAACATTGTCCTGAATGTACGGAAACCTTTCGGATGCTGAAATCATTGTCCCGGGATCTTGAGGATTTGCCGAAGGTAACGCCCAAATTCAGCATTGTCGACGCCATCATGCCGCAACTGGAAGCCATCGACCAGGCCCGTCAGGAAAAAAGCGCTTCCCGCGAAGAGGAGCCTGCCGAGATGGTACCGGTACCCGCGCGTCCGGCGCGCAAAAGCAAATTCCGCAATTCGATCGTCGGACGTACGGCCATGGGGGCCGTAGCCGCGGTGATCATTTTGGGAGTGGCGATCTATAATTATTCTCCGAAACATCTGTCGACCGCGGAAGAGCCTGCTTTCAAAGAAGCGGGGCAAAAAACGGCCGAAAGCGCGACTTCGTCTGCCGATTCCACGACGGGCAGCGGCGGCGAGCGGCAGGATGTCGAGCCTAAACAGGAAATGCTCTACAGAAGCGACGGCGGCAGCGAGCCTGCGCAAGAAGATGCCGGCGCAGGCGATAGCGGCATGACGGAAATGAAAGCGCAGGACGCTTCCCCTCCGGAAGAGCCTGCGAAGGAACAGCCCGCCCGGTCCGAAACGCCTGCGGATCAGCAGAATTCCAAGGATGCCCGCAGCGCGGGCACGGAAACCGAAGCGACTGCTCCGAAAGACGATGCGGCGGCTAAAAAGCAAGTTCCCCCGGGAGACCTGAAGCCGAAACAAAACTACGCGCAGAAACCTGCCGAAGACGCGGCCAACCAGGATAAAACGGCGGCGAATCAAGATAAAGCCGCGGCGAATCAGGATCAGACCGCCGAGGATCAGGGAAAAGCGACCGCTTCGGGAAATGCGGGCGGCGACGGCGGGGCCAGCGGGGCCGGCCAAGATTCAGCGCAAGGCCAAGCGGTCGCGCCGGATCATCCGGACCAGGAGAAGTCCCTCGCCGATGAAAAAATAACCATGGGCATCAGCTCGATCAAAACCGCGGCGGTCCAGATCAATTCTCCGGACGGCAAATACGCGGCTTCCGTCGAAGACCGCAAGCTGGTCATTTATGCCCTTTCGGATCAGGACGGCCAGAAGAAGGCCGTCAAGACCATCGACCTGCCGGGCAACTGGGTAACCGGGGTCTGGTCTGCGGACAGCACGGTGTTTACTTACCAAACGGCCGATGACCAAGGAACGACGACGAGCAAAACCTATCGCGTCGACGACTCGAAGGTTTCGAATCCTTGACGAGGAATCCATGGGAGACCAAAAATAGAGATACAAACATGCACCAATACAAGAGATATGGAATAGGATATACCGACAGCATTGAACCAGGATCGTCGTGTAACCACTGGCGGCGGGGTTTCTAGAGCCCTGCCCGCCGGTGTTTATCATAGATGAGCTGGGACAGGGGGGCCTTCCTGCGGAGGGCCCCTCTGCTGTTTTCCCGGGCCTGGATTTTTGTTAATATAGTTAAGCAGGCCAAAACTTAAGCAGAGTTACATAGATGAAAGGGGGCTTAAGTATGGACGTGAAAACCGCGGTAAAGGCCGTGAAGCAGGGGGACATCTCTCCCGTGTACCTGTTGTACGGAACGGAAAAATACCAGATGAACGAATTTGTGTCTTTTCTCGTGGAGCAGACGATTTCCAAAGAAGAACGCGACTTTGCGCTTGTCCATTACGATTTGGCGGATACGCCCCTGCAGCAGGTGGTCGAAGAGGCGGAGATGGTGCCTTTTATGGTGCCGCGCAAGGTGATCCTCGTGCAGGATGCCTCCGTTTTTACGGCGGGCAAAGATCAGGGCAAAGTGGAGCATCGTCCGGAATCGCTCCTTGAATATATGAACAACCCGGCGGAATACAGCATCCTCGTTTTTATCGTAAACCAGGAGAAGCTTGACGAGCGCAAAAAGATCGTGAAAGCCGTCAAAAGCAGCGGCGCGCTTTTATCGTTTATGCCGCTTGGCAGCGAAGATTTGCTGAAATGGGTCGGCAAAAAAGCGAAGGAGCAGGACTGCACGTTTGAAGAAGGGGCCGCGGAGCTCGTCATCCGCAATGCGGGCACCCAGCTGCAGACGCTCGCCGCCGAGATCGACAAGCTCTGCTTGTACGCGGGCAAAGGCGGGATCATCCGCACCGACATGGTAGACCAATTGATCGCGCGCAGCACGGAACAAAACGTGTTTGCCCTTGTGGAGGATATCGCCAACCTAAGGGTAGACCGGGCGCTTTCGATCTTTTACGAGCTGCTGAAGCAGAAGGAAGAGCCGATCAAAATCGCCGCGCTGATCGCAAGGCAGTTTCGCATCATTCTTCAGGTCAAGGACCTGGCAGGGCAAAGTTTTTCCCAGCAGCAAATCGCTTCCCAGCTTGGCCTCCATCCCTACGCCGTCAAAATCGCCGGGGAGCAGGCACGGAAGTTTCAGGCGGCCCAGCTGAAGCAGATTTTGAGCCGTCTCGGCACGCTGGATTACCAAATGAAAACCGGAGCCGTCGACAAGGTGCTGGGCTTGGAATTGTTTTTGCTCAGATTGGCGGCATAAAAACGAAAGCGCAAAAAGGCTGAGGCCGATCGGTTACGGAAACCGGGACGGCTGACCGGCCTTTTTCGCGTTTGCTTAAGAAAAGTCGCGGCAGCCCGTCCTTCCGCCTAATCAAACGATCCGTTTTTATATCGGTTTCAAGGAAAAAAGCCCTCGTTCCGCTTAAAGCGGGCGAGGGCTTTCTGAGCCTCATACCGTGGCAGCCAAGGTAAGCGCTTTAGTGATTTATCGCCCTAGAGGACGAAGGCGTTTCCGTTTGGCGGCTGAATCGTCCGGACCACAAGGCAAGGCCCATCGTCAGCAGCAGCAAAATGCCGGTCAGCAAAAAGACCGTATGGATGCTGAACACGCCGCTGATGGCGCCGCCCGCAAGCGGGCCGAGCATGCCGCCCAGCTGGTTCGACGTCTGGCTCAAGCTGAAGGCCCTGCCGCGGAATTCGGCCGAAGTCGCACGTACCACCAGGCCGTTGAGGGCCGGGAATACCGCGCAGAAGAAACATCCGTACAAAAACCGGACGACCGAAAACGCCCAAATGTTATGGAAAGGAATTTGCAGCAGCGAGCCGACGCCTCCGGCAAACAACCCGATCAAAAGCACCTTCTGAAAGCCGATTTTATCCGCAAGTTTCCCCCAGCGGGAAGCGAACAGGATGCTGGCGATGCCGACCAGGGAAAAAATGATGCCGGCCAGAATCGAGGCGTCGGAAGCCGAATGGCCGATCTCCACGATGTAAAGCGGGAGCACCGGTTCGATGGTCATGACCGAAAACTGCGTAAACATCGTCAGCAGCAGCACGACCAGAAGCAGCTTGTTATCGGCGGCCAGCTTGATCGTGCTGAGCACGGACACGCGTCCTTTGCCGGGAACGAATTTTTCTTCCTTGACGTAAAAGATAACGAGCAGAGTGGCAAGAAAACAAAGCACCCCTGCGCTGGCGAACGCCAAGCGGTTATCGAAAAGCTTCGACAGCACGCCGCCAAGCAGCGGCCCCATGATGCTGCCCGTCGCCGTCGCGGTCGACATCGTAGAGAGGGCATAGCCGACTTTATGCTCGGGCGTGTTGGTGCCGACGATGGCGATCGCCCCGGGGATGAAGCCGGAAAGCAGGCCCTGCAGAATCCGCAAGATGAGCAGCTGAACCGGGCTGGTCACGAACGAAGTCAGGATATAAATGACGCACAGGACGAAACCGGCGCGAACGATCATCGCCTTGCGGCCGTATTTGTCGCCGACGGCGCCCCAGAACGGGGAGGATAGCGCCCCTGCCAAAAACGCGCTGCTGAACAGCAAGCCGGACCACATTTCAACGTTTTCGGTCGTGCCGATTTGGATGAGAAAGATCGGGAGAAACGGAACCACCATGGAGAAGCTTGAAGAGACGATAAAAGAACCGAACCATAAAACCCATAAGTTTTTCTTCCAGATTTCCATTGCTCGTCAACCTCCTGACTTGATGAGTGGGCTTGATTGCAGGAAAAATGTATGTACGGGATATTGAATCAAAAAGTCCTGACCAGCTGGATTGGCTGTTCAGGACTTTTCATTTTCATCGTATGGATAGCGCACCTTATGCTTGTGCAGTCAGGGCGTTCAGTTTTTGCGCCAAGCGGGATTTCTTGCGGCTTGCAGCATTTTTGTGGATGAGACCTTTTGTCACAGCCTTGTCCAGCTTCTGGGAAGCGGCTTGAACTGCAGCTTTAGCAGCTTCAACTTCGTTATTAGCCAGCGCGGCATCAGCAGCTTTCACGGCTGTGCGGAGCGCGGATTTTTGGGAAGCATTAAGCGCACGGCGTTTTTCGTTCGTTTTTACGCGTTTAACGGCGGATTTAATGTTTGGCATTGCATTCACCTCCTGTAAGGCATTCGAGAACTTCAAATGGTTCACAACTTAAAATAGTTTAGCATGGGGTACCGCAAAAAGCAATACTAAGGCTTGCATAATCGGAGGCCGCCTCCCGCACAATATAACGAAAAAGGCAAAGGAGGATGATTTTGAGATGGAATTGGATCTGCAAAAATACAACGTGCGCACCGATTTGGCGGTGGACGCCAGAGAGCTGGCCGCGAAGCAATATCCGGATTCGATCCCGGGCGTGGATGAAGAGGTATCGGAAAAGGACGGGATCAAGGTGACCCGGCTGAACGTGCTGACGGACGAAGGTTCGCAAGCGATCGGCCGCATCAAAGGCCATTACGTGACGCTGGAGGTGCCTGGACTTCGGAACGGCGATACCGGTTTGCAGGAACGGGTGACGGAGGCTTTTGCCAGGGAGTTCGAGGATTTTCTGACGCTGATCGGCATTCAAAAGAAAGACACGGTGCTTATCGTCGGCCTCGGAAACTGGAATGTCACGCCGGACTCGCTCGGCCCGCTCGTGGTGGAGAACGTGCTGGTGACCCGCCAATATTTTGAGCTGATGCCGGATCAGGTCGCGCCGGGTTACCGCCAAATCAGCGCGATCGCGCCGGGCGTGCTCGGCATTACGGGCATCGAATCGAGCGAAATCGTTCAGGGCATCGTCGACCGGACGAAGCCGGACCTGATCATCGCGATCGACGCGCTGGCCTCCCGTTCGCTGGAACGGGTGAACACGACGATCCAAATCGCCGATATCGGCATCCACCCGGGTTCGGGCATCGGCAACAAGCGGCGCGGCTTGACCAAAGAGGTGCTCGGCGTTCCCTGCATCGCCATCGGCGTGCCGACGGTATGTTATGCTTCGACGATCGTCAACAACGTGATGGAAATGATGAAGAAGCATTTCGGCGGGAACCAAGACCAGACGCGCGAAATCATGGGGCTGCTGGACAGCATCTCCGAAAACGAGCGGCTGGCCCTGGTCAAAGAGGTGCTGGAGCCGCTTGGCCATGACCTGATCGTCACGCCGAAAGAAATCGACGAATTTATCGAGGATATCGCCAACATCGTGGCCAGCGGATTAAACGCCTCGCTGCACGAGGCCGTGGATCCGGGCAATTCGGGAGCCTACACCCACTAGGACCGCTCGGCCGTTACGAACGAATCAGGAAGCCTGCGAATCTATCGCGGCTTCTTTTTTTCTCGCAAATATATCATTTTTGGTTCTAGCGAATCTTCCGGGCTCATAGTTTTGAAGTATAAGAGAGTTCAGGAGGACGACACAATGAGAAATGGATTTCGACTGTGGAATATCCGCAAATGGAGAACGAAGATGCTGCACATGCTGTCGATGGGGCGGACGTTTTTGCTGCTGATGCTCGGGTCGTTTCTATTTTTTGTCATGCTGGGGCTGGGCGGGATGGCGGAAAACAAATTGAACACCTCCCCCGTTTCGTCCATGAAAGGTTTTGCGGGATCGCTGTCCAGCGGGTTTTTTATGGACATGCTGGGCATGGAGGTGCCGCATCTGGATAAGGAAAAGGGAACGTCGGCGTTTTCGGGCGAAAAAATGACCACCTTCGTGTTCCAAATGCTGACGAGCGTGAATCCCCGCGATCCGAAAAGCCTGCTGGCCAAGGAAATGCCGGGCATGGGGACGACCGATCCGGTGCTGCTGAGAAGCGCCTCCGGCAACCGGAACTTAGACCCGCCCGAAGATTTCCATCTGCCGCCCGAACCCGAAACGGAGGCCAAAAGCGAGAAGCCGTCCAAAGCAGAGGAACCCAAAGAGGCGGAGAAGCCGCCGGCAAAAGAGCCCGAGCCCGGCGCCAAAAAAGAGCCCGGAAAGCCGGGAGCGGCCAAGCAGGAGCCGAAAGGGCAGGACAAAGCGCAGACGCCGCCCGCCGCAAACGCAGGCAAAAAGGTCGTGATGATCTACCACTCGCACCCGAGAGAGGCGTATAACCCGCTGCTGGGCAAAACCAGCGAGAACCCGAGCTCCACGTCGCCCGACAAAAACGTCATGCTGGTCGGGAAATACGTGGCCGACAAGCTGGAAAAGATGGGGGTAGGGGCGATCCATTCGCAAAAAGATTATATGTCGGCCGTTGATAATTACAATTATAACTATTCATATAAATATTCCCGTCAAACGGTTAAAGAGGCCATGGCGCAAAACAACGGGCTCGCCTACTTGATCGACATCCACCGGGATTCCCAAAAACACGGGAAAACGACTACGTCCATTCATGGACAAAATTATGCCCAGGTGTTTTTCATCATCGGCCACGCCAACAAAAACTGGCGGAAAAACGAGGCGTTCGCCAATGCCATCCACGAGCGTTTGGAGAAATCGTATCCGGGAATATCGCGCGGAGTTTGGGGCAAAACTTCATCTCAAGGCAACGGCGAATATAACCAATCCCTGTCGGAGCACAGCATTTTGATCGAAGTCGGCGGCATCGACAGCACCGAGGAAGAATTGAAGAGAACCGCAGACGTCCTGGCGCAAATGATCGCCGAAGTGTATTTCAAGGAACAAAAAGCGGAGAAAGCCAGCGCCGACAAGTCGGGTTCCGCGCAAAAAGCAGGGTCCGGCAGTTAATCCAAAGCGAAGACGGAAATGGATGGAAGGAGAGACCGGTCATGTCGAAATGGGCGAAAAGAATTTGGATGGTGGGCGTTTGGGCCGGCATCGGCGTGCTGGTCGGCATGCAGCTGGCAAGCTCCGGCGGGCCCGCCCCCGACTCCGGGAAAAACCCGGCATACGCAAGCACCCAAGCCGCGGCGGCGGGCAATGGACAAGCCCCTGCGCCCAAAAGCTCGAACCGTTTTAAGATCGAGGAAAAAGAGCCCGAGCAGGTCGAAGTGAAGGAAGACGGCCCGCAAACGCCGGAGCAAATTCTGTCGCCGGAGACGGGCAAACCGACGGTGGACGTTCTGGCGGACAAAACGGCCGGGCTGCTGCAAAATCTATCGCAAAAAGGCATCCGGCTGGTCGTCTCCGTCTTCGATTCCATCACCGAGTAATTCCGGCCCGCCAGTGGGATTGCCCGCCTTTATTTCAACTGCTATAATGAATTGATTGACACATCAGGCTGTTTTGGGGGTAGGGCATGACAGACGTACAAGCAAGGCAAAAAAATATTCGGAATTTCTGCATCATTGCACATATAGACCACGGCAAATCGACGCTCGCCGACCGGATTTTGGAGTACACCGGCGCGCTGACGTCCCGTGAAATGCAGGATCAGGTGCTCGATCAGATGGATTTGGAACGCGAACGCGGCATTACGATCAAGCTGCAGGCCGTACATCTTACATACAAGGCGGATGACGGCCAGGAATATTTGCTCAATTTGATCGACACGCCGGGACACGTCGATTTTACCTATGAAGTGTCGCGAAGCCTCGCCGCATGCGAAGGCGCGCTGCTCGTCGTGGACGCCGCGCAGGGAATCGAAGCCCAGACGCTGGCCAACGTGTACTTGGCTTTGGACAACAATTTGGAGATCATTCCGGTCATCAACAAAATCGACCTGCCGAGCGCCGATCCGGACCGCGTCAAGCAGGAGATCGAAGACGTCATCGGCCTCGACGCCAGCGAAGCCGTGCTTGCTTCGGCTAAGGCGGGGATCGGGATCAAGGAAATTTTGGAGCAGATCGTCAAGCAGGTTCCGCCGCCGTCCGGCGAAGCGGACGAGCCGCTGAAGGCCCTCATTTTCGACTCGCATTACGACCCGTACAAAGGCGTCATCGTTTATGTCCGCGTCGTCAACGGCAGCATTAAAGCCGGCTCCAAAATCAAAATGATGGCGACGAACAAAACGTTCGAGGTCATCGAAGTCGGGGCGTTCAAGCCGCGGATGACGATCGTGGACGAACTCAAGGTCGGCGACGTGGGCTTCATCGTGGCCGGCATCAAGCATGTCGGGGATACCCGGGTCGGCGATACCGTCACGGACGCGAAAAACCCGACGCCGGAGCCGCTGCCGGGCTACCGCAAAATCAATCCGATGGTATACTGCGGTTTGTACCCGATCGAAACGTCGGAATACAACGATTTGCGTGAAGCGCTGGAGAAGCTCCAGCTGAACGACGCGTCGCTCAGCTTCGAGCCGGAAACCTCGAGCGCCCTCGGCTTCGGCTTCCGCTGCGGATTCCTCGGACTCCTTCATATGGAGATCATCCAGGAGCGCATCGAGCGGGAATTCAACATTCCGCTCATCACCACGGCGCCGAGCGTTATTTACCGCGTTACGCTGACGAACGGCGACGTCATCGAGATCGACAACCCGTCGAACTATCCGGAAATCGGCAAAATCGATTCGGTGGAAGAGCCTTACGTCAAAGCGGCGATCATCGTGCCGAACGATTATGTCGGTACGGTCATGGAGCTGTGCCAGGGCAAACGCGGCGAATTCGTGAACATGGAGTACCTGGATACGACCCGGGTCACGATCACCTACGAAATCCCGCTGTCGGAAATCGTATACGATTTCTTCGACCAGCTGAAATCCGGAACCAAAGGGTACGCGTCGTTCGACTATGAAATGTCGGGGTACCGGAAATCCAATCTCGTGAAAATGGACATTTTGCTGAACGGCGAGCAGGTGGACGCATTGTCGTTTATCGTGCACCGCGACCGGGCTTACCAGCGCGGGCGGGTCATTTGCGAAAAGCTGCGCGAGCTGATTCCGCGCCAAATGTTCGAGGTGCCGATCCAGGCCTCCGTCGGAACGAAGGTCGTGGCCCGCGAAACCGTCAAAGCGATGCGCAAAAACGTCCTTGCCAAATGTTACGGCGGCGACATTTCGCGGAAGCGGAAGCTGCTGGAGAAACAAAAGGAAGGCAAAAAACGCATGAAGCAGGTCGGCTCCGTCGAAGTGCCGCAGGAAGCGTTCATGGCCGTCCTGAAAATCGACGACAACTAAGTTCAATGTGACGGAAGAGCCGCTGGAGCGGCTTTTCCCATGATTATAGGGCGTGTTCGTTTTCATTCCCGAAAAAGGATGCGCCGCTTTCGGAGCTTTAGCCCCACAGGGTTGGGGCTTTTTTAAAATGTACAGAACAAGGAGGGAATTGAACCATGACAGCATTACAGCCGCAAACGGCGAGCGACCGATCCCAAGGAACACCGAAACCGCAGGCGGTCTATCTTCACATTCCCTTTTGCACGAACAAGTGCTTTTATTGCGATTTCAATTCCTACGTGCTGAAAAATCAGCCGGTCATGGAATATTTGCAGGGGCTTGAACGCGAAATGGAACGGACCGTCAAGGAGGTTCCTCCGGGCGTCATCCGGTCCATTTTCGTCGGCGGCGGCACGCCGACCGTGCTGAAGCCGGACGAGATGGCCTACTTCCTGAAGACGGTCCGCACCTATTTTCCGGATTGGGCCGAAGACATCGAGTTTTCGATGGAGGCGAACCCGGGTACGACGGACCTCGAAAAGCTGTCGGTCATGCGCGAAGGCGGCGTCAACCGCGTCAGCTTCGGCGTGCAATCGTTCCAGAACGAGCTGCTTCAGGGCATCGGGCGCATCCATGATACGGACGACGTGTACCAAAGCCTCGAAAACGCCCGCAAAGCCGGCTTCGAAAACCTGTCGATCGACCTGATGTTCGGCCTGCCGAACCAGACGGTGGAGATGCTCGCGGAAAGCGTGGACAAAGCGCTGGCGCTCGACCTGCCGCATTATTCCATTTACAGCCTGAAGGTCGAGGAAAACACGCTTTTCCATACGATGTACAAAAAAAACCAGCTGCCGCTCCCAAGCGAAGACGAAGAGCTGAAAATGTACCTTCTATTAATGGAGCGGATGAAAAAAGCCGGCTACGTGCAATATGAGATCAGCAATTTTGCCAAACCCGGTTACCACAGCCGTCACAACATGGCTTATTGGCTGAACGAAGATTATTACGGACTTGGGGCGGGGGCCCACGGCTATGTCGGGCGCCGGCGCCACATGAACATTAAAGGGGTCAACCCGTATACGGAAGCGACGAAGGAAGGGCTGCCGCGGCTGGAGTCGTTCGAAGTTTCCCGCGAGGAAGCGATGGAGGATTTCATGATGGTCGGCCTGCGCGTGCTGAGCGGGGTGTCGAACCGCCATTTCGAGGAGCAGTTCGGAGTCCGGATCGAAGACGTGTTTGCGGAGCCGCTGCATAAAATGCTGGATGCGGGCCTGCTTGAACCGACGGATGCGGGATACCGCCTCAGCGAAAAGGGGCTCTTGTTCGGAAACGACGTATTCGGCGAATTTATCGGCTATTTGACGATCAAAGAATAGGCTTGCACTTCTATACGCGATGTTGTATATTTATTCATATTATAAAACAGCGACGCGTAGAGGATGCGCAAATGTCCCCGGGCTACAGCCTGTTTTGCCCCATCCTCGAATAGGAGGAGAAGTAGGATGCCGGCTGTAGTGACGTGCAGGGTTGCGGTCCCGGAGGATATCGAGCCGCTTTTTCAGATGATCGATGGATATGCGAAAAAAGGGATTATGCTGCCCCGGTCCCGCAAGGTGCTGGAGAAGCAGCTCGACCAGTTCGTCGTGGCGGAAGTGGACGGCGCCGTCATCGGCTGCGGCTCGTTATGCCGCCTCGGAAACGACTTGGTCGAAATCCGGTCCCTGGGGATCATGGACGGGTACAAGGGACTCGGCATCGGTTCGATGCTCGTAAACAAGCTGACCGAAGAAGCCAGACGGCAGGGCATTCCGAAAATCATGGCGTTGACGTACGAGGTATCCTTTTTCGTGAAAAACGGCTTTTCGGTCGTGGAGAAGGAGATCTTTCCGGAAAAGGTGTGGACCGACTGCGTGAACTGCAGCAAGCAGTCCTGCTGCGACGAGATCGCCGTGCTGAAGATGCTGGATTAATACCGTTTATGGAGATCAAACGTGGACCGCTTTCAAGCAAACCCGGTGTTCAGGGTTGTGAGGAAGCGGTTTTTGCGTCAGGTGAGGGACTTGACCGTGAAGAATGAAGAACAGGGCGCCTTAAACCGCCAATCGTGACACAAGCACAGAATCCCCCGCACATGCCGAACCGACTTGACAATGCTCAGGTCAGTTTGGTATTTTTGTAGTAGCGGTTAGCACTCATTGCAGTAGAGTGCTAACGATGCAAAATGAACGACCAAAGGGAGGGGAAGACATGCTAACCGAACGCCAAAGATTAATTCTGAATGCCATCGTGGACGATTACATCCGTTCTGCGGAACCTGTCGGCTCGCGCAGCATATCGAAACGGGGAGATGTCGGCTTTAGTCCTGCGACCATACGTAACGAAATGGCTGATTTGGAGGAGCTTGGTTTCTTGGAGCAGCCACATACATCGGCCGGGCGCATCCCTTCTCATAAAGGTTATCGATATTACGTGGACCACCTTGATCCGACGTACCAGAATTTTTCCGCCGAGCTGCGCACGCTGCGCGCTTTTTTCGCGGAAAAGCTGAACGCCACGGAGCAGGTGATCCAGCATGCGGCCATGATTCTTTCCAATATCACCAACTACACTTCCATCCTGCTTGGGCCGGAAGTTTTTCATACGTCATTGCGTCATTTTCAGCTGCTATCCTTGAACGAAACGACCGCAGTGGCGATTATCGTGACCAGCACGGGCCAGGTCGAAAGCAAAACCGTGTCCGTGCCGCCAGGCGTTTCCGTTTCGGAAATGGAAAAAGTGGTCAACCTGCTGAACAACAAGCTGGTGAACGTTCCGCTCTACAAGCTGAAAACGAGGCTTTATCGCGAGCTCGGCCAGGAAATGCAGCGTCATTTGACCAATTTCGAAGAGATCATGAGCATCCTGGACAACATATTCGTCGAAGAAGAGTCCGACCAGCGCGTGTATTTGAGCGGCGCGACGAATATGCTTACGCAGCCCGAGTTCAAAGACGTCGAGAAAGTGAAGGATATTTTGGATCTTCTTGAAGAGACGCCGACGCTGACGAAAATGATGGCTTCGATGCAGGGGGCGGCCGGGGTTCAGGTGCGGATCGGCACCGAAAACGACCACGAGGCGTTTGCCAACTGCAGCCTGATCACGGCGACCTATTCGCTCGACGGGGAAGCGCTCGGAACGATCGGCATTTTGGGCCCTACGCGGATGGAATACGCCAAGGTGATGAGCCTGCTCGGCATTTTGTCCAAGGATCTGACCGCGATGCTGTCGAAGCTGAATAAATAAGGGAGGCTGGAAGACGGATGAGTCAAGGTCAGCAGCCGGTGCGTGAAGGCGAGGAACGTTACGCTTCGCTGCTTAACAACAGCAATGCCGTTCGCGCCGTCACCTCGGCGGTCGAAGGAACCCTCGGACCCAAAGGGCTTGACGTCATGCTGGTGGGAGACCGCGGGGAAGTGATCATTACCAACGACGGGGTAACCATCCTCGATAAAATGGACGTCAGCCATCCTGCGGCCAGGCTCCTGATCCAGGTGGCCCGGTCGCAGCAGCAAAAAGTCGGGGACGGCACGACGACGGCCACCGTCCTGGCCGGAGCGCTCGTTCAGGAAGGCGTCGCCCAAATCGTCAAAGGGGTGCCTGCATCCAAAGTCGTGGCCGGCATGCAGCAGGGCGTCCGCATGGCGGCCGATTCCCTCCGGAGCAGGGCGAGGGAGATCGGCGACCTGGACGATCCTTTGCTGGCCAAAGCCGTCTATGTTGCCGGCAGGGAGCGGGAGGAGATCGTCTCGCTTGTCATGGAAGCAGCCGGGATCGTCGGGCTGCGCAAGCTGAGAGATCCTTCCTATTCCCTCGCCGAAGCGGTTACGGCCCATGAAAAAGGCAATAATGAAGTATTTGAAGGACTTTTGCTGAGACAGGCGCCTTTGTATCCGCATGATGCCCCGGATCTTTCCGATACCCGTATCCTTGTTTTGCACGATGCGCTCGAGCCGGAAACGTTGGATGAGGAAGTGTTGACGACCGAGGCTGGTTTTGCCCGCTATATGGAGCTGCGGGAACGATTTGCCCGCGATTTGCATGTGCTGGCGGAACTTGGCGTTGGCCTGATTTTGCTTGAAAAGGGAATACATCCGGATGCTGAGCAGTTCTGCATGGACCACGGCATCATGGTGGTTCCCCGGGTAAGCCGGAAGGACCTGGCCCGCGTCAGCCTGATGACGGGAGCCGTGCCGCTGCGGCGGACGGCTTTACATAAGGAGCCGGAGTCGTTGTCAAGACAGCTCGGCTTTACTCCGCAGGCGCGTTACGACGAACAGCTGGAGCGCGTACGGATCCGCAGCGGCGGACAGAAGGAAGACCCTGTCGTCACGCTGATCGTCGGGGCCAGCACGGCCGAGGTCGTCGGCGAAGCGGCCCGGATTGCCGCGGATGCGGCCTCCGCGCTGCAGGCGGCTATCTCCGGCGGGATTCTGCCCGGCGGCGGGACCGCGGAGCTTGCCGTTTCCTATGAGCTGGAGCGCCGACGCGAGGCGGTGAAGGGGATGGAAGCCTACGGCATTGCCGCCGTGGCCGCCGCCCTGCGCAAGCCGATGGCTCAAATTCTGCTAAACGCCGGCTACAATCCGCTCGAAAAAATGGAAGAGGCCCGTGCCGCGCAGCTGGCTGAACATTGCGACGGCATGGGCATCGATTGCGATACCGGGCTTGTCATCCATTACGAGGATCAAGGCATCGTCGATCCCGCGCTCGTTAAAATCCATGGACTGCTGACGGCCGGCGAAGTCGCTGCGGCCGTGCTGCGCATTCATAACGTCATCAAGATGCGAGGCGGCCGAAATGAATGAACGTCGCTAAAGAAAAGTAAGTTTGACGCCAAAAAGATAGAGCATATTAAGGAGGTGAAGACATCTTGAAAGAAAACCAGCAATTTCAAGAAAACGAAAACGAACTGAATGAAAACCAAAACATCGAGGAAGCGGCCGAACAAGAAAAAGCGGCTGCCGAGGCGGGCACAGATGCTTCTTCTGCGGAAGAGGAACATGCGGGAGCGGTTGACCCGGCGCAGCTTCAAAGCGAGGTACAGCGTCTTCAATCGCTTGCCGACGAATATCAGCAGCGCGCACTGCGGACCCAAGCGGATTTTGACAACTTCCGCAAACGGACCTTGAAGGAAAAAGAGGATTTTGCTAAATACGCTTCCTCCAAGCTGATTACGGAACTGCTGCCGATTATCGACAATTTTGACCGGGCGATCTCCGCTGCCGGCGACACTGCCGAAATCGAATCTTTCGCCAAGGGCGTGAACATGATTTTCCGCCAGCTCGAAGGCGTGCTGAAGGCCGAAGGCCTTGAAGCGATGGATTCGGTAGGAAAGCCGTTTAACCCCGAATTCCATCAAGCGATCATGCAGGTGGAAAGCGACGAATACGAAGAAGGCATCGTCGTTGAGGAAGTCCAAAAGGGCTACATGCTCAAGGACAGAGTGCTGCGACCGGCCATGGTCAAAGTCAGCATGTAATTCGGCGGCTTTTGAATATAAAGCGTCTGATTCATAAATGAAGGAGGATATTTTCTCATGAGTAAAGTTATCGGTATTGACCTTGGAACAACCAACTCCTGCGTAGCCGTGATGGAAGGCGGCGAAGCCGTCGTCATCCCGAACCCGGAAGGCGCGCGCACGACCCCTTCGGTCGTCGGTTTCAAAAAAGACGGTGAGCGCATCGTCGGCGAAACGGCAAAACGCCAGGCCATTACGAACCCTGACCGTACCATCATCTCCATCAAACGCCATATGGGCTCCAACCACAAGGAAGTCATCGACGGCAAAGAATATACGCCGCAAGAAATTTCGGCGATGATTTTGCAGAAGCTGAAATCCGATGCCGAAGCCTATCTGGGACAGCCGGTGACCCAAGCGGTCATTACGGTTCCTGCATACTTTAACGACAGCCAGCGCCAAGCAACGAAAGACGCGGGCAAAATCGCGGGCCTGGAAGTTCTCCGGATCGTCAACGAACCGACGGCGGCGGCGCTGGCCTACGGCCTCGAAAAATCGGAAGACCAAACGATCCTGGTTTATGACCTTGGCGGCGGTACGTTCGACGTATCCATCCTGGAACTGGGCGACGGCTTCTTCGAAGTAAAAGCGACCAGCGGCGACAACCACCTGGGCGGCGACGACTTCGACCAAGTCATCATCGATTACCTCGTCAACGAGTTCAAAAAAGAACAAGGCATCGACCTGAGCAAAGACAAAGCTGCCGTTCAGCGTCTGAAAGACGCGGCGGAAAAAGCGAAAAAAGAACTTTCCGGCGTACTGACCACGACGATCTCCCTGCCGTTCATCACGGTCGTCGACGGCGTTCCTCAGCACTTGGAAGTGAACCTGACCCGGGCCAAATTCGAAGAGATCTCCGCAGACCTCGTCGAACGTACGCTGGGTCCTACCCGTCAAGCGCTCAGCGATGCGGGCATGACTCCGAACGACATCGACAAAGTCGTGCTTGTCGGCGGCTCGACGCGTATTCCTGCCGTTCAGGAAGCGATCAAAAAGCTGACGGGCAAAGAGCCTCATAAAGGCGTAAACCCTGACGAAGTCGTCGCGCTAGGCGCAGCGGTGCAAGCCGGCGTGCTGACGGGCGACGTCAAAGACGTCGTATTGCTGGACGTCACTCCGCTGTCCCTCGGTATCGAAACCGCAGGCGGCGTATTCACGAAAATGATCGAGCGCAACACGACGATCCCTACAAGCAAATCGCAGATTTTCTCCACGTACGCCGACAACCAGCCAAGCGTGGAAATCCATGTCCTGCAGGGCGAACGCCAAATGGCGGCCGGCAACAAAACGCTGGGACGCTTTATGCTTGGGGACATCCCTCCGGCACCACGCGGCGTGCCGCAAATCGAAGTTACGTTCGACATCGACGCGAACGGGATCGTCAACGTGTCCGCTACGGATAAAGGCACGAACAAAACGCAAAAAATCACGATCACTTCTTCCAGCGGCCTCAGCGACGAGGAAGTGGAACGCATGATGAAAGACGCCGAGGCGCATGCCGAGGAAGACCGCAAACGCAAAGAATTGGTTGAAGCGAAAAACAACGCCGACCAGCTCGTATATTCCACCGAAAAAACGATCAAGGACCTTGGCGACAAAGTCGATGCGGCGGAAGTGGAAAAAGCGAACGCAGCCAAAGACAAAGTGAAAGCGGCGATCGAATCCGACGACCTCGAGCAAATCAAAAAAGCAACTGAAGAGTTGACCGAAATCGTGCAGCAGCTTTCCGTGAAGTTGTATGAGCAAGCGGCTCAGGCTCAGCAAGGCGCAGAAGGGGCCCAAGGCGGCCAGGAAGGCGCAGCTAAAAAGGACAACGTGGTCGACGCGGATTACGAGGTTGTTGACGAGGATAAAAAACAAGGTTAACCTTAAGAAAGTTATGTTCAGGAAGGGAAGGTCAAAGCCGGGGCATCCCAGGTGCTTCGGCTTTCCTTTTTCCATGAGCGGCATATTCCAGAGGACACAACGGGGGTGGAAGAGTGGCTGATAAGCGTGATTATTATGAGGTGCTTGGCGTCGGGAAAAACGCTTCGGAAGACGAAATCAAAAAAGCTTACCGCAAGCTGGCCCGCCAATATCACCCGGACGTCAACAAAGCGGCTGACGCCGAAGCCAAGTTCAAGGAAGTCAAGGAAGCTTATGACGTGCTCAGCGACAGCCAAAAACGCGCCACTTATGACCAGTACGGACATATCGATCCGAACCAGGGCATGGGCGGAGGATTCCAGGGAGCGGATTTTGGCGGCTTCGGCGACATTTTCGACATGTTTTTCGGCGGCGGCGGCCGCCGCGACCCGAATGCGCCGCAGCGGGGGAATGACCTTCAATATACGATGACCATCGAATTCAAGGAAGCGGTATTCGGCGTGGAAAAGGATATTACGATTCCGCGCACGGAAAACTGCGACACCTGCCATGGAACCGGCGCCAAGCCGGGCACGAAACCGCAAACCTGTTCCGTGTGCCACGGCTCCGGCCAGCAGGAAGTGGTACAAAACACGCCGTTCGGGCGCATGGTGAATCGCCGCAGCTGTTCGAACTGTAACGGCACCGGCCAGATCATCAAGGATAAATGCTCGACTTGCGGCGGCAGCGGCAAAGTGAAAAAGCAGCGCAAAATTCATGTCAAAATTCCTGCCGGCGTGGACGACGGCGCCCAGCTCCGCATGACGGGAGAAGGCGAAGGCGGCCTGCGCGGCGGCCCTTCGGGCGACCTTTACATCGTCATTCGGGTCAAATCCCATGATTTCTTCGAACGCGAAGGGGACGACATCTACTGCGAAATTCCGCTGACCTTCGCCCAAGCCGCGCTTGGGGACGAGATCGAAATCCCGACGTTGACGGAAAAAGTGAAGCTGAAAATCCCTGCGGGCACCCAAACGGGAACTTATTTCCGTTTGCGGGGCAAAGGCGTTCCGCGCCTGCGCGGCATCGGGCAAGGCGACCAGCACGTGAAGGTCGTCGTCGTTACGCCAAGCAAGCTGAGCGATGAGCAGAAGGAGCTGCTTCGCCAGTTTGCCGCCCTTGACGGCGAGCAGACGCACGAGCATGAACAATCGTTTTTCGACCGCATGAAACGCGCTTTCCGCGGGGAATAATGGATATATAAGCACGACGGGGAACCGGCCATTTGTTGGCCGGTTTTTTTTCGTGTCCAAAGCCGGCTAGCCGCGCTTTCGGAATCCGGCGCATATTCGGTCCGCATAAGGCAAAATCTAACCAAAGGCAAAGAAAGCCTATGCAACAGCCAAGGAAGACATACGACAGGCAGGTGAGCGTTTTGAGCGAAAAAAATATTTTGGCATATTTCAAAAGCCCGGAAGAAGCCGAAAGCGTGTCCCGGAAGCTGCAATCGCTGCGCGTCGTGGACATGTCGATCGACCGCTTCAGCATGTACCCGGGGACCGATCCTTATGGGGACCGGAACCTCACCGGCATGGATAGCCTGAGCTCCGTGACGTTCGGGAACACGATCGGCGGCGATGCCGGGGTGCTGGCGGCCACGAACACGTCGGCCAGCGGCATGAGCGACGGGGGCCAAGGAGGTCCAACCGGACGGGATATTTTGCTGACCGTCGTGGTCGAGGAAGAATCCTTCGATAAAGCGATGAAAATTATCGAAGAAGCGGGCGGATTTGTGTAACTTTTCCAAAGGATGGCTGTCTTGAAGACATGTTTACCAATTCGAAAGAGGTGCAAAATCATGGCAAGCCGTGATAAAAAGGGACGCATTATGACCAAAACGGAAAAAATCAAGGAACTGATGTCCATGAAAAACGAAGACGTCGAATTTTCCGGGGCGCTTGCCGACGCGGACGACGTGGAAGCGATCCGCCGCAGCGAAGCCGCCGACGAGCGCCAGCTGCGCAAGATGGATGACGGCTGGACCTCCCCTAAACCTTGATGCGGGAATCCGCCTCGATAACCGTGCACAAGCTGACAAAGCCTGGGCGCGGTTATTTTTTTCGCAGGGAATCGAAGGTTAACGGCTAATTTCCTTAAAATTTTGTACTCGGCAGCCCATGTATAGTACAATAAAAGCTATGCACGAGTTGAGGAGGAAGATGAATTACGATGTTATGGCATGAATTGACGATACATACGACTGAGGAAGCCGTGGAGATGATTTCCAATTTCCTGCATGAAGCCGGGGCAGGCGGCGTTTCGATCGAAGAATCCGGTTCGTTGAACAAAAAGCGCGACACGTCTTACGGTCAATGGTACGAGGTGCCGCTTAACGATATTCCTGAAGGACAAGCCGAAATCAAAGGATATTTTTCGGAAGAATCCAAGGTGGAGGACATTTTGGAGGAAGTGAAGCATAGAATCGAAGGGCTGCGCGAGTTTGAGATCGATCCGGGAGATGTCCGTTACGAGATCAAAACGGTCAACGAGGATGATTGGGCGACCGCCTGGAAGCAGTATTTCAAGCCGCTGCGCGTCTCCGACCGGCTGACGATCAAACCGACCTGGGAGGAATACGAGCCGGAGCATGAAGCCGAAAAAATCATCGAGCTGGACCCCGGCATGGCATTCGGCACGGGCACCCATCCGACTACGGCGTTATGCCTGCGGACGCTTGAGAAGGTGATCAAAGGCGGAGAAGAAATCATCGACGTTGGAACGGGTTCGGGCATTTTGTCCATCGGGTCGGTGTTGCTCGGGGCAAAACATGTGCTTGCCCTGGACCTGGACCCCGTGGCGGTGTCCAGCGCGCGCGAAAATACGGCACTGAACGGCATGGAGCGGCAGATTACAGTAAAAGAAAGCGATCTGCTGGGGCTGCTAAGCGGCGGCAACGGAAGCGAGCTGGGAATCACGCTGCCGGTTGACATCGTCGTGGCCAACATTTTGGCTGAAATCATTTTGCTGTTCATCGATGACGTGTATCAGGCGCTTAAGCCGGGCGGCGTTTATATCGCGTCGGGCATTTATAAAAATAAAGTGGAAATCGTACAGCAGGCACTTGAGGATTCCGGTTTTACCATTGAGGACGTATGCCGCGATGAGGACTGGGTCGCATTTGTAGCTAGAAAGAGGTCATAATGGATTTTTTGAACAAAATACTCAGCGTACCGCTCGAACAGCTCCCTTTTTATTTGGTCGTGCTGGTCATCGCCTTTACGGTGCATGAATTTTCGCATGCTTATTTTGCCTATAAATTCGGCGATCCGACGGCAAAGCTGCTGGGCCGGGTTACGTTAAATCCCGCCGTTCACTTCGACCTGCTCGGGATCATCTTGCTCCTGATTGCCGGCTTCGGCTGGGCGAGGCCCGTTCCGGTCAACCGCGACAATTTCAAAAGCCCGCGCTTGATGGGCGTGGTCGTGTCGGCCGCAGGTCCTTTGAGCAACTTTTTCCTGGCAGTCGTCGGCACGTTCATCTATTCGCTGCTCATCAGCACGGGCGTGCTGGCGTCGATTTCGAATGAAAAGCTGCTGGAAGCGATCATGATGTTTTTCCAGCTGTTCGGACTGATGAACTTTTTCCTGTTTTTGTTTAACCTTATTCCGCTGCCGCCACTGGACGGCTACCGGATCGTGGAGGATCTCGTTCCTCGCCGCGTAAGGGGCAAGCTGCAGCAGGTGGAGCAGTGGTCGGTGTTTATCTTTTTGCTCATTTTGTTTATTCCGGTGCTTCGAGAATATACGATTTCGCCTCTCTATCTGTTGGCAAAAAATTTATATTACCACTTCATGCAGGTCTTTTTGCATATTTTGTCATAGGCCGGGGCGCCCGACCGGTAAACATGTACTGGTCACAAGCCGGGCAAATGTTGTATGATGAGGATTGTGATTTTTTTAAATTCAGGATTTTTGCAAAATCTTCAATAGGATGTTGATGACATGCAGCGGTATTTCGTATCGCCCGAGCAGTTCAAGGAAAATACAGTGGACATATCCGGCGAGGATGCGCGCCATATTTCGAAGGTCATGCGCGGCAAAAGCGGGGATCAGTTCATCGTCAGCGACGGCGTGTCCCGCGAGGCGCTCGTCGAAATTGCGTCGATCGAATCCGGCACGGTCACGGCGGCCATCGTCCGGCCGCTGGAGATGACGCACGAGCCCGCCGTGAAGGTAACGATTGCGCAGAGCCTGCCGAAAGGGGACAAGATGGAGACCGTCATCCAGAAATGCACCGAAATCGGCGCGGTTTCCTTCGTTCCGTTCATTTCGGAGCGGACGATCGTCCAGTACGATGCCAAAAAGGAATCCAAGCGGCTGGAGCGCTGGAACAAAATCGCGAAAGAAGCGGCCGAGCAAAGCCACCGGAATACGGTTCCGCGGGTTGCGCAGCCGCTTGGCTGGAAGCAGCTTTTGGCGACGTTCCGCAACTACGATGCCGTTTATTTTTGCTATGAGAAGGAAGAAGGCCTCCAACTGCGGGATGCGTTGAAACCGTTCATCGGCGTCATGCCGGCGGACCGTTCGCCGCGCGTGCTGCTCCTCGTCGGTCCCGAAGGCGGGTTCAGCGAGGAGGAATGCCGTCAAGCGGAGGAAGCGGGAGCGGCCAGCGTCGGTCTCGGCAAACGGATCCTGCGCTGTGAAACAGCGGGTATGGTTGCCCTTGCATGCATACTTTACGAATCCGGAGAAATGGGGGGAGTTTGAAAATGCCATCCGTTGCATTTTACACATTAGGTTGCAAAGTTAATTTTTACGACACGGAAGCCATCTGGCAGCTGTTCAAAAAAGAAGGCTACGAGCAGGTGGATTTCGAACAGACCGCAGACGTTTATTTGATCAATACATGCACCGTAACAAACACCGGTGACAAGAAGAGCCGGCAGATCATCCGCCGCGCCGTGCGCCGCAACCCCGAAGCGATCATCGCGGTAACGGGCTGCTACGCGCAAACGTCTCCGGCCGAAATTATGGATATTCCGGGCGTCGATCTCGTCATCGGCAACCAGGACCGCGACAAAATCATTCCGTTCGTGAATGAAATCCGCGAAAAACGCGAGCCGATCAACGCCGTGCGCAACATCATGAAAAACCGCGTGTTCGAGGACATGGACGTTCCGAGTTTTGCGGACCGGACCCGCGCTTTCCTGAAAATCCAGGACGGCTGCAACAATTTCTGCACGTTTTGCATCATTCCGTGGTCCCGCGGGCTGTCGCGCAGCCGGGATCCGAAAAGCATCATCACCCAGGCGCATCAGCTGGTCGAAGCGGGCTACAAAGAAATCGTGCTGACCGGCATTCATACGGGAGGTTTCGGCGACGACCTCGAAAACTACCGTTTGTCGGACCTGCTGTGGGATTTGGACAAGGTGGACGGGCTGGAGCGGATCCGCATCAGTTCGATCGAAGCCAGCCAAATCGACGACAACATGCTTGACGTGCTGAACCGCTCGTCCAAAATGTGCCGTCATCTGCATATCCCGCTGCAGGCGGGAGACGATACCGTTCTGAAACGGATGCGCCGGAAGTACACGACCGAGGAATTCTACAACAAAATGCAGATGATTCGCCAGGCGATGCCGGACGTCGGCATTACGACGGACGTCATCGTCGGTTTCCCGGGGGAAACGGATGAAATGTTCCGGAACGGTTACAATTTCATGAAGGCGATCAATTTCTCCGAGATGCACGTGTTCCCGTATTCCCAACGGAACGGCACGCCCGCTTCGCGGATGCAGGACCAAGTCGACGAGGAAATCAAACACGAGCGCGTGCGCGAGCTGATCAGCCTCTCGGAGAGCATGCAGCTCGCCTATGCGGAAAAATTCGTCGGCCAAGTGCTGGACGTCATTCCGGAAGGCTCGAAAGAATCGCATGGCCCGGGCAAAATGCACGGCTTCAGCGACAACTACCTGCAGCTTGTTTTTGACGGCTCCGAGGACCTTCAAGGCCAGATCTGCCGGGTGAAAGTCACCAAAGCAGGCGTGCATGAATGCGAAGGCCAGCTTGTCCGCGTTCTGGACGGAGCTACCGGCGCAGCGATGTAAACCAGAAATCAAATGGATTGAAAAACAAGGATTTCATTTCCGGTGCAAACAAGGAAGTGGAATCCTTGTTGCACTATGGCTTCGGCAAGGGAGGAATCGGGATGGCCAGAACGGAGATTTCGGCGGGCGGCGTCGTATACCGCTGCGAAGGAGACCGGCTGATGGTGCAGCTCATCACGGATCGTTACGGCAAAATTTCGCTCCCGAAAGGGAAAATGGAGCCCGGCGAGACCGTGGAGCAGACCGCGCTGCGGGAAATCGAAGAAGAAACGGGAATCAGGGGAGAAATCGTTGCTCCCGTGGATATCATTAAATATAAATACATTCACCCGGTCCATGGCGAAGTGGACAAGGAAGTCCATTATTATCTCGTCGAAGCCAAAAGCGGCACCTTGCGCCCGCAGGTGGAGGAAATCAGCGGCGTCTCCTGGTACGACCCGAAGGAAGCGTGGAGCAGGCAGGAACAAGGCGGTTACGACAACAACGACGTCATCGTCCGCAAGGCGCTCGCCCGCCTCGGCATTCAGGTCTAAAGGGCATCAAGGGCAGGCCGCCTTTTTGGAGGATCATCGGGGACTATCCGTGAAAACGGATTTTTTTCCACGCCGGCAAATAACATAACGGGAGCGCGGCGAGCGAACAAAGGATGTTGAACAGCGTTTGGGCATGGGCAATCTGGGCGCCGCTCTCGGCGGACAGCCAGGACACCGCAAGCTGCAGCTGCGGGATGAAGGGCATAAACAGCAGCGCGCCGCCCACGTTGAGCACGACATGCGTCCAGGCGACGAATTGGCCGGATTTCGTGCTTCCGACCGCGGCAATGACGGCCGTTACGCAAGTGCCTACGTTCGCGCCGAGCACGATGCCGATCCCGACGGCCACCGGGAGCGTTCCGGACGCCGCCAGCACGATCGCCAGGCCGATGACGGCAGCGCTGCTGTGCATAAGCGCGGTTAAAGCCGCGCCCGCAGCGAGGCTCCACCACAGGTTATGCGTGGATTGGGCGATAAACCATCCGAACAGCCCGGATGTTTCGAGGGAAGGCCCGATCATCTGCATGACGCGGATGCCGAGCATGACCATGGCAAAACCGGCGGCGGCCAGCGCCATCAGCTGTATCGGCTTAAAGCGCCCCGCTTTGCCGCTTTTCCCAAAAAGCCCGTACTCGTCGAACAGGACTGCAGCCGCCCACACGACGATGGAGACGCCAAGCAGCGGCAGCGCGATTTGGCCGATCTGCAGGCCGATCAGCTCGGTCGTGATGCATGTGCCGATATTGCTGCCGAGAATGATGCCCAGCGTCCGGTCGAATGATAGCAAGCCGGCATTGACGAGTCCCATCGTGAGCACGGTCACGGCCGTGCTGCTTTGGAGCACCGCCGTAATGCCGGTGCTGAACAGCATGCCTTTGAGCGGGGAGGCGGTCGCTTTTTGCAGGAAGGACGAAAGCAGCGGTCCGGCCCAGCTGCCCAGCGCGGCTTCCATCACTTTCATCCCGGCCAGGAAAATGATCAGCCCGTACACGACGGGGAAAATCATCGTATGAAACATGGGTAAGGTTCTCCTTTGCGAATTCTTGTCCATGTATAACGTATATGTCGCTGCTTGGACAACCATGACACGGGAGGCCGGGGAGCAAACCATTAGGATCAAGAAATAGACATGAGTAGGAGTGGACATGTTGGCAACTGTCGTTCTTCATAAAAACCGCAAGAAAAGGCTGGAGCAGGGTCATCCCTGGATTTTCAAAAACGAAATCGAGTCGGTTCAAGGCGATCCGCAGCCGGGGGACCTGGTCCAAGTCGTGAACCATCAAGGCCGTTATTTGGCGACCGGTTATTACAACCCGGCATCGCAGATTACCGTGCGCGCCGTCTCCTACCGCGAGATCGAAGCGATGGACGAGGACTTTTTCGCCGAGCGTTTTCTTGGCTGCCTGAAGCACCGGGAGCGCTTCCTGGACGAAGGAAATGCTTATCGCCTGGTGTATGGGGAGGCCGATTTCCTCCCGGGCCTCATCGTGGACCGGTTCGATGACGTGCTGGTCATTCAGCTCTTGACGCTGGGCATGGATATCCGGCGCAAGGAAATCGTCGGCGCCTTGGCTAAGGTGATGAACCCGCGCGGCATCTATGAACGGAGCGATGTACCGATCCGGGAGCTCGAAGGGCTGGAGCAGACGAAGGGGCCCCTTTACGGCGAATGCCCGAGATACGTTACGGTCCGGGAAAACGGGCTGCTGATCCGCGTCGATATCGAAGAAGGGCAAAAAACCGGCTACTTTTTCGACCAGCGGGAAAACCGCGCGGCCATCGAGCCGCTGATGACCGGCTGGGGCGAACGCAGCGGGATCGAGGTTCGGGAAGTCGAAGAAAACGGGCAACGGGTCCGGCGTCCGGTCAACAAAAGCGGCAAGGTCGTCACGTTCCCTTTCTGGGACGGCGCGACGGTGCTGGAATGTTTTTCGCATACCGGCAGCTTTACGCTTCATGCCTGCAAATACGGGGCCAAAAAAGTGACCTGCCTGGACATCTCCCAGCATGCGATCGACAGCGCGCGGGAAAACGTGGAGCTGAACGGCTTCGGCGACCGCGTGGAGTTCGTCGTGGATGACGCGTTCCAGTATCTTCGGTCGCAGGTCAAAGGGCTGGAGGAAAGGCAGATCCGTTCCGCCGGCGCAGGGAAGATCGACACCTCGCAAAAAATGACCGCGGGGGGCGGCAGAACATGGGACGTCGTCATTTTGGACCCGCCAGCCTTCGCGAAAACGAAAAGCGCCGTTAAAGGCGCCTGCAGAGGATACAAGGACATCAACCTGCACGGCATGAAGCTGGTGAACGAAGGCGGGTACCTGGTCACGGCAAGCTGCTCGTACCATATGCGCCCAGATTTGTTCCTGGAAACGATCCGGGAGGCTGCGGCCGATGCAGGGAAAATTCTGCGTTTGATCGAATGGCGCGCCGCCGGGAAAGACCATCCGCAAATTTTGGGCGTCGATGAAGGGCACTACCTGAAGTTTGCGATTTTCGAAGTGAGAAGCAAAACCTTTTAATCGGGAAGATACCGGACTGCCGCTTTGAATCCGAGAGGATTCGGCGGCGGTTCTTTCTTTTTTTGCAAGAAAATAGGAGATTCGAAAAAATGCGGCTTGCAGCGCCTTTTTGCAAATACTGGACGTTCAACCCTGGCGGAAATTTAGTGGTAAAATAGGAGAAGCGCTCTGGACGGCAGAGCTAACGGCTGCAGGGCTACCCGACGTAGATGTGATTATTGCAAACATACGTTCTATTTTGTGCTGTGTATGATATACTGGAAGGTAGATTTGGAGCAAAATCCATAGTTTTTTATTTTACATAGATGAAGGGGGAGGAACATGCCGGTTCATTTTCTGATCGGACGATCGGGCAGCGGCAAAACGACGGCCATATTGGATCAAATTTCCGCCAAACTGGAGGCCGAGCCGCAAGGGGATGCGATCATTTTGCTCGTTCCGGAGCAGGGTTCGTTCCAGGCCGAACACGGGCTGGTTACGTCGGGGCGGATCAAGGGGAGCGTCAGGGCCCAAGTGCTCAGCTTCCGCCGCCTCGCGTACCGCGTCATGCAGGAGACCGGGGGAACGGCGCGCGTCGGCATCAGCGACGAAGGCAAAAAAATGCTGCTGTACAAAATCATACAGCGCCGCAAGGACGAGCTGAAACTGTTTGGGGCCTCAGGCGAGCAGCTCGGGTTCGTCGGCAAGCTCGGCGACGTGTATACCGAGATGAAGCGGTATTGCGTCGATGCGTCCGCCGTCGGGCAGCTGCTGGAGCAACTGCCGCCGCAAGGCGTCACGCCGATCCTTCGCAGCAAGCTTGAAGATTTGTGGACGGTATACAAAGATTTCGAGCAGGAAATGTCACCGCTGTATATCGACGAGGAAGACAATTTGATCCGTTTGACCGAAGCGGTGAAGGACTCCGCCTATTTGCGCGGAGCGGAAATATGGATCGACGGGTTCCACGGCTTTACTCCGCAGGAGCTTTTGGCGGTCGGCCAGTTGATGCTTCATGCCCGGTCCGTCACCGTTTCCTTGACGCTGGACAAACCTTACGACGGCGCGCGGATGCCGCATGAGCTCGATTTGTTCCATCCGACCGCCACGACCTATGTCAAGCTGAGGGGCATGGCGGAAGAATTGGGCCTGGACATCTACGATACGGTGCTGGCTCCGCCCGTGCCGCCGCGTTTCGCGGAAAGTCCGATGCTTGCCCATTTGGAGCGGGGGTACGATCGACGCCTTCGCTACGAGGCGAACGCCGGCCTTCGCTGCGAAGCGATTTCGATCCATCCCGCCACCAGCCGGCGGGCGGAGGTCGAAGGAGCGCTGCGGGAGATGCTTCGGCTGTCGCGCGAGGAAGGCGTACGCTTCCGCGAAATGGCCGTGTTCGTGCGCAATCTCGCGGATTACGAGCATCTCGTCATGCCGCTTTTCCACGATTACGGCGTTCCGGTTTTCCTTGACCAGAAAAGGAGCGAGCTTCACCATCCCCTTGCCGAGTTCATTCGCGCCGCGCTGGATGTGGTCCGGCGGTTCTGGAGGCATGAGGACGTATTCCGCTGCGTCAAAAGCGACCTGCTTCTCCCGCTTGACGGGTCGCTGACGCGCGAAGACATGGACCGCTTCGAAAACTATGCGCTCGCTTGCGGGTTTCAGGGCTACCGCTGGACGGACGGACGGCCGCTCAAGGCGGTCCCGAGCCTGTCGCTGGAGGAAGGGGGATCTGCGGGGCAGAAGACGGCCGAAGAGACGCTTGAGCTGATGGAACGCTGCCGGGCGGCGGTAACCGGGCCGCTGGCTGCTTTCGAGAAACGGATGAAACGCGCCAAAACGGCACGGGAGATGTGCACGGCCGTTTACGGGCTGCTTGAAGACGCGGGCGTTCCCCAGAAATTGGACGCGTGGAACCGCGAAGCGCTGCTCGGCGGCCGTCCGGAAGCGGCCAGGGAGCATCGGCAGCTTTGGGGCGAGGTGCTGGATTTGCTGGATCAGATCGTCGAGATGATGGGGCCGGAAAAAATGGCGTTCGACCTGTTCGCGGGCATGCTGGAGACCGGGCTCAGCGAGCTGAAGCTTGGACTCGTGCCCCCTTCGCTTGATCAGGTGCTCGTGGGAACGATGGACCGGACCCGCACGAGCGGCGTCAAATACGCTTTTTTGCTCGGGGTGAACGACGGGGTCATTCCGGCGGTGTTCCAGGAGGACGGCGTCCTTACCGAACAGGAACGGTCCGTGCTTGCGGATGCGGGCATGGAACTGGCCCCCGGCATTTCGCGCCGGCTGCTGGATGAACGCTTCCTGATCTATAACGCTTTGACTTCCGCCAGCCGGCATGTCTGGATCAGTTATCCGGCGGCGGACGACGAAGGGAAGGAGCTGCTTCCTTCGGAAGTCGTCCGCCATTTGGCGAAAATGTTTCCGGGGCTTCAGGCACGGCCGCTTTTGGCCCAGCCGGGAGCGGAACAGCCCGCTTCGGAGCACGAAGCCTTCATCGAACATCCCCGTCAGACGCTGAAGCATCTGATCGTGCAGCTGCGGCGGTGGAAACAGGGCATGAACATCCCGGAGATATGGTGGAACGCCTACAACTGGTATTTAACCGATCCGCAATGGCGCGGACCGCTCGACATGCTGCTCCGTTCGCTGTTTTACCGCAACGGCGCGAAGCCGCTTTCGGCCGGCACCAGCCGCCGGCTGTACGGCAGAAAGGTCCGCACGAGCGTGTCGCGGATGGAGAGGTTCGTGGCGTGCCCGTTTTCGCATTTTGCCTCCCATGGTCTAAAGCTGAGGGAGCGCCAGCTGTACCGGCTGAAGGCGCCGGACATCGGTCAGCTTTTTCATGCCGCGCTAAGCGAAATGGCCGTTCGGCTGAAGGAGCAGAACCGCAGCTGGGGAAGCCTGACGGCGGAGGAATGCCGAAGGGAAGCGGAACTGACGGTGGAACGGCTCGCTCCGATGCTTCAGGGCGAAATTTTGCTCAGCTCAAAGCGCTACGGCTACATTTCAAGAAAGCTGAAAAACATCGTCGGCAGAGCTTCGGTCATTTTGGGCGAGCATGCCCGCCGCGGCAGCTTCGAGCCCGTGGGGCTGGAGCTTGATTTCGGGCCGGGGAAACCGCTGCCGCCGCTGACCTTCAAGCTGGAGAACGGTTCCGTGATGGAAGTCGTCGGCCGAATCGACCGCGTGGACCTGGCCCATGGGGAAAACGGGCTTTTGCTGCGGGTCATCGACTACAAATCCGGGCATAAGGACCTGAAGCTGCATGAAGTGTACTACGGACTTGCGCTGCAAATGCTGACGTATTTGGACGTGCTGCTGACCTATGCGGAGCAGTGGCTCGGGAGCAAGGCGCTGCCGGCAGGGACGCTGTATTTTCACGTGCATGACCCGATCCTGCAGTCGGCCAACGGCATGACGATGGAACAGGCGGCGGAAGAGCTCCTGAAACGGTTCAAAATGAAAGGGCTGCTGCTTGCCGACAGGGAGACGGTATCCTTGATGGACGCTTCCTTGGACAAGGGGCATTCGTCCATTCTGCCGGTGGCCGTCAAAGCGGACGGCAGCTTCTACAGCAGCGCTTCCGTGGCAACGCCGGAGCAGTGGGACGACTTGCTGGCTTCGGTCCGCCGCAGCATCGAAAGCATCGGAACGAGGATTACGGAGGGCGACGTGAAGATCGAACCGTACCGCATCCAGCAGGAAACCGCCTGCACGTTTTGCCCGTTCAAGCCGGTATGCCAATTTGACGAGACCATCGAAGGCAACCACTACCATCTGCTGGGCAAACCGGATAAAACGCAGGTATGGGAACTGTTGTCCGAGCATAAAGGAGGAGAAACGTCTTGAGCTTAAAACCGAAACCCGAAGGCAGCATATGGAGCGACGACCAATGGAAGGCGATCGCCGAAACGGGCGACGACATCCTTGTGGCCGCTGCGGCCGGTTCCGGCAAAACCGCCGTGCTTGTGGAACGGATCATCCGTAAAATAACGGACGAGGAGCAGGGATTCAGCGTGGACCGCCTGCTCGTGGCAACCTTCACGAAGGCGGCGGCCGCGGAGATGCGGGATCGGATTCGCGAAGCGCTGGACAAGGAGCTGGAGAAGGAGCCGGACAACGTGCATTTGCGCCGTCAGCTTTCCCTTCTGGGCCGGGCGTCGATCACGACGCTCCACTCCTTTTGCCTCGAGGTCATCCGGCGTTACTACCAGATGATTCCCTTGGACCCGAATTTCCGGATCATCAACGAAAACGAAGCGGAGCTGATGCGCCAGGAGCTGCTCGAGGAGCTTTTCGAGGAAAAATACGGCGAGGAAGCGGACGGCAGCGATTTTATCCGTCTGGTGGATTGGTTCAGCGGGGAGCGCAGCGACGACGCGATGCATCTGCTGGTGCAAAAGCTCTACGACTTTTCCCGCAGCCATGCCTGGCCGGATCAGTGGCTGCGAAGCATGGCCGAAGCCTTTGCGGTTCGGGATGCCGCCAGCCTCGGAGAAACCGCCTGGGTGCGCAGCATTTTGCAGGATGCCCGCCTGGCGCTGGCCGGGGCGGAAGGCCTCCTGCGGCAAGCGCGCGGACTGGCGTTGGCTCCCGGAGGACCGGCCCCGTACGCGGATAACCTGGACGCCGATCTGGACATGGTCCGCGGCCTGCAAGAAGCGTTGGATCATCGTCCTTGGGAAGAACTGTACGGGGTATTTCAGGGCATTTCCTTCGGCAAGCTGAAAAGTGTGCGCAAGGACGATACCGATCCCCGGCTGCAGGAGCGCGTGAAGGAACTGCGGGATACCGTCAAAAAAACGCTGACCGATCTGCGGGGCGCGTTGTTTGGCCGCCCGGCCGAATCCTTTTTGGCGGAAATGAACGAAGCGGCCCCGCTGATGCGGGAGCTCGCGGAGCTTGTGATTCAGTTCGGCAACCGGTTCGAAGCGGAAAAACGGAAGCGGGGGGCCGTGGATTTCAGCGATCTGGAGCACTATTGCCTGCGGATTTTGCTGCATCCGGATTCGACGCCGGAGCGTCCGATGCCTTCCGATGCGGCCGTTGAATACCGCGAGCAGTTTGACGAAGTGCTGCTTGACGAATATCAGGATACCAACAGCGTGCAGGAGACGATCGTCGGGCTGATTTCAAGGGAACGGCCGGGAAACCGATTTATGGTCGGCGACGTGAAGCAGAGCATCTACCGGTTCCGGTTGGCCGAGCCGGGGCTGTTCCTGGACAAATACCGAAGCTACGGCAGCGAGGGCGGAAGCGGAATCCGCATCGACCTGGCGCGGAACTTCCGCAGCCGGATGGAAGTGGTTGACGCGGTCAACGTCATCTTCCGCCAAATCATGAACGAAACCGTGGCCGAGATCGGCTACGACGAGCGGGCCGAGCTTGTGTACGGGGCTTCGTTTCCCGAGCCGGAGGAAACAGCGGCGGATCCGTATGCGCCCGAGCTTCTGCTGATCGACCGTGCCGGCAGCGGGCCGTCCGAGCCGGAAGAGGCGCAGGCCGGCGAGCAGGACGGGGTGATGCAGGAAAGCGAAGTGCTGGAAATGGAGACGGCTCAGCTTGAAGCAAGGGCCATCGCCAAAAAGATCAGGCAGCTGATGGGGGACACGTCCGCCAAGCCGCTGCTCGTTTACGACAAATGCCTTAAAGAAATGCGGCCGGTACGTTACGGCGATATGGTCATCCTTTTGCGTTCCGCCTATATTTGGGGGCCGCTGATGATGGAGGAGCTGAAGCAGCTCGGGATTCCCGCCGACGGCGAGCAGGCCCGCGGTTATTTTCAGGCGACGGAAGTGGAAGTGATGTTGTCCCTTCTGCAGGTCATCGACAATCCCATGCAGGATATTCCGCTCGCCGGCGTACTCCGTTCCCCGATCGTCGGCTTGACGGAGGAAGAACTTGCGCAGATCCGGCTGGTTCGAGGCGGATCGTTCTACGATGCGCTGATGGCGGCCGCTTGGCCCGGTACGGCGTCCGCGGGAGACGAGGCCCGTCGGGAGCTCCTGCTTGCGGAAGCGGAGGCCGCGGCATCCTCGGAAGCCGTGCCTTTCCCTGCGGACCGTGCGGCGGCCAAGGGGGACGCCGGGGCGATCGGGGCCGAAGCCGATGACGGCATCCCGGATGCTTTGCGGCAAAAAATCCAAGGGTTCGCGGAGCAGCTGCAAAACTGGCGCGACGCCGCGCGCAGAATCAGCCTCGGGGATTTGATCTGGCAGGTATACCGGGAGACCGGATATCTCGATTGGGTCGGGGGACTCCCGGGAGGCGCCGAGCGCCAGAACAACCTGAAAGCATTGCACGACCGGGCCGTCCAATTCGAACAGACGACGGCATCCCGGGGATTGTTCCGGTTCCTGACCTTCGTG
This sequence comes from Paenibacillus sp. YAE3, assembly GCF_057546105.1. Lineage (NCBI taxonomy): Bacteria > Bacillati > Bacillota > Bacilli > Caryophanales > Paenibacillaceae > Paenibacillus > Paenibacillus sp. YAE3. Next base: position 240,642 of record NZ_BAAIYF010000008.1, on the reverse strand, counting down.
TCCCGGCTGCGCGACCGGGGAGGCGACCTCGGCGGCGGCAGCGGCACCGAGCAGCGGGACAACGCCGTACGGATCATGACGATCCACAAAAGCAAAGGGCTCGAGTTTCCCGTCGTGTTTCTGGCCGGCATGTCCAAAACCTTCAACCAACAGGATTTGAACGCTCCGTTCCTGATGCATAAGGAACTGGGTTTCGGTCCCAAATTCGTGGACGAGGAGAAGCGGGTCAGCTTCCCGACGCTCCCGAACCTCGCGATCCGCCGCCGCTCCCAACTGGAGCTGCTGGCGGAGGAAATGCGCGTGCTGTATGTCGGGCTGACGCGCCCGAAGGAGAAGCTGTACCTGATCGGGACGATCAAGGACGTCGGCAAAAAGGCGTCATCCTGGGCCCAGGTGCTTGAGCAGCCCGAATATACGCTTCCGGATTATTTGCTCGCCAGAGGGCGAAGCTACATCGACTGGGTGGGTCCGGCGCTCATCAGGCATCCGGGAGCCGGCAAGCTTCGGGAGCTGGCGGAAACGGACGCCGCTCCCCCGCCGGTCCTCGCTTCCGATCCCTCCAGGTGGAGCGTATCGGTGCTTTCTGCGGACGAGCTTTCGCTGGCGTCGCTCGGCGGCTGGGAAGAGGAGGAGGCGTCCTCTCCCGAAAGGAAACTGCGGCTGCAAGCCATGATGGAACGCCGGCCGGTGGAAGCCGCGGAGAGCGGGGAGGCCCGCGGCGAGTCCTGGGTATCGGAACGTTTGACCTGGCGGTATCCTTATGAAACCGTGACCCGGCTGTCCGCCAAAACCTCGGTGTCCGAAATGAAGAAGCTGCTGACGCTGCAGGACCAGCCGTCCGAAAATTGGATGGAGGACGAGATGCTTCGCCGGGAAATCTCGGCCGGTCCGGAACTTACTGCGGCAGCCACGCTTCCGCTCAGGCGGCCGAAATTCATGGAACAAACGGCGCTGACGCCGGCCGAGCGCGGCACGGTGTACCATACGCTGATGCAGCATATACCGCTGGACCGGGGCCATGTCGACGCCGAGGCCGTCCGGGAAACCGTGAGCCGTCTGGTCGAACGCGAGCTGCTGACGCGCGAGCAGGCGGAGGTTATCCGGCCGGAAGAAGCGGGCATGTTTTTTGCCACGGAGGTCGGAAAGCGGCTGCTGGCCGCCGAATGGACGGCCCGGGAAATGCCGTTCAGCTACGGCATGCCCGCGGAGGAAGCCCATCAAGGACTGTTCTCGCAGCAGGCGGGCCTGCACCCGGATGAGCCCGACTTGTTCGAGGCCTCCGCTTTAAACGGAGAAATGGTGCTGATCCAAGGCGTGGTCGATTGCCTGTTCCGCCATGACGGCAAGCTGGTGCTGGTCGATTATAAAACGGACAGGGTGCTCGAGCATCGCGGGGGAATCGACGGGCTCACCGAACGGTATCGATTCCAGCTGAACCTGTACGCCAGGGCGCTGGAAGACATTTTGCACGAGGAAATCGCCGAGAAATGGCTGTACTTTTTTGACGGCGGACATGCCGTCCGCTTGTAGGATCAAGTTTGCGCATGCCCAATTTGATAGATATCAAGTTTTGCACATGGGAAAGGGGAGAACGCCGCATGCGGATACTGCATACCGGGGACTGGCATTTCGGAAAAACGCTCGAAGGCCGCAGCAGGCTGAAGGAGCAGGAGAATTTCGTGGACGAGCTTGTCCGCATCGCCGATTGGCAGCAGGCGGATTTGATCTTGATGGCGGGAGACGTCTACGATTCCGTCAATCCGCCCGCGGCCGCGGAGCAGCTTTTTTACGAGGCTTGCGCGAAGCTGACGGCAAACGGGCGGCCTTTGGTCGTCATCTCCGGGAATCACGACCAGCCTGAACGCGTTTCTTCGGTTTCGCCTTTGGTGGCGCGCCAGGGGATTACGCTGATCGGGCTGCCCGTGGCCGAGGCGGTGACGGTGGGCGTTTCCCGGACGGGGGAACTCGCCAAAATCGCCGCGCTGCCTTATCCTTCCGAAGCCAGGCTGAACGAACTGCTTTCGGCGGAAGGCGGGGAAGAAGAGCTGCGCAAGGCGTACAGCGCCCGCGTAGGCACGCTCATGAAGAAGCTTGCCGGGCAGTTTACGCCCGAAACCGTCAATCTGGCCATGAGCCACATCTACGTGCTGGGCGGCTTGGAATGCGATTCCGAACGCCCGATCCAGGTAGGCGGCGCGTATACGGTCGACCCGTCGGCTTTGTCGATCGGGGCCCAGTACACGGCGCTCGGGCATCTTCACCGCCCGCAGGCGGTGAAAGGGGAGGGCATCATCCGGTACAGCGGTTCTCCGCTTGCTTACAGCTTTTCGGAAGCGGGCCAGGCCAAGTCGGTCATGATGATCGATGTTGCGCCCGGAGGCGCGCCTGCGCTGGAGGAGGTGCATTTGTCCTGCGGCCGCCCGCTTGTGCGCTGGAAAGCCAAGGGTGGGCTCGAAGAAGTGCACCGGTGGCTGGATGAAGGCAGGGATGCCGACGCTTTTATCGATCTTGAAATATCCCTTAACGAGTCGTTGTCGCTTGGAGAGATCCAGCGCCTGCGCCGAAGCCGGGACGGCTTCGTACATATCCGTCCGATTTATCCGGAAATGGAGCGGGAAGAGCTTCGGCAGGAACGTTCCGGGCTCCCGGTGTCCGAGCTGTTCCGCAGGTTTTACCAGCGGCAGACCGGCGGGGCCGAGCCGGAGGACGAATTGGTGCAGCTGTTTCTCGAGCTCGTGGCAGAGGACGGGAACGCGAAGGAAGGTGAGGCCGAATGAAGCCGATTCAATTGAAGCTGTCCGGGCTGCAGAGTTACAGGGAGATGCAGCAGATCGATTTCGAGGATTTATGCGACATGGGGCTGTTCGGCATCTTCGGGCCGACGGGAAGCGGCAAATCCACGCTGCTTGACGCGATGACCCTAGCCCTGTACGGCAAAGTCGAACGGGCGGCGAACGGGACGCAGGGGATCATGAACCATTCGGAGGATTCCCTGTTCGTCTCCTTTTGTTTCGAACTTGCTTCCGCCGAAGGCAAGCGGCGCTTCCGGGTCGAACGCAGGTTCAAAAGGACGGGCGACCTTTCCGTCAGCAACACGCTCAGCAGGTTTATCGAGGTCACGGAGGAAGGCGAGCATGTCATTGCCGACAAATTAGCCGAAGTCACGCGCTGCGTGGAAGAGAGAATCGGACTGAAAATGGACGATTTCACGCGGGCCGTCGTGCTGCCGCAGGGCAAATTCGCGGAGTTTCTTTCCTTGAAAGGCAGCGAACGCCGGCAAATGCTGCAGCGGCTTTTTCATCTGGAGCAGTACGGAGACCAGCTGGGCATGAAGCTGAGCCGCCGGATCAAGGAAAACGACGGCGCGCTGAAAGCCGTGGAAGCGGAGCAGCAGGGGCTTGGCGAAGCGGGGGAAGAAGCCCTTCAAGCGGCGGAAGACCGTTTGGGCGAGGCCGTAAGGCATGCGGGAGCGACCCGGAATAAACTTCAGGAGCTGAACGCGGAAGCCGAAAAAAAAGGGAAAATCCGCGAGCGTCAGCTCGAAAAAGAACGGAAGCAGGCCAAGTTGGAGCAATTGCAGGCTCTGGAACCGGAAATGCAGCGGCTCGAACAAAAGCTGGCGAAATCGGCCGCGTCGACGTCCATGATGCCGTCGCTTGCTTTATGGAGGGAAAGCCTGCAGGATTGGAAGCAAAAAGAGGCGCTTGCGGCGGAGCTGGAAAGGGCGGCCGCCGAAGCGCAGCGGGAAGCGGAACAGGCCGGCGCATCCGACGATGCGGCCCAGCAAGCGCTGGCAGCCGGGGAACCGAAGCTGCTGCAGCGGAAGGAACAACTGGAGCAGGCGGTTCTGCTTCAGAAGGAAAGGGACGAAATCAAGTCGCTGTACGAGCGGCTCCATCGCCAGCGGAAGGAAGCGCAGGACGGAATGCTGGAGCTCCGCCAGCTGCTAGCCAAGGAGCAGGAGCTGCTCAAACGGGGCGAACAGAAGCAGGCGGATCTCCAGGAAAAGCTGGTCGAATTGGAAGTGACCGCCCAAGAACGCTCCTTGCTGCATAAGGCGCTGGAGCTCCGGCAATTGCTCCGTTCCGCCGAAGACCGGTTGATGAAAGCCCGCCGTGAATGCGGGGATCAGCAAACTAAGGCGGCATCGGCAAACGAGCAGCGGCGTCAGGCGGAACGCGAGCTCGTTATGCTGCAGGAGCGCGAACGGCAGTTGTCTGCCGGCATGTCCTCGCTGCTGTCGCAGGCGGAGCAAGCGAGCCGGCAGACGGAGCAATCGCTGCGCGATGCGGAACATGCCGAGCTTCGGCTCCGGGAGGAGCTGAAGCATCGCCAGCTCCGAAGCCTGTCGGCCGCGCTCGCGGCGGAATTGCATGATGGACGGCCCTGCCCGGTATGCGGTTCCTTGGAGCATCCGGCGCCCGTTTTGGCGGAGGACGCCGATGCTGCACAAGAAGAGCATTCGCTCCGGCTGCTTCAAGAAGCAAAAAGCCGGCTGCAGGAGGTAAGGTATGCCCTGCGGCAGCTGATCCACGAAGTTTCAGGCCTTCCGGGCGCTTCCGCCAATACTCTTGAGGGCTCCGTTACGGCTCAGGCCGCGGCTGCCAAGGAAGAGGAGACGGCTCAAGCCGGAGATGATTTCGCCGCCGTTACCGCTTGGCCCGAGCGCGCAGACGAACTGGAACGTGCGCGGGAATCGCTTGCCGCGGCGCTGCTCCGCGTAAAACAAGAGACGTCCGAGCTTAGCGAAAAACGCGAAACGCTGCGCCAGCAAACGCTGAAGCAAGAAGCCGCGGCCGAAGCGGACGCCGCCTTGCTGAAGCGGCTGGAAGACAACGTGAACCAGCTGTCGGACGAGATCGGCGAGCTGAACGCAAGATGGTCGGAGGAGCTGCCGGAGCTGCCGATCGGCGAGGTCGAAAGCCGTTGGTCGCTTCTGCAGCAGAAAGACCGCGAGGCGGAGGACGTGAAAGAGCGCCTGCGCCGCAGCGTGCCGTTCCTCGACGAGAAAAAGCAGGCGGTCCAGTCGCTCGAACGGAATTTGCTTGAGGCCGAGAAGCGGCATATTCAGCTCGATGCCGAGCTCCGGGGCAAGGAGGAGCTGCTCGCGGAAAAAGAGGAGCGCCTTCAAGCCTGGATCGGAGACCGCCGGGCCGAAGCCCTTTTGGAGGCCTGCCTGGGCGAACTGAAAGCTTTGCGGGAAACGGCTGCCGAGGCAAAGCGGCTGAGACAATCGGCAGAGCAGGCGAAACACGAAAGCGCAAAGGCTTTTGCCATGGCGAAGCAGGCCGCGGAATCGGCCGCGGCGCATCATGAAGCTGCCGGGCGGCGCTGGGAAGCGCTGCTGCAGGATTCCCCGTTCGCCACGGCGGCCGAAGTGGAAGAGTCTTACCTCTCTCCTTCGGAGGCCGATGAGCTTGCCGCGAAGGTAAAGCAGCATCGGGACGGAGAACGCGATTTGCTGGCGGCGATCCGCCATATCGAAGAGCAGCTGGCGGGCAGCTCCTTGACGGAAGAAGAGTGGCTGCAGGTGAGCGGCGAGCTCGCGGCAGCCCGGGAGGCCGACGAAGAGGCCCTTCGGATGAAGGCGCGGGCCGAGCGCGATCTGGAGGACGTCAAAAAGCGTCACCTCCGTTGGACGGAGCTCGAAAAGCTGCGCATGCAGCGCCAACATGAGGCCGAAAAGCTTGGCAAACTGCAATCCTGCCTGCGCGGCAACGCTTTTGTCGAATATATCGCCGAGGAGCAGCTGATGCAGGTCAGCCAGTCCGCATCCCAGCGCTTGGCGTTTTTGACCAAGCAGCGGTACGCGCTTGAAGTCGATTCCGGCGGAGGTTTCCTGATCCGGGACGACGCGAACGGAGGCGTCCGCAGGCCGGTATCCACGTTATCGGGAGGCGAGACCTTCCTGACGTCGTTGTCGCTGGCTCTGGCCTTGTCGGCCCAAATCCAGCTTCGCGGCCAATATCCGCTTCAATTCTTTTTCCTGGACGAAGGTTTCGGCACGTTGGACCCGGATCTGCTCGAGACGGTCATTACGTCGCTGGAGCGGCTGCATAACGACCATCTTTCCGTGGGCGTCATCAGCCACGTTCCGGAGCTGCGGGCCCGCCTTCCGCGCAAGCTTGTGGTCATCCCGGCCGACCAGGCCGGCGGAGGCTCCAGAATTGCCCTGGAGCAGCTGTAGTGATCCATTTCACAGCGGCTCCTGCGAATGGCTGCTAATATCGGTTATGGACAAGCCGACCTTCTCTTTTTCCTGGAAGCCCCTTTCCGGATTCGCGCGAATCGTTTGCTCCGGCACACGGACGAGATTCCGCATGTTTTCGGTGCGGGGTTTCTTTTTTTTATTTTTTTGGTTGTCCGCTATTCATAGGCAGTAGCCGTTCGCCCAGTCGTGAATATGATGATCCTGTAAATCGCTGACTGGGGAGGATCATGAAAGTGGAGAAACTTGAGGCCAAAGAAGTATGCAAAAAACATATGTACCGGTATGTCAGAGCCACGATGTCGGACGGAAGCGTCCACGACGGTTTTATCGAGCATGTGGACGAAGAAAAGGTGTACCTTGCGGTTCCGATCGGCCATGAAAACATGCCTTACCATCATGGATATGCGAGTCCTTACGCGGACTGCTGGGATCCCTGTTACCGTGTTCCCGAACAGGAAGCCCGGGCGTTCTTCCCGTATTTTCCCTATGGCTATGGCTTCGGATATCCTTTCTATGGTTATCCGTTCGGACGCCGTTTTCGGCGCCTGGCATTGCCGCTATTCGGCCTGACCGCGCTTTCCCTGCTGCCGTTTTTTTGAGAATAGACAGGGGGGCTAAGCCCCAAGAATACATCCGGATAGCTCAAGTCAAAATGCCTTGCTTCAAGGGGCCGGGTTTTAAAGCAGGTGCTTGGACGGATGCTTCATGTCGGACGACGATCCGAAATGCTGCAGTCAAAAGGAACGCGGAAAGCCCTCCATCATGGAGGGCTTTTTTGGCAGGCATCGGCAGCAGGGAATCGCGCGGAACCTGCCGGGCCGAAGGCGGCATTTTTTGCCTGCGATGGACGGGTTCCCCCAAAATCCGGTATGATAGGAGTAAATCAAACAATACATATCGGAGGCGAAAAACGATGGACTGTCTCTTTTGCAAAATCGTCGAAGGCAGCATTCCTTCCCAAAAGGTTTTTGAAAACGAAAAAATTTTGGCGTTCAAGGACATTCAACCCGCGGCGCCCGTGCATGTGCTCATCATTCCGAAAAAACATATCGCGACGATGAACGACGTGGCGGAGGAAGACCTTCCGCTGGTCGCCGAAATGCACAAGGCGGCGCAGCAGATCGCCAAGGAGCTCGGCGTGGCGGACACCGGCTACCGTCTCATCAACAACTGCGGGCCGGACAGCGGACAAGCGGTGTACCACATCCATTACCATCTGCTCGGAGGGGCCAAATTGGGCGCTTTGACAGGGATTTCGGACTCGCACGCCTAAACGGAATGTTTCTTGAACCGTCCGGCAGGCTGACCCCAAATGGAGGTTCGGCTTCGGCCGGACCGGGCCGTTTTTTTGTTGCGGGGGAAATGCCCGGCTGCCTGCGGTTGCGGATGGATGAAAGCGGCGTGAAAGGGTTTTTCTGAAAAAATGGGCGTCAAGGTTGACACCCTATTTCTATTTCACCTATAATTAAATTTGATGAACCGTGTTATTGCTCTTGGACGGTCTGGTCGGAGGGAGGGAAAACTGGTGTCTGAAACTAAAGTTCGCAAAAACGAGTCTATTGATGCTGCACTTCGCCGCTTTAAGCGTTCCATCGCTAAGGATGGTGTATTGGCTGAGGTGAAGAAACGCAAGCATTATGAGAAGCCAAGCGTAAAGCGCAAGAAAAAGTCCGAGGCTGCTCGTAAGAGAAAGTTTTAGGAGGAACTGAACTATCATGAGTCTTAGCGAACGATTGAACGAAGATATGATACAAGCGATGAAGAGCAAAGACAAGTTCAAGCTCTCCACTATTCGAATGGTTCGTTCAACGATCAAGAATCTTGAAATAGATTTGAAAAGAACTTTGGATGACAACGAAGTGCTTGATATCCTCAGTCGTGAAATTAAACAGCGCAAAGATGCCCTCCAAGAATTTAAAAAAGCGGATCGAGACGATCTTGCAGCAAATGTCGAAGCAGAAATTGAGATTATCGGTCAGTATCTTCCCGCACAGCTTTCCGAAGAAGAAATAAAAGTTATTGTACAGCAGACCATCCAGGAAACCGGTGCTTCTTCGAAAGCCGACATGGGTAAAGTGATGAGCGCGCTAATGCCGAAAGTCAAAGGCCGCTCCGACGGAAAAGTTGTGAACCAAGTGGTTCAGCAATTTCTGCAATAAAACATAACGCAAAGCACCCCTTTTTTAAGGGGTGTTTTTTCATGTTTGGAGGCAATGGACCGTTCGATGGTCGAAAAAGCGCCGCGGATCCGCGAACAGCCTTTATGAATCTATGGTTCGGCGGGCATTTTTGTTCATAAACTGAAACGTTAAGCCTTCTGCTGCGTAATAAGTACCATATGCTGGACAGTATATTATAATTATGGTGAAAGGGGGGGAATTGGTTGGAACGATCCGAATGCGGGAACAGGTTTCACAGATGGCTGGTTCTTTTAATCATGCTGGTTTTGGGAATGGCTGCATCGTTTCCGAACCAGGCGGGGGCCGAAACGGCGAAGGTCGCGCCCGTTTACGTGATTCCGGTGGATCAAAAAATCGAAACTGGGCTAGAAAAATTCATGAAACGCGGATTTAAGGAAGCCGAAAAAATGAACGCGGGGCTGATCGTGCTCGATATCAATACGCCCGGCGGGCTGGTTACGACAGCGCAAAACATCGGAAAAATGATCCGCGAAAGCAAAATCGAAACGGTTGCATACATACGCGGAAATGCAGCTTCCGCAGGAAGTTACATCGCCTTGAACGCCGACAAAATCGCGATGTCCCCGGGAAGCATGATCGGCGCCGCCGCGATGGTGGACGGCACGGGCAAACGGGTGGAGGACCCGAAACTGGTGGCCGCCTGGAAATCGGAAATGGCGGCAGCCGCCGAATCAAGCGGCAGAAACGCCAAAATCGCGGCAGGCATGGCGGACATCAACATGGTGGTCGACATGCCGGAGATCGGGGAAACGAAAGAAAAAGGCGAGATTATCGCATTATCCAGCGAGCAGGCGCTAAAGGTCGGATACGCCGACAAAATTGCTTCATCGCCGGAGGAAGTCGTCTCATGGATGGGTTACGCGAACGATGACCTGATCCAGGTAGAGCGTACGGGCGCCGAAAAAATCGCGGCGTTTTTGACCCATCCCGTCGTGATGACGATTTTGCTGTTCCTCGGCATCGCCGGCATCGTGATCGAACTGATCGTTCCGGGATTCGGCGTCCCGGGCATCATCGGAGTCGCGGCTTTCGTGTTGTATTTCTTCGGGAATTACGTCGCGGGTTTCGCCGGCAATGAAACGTGGCTGCTCTTTATCGTGGGCCTGATCTTGATGATCTTGGAAATGTTCGTACCAAGCTTCGGCATTTTGGGCGTGCTGGGCGCCATCAGCCTGGTCGCCGGCGTGGTCCGGGCCGCCTACGACACGAGCCACGCCATGGTATCGCTCGGGATCGCGTTCATTGCGGCCTTGATCGTCGTGGTGATCGTAGCGTTCATCTTCAAAGAGCGTGGCATCTGGAACCGCTTTATCCTGAAAGAATCCCTGACCAAAGAGCAGGGATACGTGCCTACGGAAGCCCGGGAGTTTCTGGTCGGCAAGGAAGGCGTCAGCGTCACGCCGCTGCGTCCGGCGGGAACGGTCCTGATCGACGGCGAACGGGTGGACGTGGTGACGGAAGGGGAGTTCGTGCCGACGGATACCGCCGTGACCGTGATTCATGTCGAAGGCGCGCGCATTGTCGTCAAACCGAAATAAATCCCTTCGTTTGCGACGAATGGTGTAACATGGTAATTGCAGGGAAATCGCGGTGTCAAACCTGATCACCGCAAAAACAATGGGAGGATTCTATGTTATGACAAGTTCTTTGATCCCGATTCTGCTGATCGCAGTCGTGGTAATCATCGTATTAAGCGTATTTTTCAGCTTCTTTCCGCTTACGCTGTGGATTTCGGCCTTGGCCGCGGGCGTCCGTATCAGCATCATCACCTTGGTAGCCATGAGGCTACGCCGGGTAACGCCGAGCCGGATCGTCAATCCGCTGATCAAAGCAACGAAAGCGGGGCTTGGGCTGAATATCAATCAATTGGAAAGCCACTATCTGGCCGGCGGTAACGTAGACCGGGTAGTCAACGCCCTGATCGCCGCGCAGCGCGCGAACATTCCGCTGGAGTTCACCCGTGCGGCAGCGATCGATTTGGCGGGCCGCGACGTGCTGCAGGCCGTGCAAATGAGCGTCAACCCGCGCGTGATCGAAACGCCGGTCGTCGCCGCCGTGGCGAAAAACGGCATCGAAGTGAAAGTTAAAGCGCGGGTAACGGTCCGCGCAAACATCGACCGCCTCGTCGGCGGCGCGGGGGAAGAAACGATTATTGCCCGCGTCGGCGAAGGTATCGTAACGACCGTCGGTTCCAGCGACGCGCATAAGGACGTGCTGGAGAACCCGGACAGCATCTCCCGCACCGTGCTTGCCAAGGGGCTGGATGCGGGAACAGCGTTCGAGATTTTGTCCATCGATATCGCGGACGTGGACGTAGGCAAAAACATCGGCGCCTATCTGCAGACCGAGCAGGCTGAAGCCGATAAGCGCATCGCCCAGGCGAAAGCGGAAGAACGCCGCGCCATGGCCGTTGCGCAGGAGCAGGAAATGAAAGCCCGCGTCGTCGAGATGAGGGCGCGCGTCGTCGAATCCGAATCCGAAGTTCCGCTGGCGATGGCCGAAGCGCTCCGGTCGGGCAAAATCGGCGTGATGGATTACATGAACCTGAAAAATATCGAGGCGGATACGCAAATGAGAGGCTCGCTCGGCAAGCTGGGCGAGGGAGATCAGAACGGCTCCCAAAATAACAAGTAGGGAATGATGCATCCATGTGGATCTTGGAAAATTTCTATTGGATCCTGATTATCTTATTTGCGGTCATCTCCGCTTTAAGCAAAAGCGGCAAATCCAAGCAAAAACAAAATCCGCGGGGCATGCCGACGTTCGGCGGAGGCAACGGCAGGGATCGCAGGGACGCCCGGAAGGAGCCAAGGGGATTTTCGGGCTCCCCTGACGTTGCCGGCGAAGCTGCCGATTCCCGCAGATCTGCCGCAGGCGACGCGAACCTTTCGCGACGTAGGCATGCCGAGGCGTCCGGCCGGACTTCGCCGTTCGGCGATGCTCCGGTGGCCGGCCCGGATTATGACACCGGCGAGGGCGTGTCCGAAATGTGGCAGGACGGTCGGCCGGAAACGCTCGAAGATTCCAATGCGGCCATGCAGATGCACCTGGATCGGGTCAACGCCTCGCTGGACCGGATTGAACGGACGGAGACGGAGCCAGCGCCGTCTTTAGACCGGCAGGCGGAACAGCCGAGGCCCGTCTCGCGCCTGGCGAAGGAAGCCCGGAACGGCGTGGTCTGGGCCGAAATTCTCGGCCCGCCCCGGTCGAAACGGCCCTACGGCGGGCCCAAGTAAACCTTAGGGGCATCGAGCCTAAACCTTTTCATTTAAAAAGCCTTTTCTGTTTATCGGCATCCGATCAACAATCGGATCCGGGGCGGAAAAGGCTTTTTTCGTGCATGCGTACGAATCTTGTCCGTTTCCGTGAAACAGCCTGAAAACTCTCATAAATCGGCCGGACCGGGCATAAGTTGTAAAGTACAGGAAGGGGGAAGCCTTCGTATGACCCGGATCAGCCGCAGGCTGCGGAAATGGACAAATGAAGTGCTGGATTTGCCGCAGGACGTGTTGCTTGACCTGCCGCGGATTACCCTGGTTGGAAACAAGGAGTTGACCGTCGAGAATCACCAGGGCGTGCGTCATTTTTCGGAGAACAAAATGATTCTTTCCTTAAACCAGGGCGTGCTCGAAATCGAAGGCGCCGAACTCATGATCCGGGCGATATTGCCGCAGGAGGTCATGATCGAAGGAATCATCCGCAATATAAAATATACAGGAATGGGGGAGAGCTCATGAAAATACCTACACTTTCCGGCGTGCGCGGATGCGTACAGATCACGGTCAGGGGAGAAGGAATCAATCGCTTGATCAACGCTTTGGCGGAAGCGGGCATTCCCGTGTGGGATATCCGGCCCGCCAGCAACAACCAAACGGCAGACATGAAGCTGCTCCTGAGGGATTTTCATGCTCTTCGCCCCTTGCTAAAGCGGACAGGCTGCAGGATGCATGTCGCCCGCCGGATCGGTCTGCCTTTCCGTTTGGCCAAGCTGTACAAGCGTAAATTTTTCGCGGCCGGCATCGGCGCGTTTTTCCTGCTGCTGTTCGTTCTTTCTTCCCTGGTATGGAACATCAACGTGGTAGGCAACGAAAAAATTCCGACCGAAGATATTTTGAAGGCGGCGAAAGAGGAAGGCGTCCGGCCTTACCAGTGGATTTTCCGTTTGAAGGAACCGGACAAGCTGTCGCGCGCGCTCAGCCTCAAGCTGCCTGAAACGTCCTGGATCGGGATGGAAAGAAAAGGAACGACGATCACCATCCAGGTCGTGGAAGCCGAAAAGCCGGAGAAGGAGCCGCTTGCCAGCCCGCGCCATTTGGTGAGCAAGTCGGATGCGGTGATCACGAGCATTTATGCCGAGCAGGGGCGTCCGCTCGTTCAAAAAAACACGCGCGTCAAAAAAGGACAAGTGCTGATATCCGGCATTTTGGGCGACGGGGTGGCCCGTTCGCAGGTCGTGGTAGCCAAAGGCGAAGTGAAAGGCCTCGTTTGGCATGAATATCAGCTGGAGGTACCGCTCGTCCAGAAACGGAAAATATATACGGGAGAAAGGAAAGACAAAAGTTATCTCGTCCTCGGAAACCGCGCCATCCAGCTGTGGGGTTACGGGAAAGAGCCGTTTGCGAAATCCGAGACGCTCACCGAACGCGATCCGCTCACTTGGCGTTCCATCGCCCTTCCGATCGGTTGGATGACGGAAAAGGTCATGGAGGTTACGGAAACGCAGGAGACGCTGCAGCCCGAAGAGGCGAAAAAGTTGGGGCTTGAAGCGGCAATTCGCGATATTTTGGCGAAATACGGCAACGATTCGCAGATCATCAGCCAAAAAATTTTGCATGAGAAGAGAGAGAATGGTAAAGTTTATATGAAAGTGCTTTTTGAGGTGGAAGAAAAGATTGCCGAAGAACTTCCCATAGTTCAAAGTCAAGGAGAATGAGGCTATTTGTCAGAAAAAAACCACAGCGCGCAAATTTCATTGCATAGTGCAGGCGAAGGCCTGTCCATTTTCGGACCTCAGGATATGTTTTTGAAGATGATCGAAGCGCAGATCCCGGCCCAGATCGTCTCCCGGGAGGCGGAAATCACGATCCGCGGGGAACTGCGGGACGTGCAGGTGGTCGAGCATCTGTTCGAAGTTCTGCTTGAGCTCGTCCGGAACGGTTATATCCTTTCGGAACGGGACGTCGCCTATGCCATCGACCTTGCCAAGGATTTTCGGGCCGACCAGCTGCTCGATCTGTTCAAGGGAGAAATCACGACCACGTTTCGCGGCAAGCCGATCCGGGTCAAGACCATCGGCCAGAAGCACTATGTAACGACCATCCGCAAGCGGGACATCGTGTTCGGAATCGGGCCTGCCGGTACGGGGAAAACCTATCTGGCGGTCGTGTTGGCCGTTGCCGCTTTGAAGGAAGGCGCCGTCAAACGCATCGTGCTCACGCGTCCGGCCGTCGAGGCGGGAGAAAGCCTCGGGTTTCTGCCGGGGGATTTACAGGAAAAGGTTGACCCGTATTTGCGTCCGCTTTATGATGCCCTGTACGACGTGATGGGCCCGGAGCAGACGGCCAAAGCGCTCGAAAGAGGACTGATCGAAATCGCGCCGCTCGCGTATATGCGCGGCCGTACGCTGGACGACTCCTTCATCATTTTGGACGAAGCCCAGAACACGACCCCTGAACAAATGAAAATGTTTTTGACCCGTCTCGGCTTTGGCTCGAAAATGGTCATCACCGGCGACGTGACGCAAATCGACTTGCCGCGGGGCAAAAAATCCGGGCTGATCGAGGCGAAACATATACTGGAAGGCATCGAGGAGATCGGCTTCGTTCATTTCGCCGAGCAGGATGTCGTCCGTCACTCTCTCGTTCAAAAAATAATCACTGCTTACGACAAAGCTGCAGAAAATCAAGATTAGAGGGGATTATCTTTATGACTTCGAAAGAAACGTCATCAGGCAAATCTTTCTCAATGAAACATGTCGGCTGGAAACATAGCGCAGGGACCCGCTATGTTCTCTTTTTATGTCTGGCTGTGCTGTTTTATGTCAGTCTGGCTCCGAATCTGCTCCCGGAACGGTACAACATCCACGTAGGGGCGCGCAGCGAGAAAGAAATCCGGGCGCCGATGCAAATCCCGAACAATAAGGCGACGCTGAAGGCGCAGGAGCAGGAAGCGGAACGCGTGCAGCCGATTTATACGATCGTGACGGTGCCGAACGAAAATCTGGTCGTGTCCATTTTGGATCGGATCGACCGGCTGAACCAGGATGACCAGGTATCACGCGAAGATAAAATCGCCATCTATAAGCTTGAAATCCCGCAGCGGGCCAAGGACTTTATTCAAAATTTCGTCAATGCCAACCGGTCGTCGGCGAACTACTCGGACAAGCTGCTGGATGAAATGCTGAAGGTGACCAACCAGCAGAGCTATAAAATTCCGGAAGAGACGTTCATCAAAATTCCGCGGCTCACTTCCCAGGACATCGCCGAAATGAAACCCGTCGCCCGGGAGATCGTATCCCGCCTGACCAACGACCAGGTCGTCGAGGCGCAGGCGGCCCGCGCGAAAGTGGCGGAGCTCGTCAGCGCCAGCACGCTCAACCAGCGGACGGCCCGGGAGGTCGTGCAGGAGCTGTCCAAGCTTGCCATCACGGCGAACAAATTCTACGATGAGGAAGCGACCAAGGAAGCCAAGGTGCAAGCGAGGGAAAACACCCAGCCGGTGTACATCAAGCAGGGCGACGTGCTGGTCGCGAAAGGGCAGCTGATCACGGAAGATTTGTACAATCTGCTCGATGACAACGGTTTGCTTAAAAACGAAGTCAATTATTGGCCTCAGCTGGGGCTGCTCATGCTGTCTTTGCTGATGTCCGGGGGCTTGCTGCTGTTTATCCGGCAGACGGACCCGAACAAATTCAAGTACAACAACTCGCAGCTTCTGATGCTTGTACTGATCTTTATTATTACCGTCATCTCCATGCATTTGGCCGGCATCCTGCAAAGCACGGAAAGGCCTTACATCGGATACGTCGCGCCCGTGGCGATCGGGGCTACGCTCGTGACGCTGCTGCTGGACATGACGCTGGCGTATTTTTGCTCGATGTTGTTCTGCATTTTGGCCAGCGTCATTTTGAACGTGCATCAGGGACAGATGTTCGACTTTACCTTCGGATTTTTTTCGCTGGTCGCATCGGTGGTGGCCATCTTTTCGATCCACCGCGCGAGCCAGCGGTCCACGCTGCTCAAGGGCGGCATTATGGTCTGCCTGTTCGGTTCGCTGTCGGTATTCATCATGACGGTGATCGGGAGCGGCGGCCAATGGAATCAGATCCAGACGCTTTACGCGATCGGTTTCGCTTTTGCCGGCGGCCTGCTCACCGCCATTTTGGCGATCGGGCTGATGCCGTTTTTCGAAGTCACGTTCGGCATTTTGTCGGCGCTGAAGCTGGTCGAGCTGTCCAACCCCAACCATCCGCTGCTGCGGAAGCTGCTGACGGAGACGCCGGGCACCTATCACCACAGCGTGATGGTCGGCAATCTGTCCGAAGCCGCCGCGGAGGCGATCGGCGCGGACGGGCTGCTCTGCCGCGTGGGTTCGTATTACCACGATATCGGGAAAACCAAACGGCCGAGTTATTTCATCGAAAACCAGAACAATATGGGGAACCCGCATGATAACCTGGACCCGAAAATGAGCAAATCGATCATCATCGCCCATGCGCGGGACGGGGTGGAAATGCTGAAGGAATATAAAATTCCGAAGCCGATCCGGGATATCGCCGAGCAGCACCACGGCACGACGTTCCTCCAGTATTTCTACCACAAGGCGCTCCGCCTGGCGGAAGAGCAGGGCAAGGAGCCCGATTTTACCGAGGAGGATTTCCGTTATCCCGGTCCGAAAGCCCAGTCCAAGGAATCGGCCGTCATCGGCATTGCCGACAGCGTGGAAGCGGCGGTGCGTTCCTTGCGGAACCCGACCGTGGATCAGGTGGAATCGATGATCGAAAAAATCATCAAAAGCCGGCTGGACGATCACCAATTCAATGACTGCGACTTGACGATGAAGGAACTGGACATCATCGCCAAAACGCTAAAAGAAAGCGTCATGGGGATCTTCCATTCCAGGATCGAATATCCGGAAGAAATCAAAAAGAACAAAACGACTGAAGAAACGAGAAGGAGCGGTTAGAACATGGGACTGCAGCTAGCATGGACGAACGAGCAGCAGGAGCTTGCAATCGGCGACGAACTGATCGCGACGCTCGAGCTGCTGCTGCAAAAAGCGGGCGAGGCCGAAGGCATCCAGGAAGGCGAAGTGGCGCTGACGTTCGTCGATGACCAACAAATTCATGAACTGAATAAGGAGTACCGCGGCATCGACCGCCCCACGGACGTGCTTTCCTTTGCCATGAACGAACATACGGACGAAGAGCTGGACATCGTTTACGAGCTGGAAGAGGGAGAAGAGCTTGCGGATCTGCCCGAAATGCTCGGGGATATTATCATTTCCGTGAATCGCGCGCAGGCGCAAAGCGAAGAATATGGACATTCCCTGGAACGTGAAATCGGATTTCTGTTCGTTCACGGATTCCTGCACCTGCTGGGCTACGACCATCAGGACAAAGAAAGCGAAGCCGAAATGATGGGCAAACAGGAAGCGGTCCTGGCCGAAGTGGGGCTTACGCGTTAATGCCGAAAAGGACGTTTTGGGCCGCGTTCGGATATGCGGCGCAAGGGATTGTTTACGCGCTGCGGACGCAGCGCAACATGAAAATCCATGCGGCGGCGGCCGTGGCCGTCATAGCGGCGGCGGCGCTGCTGCATGTATCGTGGGAAAGATGGGTCGCGCTTTTGTTTGCGATTGCGCTCGTCATGGCCCTGGAACTGGTCAACACGGCGCTGGAGTCGGTGGTGGATTTGGCGTCGCCCGAACTCCATCCGCTGGCCAAAGCGGCCAAAGATACGGCTGCCGGCGCAGTGCTGCTGGCAGCTGTTTTTGCCGCCATCACCGGGGTGATCGTGTTTTATCATCCGGTAATTGGCCTTTTAGGCTGGGGCGGACCCCATCAATAGTTTTTCGGAATTCGAAGGAGGATCATCCATGGAATCAGCATTGTTATTGCAAGAAGCGATTAAAGCTCGCATGAACGCCTATACGCCGTATTCCCATTTTGGCGTCGGCGCTGCGCTGCTCGATCAGGAAGGACATGTCCACCATGGCTGCAACGTCGAAAACGCGGCGTTCGGGCCTACCAACTGCGCGGAACGTACGGCATTGTTCCGTGCGATCGCCGACGGGCACAAAGCGGGAAGCTTTCAGGCGATTGCCGTCGTCGGCGATACCGAAGGGCCGATTTCCCCTTGCGGCGTGTGCCGGCAGGTCCTGCTCGAACTGTGCAAGCCGGACATGAAAGTCATCTTGGGGAACCTGAAAGGCGACATGATGGAAACGACGGTAAGCGAGCTGCTTCCGGGGGCTTTTGGTCCTTCGGATCTGGATCGTGCCAAGAAGTAATATAAGCAGCATTCTTTTTTGGGGCCCGTTTCCGCGGCCGGGTTCGGTTCGTCCGTCCCGGCCTTAGCGGATTCAGGGCCCCGGACGGTCTTTCGCGAAATGCGGGAGGATCATTTAAGGAGGTCATGTGTCAATATGGCGAAACCGGCATTCAAATCCGGCTTTGTGGCAATCGTCGGCCGGCCGAACGTAGGCAAATCCACGCTGATGAATCAGGTCATCGGACAAAAAATCGCGATCATGTCCGACAAGCCGCAAACGACGCGAAATAAAATCCACGGGGTATACACGACCGAGGAAACCCAGATCGTATTTCTCGATACGCCCGGCATTCATAAGCGCCAATCGAAGCTTGGCGATTACATGAACCAAACCGCGCTGAATACGCTGAAGGAAGTGGAGGCCGTATTATTCCTGGCCGACGTTTCGGAAGGATTGGGCGGCGGGGACCGGTTTATTATCGAACAGCTGAAGGGCGTAAAGACGCCGGTCATTCTCGTGCTGAACAAAATCGACAAAATCGAGCCGGATGCGCTGCTTCCGATCATCGACGAATACAGCAAGCTGCATGAGTTTGCGGAAATCGTGCCGATTTCGGCTTTGAGCGGCAACAACGTGAACCGCCTGCTTGAACAGGTGGAAAAGTATTTGCCCGAAGGCCCGCAGTATTATCCGGCCGACCAGGTAACGGACCATCCGGAGCAATTTGTTTGCGCCGAGCTGATCCGCGAAAAAATTCTGCATATGACCCGCGAGGAAGTGCCGCATTCGATTGCGGTAACGATCGAGGACATGCGCGTGCAGGAGAACGGGGTCGTATACATTTCGGCCGTCATTTTCGTCGAAAGGGATTCCCAGAAAGGCATTATCATCGGGAAGCAAGGCGCCCTGCTCAAGGAAGTCGGCAAACAAGCCCGGCAGGACATTCAAAATTTGCTGGGTTCGAAGATATTTTTGGAATTGTGGGTCAAAGTAAAAAAAGACTGGCGCAACCAGGAACGCGTGCTTCGTGACCTCGGCTTCCACCGCGACGCCTAACCGGCGGCGCCCGCACTCATCTGGCAGGAATTGCTTTACATAGATCCGGTTCGTTCGCCGCATCCTATTTTTGAAGATGCAGACGCCATTTCCAAAGAAAGGATGAATACGAATGCGAGACTTTTCGTGGAAGTATTTTGCGATGACTGGAGATGTGGATGCTTACCTGCTCTATAAGGAATACGCGGGCATGTCGGTAGAGGAAGCGGCTGCGGCGCCGGAGATGGCGGCAGCGGAAGAGACGGGGAATTATGAAGAAAACGAATGATTTGTGGCTGCTCCGGGAATGGCTGGGGGAAGAGGCATGCTATACAGGGTGGAAGGGATCGTCATCCGCAGCATGGACTACGGCGAAGGGAACAAAATCATTACGATTTGCACCGAAAACTCGGGCAAAGTAGGCGTGCTGGTCCGCGGGTCCAAAAAGGTCAAAAGCCGCCACGCTGCTTTAACGCAGCTGTTTACGGAAGCGGAATACGTCTTTTTCAGGAACGGAACGGGCCTTGGAACGCTAAACTCCGGCGAAATCATGAACTCGCATCACGGCCTGAGGCAGGATTTGATTTTGGCGGCGTATGCGTCCTATGCCTGCGAGCTTCTTGACAAGGTCCTGCAGGACGAGGAAACGGGAAGCTTTTGGTATCAGCAGTTAAAGGCTTGCCTGAACGCGCTGGAGGAAGGCAAAGATCCCGGAATTATCATCAATCTGTACGAAATGAAAATTCTTCAGGCGGCGGGATACGGACCCGAACTCCTTTCCTGCATTTCTTGCGGCAAGGATTTGAGCGAAGACGACCATGCGTCCGTAAGCCCGAGATTGGGCGGCGTATTGTGCCGGTCCTGCAGGCATCTGGATCCGCCGGCGATGAACCTGTCGCCCAAGAGCTTGAAGCTGCTGCGGCTGTTCGCCAGGCTCGACCTTCGAAGACTGGGCCACGTCGACGTCAAAGACGAAACGAAAGCCGAGCTTAAAGCCGTTATGCGCGCTTTTATGGACATGCAGCTCGGACTTAAACTGAAGTCGCAAAGCTTTTTGGATCAGATGGAAAAGTACGGACTGTAACGATGTTGACTTCTCTTTGGGAATCCGGTAATATATATAAAGTTTCTATTCATTGTCTGACATGCGTTGAACGGAAGAGTAGTGGATTTCGGATTCCCAGCAGCGAACCGGGGACGGTGCGAGCCCGGTGGAACGGATTCATGAAAGGCAGCCGGGAGCATGAGATGAAATCGGCTAAAAAGTGGATTGCGGTTCTCCGGTAACGGGAACGGCAGTCAAGTAGGGTGGAACCGCGGGAATGACAGCTCTCGTCCCTATGTCTGTGTTTGCAGGCATGGGCGGGAGCTTTTTGATGTCCCGGTGATGGCCTGCAGCGGATGAAGCAAGCTGACAACCATTGCAATGCCATGATTAGTAAAGGAGAGGCTCATATGAACTTTCAGCAGATGATTTTGACCCTGCAGCAGTTTTGGGCAGCACAGAATTGCATTATCGTGAACCCTTACGACACGGAAAAAGGCGCCGGCACGATGAACCCGATGACCTTTTTGCGGTCGCTGGGACCTGAACCGTGGAAGGTGGCATACGTCGAGCCTTCGCGCCGTCCTTCCGACGGACGTTACGGCGAAAACCCGAACCGTTTGTACCAGCACCACCAGTTCCAGGTCATCATCAAACCTTCGCCGGACAACATCCAGGAACTGTACCTGGAAAGCTTGAAGGCGCTGGGCGTGGATGCGCTGCACCATGATATTCGCTTTGTCGAGGATAACTGGGAGAATCCGTCGCTCGGCTGCGCCGGCCTTGGCTGGGAAGTATGGCTTGACGGGATGGAAATTACCCAGTTTACGTACTTCCAGCAGGTGGGCGGGATCGAGACGCATCCGGTATCCGTCGAAATCACGTACGGCATGGAACGCCTCGCTTCCTACATTCAGGAAAAAGAAAATGTGTTCGATCTGGAATGGGTGGACGGCATCACTTACGGGGATGTGTTCCATCAGCCGGAATACGAGCATTCGAAATACACGTTCGAAGTGTCCGACGTCAAAATGCTGTTTACCCTTTTCAACATGTACGAACAAGAAGCCAAAAAAGCGATGGATCAAAACCTGGTGTTCCCGGCTTACGATTACGTGCTGAAATGCTCGCACACCTTTAACCTTCTCGATGCCCGCGGCGCCATCAGCGTTACCGAGCGAACCGGCTATATCACCCGGGTGCGCAACCTGGCCCGCCAGGTCGCCGCGACGTACGTGGAGGAACGCGAGAAGCTCGGCTTCCCGCTGCTGAAGAAAGGAGGCGACCTGTAATGGCTAAGGATCTGTTGTTTGAAATCGGTCTGGAGGAAGTGCCTGCGCGCTTTTTGCGGGCCGCGATGGAGCAGTTGAAGGAAAAAACGGTTCAATGGCTGGAACAATCCCGTTTGTCGCACGGTGCCGTAGAGGCTTATGCCACCCCGCGCCGTTTGTCGGTGCTCGTGCATGGCGTGGCGGAGAAACAGGACGACGTGGAGGAAGAAGTCAAGGGCCCTTCCCGCAAAATCGCCCAGGACGAAAACGGAAACTGGAGCAAAGCGGCGCTAGGTTTCGCGCGCGGGCAAGGCGTGGATCCGGAGCAGTTTACCTTTAAGGAACTGAACGGCGTCGAATACATCTACGTGACCAAAAGCAGCACGGGCGTCGATACGGCATCCATTTTGGCCGAAGGTTTGCTCGGCATTTTGTCTTCGATGAACTTCCCGAAAAACATGCGTTGGGGAAGTTACGATTATAAATTCGTCCGCCCGATCCGCTGGCTCGTCGCCATGTTCGGCTCCGACGTCATCGATTTGGAAGTGACCGGCGTAAAATCCGGCAACGTGACGCGCGGGCACCGTTTCCTCGGAACCGAAGCCGTGCTTTCCGATGCTTCCGAATACCGGGAAGCCCTCCGTTCCCAGCATGTCATCGTGGACGTGAAGGAACGCGAAAACATGATCCTGGAACAGATCGGAAAACTCGCGCAGGAGAAAAACTGGAAAATCGCCATCAAGGACGATTTGCTCGAGGAAGTGCTTTTCCTGGTCGAAACGCCGACCGTATTGTTCGGAACGTTCGATCCGTCGTTCCTGAACATTCCGCAGGAAGTGCTAATCACGTCCATGCGGGAGCATCAGCGTTATTTCCCGGTGCTTGACGAACAGGGCAAGCTGCTGCCGTTTTTCGTGACGGTGCGCAACGGCGACGACCGTTCGCTCGACGTCATTGCCAAAGGGAACGAAAAGGTGCTGCGCGCACGGCTGTCCGATGCGAAATTTTTCTACGACGAAGACCAAAAGCTTGAAATCAAGGACGCGCTGTCCAAGCTGGAAAGCATCGTCTTCCATGAAGAGCTCGGCACGGTGGGCGACAAAGTCCGCCGCATTCGCAAAATCGCCGACCAGCTGGGCGAAGCGCTGCAAATCTCCGGAACGGAGCAGGAATACGTCAGCCGCGCCGCGGACATCTGCAAATTCGACCTCGTGACGCAAATGGTATACGAGTTTCCGGAACTGCAGGGGGTTATGGGCGAAGATTACGCGCGCAAGGCCGGAGAAAAAGAAGCGGTCGCCAAAGCGGTGTTCGAGCATTACCAGCCGCGTTCCGCGTCGGACGATTTGCCTGCTTCCCTGGTAGGTTCGATCATCAGCATCGCGGATAAAATCGACACGATCGTGGGCTGCTTCTCGATCGGCATCATCCCGACGGGATCCCAGGATCCGTACGCCCTGCGCCGCCAATCCCAAGGGATCGTTCAAATTCTGCTCGCGAAGCAAATGCCGCTGACGCTTTCGCAAATTTTCGGCATCGCCATCGACGTTCATGCCCAATTCCGGGAATTGAAACGCGAGGGCGGCGAAATCCGCAAAGACCTTGAGGAATTTTTCGGCCTGCGCGTGAAAAAGCTGCTGTCCGAAAACCTCCGATACGACGTCGTCGACGCCGTCATTGCCGCAGGATTCGACGACGTGATGTCCATCGTGTCCCGCGGGGATGCGCTGATGAACGCCGTGGGCGGCGACGACGAGTTCAAAACGACGGTCGAGTCCTTCAACCGGGTAAGCAATCTCGCCGCGAAAGCCTCCAAGGCTGCGGTCAGCGAAAGCTTGCTTCAGGAAGAGGCGGAAAAGGAACTGCACGCCGCTTGGCTGCAGGTGCAGAAGCCGTACTCCACCGCTCTTGAACAGCGGGACGGGGCCAAGGCGCTGGGCATTTTGGGCGAACTGAAACCGGCCATCACGAATTTCTTCGATTCCGTCATGGTCATGGCCGAAGACGAAAAAGTCCGGGCCAACCGCTTGGGACTTCTCGCGCAAATCGATCAGGGCTTAAAGCAGTTTGCCGATTTTAATAAGCTTGTCTGGTAGGATATAGATTCGCCGAACGTACGGAACGGGAAAGCACCCAGTGCTGGCCTGTTCCGTATTTTCGGAAAGCTGTCAGAAGTTGTTATTGGGCCGCAAGAAGGATTTTCGCATCCATTGGGCGTATATTACGTATATACGAGTATGGCAAACCATGATTACAGGGTGATATATTCTGGCTGATATGCATACGATCCACATCGTCGTCGACGGGGACGCCTGTCCCGTAAAGCGTGAAATTGGCGAGACAGCTAGAGCCTTCCGCATTCCTGTGCTGATGGTTTCTTCTTATGACCATTTTATCGAGGCCGAAGAGGGCGTTCAAACGATCCAGGTCGACCGCAGCGACCAAAGCGCGGACCTGTACATCGCCAACCACATCCAAGCCGGTGACGTCGTCGCGACGCAGGACTACGGTTTGGCCGCGCTTGCCCTTGCGAAAGGCTGCCATGCGATATCGTTCCGGGGGCAAAGCTATACGCGGGAAAATATCGAATTCATGCTCGATCGGCGCCATCATCAGGCCAAAGCCAGGCGAAGAGGCAGCTACGGCAAAGGCCCGAAACCGATGACGCAGGCGGACAAATTGCTTTTTCAACAGAAACTGACAAAACTTTTGCGCAGATTGCAGGAGAATGTTTAACAGTAGCGAATAATATTTTACGTGCCAAAAAGAGATGAAGGTGGTTTGGATGAATGCCGGACATGGCAATATACCGGAAAAAGTGATCGATGCGGTGCTGGACAAGCATGATATCGTCGATACGGTAAGCAGGTACGTTCATCTGACCAAGCAGGGGAAATACATGAAAGGCCTCTGCCCGTTTCATTCGGAGAAAACCCCCTCTTTTACGGTGACGCCGGATCGGCAGATTTTCTACTGCTATGGCTGCGGCAAGGGCGGAAATGCCATCAAATTCAGGATGGAAATCGAAGGGTTATCCTTTCCCGAGGCCGTCAAACTCATGGCGGAAGAAAGTCATATCGAACTGCCGGAAGGACCAGGGGCTGTCGTGATTCCTCCGAATCCGGAGCGAGACCGTCTGCTACAGGCCTACGAGTGGACTGCCAAATTTTATCACTATTTGCTCAAAAACACGGAGCATGGCAAAGCGGCGATGGACTATTTGCGTTCGCGCGGCTTTAACGACAAAATCATCGATCAGTTTCAGATCGGCTATGCCCCGGACCGTTGGAATACGATTGTTCAGTTTCTGACCAATCGATCCTTCGACTTGCAGGAGATGGAAAAAGGCGGGCTGTTGTCCAAGCGAAGCGACGGGGAAGATTATATCGACCGCTTTCGGGGCCGCGTCATGTTTCCGATCTGCGACCGCAACGGCAAAGTCATCGCTTTTGCGGGCAGGGTGCTCGGCGACGGACAGCCGAAATATTTGAATTCGCCCGAAAGCAAGCTGTTCAACAAAAGCCGGATTTTGTACAATCTTCATCAGGCCAAACCGTCCATCCGCAAGCTGCGGCAAATCGTATTGTTCGAAGGATACGGCGACGTGATTTCGGCTTGGGAAGCAGGCGTGCAAAACGGCGTGGCCACCATGGGCACCTCGCTCACGGAAAGCCATGCGGCCATGATGAAAACGATGGCGGAGGAGATCGTCGTTTGTTACGACGGGGACCGGGCCGGACAAGCTGCTGCAATGAAGACCATTCCGCTTCTCGAGGGAGTCGGTCTGAGGGTGAAAATCGCCGTCATTAACGAAGGCCTCGATCCGGACGAATTCATCCGGCAATACGGCGGGGACCGCTTTAAGCGTCAGATCATCGACGGAGCGGTTTCAACGACGAAATTTAAGCTTATATATCTGAAAAAAAACCATATACTGCTAGAAGAAGACGGGAAAATCGCGTATACGAAGGAAGTGCTTCCGATTATCGCGGGACTGCCTTCATCGACCGAGCGGGAAGTTTATTTAAAGGAACTTGCCGCGGAGCTTGAGCTTTCCTTCGAAAGCCTGAAGCAGGATTGCAACGAGATCCGCCAATCCATGTTAAAAAACGCGCCGGATGGGGATAATAACGACAAAAGGTGGAATAATGGTAGGCATAAAAAAGGGCAGGTGTCCGCACCTGTTTTACTGCCGGCATACCATACTGGAGAACGGCGCCTTTTGGCCATGATGCTGCAGGATGCCGAAGCCGCGAGCTACGTGCAAAAAAGGCTCGGCGACGCATTTAACATTGATGATCATGCAGCGATTGCTGCTTATCTATATGCCTATTACGCACAGGGCAAACCCCCGGATATCAGCCGCTTCATGTCGTTTTTGCACGATGACCGTCTGGA
The DNA here is from genome assembly GCF_057546105.1 of Paenibacillus sp. YAE3. Taxonomy (NCBI): domain Bacteria; kingdom Bacillati; phylum Bacillota; class Bacilli; order Caryophanales; family Paenibacillaceae; genus Paenibacillus; species Paenibacillus sp. YAE3. Next base: position 214,989 of record NZ_BAAIYF010000008.1, on the reverse strand, counting down.
GAAGACCGTTAGCTCCATCTCTATGATGGATACTCCGCCGGAGTGGAACGTGCAGGAGCTTGAGGATTGCATTCGGGAAGTACAGAAAGTTCCGCAGAAAAAACAGATCGACAAGAAGAGAGAAGAAATGATCATTGCCGAGCGTTCAGGGGACTTTTTGCGTGCTGCACAAATTGCAAGTGAGATTATAGCCCTAGAGAGACAATAAAGAACAGGCTTGAATGTTTCTAGGGAGGAGGGAGTCGAGTTATGGCGAATGATCAGCATACTGAACTAGAGACAGAGTTTACGCTTGATCAGGTAAAAGACCAGCTGATTGAACAGGGTAAAAAAAGATCTTCTTTGAACTACAAAGACATTATGGAGAAACTCTCTCCATTCGATCAGGACGCTGAACAGATTGACGAATTTTATGAACAGCTCGGCGATCTTGGCATTGAAGTGGTCAACGAAAGTGATGAAGACGACAACCCTCTTCACCATCCGTCCGATGATCACGAGAATGGCGACAGCGACGATTTTAACTTTGACGACGACCTGTCCTTGCCGCCAGGCATCAAAATCAACGACCCCGTCCGGATGTATCTGAAGGAAATCGGCCGCGTACCGCTCCTTTCGGCAGACGACGAGGTGGAACTGGCGAAACGGATCATGAACGGGGACGAAGAAGCGAAACGCCGGCTTGCGGAAGCGAACCTGCGTTTGGTGGTCAGCATCGCGAAACGTTACGTCGGCCGCGGCATGCTGTTCCTCGATTTGATTCAGGAAGGCAATATGGGCCTGATCAAAGCGGTCGAGAAATTCGACCATAATAAAGGATTCAAATTCAGTACGTATGCAACCTGGTGGATTCGTCAGGCGATCACCCGCGCCATTGCGGACCAGGCGAGAACGATCCGGATTCCGGTTCATATGGTGGAAACGATCAATAAGCTGATCCGGGTATCCCGTCAGCTGCTGCAGGAATTGGGACGCGAACCGACGCCGGAAGAAATCGCGGCCGAAATGGAGCTCAGCGTAGAGAAGGTTCGGGAAATCATGAAAATCGCCCAGGAGCCGGTATCGCTTGAAACGCCGATCGGCGAAGAAGACGATTCGCATCTTGGCGATTTTATCGAGGATCAGGAAGCGCTCGCTCCAGCGGACGCTGCAGCTTACGAGCTTCTGAAGGAACAGCTGGAGGACGTGCTCGATACGTTGACGGAACGCGAGGAAAACGTTCTTCGTCTCCGCTTCGGCCTCGATGACGGCCGGACGAGAACGCTGGAGGAAGTGGGCAAAGTGTTTGGCGTCACGCGCGAACGCATCCGCCAAATCGAAGCCAAGGCGCTGCGCAAACTGCGCCATCCTAGCCGCAGCAAACGGCTGAAAGATTTTCTCGAATAAATTCATGTTCAGACCTTCTGCCGCATGCGCAGACAGGTCTTTTTTTCCGCCTTTTTGCCGATAAAGAAAATAGGATTCGCGGTTTTTCTTGCTTTTAGAACTATTTCCTTTATTTGTTGTTTTTATTTTAGCGCTTTTTCCAAGCCAATGCAAATGAGATGACCCGATGACTCGGCGCTATCCGGACTTAAGCCGATCCTTTCGGCTTCGTGCATTTGCAGGATGCGCACGGGTTTGATACGGTATAAAAAGGATATAAAAACCAAAAAAAAGATGCGTGGGTGCGATATGAAATTATCAAGAAGACTAGAGACGATCATGAAGCTCATACCAAAGGAAAGCGCGCTGGCGGACATCGGTTCGGACCACGCGCTGCTGCCCGTGGCTGCGGTGCAATCCGGGCGGGCCGTCCGGGCCGTGGCCGGAGAAGTGAACGACGGGCCGTTGCAAGCCGCCGCCAAACAAGTGGCGGAAGCCGGCCTTGCGGACGTCATTTCGGTCCGCAAGGGCGATGGCTTGGCGGTGATCGAAGCGGGTGAGGCCAACGTCGTGACGATTGCGGGTATGGGGGGCAGCCTGATCGCGAACATTCTGGATCGCGGCGAGGACAAGCTCGAACAAGTCGAACTGTTGATCCTGCAGCCGAACGTCGGGGAGGACATTCTCCGCCGGTGGCTCATGGAACATGGCTGGCTGCTGACGTCCGAATGCATTTTGGAAGAAGACGGGAAGATATATGAAATTTTGACCGCGGTTCCCGAACTTTCGGACCAGCGAATCAGCAATCGCCTGTTATATGAAGACCAGGAATGGCCGAAAAGCAGCGGCGAAGGCACCTTTACGGTGACCCGGGACCTTCTGCTGCGCATGGGACCTTGGCTGCTCAAGGAGCCGACGCCGGTTTTGATCGACAAATGGAACCAAGAGCTGGATAAGCTGCAGGGCATTTTGGACTCGTTGTCCGCCTCGAAGCTGGAATCCGCGGCACTAAAAGCAAAACAGGTGCAGATGGAGATGGATCAGATCAAGGAGGTACTCGCATGTTTGCAAAAGGACAGACCGTAATTCAATATATGGAGCAGCTGGCTCCCAAACATTTGGCTTATCCGGACGACAAGGACCGGATCGGGCTCCAGCTTGGAACGTTGCAGAAAGAAATCCGCACGGTGATGGTCGCGCTGGACGTCAACGAAGAGGTCGTCGACGAGGCGATCCAAGCGGGGGCCGATTTGATCATTGCCCACCATGCGATCATTTTCCGTCCATTAAGGCATATTCAAACCGATTCTCCCGCGGGGAAAGTATATGAGCGGCTCATCAAGCATGATATAGCCGTATACATCGCGCATACCAATCTCGACAACGCCGAATGGGGCATGAACGATTGGATGGCGGAAGCGCTTGGCATCCAAAATCCCGTGCCTGTTGACGAAACCCAGCGGGAACAGCTCTACAAGCTGGTCGTGTTCGTTCCGGCGACCCATGCCGACCAGGTCCGCGAGGCGGTGCTGAATGCAGGTGCCGGATCGATCGGGAACTACAGCCACTGCAGCTTTAACGTCGACGGTACCGGAACCTTTTTGCCGCAGGAGGGTACGAACCCCTTCCTTGGTTCCGTCGGCAAAATGGAGCAGGCCGCGGAAGTGCGGATCGAGACGATCGTGCCGCACGGCATCCGCGGCAGCGTCATTCAGGCGATGCTTAAAGCGCATCCTTACGAAGAGGTCGCTTACGATGTGTACCCGCTTGATTTGAAAGGGAAGGCATACGGTCTTGGCAGAACCGGGAAGCTGGAGTCGGAGATGACGCTTGCTGCGTTTGCGCAGGTCGTCAAAGAAAAGCTGGACGTGCCTCATGTCCGCGTTGTCGGCGATCCCGACCGGGTCGTCAAAAAAGCGGCCGTCATCGGCGGATCCGGCAGCAGATATTACCAGGCGGCCCGTTTCCGCGGGGCCGACGTGCTCGTCACGGGCGACGTCGACTACCATACGGCGCAGGATGCATTGGCAGCGGGGATCGCTTTGATCGATCCGGGGCACAATGCCGAAAAAATCATGAAGGCGAAGGTTGCGGATTGGCTGCAGGAGCAGCTGGACAAACATCGGTACGACACGAAAGTGATCGCGTCGGCCGTCAATACCGAGCCGTTCCGCTTCATGTGAATTCGCATCCAGGCGAAATCCTCCAATGCTTCCAGACAGTTGAGGATTGAAACGAATTCGAATTCCTAGTATACTATAATATAGTTGTCCGGAAAGTTTGACAGACAATCGCTGGCGGCGCGTAAGGCGCCGCGAGAGGAAAGTCCGGGCTCCATAGGGCAGGGTGCTGGATAACGTCCAGTCAGCGCGAGTTGAAGGATAGTGCCACAGAAATGGACCGCCGATGGCCGCTCATGCGAGCGGATCAGGCAAGGGTGGAACCGAGGTGTAAGAGACCCCGAGGAACGCTGGTGACATCGTTCCTGGTAAACCCCACCTGGAGCAAGACCTAATGGAACGCAGCTTCTTGATTGAAGCAGCCTTTGCCCGAGGCGCGTTCGGGTTGGTCGCTTGAGCCAATCAGCAATGGTTGGCCTAGATAGATGATTGTCGCTCATCTGCGGGAGGGTAGTTCCCGTCCGTACCGCAACGAGCACAGAACCCGGCTTACGTAAAACTTTCCAAACTGCAACAACTGTATCATTCATTTGAACTCGTTTGAAGGCGGCATGTCCGGTTGTACCGGAATGCCGCCTTTTTATGTTGCTTTCTTTTCCGGGTCTGAAAGACGAGCCTGATTTAGTCAAACACCTCGTAAACAAGGGCATTCGTACAAACAGAGGCGATTCAACCATAATAAAATGTACTAAATCACGAAAGGAGCTGTTTACAAATGCATCCTCATTGCTTCCACTGTCCGCCAACGGACCCCGTTTATACAGATCCATCCGTCGTTTACCAGGATTATTATTATCCTCAAATCGTTCCTGTCGTCCACACGGTTCAAATCGTGAAAAGACATCATTGCGTACCCGTACCCAAGCATATTTGCAATTATGTCGTGAAAGACGAATATACGGGCCCTGTGACGACAAGCATGAAACGCAATTCTCGGGGCGGCAGACGTTAACCCCGCATTTCGCCTTCGATCGGCTGACCTGGCAAACGGCCGGGCTTGACTTCAAGTTTTGCCACGCGAAACATCGATTTGGTCCGAATAAGATATGAACAAAAAAAAGCAATCCGCCGTGAAGGGCTGATTGCTTTTTTTTTGAAGGCCTTTTAAGGCGCAGGCGGATATTGTAACCCGCCTCCAAACTTACGGGCCCGGTTGAACGACCGACTCCATCTTTTTTTGAACATGCTGCGGCCAGAACTGGAGCGGCGCTTCCGTCGTTCCTGCGGCTTGCAGCGCTTTATAGATGTCGATCAATCCGTAGCCGTAATATTTATCTTTTCCTTTGGGTCCAAGATCCACGGTGCTGCTGCGCATGATTTCCATCACCTGTTTGTTGGTGAGGTCCGGATTCTGGGAACGGATTAAGGCGGCCATGGCAGCGACATGCGGGCTTGCCATCGAAGTTCCCGACAAGGCCGCATACTGGTTCCCCGGATAGGTGCTGGCGATGCTGGTTCCGGGGGCCGCCACATCGATGTAATCCCCGTAGTTCGAATACGATGCGCGCTTCAGGTTGGAGTCGGTCGCCGCAACGGCAAGCACTTCCGGATAAGCTGCGGGATATCCCGGACGTTCCGTATTGTCGTTTCCGGAGGCGGCGACGAGCACGACGTCCTTATCGAAGGCGTATTTGACGGCATCGTGCAGAAACTGCGAATCCGCGTAGTTCCCCAGGCTCATGTTGATGACCTTAGCGCCGTTGTCGGCCGCCCAGATGATGCCTTCGGCAACCGAATAGGTCGTGCCCGACCCCGATTTGTCGAGCGCTTTGACCGGAAGCATTTTGTTGTACCAGCTGATGCCTGCAACGCCTTCGTTATTGTTGACCAGCGCGCCGATGATGCCCGAGACATGCGTTCCGTGGCCGACGTCGTCCATCGGGTCGGATGCCGGGTCGATCACGTTGTATCCGGTCATCAGCTGGCCCTGCAGGTCGGGGTGATCCAAATCGACGCCGGTATCCACGATCCCCACGATCACGTCGCCGCTGCCGCGGGATAGATCCCAGGCCTGGTTCGTTTCGATGGCGGGCAGGTTCCATTGGTATTTTGCGAACAGCAGGTCGTTCGGCACGTTGGGCAGGCTGCTTGTTTTCTCCCTGATTTTGTCGTTGGTCATGTACAAATAGTGGGGTTCGACATATAACGGATTCCAGTTTTTCAAAAAGTACGATTTGAGCTGGCTGTAGTCCATGCCGCTGGCATGAAACACATAAGCGTAACCCAGTTTGCGCGAGGATTCAGCGCGAAGCTCTCCCATGATGCGGTTCATCTCTTGCCGGGTAGGATCCTGGCGGAAACGCACGACGATTTCGTTTTCATAAAAATGGCTCGCTTTTTCGTTGTCGTGCCCCGTACGGACGGTAATGTCCCGCAGCGTATCGGCATGAACCGACTCCACCTTGTATTTTCCCTCTTTCGGGTACGGGATGAGCCGCAGGTTTTTTTTCTGGTGGTTTGCCACTTCGGTCAATATTTTTTGGTTCATCAGGGCGATCACGCCTTGCTTCGGCTTGTTCTTGGAGGGTTCGGCCATCACGAAATATTGTTTTCCGTCCAGTTTGAAGGAAGGCGATTCGTAGGAACGCTGCTGTTGGATGCTGCTTTCCGCCTTGTTTAAATATCCCTTCAGTGTTTTCCTGTCATCGGCGCTCCAGTCGTTTTTGGCGGCGTCGTATACGCGCTGCTTGCCGTGTTTGGCGTCCTGCCATATGATCATGGTAAAATGATCATGTGATTTCTGCAGCTTTCGGATATCGTCCGTAATTTGCGCCGGACCCGCATCGCCGAGTCTTTCGATCATCGAAACCAAATGCTGCTTGGCGTCCAGGCGGGTTAAGCGGTCCGTTGAATCGATGTCTTGCGCCATCAAGCTTTGCTTGGACATATGTTCCTGCTTCGGGTTCGGTACGACCGGCTCCGAGGCCATCTTGCGGGTATGGGTATCGGCGGAATGGGGCACCTGCATCACGAGAAGCAGCGCTGCGGCCGCTGCGGCAATGCCGATGCCCGCCCAAGTGCGACGGGACATAAGATAAACCTCCTGAAAATGAAATTACCTTTATCGTGAGGAAAGAAGGGGCATTTTATTCTTGCGTTCAGGGGAGGCTGTTTTTGTCCGGGGCGTTTCCTTCAAAAGGGATACCGCTTTACCATGATTTGTGTTAGGATAGTACATGGAAAAATGATGCTGTAAAGCGGTTTATTTGTATGATGCCAGTATTTGGACTGAAGGAACCATTAAGGGGGAGCAAATTAGCGATGTCAGCAGGTAATGTTCAAAAGTTGTGTGAGACGACGAAGGAGAAGCTGAAGTATGCGATCGAAAAGCTGGAGGTATTTCTGAACGAATACTCGCTTCCGCAGCTGGCCGCAGACGCCAACGAGGAAACGGTTCATTTTTACAAAGGGTTTTTGTCGGATTTGCGCCATCTGCTCGTATTTTGCGAGGTTTCTTCGGAGAAGCTTGGGGTCGCGCTGCGCCGCGCCAATTTCGACGCCGAATTCGCTGAGAAAGCTCTCTATAACGTATATCACCACTGCGTGAATAACTTTTTTTACCCGAAAAGCGAAAGCTATTCCGAGGATGGCCGCTACGCTTATACCGGGCAAGACGCGATCCGTTTCCGCGTGAAACCTGTGCGTCCGGTGCGGGACATTATTCTGGACATTACGAAAGTGTTCGAAGACCTTAGAGACGACCTTACCTATTATGAAAGCGACTATTTGACGGAGCGCAGAATGCAGAACCAGCGTTCCCATGCATAAAACCGCCAATCGAGTGCGAACATGCAAAAGCGAGCCCCGGGGAATTCCGAGACTCGCTTTTTTGTATGCCCGACGCTCGTCCTCAATTATAATACGGCCAGCCGTCCGCATCCCAATACAAGTCGCTGATGAGCAGCTTCGGCGCTCCGTTCTCCGCCGCGCTGTACGCATGCCGGGCGATGACGTTCGTGCCGTTCACGTCTTGTCCACCGGGCCCGATCCAAGCGACGTTGCCGCTGTCGATGACGGTAGCCCCGCCGTTTTTCATATCGACCCCGTTTTTGTCGTAGAACGGTCCCAGCACGCTTTTGGAACGGCCGACCGCCACTTTGTAAGTGCTGTCTAGGCCGGAGCAGCATTTGCCGATCGATACGAACAAGTAATAATAGCCCGTATCGCGGTTGTATACGAGATTCGGCGCTTCGATTCCTCCCGATTTGGTGGCAATCCGATAGGAATTGCCCGTCGGTTTCATCGTATCCTTATTGATGGCCGTGATGTAAATTCCGTTGCTCCAGGAGCCGAATACCATCCATAGGTTTCCTTTTTCGTCCTGCGTCACGTTGGGGTCGATCGCATTGTAATTGGAAGCGTCATTCGAATACATGACGAGTCCCTGGTCTTTCCATATCCCCCCGGAAATCGAATTTGTCGTGACGAGGCCGATGGCGGATACTTTGGAACCGAACGTGGAGATCGCATAGTACAAATAATACGTCCCGTTGTAATAAAAAATGTCGGGCGCCCAAACGTCCAATCCCGCTTGATTCGGTACATAATTGCTCCACCACGCCGGCTTTTCCTTGAAGATCGGGAGCGAGCGCTGATAGTTTTTCCCGTCGGTGGAGTAGAGGACCTGAATGCCTGATCCGGTACTGAAAACCCAGTGGGTTCCCGTGCCGTTCTCCACGATGTAGGCTGGGTCGTGAACGTTGGTGTCACCGGTCAAATTCCAGGTTGAAGCGCTTACAGGAGCGATCGTTTGAAGAAGAAGCATGGCAGACAATAACAGTAAGACAATGATTTTTTTCTTTTTCGGCATGATGGCAAGTCTCCTTTCCGTTTTTCAGATACTTCACTAAAATATAAAATGATTTAATCTTTATTGAAATTTACATCAAATTGGAAGCGCTGTCAACGATAAAATGAAGTTCCGTTTTTCCTTGCCATACATGCCCCCGCCATCCTTGATTTATATACTCCGGCCAGCAACTGACAAGGGCTTTGCGGTATATATGACCGTTCGCAAGGAGACAATGGTATGTGAGGTGACCTAAACATGAATGATCCAAGAACCGTTGTCCGATGCAGCGTCAGTAACTGCAGTTATTGGGGCGAGCAAAACGTCTGCAAAGCCGAACAGATTCTGATTGAAATCGACAAACATGCTTCTGCGAAGTACAGCGAAGAGTTCGGGCACGAGCATTTCGCCGAGCATAAGGACTATGCTCCGAATTCTTCCGCTACCTGCTGCCTGACGTTCAAACCGAAATCATCTTAACCGCAGTCCGCATTTTCACCAACCAGTTGCAGGGAGGTATTCCGATGGACGATTTACGCCAACATGAAGAGCAAGAGCAGCCGCAAAAGGAACAAGAGCTTGAGCCGAAGCGGGAACGCCAGGATTTTCCGCGCCGCGACAACCACCGGGAGGAATATGCCGCCGAAGTTGCGCCGCCGAAATCGACCCGTTACGAAATCGACGAGAGCACCGATGGGGAGCAGGAAGACACTTGGGGCAGAACAGCCGGCTACATCAGCGTAGCTTGCGGCGTCGTATCCCTGTTTATGTGGTCCATCGTTCTCGGACCGATTGCCGCGGCAACCGGCTTCTACGCTTACTCCAAAGGAAAAAAAGCGTGGGGTGCCTGGGGCATGGGGCTTGGGATTTTGGCCACGATCAGCTATTTTGTCCTTATTCCGTACGCAAGATAATTTGCCGGCCAAGACCGAAGGCGTCCTTCCTGCTGCAAGCAGCAGAGGGGCGCTTTTTTATGGATGTTGATCCGTTTTCGGATGAGAAGAAGGAGAATTGTCAAAATACATAATATTTCGCGGAAATATGGCGTACATCGCCGGTAGCATGATAAAATAACGTAAAGCATTCCATTACATTGATGAAAATGAGGTTATGTTAGCATGCAGATCGATTCGGCAACCGCGAAGCAGCCGTCTTCGCTTCAGGATACCAGCCGTATTCAAAATCGGGACGAGCTTATCCAAGAGATTCTGCAGAGCGGGAGCGGCTCCGGTTTTGACGTCATGTTGAAGCAATACGTGCAGTCGTCTATAGATGGTCCATCAAGCAGTGATGCGTCGGTTCACCCCAAGGCGCCCGGCGTGACGTACAGCGACGGATTGTTGTGGCAGCAGCTTAGCCCGTCGGCAAACGCGGAGGCCTCGGACATCCGCCCGGAAAGCCGGCATGCCGTGCAAAAGTCGGGCCCGACGGCCTATGACGACCTGATCCGGGAGGCCAGCCGCAAATACGGCGTCGATGAAGCTTTGATCAAAGCGGTGATCGACACCGAGTCTTCTTTTAATCCGAACGTCGTGTCGTCGGCCGGGGCGAAGGGGCTGATGCAGCTGATGGACGGAACCGCCGCCGGACTTGGCGTCACCGATCCGTTCGATCCCGCCCAAAACATCGATGCGGGCACGCGTTATCTTTCTTATCAGATCAAGCGGTTCGACGGACAGGTGAACATGGCATTGGCCGCATACAACGCCGGGCCGAACCGGCTCGCCAAGCTCGGGGTATCGACCGATGCACAGCTGATGGACAAACTTGACATGCTTCCGCTGGAGACGAGAAAATATATCCGCAAGGTTGCGGATGCGCGCTTAAAATACGAAGCATAAAACGATAGGCAAACTCAATACGGGATCAAACGGGGGAAAACGGGTTACGGACTTCATTTGGCAAAACGAACCTTCCGTTTGATCTCTTTATATTGTCCGGAAAATACGCATGGGAGGGTGAGTGAACATGGTATATTGGGATCATGCGGCCAGCACGCCGCCATATGACGAGGTCATCCAAACGATGGCCGAGGTCATGAAAAAACATTACGGCAACCCATCCTCCATCCACCGCATGGGGGAAGACGCGGCGAAGCTGATCAAAAGGGCGCGGGAGGTATGCGCGGCGTCCCTCGGCGTGAAACCATCCGAAATCGTTTGGACCTCGGGAGCGACCGAAGGCAACAACATGGCCATCAAAGGGGCGGCGATGCAATACGCAGGCCGCGGTAAACATATCGTCACGACGTCCATCGAGCATCCTTCCGTCTACGACAGCTGCCTTGCGCTGGAGCGTCAGGGATTCGAGGTGACGTTTTTGCCCGTTGACGGCAAGGGAAGGGTCGATCCGGCCGAGGTTGCATCCGCGGTCAGGAAGGACACGATCCTGGTCAGCGTCATGCATGTGAACAACGAAACGGGAGCCGTTCAACCGCTTGAGGAGATCGGGCGGGCGGTAAAAGAAGCCAACCCTTTGACGGTGTTCCATATCGACGGGGTCCAAGGATTCGGGAAGCTGCCGGTACGGTTGGAGGCGTGGAGAGCCGATCTTTATACATTATCGGCCCACAAAATCCGCGGTCCGAAAGGAACGGGGATCCTGTACAAGCGGGAAGGGATTTCCCTCCATCCGCTTTTGACGGGAGGTAAACAGGAATCGGGCATGCGGGCCGGGACCGAAAATATCCCCGGTATCGTGGCGATGGCGAAGGCGATGCGGATGGCCTCCGAGCAAACCGAGACGTTTATGGCGCGGGTCGGGGCGTTGCGGGACGAGCTTATGGCTTGGATCCGCACCCAGCCCTGCCTTGAGCTGAACAGCTTCGAGGAAGGGGCTCCGCATATCGTCAACATGTCTTTCCCGGGGATGAAAGGCGAAGTGCTGCTTCACTCGCTGGAGGAGCACGGGGCGCTCGTTTCGACCAAATCAGCCTGCTCGTCGAAAACGGCAGAGCCTAGCAAGGTGCTGCTGGCGATGGGGCGGAGCGCGGATGCCGCTTCGAGCGCCGTCCGGATCAGCATGGGATTGACCAATACGCATGAGGAGCTGCAGCAGCTGATCCGCGCGTTAAGCGATGCGGTAAACCGGCTGCAGCCGTTAAGACAGGAAGGAATGAATTAATTTGAAATACGATATGCTGCTTCTCCGTTTCGGAGAGCTTACGTTAAAAGGAAGAAACCGGAACCGTTTTGAAAACACGGTGTTAAAGCACGTCAAATCGGTGCTTCGCCCATTTCCGGCCGCAACGATCCAAAAGGAATACGGCAGATTGTACATCGTGATCAACGGCGAGGACGCGGAGTCGATGATCAAGGAGCTGAAAAAAGTGTTCGGCCTTTATTCGGTCAGCCCGGTTATCGTCTGTCCGTCGGAGCTGGACGCCATCGTCGAGACAAGCACCTCCTTTTTGAAGCAAATGCCGCTGAAAGACGGCACGACCTTCAAGGTTTCGGCCCGGCGGGTATGGAAAAAGTTCCCCCACTCCTCGCATGAAATGAACCATTTGGTGGGAGCTCCGCTGCTGCAGGAATTCGAACAGCTCAAAATCAGCATGAAGGATCCCGAATTAGAGCTGCGGATAGAAATCCGCGAGACCGGCACGTATATTTTCTGCGAGGTGATTCCCGCGGCCGGCGGCTTCCCGCGCGGAAGCAACGGCAAAGCCATGCTGCTGCTTTCCGGGGGCATCGACAGCCCCGTCGCCGGTTATTCCGCGATGCGCCGCGGCTTGGAAGTGGAGGCCGTCCATTTCTACAGCTATCCTTTCACGAGCCGGAAGGCCAAAGAAAAAGTGATGGAGCTCGCCAAGATGCTTTCGGGCTACTCGGGCCGAATAAAAATCCATCTCGTTCCGTTTACTGAAATCCAGACCTCTTTTACGACCGTCGGCCAGGATAATTTGATCATTACGCTGATGCGACGCTCCATGCTGCGGATCGCCACCATGCTGGCGGAACGCGAAGGCGCGCTTGCGATCGTGACCGGCGACAGCCTCGGACAGGTTGCGAGCCAGACGCTGCCGAGCATGAACGTCATCGGCCGCGCGACGGAGCTTCCGCTGCTGCGTCCGCTGGTCACGATGGACAAAAACGAAATCATGGACATCGCCAAGCAAATCGGCACGTATGATCTTTCCATCCTGCCGTATGAAGACTGCTGCACGCTTTTTGTGCCGAAGTCTCCGACGACCAACCCGAACCTGCACGTGGTCGAACGGATCGAGGCTTCGCTGGAGAATCTGCCGGCCATGCTGGAGGATGCGGTACGGCGTACCGAATCGGTCGTGCTGACGCCAAGGTCGGTCATTGAAACGGACCGCGACGAGGAAACCATCCAGGAAGATTGGTTTTAAGCTTCCGACATGCCAAAAGCCGCCCCAGGCGTATGCCTGGGACGGCTTTTTTGAGTAAAACGCGGCTTGCTTTCGCGTCCTCAACCGAACGAATTTTCGTTCTTCTTTTTTCGCTGGTCCGACCGTTTTTTCAAAAATCCGGCTGTCAGCACGCCGATAATGACGACCGCCATAAATGCGATCCGGATCGCCGGATGGTCTTCGAAGAAGGGATGGATCCGTTTTTCTTCCGTGATCATTTTGGACGCGGTAAACCCTAACACGGCCGATCCCAGATAGATGATCCAGGTGAAACGTTCGATCAATTTGATGAACAGCGTGCTGCCCCATACGACGATCGGCACGCTGATCAGCAGACCGAGGATGACGAGCACGATATTTTGCTCAGCTGCACCGGCAACCGCGATGACGTTGTCCAGTCCCATCGCCGCATCCGCCACGATGATCGTCCGTATCGCTCCCCACAATGTGCGCCCCGCTTTAATATCGGTGTGGTCGTCATCGTCCACCAGCAGCTTGTAGGCGATGCCGATCAGCAGGATGCCGCCGACCAGAAGCAGCCACGGGATTTTCAGCAGCCATACGACCACGATGGTCGCGATGATTCGAAGAAGGACAGCCCCTCCGGTTCCATAAAAAATAGCCTTTTTCTGCGTCGAGGACGGCAGGTTCCTCGCAGCCAGGCCAATGACGATGGCGTTATCGCCAGCTAAAATGAGATCCAAAAACACGATATTGACCAATTTGGCCAAAAATGGCAGTACAGCTTCCACATTGGGTCACTCCTCGTCTGACTGTAAACGGAGCCTGATAAATCGGATTCATTATAGGATAATTTTTGAACGATAGTCAAGCATAGCTTGGACGCCGAAGGCATAGGAGTAAGTGTGGGGGTGTTGACCGTTGGATTCGATATGGCTGCTTGTCCAGATCCTGATGATCAATTTGGTGCTAAGCGGGGATAACGCCGTCGTCATTGCGCTGGCGAGCAAAAATTTGCCGCCGCGGCAGCGGAAACAGGCGGTATGGTGGGGCGCGCTCGGCGCGGTCGCCCTCAGATGCGTCCTGACGTTCGTCGCCGTCCTTCTGCTGAAGATCCCGTTCGTTCAGGCAGGAGGAGGCGCGCTTTTGTTCTGGATCGCGTACAAGCTGCTTGCAGACGACAAAGAGGACGTCCGGATGGGCGGCTCCGCATCGATGTGGAAGGCGGTGCGCAGCATTTTGGCCGCGGATTTCATCATGAGCCTCGATAACGTGCTGGCTCTGGCGGGCGTGGCCAACGGGGATTTGGCCCTGCTCGTGATCGGGATCGCGATCAGCATTCCGATCGTCGTTTTCGGGAGCAATTTGATCGTCGGGCTGCTGCACCGTTATCCCGTGCTCGTTTATTTAGGGGCGGGCATCCTGGGCTACACCGCCGGAGAGATGCTGCTGCAGGACTCCCGGACGGGAATGCTGCTTTCGTCCCTCATGCCCGAGCTGCACAAGCTGGTACCCGCGCTGCTGACGGCGCTGATCATAGCCGCCGGAGGGTTCCGGAGGCTGTCGCTCCGCCGTTCATAGCTTACCCGCAAAAGCCGGTTCATACCGGCTTTTTTTGTTTGAGGTTTTTTACAATTTCCATCACTTCTGCTGTAAAAAATTTACGGGACGAATATGGTTTTTTCGTTCTATTTCAGATAAACTAATGGTGAAAAGATGTCGTTTGCTGCAGAAACGAAACGCAAAGGTACAGGAGAAAAGAGGGTGGAGAAAATGTCCTCCAAAAACGATGTAAGGCTTGGGCTGTTTATCGTGATTGCCGGGGTTGTCATTTTGTTGGGGAAATTGGGCGTGTTCGGTTTTTTGGGACGCACCTTATGGCCGTTTGCGATCATCATCGTCGGCTTGCTGCTTCATCTGCTGTTTTTCGGCAAAAGGGCACGGGCGTACGTGCTGATTCCGGGCGGCGCGCTGGTCGTATACGGTTTGCTGTTCGCCATTTGCAATTTTTGGGGGTTCGACCTGCTGTCGTATCTTTGGCCGGTGTTTTTGCTCGGCATTGCCGTGGGTGTATACGAATACCATATGTTCGAGTCGCCCAAACCGGAGGGCGTCCTGCTGATCGCGCTGTTTCTCGGCGTCGTGTCCTTGGTGCTGCTCTTCTTTACTTTGCTCCATACCGGGGCGATTTACGTGCTGGCCGTTCTGCTCATCGCGCTGGGCATATGGTTCATTTCTGGCAAAGGGAGATCCCGCGGCAACAAGTGGAACCGGGGCTGGTAGTAAATACAAAAAGCTTGTTTTTTTCTGAAATTTCACTATAATATAAGGGATATGTTGAAGCGTCGGCATTACCGCCCGGCGCTTCTTTTGGTGAAAGACATTCTGCATTGATTTGAAAGGGAAAGGATCTGGATAAACGTCATGCATTCAAGAGATAAAATCCGCAACATTGCAATTATTGCCCACGTTGACCATGGTAAAACGACGCTGGTAGACCAGCTTTTGCAGCAATCCGGCATTTTCGGGGAGCACGAGCATTTGCAGGAGCGGGCTATGGACTCCAACGATTTGGAGAGAGAACGCGGGATTACCATTTTGGCCAAAAATACGGCGATTACGTATAAAGATTATTTGATTAACATTGTCGATACTCCGGGACACGCCGACTTCGGCGGCGAAGTGGAACGGATCATGAAAATGGTCGACGGCGTTCTTTTGGTGGTTGACGCCTATGAAGGCTGCATGCCTCAGACCAAATTCGTGCTTCGCAAAGCGCTTGAGCAAAACCTGACCCCGATCGTCGTCGTCAACAAAATCGACCGTCCGGCAGCGCGCCCGGCGGAAGTGATCGACGAAGTGCTCGATCTGTTCATCGAACTCGAAGCCAACGACGATCAGCTTAATTTCCCCGTAGTGTACGCTTCCGCCTTGAACGGCACATCAAGCATGGATGCAGAAAAGCAGGATGAAAACATGCTTGCCTTGTACGAAACGATCATCGACCATATTCCGGCTCCGACCGAAAAAGTGGATGAGCCGCTGCAATTTCTCGTGACTTTGATGGACTACAACGAATATCTCGGCCGCATCGCGATCGGACGCGTCAACCGCGGCATCATCAAGCAAGGACAATCCGTGACGGTCATTATGCGCGACGGCAAAAGCAAGACGGCCCGCATCGAGAAGCTGTTCGGTTTCCAAGGCTTGAAACGGATCGAAATCGAAGAAGCCGGAGGCGGGGACATCGTGGCCATCGCCGGCATCAAAGACATCAACATCGGCGAAACGATTGCCGACCCGCAGAATCCGGAAGCATTGCCGGTGCTTAAAATCGACGAGCCGACGCTGCAAATGACGTTCCTCGTCAACAACAGCCCGTTCGCGGGACGCGAAGGCAAATGGGTCACCTCCCGTAAACTGCGCGAACGTCTGATGAAAGAGCTTGAAACGGACGTCAGCCTGCGCGTGGAAGAAACCGACAGCCCGGATGCGTTCATCGTTTCCGGACGTGGCGAGCTTCACCTCGGTATCTTGATCGAAAACATGCGCCGCGAAGGATACGAGCTGCAGGTATCCAAACCGGAAGTCATCGTGCGCGAAATCGACGGCAAAAAGATGGAGCCGATCGAACGCCTCATGATCGACGTGCCTGAAGAAAGCATGGGCGCGGTCATGGAAAGCCTCGGTTCCCGCAAAGCGGAAATGGTGAACATGATCAATAACGGAAACGGACAGGTGCGTTTGGAATTCCTGATCCCTGCCCGCGGCCTGATCGGCTACCGCACCCATTTCCTGACGCTGACGCGCGGATACGGCGTGATGAACCACGCATTCGACAGCTACGGCCCACTACACAGCGGTCAAGTCGGCGGACGCCACCAAGGCGTGCTCGTATCCAGCGAGAACGGGACAAGCACGTTCTACGGCATGATGAGCGTCGAGGACCGCGGCATCCTGTTCCTGGAGCCGGGCACCGAAATTTACGAAGGCATGATCGTCGGCGAACATAACCGCGATAACGATATCGTCGTCAACATCTGCAAGGAGAAACAGCTCACAAACGTGCGCTCGGCGACAAAAGATGATACAGTAAAAATGAAGACGCCGCGCATTTTCTCCCTAGAGCAGGCGCTGGAGTACCTGAACGACGACGAGTATTGCGAAATTACGCCGAAGTCGGTCCGTCTCCGCAAGAAAATTTTGAACAAAAGCGAACGCGAGCGTGCCGAGAAGCACCGCAAAATGGCCGAAGCCAATCTGTAATGAACGAATGGGCCGGTCCGCCGGCCCGTTGCCGAAAGGAGTGTACCGCACATGCAAGCCTGGTTTGCATCGCATCCAGTCGTGTCTTACATTATCATTTTCGTGTTGATTACGTACGTCTACAATAAAGTGTTCCGCGTCAAGCAGAAGCTTCCCCTGCTGAAGGAAATATTGCTGTATATCCTGATGGCGCTCGGATCGGGGATGCTGCTCATCTTCCAGCATGACAAGCTTCCGATCATCCAGTGCCTGCTTGTTGCGGTAGCCCTGATGCTTCTGGTGCGCGTCCGGTATTTCGTGGAAGGCCGCCAGAAAAAGAAGGCGGAGGCAGCAGCAAAAAGAGGTTAATCCGCTGCAACCCTTGCGGCTCTTTTGAAACTTTTTTCGCGGCGTCGTCGTTTATAGAGAGAATAACTCAAAATAAATGAAAAAGGTGTTTGAGATGAGTCCCAGCAATAATCATTTACCTCCACGATCTCAAAGTGGCAGCAGACAGAGCAAACAGCCGCCTAAAAAGAAAAAAAAGAAAAGCGGATTAAGAACATTTTTGAAATTGGTGTTGAGCGTGGTCATTTTGGCCGTGCTATCCGTAGGCGGTTACGCCGGTTACCTGTATTTCGAAGCCGAAAACGGCGTGCTCAACACCGGAAACAACAATCCGGTTCCGCCCGAAAAGTCGGCTAAAGTGAAGCCGGTGACGATGCTGCTGCTTGGCACGGATTACCGTCCGAAAACCGGCACGCATCTGTCCGACGTCATCATGGTGACCGCGTTTAACCCGGATACCAAAACGGTAACGGTCGTTTCGCTCCCGCGCGACACGAAGATCGAGCTAAAGGGCTATAAGTCGAATAAGGCGAACGCCTATTATCCGATTTTCCTGTCGAAGGAGAAGGAATCCGGCGTCAAAGCGACAGACGAAATGAAGACGATGATGAGCAAGTATATGGACATTCCGATCGACTATGTGACGGTGTTGAATTTCCAAGGGTTCCGGGATGCCGTGGACGCTTTGGGCGGCGTGGACATCAACGTCGATGCCGACATGTGTTACCGCGACACCGCCGACGGCACGAATATTAACCTGAAAAAAGGCGAGCAGAAGCTTGACGGGACGAAAGCGCTGGATTACGTGCGTTACCGCAAATCCAACTGCCGTCCGAAGACGAAAGCTTCCGACGATTTTGACCGCAACCGCAGGCAAAACGAAGTGCTGCACGCGCTGATCGACAAAATGCAAACCTTCAAGGGCGTAACGAGCCTGGGCGGCGTTCTGAAAGCTATGGACAAAAACATGGAAACCGACATCGAAAACGATCAGCTTAAAAACATGATCGCCACCTATTGGAAGGTGAACAAGGAAGACGTCAAGTTCATGCCGATTACGGGCACGTGGAGAAGTCCTTACGTTTACGTGAACGACGGGGAGCTTGACAAAGCAAAACAAGCGCTGAAAGACGAAATGTCGGGGAAAGGCAAACTTGTCCAGGCGGACGGAGCCGAAAACGCGAATCCTTAAAACTTGGGTGCAATATTTGCGAAGCCACCTAATATAATAGAGTACACTGGAACCTGTACAGGAGGTCGGTAAAGATGTCCGAAGCAGTTGCACGTTGCACTCATCCGTTATATGCCATCCAACCGAAAGCAGCAGCTGCCGGCCTGCCGGTTCTTAAGCAGGACGCCGTTGCTTGCGTCCGCATGCAAATAATGAAAAAGCCTAGTGAGTATCTCACTGGGCTTTTTCTTCATTTCGCGCGGAAAATGTTGCGTTTTGCTGAATTTTCCCTCGAGTCATTAGCGGTTAGGCGTCGGAGCAGCCGGGGGAGTTCCGTTGTTCCGCGGCTTGACGTCCTTAGGAAGCTGGGGAACGATTCGTCCGACGATGTCGGCGAGCTCGGAAGCGAAGCCGGATACTGGTTCGCCTTTCCGGATATGCTCGCCGATCTCGGCGATTCTGTGCGACAAATCCATGTCGGCGGTCACGAGCGCGTTTTTCCCGCGCGGATCCTTGCGGAGCGCTTCGGCAACCGAATATTTGATGTTTCCTACGCGGGAGCGGGTAAGGTTGCCGTCCACGTCGATGCCGACGACCGCCGTGTTGCCGAACACGACCGCATGCGCCTTTTTGACGCCGGCCACGCGTTCGGCCAAAGCTTCCAGATGGTTTTTGATCGACAAATCGGCGGCCTGGTCTGTCGTATGATCCGCGGCGTTGCCGGTTGATTGCAGCCTAACCCGGTTATCGTTGGCAGAGGCGGCCGCCGGACCTTGTTTATTTTGAGGAGAGGGTGATGCGTTTTTGTTCTGAGCGTTGTTACAGCCGCTAATGACAGCCAATGCCAGCACGGCAAGCAGAAGCATTCTCATATGTGATCGTCCTTTCCAGGTCATAGATTCTAATGGCGAATTGTAATTTAGGATGTCCATGACGGAATAATTTATGTGTTCATTATGAGTTTGGTGGAGGGAGAAAGTATGAGAAAAATATTTGTGCTCGATACCAATGTGCTGCTTCACGACCCCAAAGCGATTTATGCTTTCGACGAGCATGAAGTCGTCATTCCCGCCGTGGTGCTGGAAGAGATCGATTCCAAAAAACGCAATGCGGACGAAATCGGCCGCAATGCGCGCACCGTGTCGCGCCTGCTCGATCAGCTGCGGGAAGTCGGGCATCTGCACAGCGGGGTTGAATTACACAACGGCGGCCGCCTGAAGGTGGAACTGAATCATCGAAGTTTTCTCAAGGTGCAGGAGATGTTCGGGGAAATTACCAACGACAACCGCATACTCGCCGTGGCCTTGAATTATCATATGGAAGAGGGCGAAAAAGAGGCTCCCTCCGAAGTCGTACTCGTCAGCAAGGACGTGCTGGTCCGGATCAAAGCCGACGTGCTGGGCCTCAATACGCAGGATTATTTGTCGGACCGGACGGCGGGACCGGACGATCTTTACGCAGGCAACCTCAAGCTGAAGGTGCATCCGTCGGTGATCGACGAATTTTATTCGTACCGCTTTTTGCCGGTCAAGCCGCTCCAGCTCTCCTATCCGCTTCATCCGCATGAATTCGTCATTCTCAAGGATGAAATGGGCAGTACGAAGTCGGCGTTGTTAAAGGTGAATGCCGAGGGCACCCGGCTGGAGCCGCTGTATTTGAGCAACGACCCCGTCTGGGGCATATGTGCCCGAAACGCCCAGCAGCGCATGGCCCTGGAGCTTCTGCTGAACGACGACATTCCGCTCGTCACCATCACGGGGAAGGCGGGCACGGGGAAAACGCTGCTGGCGCTGGCGGCGGGGCTTATGAAAGTGGAAGACGAGCACAAGTACAAAAAACTGCTGATCGCCAGGCCCGTCGTGCCGATGGGCAAGGATATCGGATATCTCCCCGGGGAAAAGGACGAGAAGCTGCGTCCATGGATGCAGCCGATTTACGACAACCTGGAGTTTTTGTTCGATACGAAAAAATCGGGCGACATCGACAAAATCCTGATGGGGCTCGGCAGCATCCAAGTCGAGGCTTTGACCTACATCCGCGGCCGGTCCATCCCGGGGCAGTTTATCATCGTGGACGAAGCGCAAAATTTGTCCCGGCATGAAGTCAAAACGATCGTATCCCGGGTTGGTGAAGGAAGCAAAATCATCCTGATGGGCGATCCCGAACAAATCGACCACCCGTATCTGGACGCATCCAGCAATGGCCTGACTTATATCGTCGAAAAGTTCAAAGCCGAACAGATCAGCGGTCATATTACGCTCGAAAAAGGGGAACGCTCCAAACTGGCCCAATTGGCGGCGGATTTGCTGTAGAGGAATGCACAGCGGCATAAAGTCCTGGATCATCTGCCCGTCATGGAGCATACGATCCAGGGCTTTTGATCATTTTAAACGGGAGAAGTCAAACATTTCCAACAAAAAGTAGGACAAGCGCCCTACCTTTTTGATAAACTATGAGTGGTGGATGAAGCAATTCTCCGAGGAGGCGGGGCCGATTTGAAGCGGAAAAATTACTGGTTTTTGTTTGCCATCCTGCTGCTGTCATTGACGAGCTTGTCGCAGGGCCAAAATTTGACGTCCGACAGCAGCCGCGGCGAAGAGAGAAAAACGAGCGTCTGGAATCCGCAGCCTGCCTCGCCGGAGGATACGGAATCCAAGCCGATCCGGGTCGTCACCCACGTCAATGAATCCGATTTCAATACATTGCTCGATTTGAACAAGGCTTTCGTCAGCGAAACCGGAATACAGGTCGAACTGAAAAACATGCCGGATGCCGACGCTTACCGACAGCTGACGGGCGCGCTGAAGGTCGGCGAAGGGCCGGATATTATGCTGGTCAACAGTCCGTGGATCCATCCGCTGGCGCTCGGCGGTTACATATTGCCTGCAGAATCCTATCAGAGCAGCACGACGGGGAGCGACGTGATCAGCCCGATTTCCCAAATGCTTGAATGGAACGGTTATCAGTGGGGCGTGCCGCTGGACATGGACCCTTACGTGCTGGTGTGGCGGAGGCAAGCTGCTTTGCCGGGGAGCGGCGAAGCCTTGCCGGGAGACAAGGAATGGAAGGAATTCGCCGCCAAGCTGGAAAGCCGCAAGGATAAACAAACGATCGCCCTTCCTGCGGGAGACGCGTATGCTTTTGCTGCTTTCATGGGGGCTTTCGGGACGGAGAATCCGGTCAATCCTTCGGACGAAGCGATGGAAGCCATCATGAAACTCCGGCCCTCCATCCGATTCATCCCAAACGGCGATATGCCAAAAGCCTGGTCGAGCCTCAGTGAAGGGGGACTTGCCTTGATGTCCGTACCTTACTCTGCTGCCTCCCAGGCGAACGTGGATCGTATGGGGTTCCGGGTGCCGGAGCGGCTGTACGCGGCCAATCCGTTTTTGCTGCGCGGGCGTTCCTTCGCCGTATCCTCGCAGATCGAGGATCCCGGCAAAGCCGCCGGCTGGATCGCCTATATGACGTCGGATACGTCCCTGAACCTGTGGACGGATTCCACGGGATATTTGCCGGTCCGTAAAAAAGAGTATGCGCAGGACGGTTTCCCGCCGGCCAAACCGCCGCTTTCGCTCGACCGTCTGCTGCAGCCAAGCGAAGGCGGGGCTTTGGACCGTTCGCTGCAGTCGAAATGGAACGATTTTGCGGCTGCCGCGAAGCTTTTCCTTTCCGGCAAAAGCACCGACGTGCAGTACAGGGAGGCCATGGGCGGACGCCCGAATGAAAAAGCTTCGGAATGATATGTCCGAGGCCATCTACATGGACAGCTTTAAGGTCACATGCAGAACCTGATCCGTACTGCTGACTTCCGTCGCTTTGACGAACGATACGATTTGCTGCGGATAAAAGCCGAGGTCGAACTCGCTTTCGAGCTGGCGGCAGGTCGTGTCGGGCAGCTCCAGTCCGTTGAACACGAGCTTGTCGACATGGAACAGGATCGAATTTTCGGGTTCGTTTTCGATGCTGTAATGTCCCTCGACCTGCAGGGTCAACGTGCCGCTTTTTCCTTCCGCCACCACTTTGCCGTCCCGGAAACGGAAAGCGAAATTTTTGAAAAGCTCGTTTTTGCTGACCAGAAATTCGTTCAGGTCTTTTTCCTGGACTTCGATCGTATAGGTGGTGCCGTTCGTCCGAATGGCGCCTTTTTTGCTTTGGATAAATTCGGGCAAATCGTTCATGGCCGACGCAAGCGCCGAGAAGTAACGCTTCACCTCGTAAATCCCGATGTTTTCCCAATAGGCCGTAAACTCCGAAATCATTTTTTTCATCGCTTCCGGATCGCTGCTGTCGGCCAGATCGCCGTCAAGCTCCTTTTGGAGCGCAAGCACGCGTTCTTTCTGGCGTATGAGATTGTTTTTGATTTGCTCCAGCTGGCGATAGGAATCCTCAAGCCGCCGCTTCGTTTCCTGAATGCCGGCGTATTCGGACCGATAGGCATCCAGCACCGTTTTGTCCTGATCCATGATCATGTCGTAAAAGTCGTATATTTCGAGAAGTTCGCCGATGCTTTGGGCCGACAAAAACATGGCGAGCAGATTGTCCCTTTCGCCCATATAGTAAGCCCTGACGACGGCGCCCGCCCGTTCTTGACGGCTTTCGATTTGTTTTTCCTTCTCTTCGAGCTGGATTTGAAGCTCGTCGATTTCTTTTTGCGTTTTTCCCTGCCGGCTTGCGATGCGCTCGATTTCATGGTCGATTTCCACGATCGAAAGCCCTTTTTGCAGCAATTGCTGCTGCACCGCATCCTCCGGAATTCCGGGGTCAGCTAGTAGCGTCCGCTGCGGATGCAGCAGGGAGAGGAGCAAAATCGGCACGATCAGAACCAACAGCCGTTTTTGCCTCAAGATGCCCTTCACAGATTTTCCCCCCTCCAGGCAAGACCTTAAACAACGTGATTGCCAGTCCCATTGTCAACTATATGCATGGGCAGCCCATTTCATAATCCCGATCGAGGCTTCAACCGGATCAAAAATCAAAGTTGCGCCTTGGCGGCCCGAGTGCAAAAGGACGGGAAGCAAAGAAAAAAGACGGTCCGGCAACGGTGTCGGATCGTCTCTTTTTGGTCATTCTTCAAACCGATTGATCGGGAACCGAATTACAGCGGCAGACCCATTTTGAAGACTGTCCAGTAGCTGAAACCGGTGAATGTCACGATCATGTAGGCCCAGAAGAGGTAAATATAGGTTTTTTCCGTAAATTTCAGATAACCCAAAATCATGAAAAAGGCAGTTTGCACGAAAAAGAGCAGCGCCATCTCCACCATGTCTCCGGCATATGCCATCAAACCGATCGCGAGCGTAAAGAAGCCAAGTACTCGAAACATGCGTGCCACGCAGGTATCCCCCTCTCTTATGTACGGTCGTAGCTTTACTACACATCATTATAACGTTATCCCAAAAAGGTGTAAACGAAAAGTCATGAACAATTGTGAACTTTTTTCCTTCCGTCATCCTTATTGTGATCATTGATATGGAAAGTATTCAAGGAGCGGCAAGCAGAGTCAAATTTCCGGCAGGAGGAGTATGAGCCCCTTAAAATTTGGCAATACAATTTAGTATCAAATAGATTCTATGAACTCTATGAGAAGCATAGAAATGGAAATAAGCAGCTGTAATACCTCATCAAACCATACGGAAACCAAGGGGTTTGAGGACGGTTATTTTAGGATGTTGTTAGGAGGGTTTTGTTGCATGACAGCAGTAAGACAAGATGCGTGGAGTGCCGAAGACGATCTTATTTTGGCGGAGGTGACCTTAAGGCATATCCGCGAGGGGAGCACGCAGCTGGCCGCATTTGAAGAGGTCGGCGAAAAAATCGGCAGAACTCCCGCCGCTTGCGGATTCCGCTGGAACAGCTGCGTCCGCAAAAAGTACGAGGAAGCCATCAGCCTGGCGAAATCGCAGCGGCAAAAACGAAGCTATTACAAAAAACAACCCGCCAATACCGGGCTTCAGGTTGCGGGCCTGGGACTCGAAGCCGAAGCCGGTTATTACAAAGTGGAAGGCGCAAGCGAGGAGTCGCTGTCGATTGATGCCGTCATCCGCTTTTTGCGCCAATGGAAGGGGAATTTGCAGGAGAACGGCCGCCAGTTGAAAATGCTCGAGAAGGAGCTTCGCGAAAAAGAAGAAGAGATCGCCAATTTGAGAAGAATCAACGAGCAGCTGAGCAAGGAAGTGAACGAGGTCCAGACGGACTACCGGGTTGTCAATGACGATTACAAGGCGCTGATCCAAATCATGGACCGGGCGCGTCGGCTTGCTTTCTTGACCGAGGAAGAGGAAGAGCTGAAAACCCGCTTTAAAATGGACGCAAACGGCAATCTTGAACGGATTGAATAGGCGTTAACATCATCAAGCCGTCACCCGAAGCACCCGTCCGGAACCGCTGGGGTCAAAACAGCGCCGAACGGGTATTTTCGCGGCAAGGGGAGACCAAAGAAGTCTGTGCTGAAGAAGCATCAGACTTTTTTCTCGTTTCGGGAAGCGGCCATGGGATATAATGACGGTAGCGGGAACGGCACGGTTCCTTGCATACACAACAAACAGGACAAGCAGGTGGGGTAAAAGATGATGATCGATTTGATCGGGGGAGGTTCCCTCGGCCTTTTATACGGCGGAAAACTTGCGGCGGCGGGCGCCGACGTGCGGTTATGGTGCCGGACGCCGGAGCAAGCGGCCAAGCTTGCTTCCCGGGGCATCACGATTCGGGATGCGGACGGCGGGATCGAGAGTCAAGCGAAGGCCGGCTCTTTTTTCGCAGGCCCGTTGGACGGGTTTGCCGAGGCGTGGACCGCAAGGCCGGGACGCTGGATTTTGCTTATGACCAAACAAAAAGACACTGAAGAAGCGTGCCGGATGTCGGCAGGCAAGCTGGCGTCGGGGGAACGGGCGACGGATCATCCGCCGGGCGTGGTTTGTTTCCAAAACGGATACGGGCATATGGAAAAGCTGGAGAAGCTGCTTCCCGGCTGGCCGCTGTATGCGGCGGTGACGACGGAGGGCGCCAAGCGGGCGGATGCCTGCGAAGTGGTGCATGCAGGAGCGGGAACGACATGGCTCGGACCGGTCGGACGGGAGCAAACGCGCCATATGGAGGAACGTCCCGAAGAATTGGTCCAAATGCTGCAAAAAGCAGGATTTTCGGCAGTTTTAGCGAATGACATCGATAGAAGAATTTACCGTAAACTGTTGGTCAATTCGGTCATCAATCCGCTTACCGCGCTGTGGAATGTTCCGAACGGGGAACTGCTCGCTTCATCCGAACGATTGCGGACGATGAGCATGCTGCTTCAAGAGGCGCTCGCCGTTTACGATGCATCCGGAATCGCTTGGGAAGAAGACATTTGGGACCAGATTCTGGAGGTTTGCAGGGCTACGGCCGGCAATATCTCATCGATGCTGAAGGATGTCAGAAACGGGGCGGAAACCGAAATCGACTGGATCAACGGGGCGGTGATCGGTTTGGCGAACCAGGCCGGCATGCGGGCTCCGCTTCATGAGCTTATGGTCGGTTTGGTGAAAGGGCTGTCGATTCGAGAGGAGTGATTCATTTGGATTTCCTGAAAAATTCGTTTATCTTTTTGAGCATTCTCCCGTTTTTTCCTTTTTTGCTCGTATACTTTATCCATTACCGGTGGAAACATAACAAAAAAGCTTCCCTGAAAGCGGCCATGGATGTCACGACCCTGTTCCTGATCATCTCGGTTTCGGCGCTCTTTAATTTGACTTTTAATTCCAGCTTCGGTTTTTATCTCATTTTGCTGCTTTTGCTGATTGGCGTCGGCCTTGTGGGCAGCGCGCAGAACCGTCTTAAAGGACGGGTCGACGTCCAAAAAATGGCAAAGCTGATCTGGCGGATGTCTTTTGTCATCATGAGCTTCAGTTATCTTTTATTTACAATTATTGGGATCGTTAAATACATATTCATAACAATGTCTTAGAAAATATGCAGAAATAAAAATGACCACAACGGCATCATGCTTAGATATTCAAGGTGTTAACTTTAGTATTGGGTATAGATTTTTTTGACCACTGGTTGTATAATCATTTACCATACACTTAATAACCTTAGGGGGACTACATCATGAGAAGGAAAACACTATTAACCCTACTAACGATGCTCCTTGTTGTGGGAACCGTTCTTGCGGGCTGCGGCTCGAAGAATGCCGGCGGCGGCTCCAAGGAAAACGCCTCCGCTGCCAAAGATCAAATACTCCACATGAACCTCAGCGCCGAACCGCCGACGTTCGACCCGGCGCAAGCGCAAGATTCCCAGGCTCATACCGTGCTCAACATGATGTACGAAGGCCTGGTCCGCTTGGATGAAAACAGCAAACCAGTCCCTGGCGTAGCCGAAAAATGGGATATTTCTTCCGATGGACTGAAGTATGTTTTCCACCTCCGCAAAGATGCGAAATGGAGCAACGGCGACCCGGTAACGGCGAAGGACTTCGTCTTTGCTTGGCAGCGCGTGCTCGATCCGAACACGACTCCAGCTCCGCCTTACGCATATCAGCTGTATTACATTAAAGGTGCCGAAGAGTACAACAACAAAAAAATGACCGATTTCAGCCAGGTAGGCGTCAAAGCGACCGACGACCATACGCTGGAAGTCACGCTGAAAAATCCTACGCCTTATTTCCTGGGCCTGACTTCGTTTTACACGTTTTATCCGGTTCACCAATCCGTGAAGGATAACCCGAAATGGGCCGCGGATCCAAAAACGATGATCACGAACGGTCCTTTCGCGCTCACGACTTGGACAACCGGGCAAAAAATCGAAGTATCGAAAAACGCGAACTACTGGGACAACAAGGACATCAAGCTGAACAAAATCACGATGTCCCTTTCCAACAGCGGCGCGACCGAGCTTTCCAGCTATAGAAGCGGCCAGTTGGATTACGCGGGCATGCCGAACGGCGAAATTCCTACCGACCAGATGCCTGCCGTGAAAAAACAACTGCAAAACGAGCTGAACCTGAAACCGATCGGCAGCGTGTACTACTATCAGTTCAACGTAACCGCGAAGCCGTTCGACAACGCGAAAATCCGCAAAGCTTTTGCCATGGCGATCAGCCGTCAAGAAATCGTCGACAAAGTGACGCAAAGCGAAGAAAAGCCGGCTTTCGGATTCGTTCCTCCGGGCATTGCGGGCGAAAAGGAAGAATTCCGCACGGAGCATAAAGACGACTATTTCACCGAAAACATGGACGAAGCGAAAAAACTGCTGCAGGAAGGCATGAAGGAAGAAGGCTACACGACGCTTCCGCCAGTGACCTTGATCTACAACTCCAGCGAAAAGCATAAAAAAATCGCTCTGGCCGTGGCGGACATGTGGAAGAAAAACCTCGGCGTGACCGTTCAGACGGAAAACCAGGAATGGGGCGTGTTCCTCAAAAACCGCAGAAGCCTGAACTACCAAATCGCACGCGCCGGCTGGAGTCCGGACTACAACGATCCGATGACGTTCTTTGACCTGTGGACTTCGAAGAGCGGCAACAACGACATCGGCTTCAAAAACAAAGAATACGACGCGCTTGTCAGCGACGCTTTGGCTTCCTCCGACAACGCAAAACGCATGGACGATTTCGTCAAAGCTGAAAAACTTTTGATTCAGGATCAACAAGTGCTGTTACCGATTTACTATTACACCAACGTAGCACTGATCAAACCGAACCTTAAAGGTGTAATTATCGATTACGCGGGTGGCGTAGACTTTACGCGCGCTTATTTCGAGTAAATGTTAGTGTAAAATGGGAAGGTAATTCGGGATATATATGTGGATCATCCATATATATCCCGTTTTTTTTGCATGGGATATGCTTGAGGTAGATATTTCTTCAATTAGTAATAAATAGATTGGACAAAAGCGCCTCGGATTCTTTAAAATCGAATTATATCGATTATTGTCGAAAAATGTAGAAAGATAATTGCGGGGAGGGTTAAATCGGGCATGGTTCGTTATGTAGCCAACAAGTTCTTTTACATGCTGGTGTCGTTGTTCATTTTGATATCAGCCACCTTTTTTCTGATGAAAGCCATACCTGGGGATCCTTTTATGTCCGAGAAAAAGGTTCCGCCTGAGATCCAAGCCCGTCTCATGGAGCAGTACGGTCTCGATAAACCGGTATATGTGCAATATTTTAAATATTTGGGCGATATTGCCACGGGGGATTTCGGCATATCGATGAAACACCAAAACCAAGAGGTTACGGATATCATTTTGCAAACCTTCTCGGCTTCCCTGAAGCTCGGCCTGATCGCGATCGTCATATCGGTCATCATCGGGATCTTGCTCGGGATGCTCGCGGCCCTGTACCACCGAAAGCTGATTGACAACGTGGCCATGATCCTTGCCGTTTTGGGAATCGCGGTACCAAGCTTCGTGCTTGCGTCCCTCATCCAGTTTATATTCGGCGAAAAGCTCGGATGGTTCCATGTCATGGGCTTCGACGGCCCGCTCGATTATGTGCTGCCCGTCGCGGCTTTGTCTGCGCAACCGATTGCCTTTATCGCGCGTTTGACGCGTTCCAGCATGCTTGAAGTGCTGCATGCCGACTATATCAAGACAGCCAAGGCGAAAGGCCTGAACTGGATGGCGATCATGTTCAGACACGTCATCCGCAACGGCATTTTGCCGGTGGTGACCTACATCGGTCCGATGACCGCCAACATCATTACGGGTTCGGTCGTCATCGAACAAATCTTCGGCATCGGCGGCATCGGCAAAGTGTTCGTCGAATGCATCACGAACCGGGATTACACGATGATCATGGGCGTGACCATTTTCTACGGCGTGCTGCTCATGCTGGCGCGTTTCATTACGGATATCGTTTATGTGCTGGTTGATCCTCGCATTAAATTGACCGGCGGGAAGGAGGGATAACGGTGGCAGCGAATGAGACAACTTTCACGAGCGTGAGCGCGGAGCTGACGCCGGAGGACTTCCGGAAAATCGGCGTCGACGAAAAACAGGCCGAGATCATTCAACGGGAGAGCATATCGGCATGGAAAGACGCGTGGCAGCGGCTGCGCAAAAACAAATTGGCGATGGCCAGCCTTGTCGTGCTGCTGCTCATCGTCCTGGCGGCGATTTTCGGTCCGATGTTCGCGAATTTCGATTCTTCGACCAACGACCTGCTGAACACGAACCAGCCGCCGTCCAAAGAGCACTGGTTCGGCACCGACGATTTGGGACGTGACATGTTCGTGCGGACCTGGATGGGCACGCGGATTTCCCTCATCGTCGGTCTGGCCGCGGCACTGATCGATTTGCTGATCGGCGTCATCTACGGCGGGATCATGGGGTATTTCGGCGGACGCGTCGATGCTATCATGAATAAATTTTCGGAGGTATTGTACTCCATTCCTTATATGCTCGTAACGATTTTGCTGCTGGTGGTCTTTGAGCCGAGCATCGGCACGATCATTTTGGCCCTGACGATTACCGGATGGATCAACATGTCCTGGATCGTCCGCGGCGAGATCATGCAGCTCAAAAACCGGGAATTCGTGCTTGCTTCCCGTTCCATGGGCGCAGGCTCCGGCCGGCTGCTGTTCCGGCACCTGCTGCCGAACGCGGTGGGACCGATCATCGTCACGCTGACGTTGTCCGTGCCGAACGCGATTTTCTCCGAGGCGTTCCTAAGCTTCCTGGGTCTCGGGGTGCAGGCGCCAAGAGCGTCGCTCGGCTCGATGATCAACGACGCGTTGACCGGCTGGATGTATTATCCTTGGCGGATGCTGTTCCCGGCAATCATTATCAGCTTGACCATGCTTGCGTTTAATATTTTCGGTGATGGCCTCCGCGATGCGCTCGATCCGAAACTGAAATAACAGGAGGTGAGATCATGGATCCGATTTTACAAGTAAAAGACCTGCATGTCTCCTTTAAGGTCAAGGGCGGAGAGGTGAAAGCCGTTCGCGGCATGAACTTCGAAATCGGCAAAGGGGAAACGGTGGCGATCGTGGGCGAATCCGGCAGCGGAAAAAGCGTCACGGCCCAAACGATCATGCGCCTCATTCCGTCCCCGCCGTCCCAAATCAAAAGCGGTGAAATCATTTTTCAGGGCGAAGACATCCTGAAAAAGACAAATAAAGAGATGGAAGCGATCCGCGGCAAAGATATCGGCATGATCTTCCAGGATCCGATGACTTCCCTCAACCCTACGATCAAAGTAGGCAGACAAATCACGGAAGTGCTGATGAAGCACCAGAAAATGACGAAAGCCGAAGCCAAGGAGCGCGGCATCGAAATGCTGAAGCTCGTCGGCATCAAAAACCCGGAGGAACGTTTCGGGCAATACCCGCACGAGTTCTCCGGCGGCATGCGCCAGCGCGTCATGATCGCGATCGCGCTGGCCTGCAATCCGGCGCTGCTGATCGCGGACGAGCCGACGACGGCGCTGGACGTGACGATTCAGGCGCAAATCATGGACGTTATGAAGGATATGCAGAAAAAATTCGGCACCTCCATCATTTTGATTACGCACGACCTTGGCGTCGTGGCCGGCATGTGCGACCGCGTTATCGTCATGTACGCCGGCGAAGTGGTGGAGACCGGAACGAAATGGGAGATTTTCAAAAACCCGCAGCACCCGTATACGAAAGGGTTGCTTCGTTCCATGCCGCGGCTGGACCAGAAGAAAAACGAGCCGCTGATTCCGATCATCGGCACGCCGCCGGATCTGATCAAGCCGCCGATCGGGTGCGCGTTTTGCGCGCGCTGCGACGAGGCCATGAAGGTCTGCGAGCGCCTCAACCCGGGCGAAACGGTATTCAGCGACACCCAGTCGGCGCGCTGCTGGAATCTGCATGAAATGGCGAAGGAGGTTCGTTCGTCATGAAAGAAAACCATTTGATCGAAGTCGAAGGCTTGAAAAAATATTTTAACGTCGGAAACGGCAAAATCGTCAAAGCGGTCGACGATCTCAACTTCTATATCCGCGAAGGCGAAACGCTCGGGATGGTCGGCGAATCCGGCTGCGGCAAATCGACGGCCGGCCGAACCATTCTCCGCTTGTACGAGCCGACCGCCGGAAGCGTCCGGTTTAACGGAACGGACATCTACAAGCTGTCGCCGGGCAAAATGAAGGCGATGCGCCGCGACATGCAGATGATTTTCCAGGATCCGTACGCATCGCTGAATCCGCGGTTTACCGTATCGGACATCATCGGCGAAGCGCTGGACATCCACAAAATGGCGGGAAGCCGCAAGGAACGGAAGAAGCGGATCGAAGAACTGCTGGACATGGTCGGTTTGAACCCGGACCACGCGACGCGTTATCCGCATGAATTTTCGGGCGGCCAGCGCCAGCGGATCGGCATCGCCCGCGCGCTTGCGGTCAATCCGAAATTCATTATCTGCGACGAGCCGATTTCCGCGCTGGACGTCTCCATCCAGGCGCAGGTGGTCAACCTGCTGCAGGAGCTGCAGGACCGTCTCGGCTTGACGTATTTGTTCATCGCGCACGACCTGTCCATGGTCAAGCATATCAGCGACCGCGTCGCGGTCATGTACCTCGGCAAAATGGTCGAGCTTGCGGACAGCGAAGAGCTGTATGCCAATCCGATCCACCCGTACACCAAAACGCTGCTGTCGGCGATCCCGATTCCGGATCCGGAAATCGAGGAGAACAAAAAGCGGCTCGTGATGAACGACGGATTATCGGGGCCGATCCATTCGGCCAAAGACGGAAATGCAGCGGCGGAGGAAGACACCCGGCTGGTGGAAGTATCCAAAGGCCATTGGGTAGCCGCTCCTTACGCCTAAGCTTCGAAGAGGCTGCCGCCGGTTTGAACCGGCGGTTTTTTTTCGTTTGGGCATGGCATACCGGAGAAAGAAGAGTTATAATAATGAAACTGTAACTATTTCGGAAGCATTTGTTCAGGAGGCATGGAAGCTTCCTTCCGATTTCTTTGACGCATGCTGGATCTTTGGTTACAATCAAGGAAGATTTTTGGCAAGGATGCACATATTAAACGAACGATTCAAACAGGTACGATAATAGGAGGCAGACCTCATGAACGTAGTATCGGATTCGCTGAAGAGCGGCTCGGCTCTCGCAGATGATTATATAAACCGCTATGCGCGGGTACAGGATCTGTACGGCGCGGATTTCCGCGACGAAGAGGCCTGGACGCGCCGCGCGGAATGGCTGGATGCATCCGAAGAAACCCGCATCGACAGAAAAGCCCTCGCGGCCTGTCTTCGACAATACAATAAGAAGCATAACGACCATCAAGAGGTACATAAGTCGCTCGATTTGCTGGAGCAGGCGGGTACGCTTGCCGTCGTTGGCGGACAGCAGAGCGGACTGTTTACGGGTTCGCTGCTTGTCGTCTATAAGGCGCTGACCATCGTGCTTGCCGCGAGGGAAGCGGCGGAGCGGCTGCAGCGTCCCGTCGTTCCGGTATTCTGGATTGCCGGCGAAGACCATGACTGGGATGAAGTGAACCATACCCATGTCATGACGCCGGAACTTCAAATCGCCAAAATCAAAATGGACGCGACTCCAGGTCCGCGCGGGCCGGTGAGCCAGATCCGGGTAACCGGGGAGCAATGGAAACGATCGCTGGACCATTTGGCCAACCTGCTTCCCGACAGCGTCAACAAACCGGCCATCATGGACCTGCTGCATCAAACCGTGGAATCCTCCGGCAACTTGAGCGATGCTTTCGCCAAACTGCTTGGCCGGTTGTTCGGCGAATGGGGCCTGATTTTGCTTGATTCGGCGGATCCGGAGCTGCGCCGGCTGGAGATCCCCGTTTTCGAACGCATCATCAAGCACAATGACGAGCTCGGCGACACGTATCAAGCCGCCGCCGCGAACATAACGGGCAAGGGGTATCCGCTTCAGGCCGATGTCACGGCGGATTGCGCCAATCTTTTTTATGTTTATGAAGGAAACCGGCTGCTGCTGCATAAACATAACGGGAACTTCGCGGACCGCAAAGGCATCGTCAGCTTCACGAAGGAACAACTCGAGCTTGAGCTTGCGAACCACCCGGAACGGTTCAGCAACAACGTTTTGACGCGGCCGCTCATGCAGGAATCCTTGCTTCCGGTGCTGTGTACCGTGCTCGGACAGGGTGAGATTTCGTATTGGGCGATTACGAAAGGAGCCTTTTCCGAGCTTGGATTGCAGATGCCGATTTTGCTTCCGAGAATGTCTTTCACGTTTATTAGCGGATCGGTGCGGAAATACATGGACCATTTCGGCCTTACGTTCCAGGACGTCCAGCACCGTTTTGCCGAGGCGCGCGAGCGCTGGCTGAACGCCCAGGCCGACCTGCATATCGAACCGAGGTTCGAAGAGGCGCGCGCGGCTTTCGAGAAGCTGTATGACCCGCTGATTCAAGAGCTGGGCACGATCCAGTCCGGGCTGCTGCCGCTCGGGGAGAAAAACAAGGACAAAATCCTCGAGCAAATCGCCTATCTCGAACGCAAGACGAAGCAGGCGCTGGAAAAGCGGCATGAGGCGGCGCTCCGCCAGTGGGATTCGATCGCCGCATCCCTGTTCCCGAGCGGCAAACCCCAGGAGCGGGTCTATAACGTTTTCTACTATATAAACCGGTACGGCTTCGGATGGATCCAAGACCTCATGGACAGCTGTACGCGCTACGCGGCGGAACATCAAATCATTGAAATGTAGCAAAACCTATTTACGACGAGGAGGTTTTTCATGAGCACGTTGTCCTTGAAAAACAGCATTGTAAAGGATATGTCTTTGGCCCCGGAAGGGCATCTGAAAATCGATTGGGCTTCGGCGCATATGCCGGTATTGAATCAAATCCGCAAACAGTTCGAAGCGGAGCAGCCGTTCAAAGGCCTTAAAGTGACGATTGCGCTTCACCTGGAAGCCAAAACCGCCTATTTGGCGAAAGTCGTGCAGGCGGGAGGCGCCGAAGTGACGATCACGGGCAGCAATCCGCTTTCCACGCAGGACGACGTGTGCGCGGCGCTGGTGGAAGACGGCGTGACGGTGCTGGCCAAATACAATCCCGACCCGGACGAATACAAAAGCTTTTTCATTCGCGCCCTGGAAACGAAACCGGATCTGATCATCGACGACGGCGGAGACCTGGTCACGATCCTGCATTCGGAGCGTCCGGACCTGCTGGAGACGATCCGCGGCGGGGCGGAAGAAACGACGACGGGCATCATCCGCCTGAAAGCGCTGGAGAAGGAAGGTTTGCTGAAGCTGCCGATGGTGGCCGTCAATGACGGGTATTGCAAATATCTGTTCGACAACCGTTACGGAACGGGGCAATCGGTCTGGGATGCGATCAACCGTACCACCAACCTCGTCGTTGCCGGCAAAACGGCCGTTGTCGTCGGTTACGGCTGGTGCGGCAAAGGGGTGGCGATGCGCGCCAAAGGACTCGGCGCGAAGGTCATCGTGACCGAAGTCGATCCGATCCGCGCCGTGGAGGCCCATATGGACGGTTTTGAAGTGATGCCGATGATCGAGGCGGCAAAACACGGCGATATCTTCGTGACCGTAACAGGCAACCGCGACGTCATTGCAGGAGAACATTTCGACGTCATGAAGGACGGGGCGATTTTGTGCAACGCCGGCCATTTCGACGTGGAAGTCAACAAAGTGGACATGGCCAGCCGGGCGGCATCGATCCGGACCGTCCGCCGCAACATCGAGGAATACGAGCTGAAGGACGGGCGCAAGCTGTATCTGCTGGCGGAAGGACGCCTGGTCAATCTGGGCGCGGGAGACGGGCATCCGGCGGAAATCATGGACATGACGTTCTCGCTGCAGGCGATGTCCCTGAAATACGTTAACGACAACTATAAGACGATAGGCAATAAGGTACTGAACGTGCCGCTGGAAATCGATCAGCAGGTAGCTCGCTACAAGCTTGAAAGTTTGGGCATCGGAATCGATGCGTTGACCCAAGGACAGATCGAATATTTGGACAGCTGGACAACGCAAAAGTAAAAGGAAATTTATGGCCGGTTTTTATATTCCCATAAACCCCTTGAATCCTTATGGATCAAGGGGTTTATCCGTTTTTGCGGGAAGGGCTTCTGGTTTTATATCCAAAAAAAAGCAAGTCCCCGGAAGGATTTTGATTTTGGGTGGCGAATCTAGTATCCTTAAGTGGTGGAAAGTGGTGCAAAGTGGGGATTTGGGGTAAGGAGTTGAGTGGCCGAATGTTTATGGGGGAGTTTCAACATAGCATCGATGATAAAGGCCGTTTGACGATCCCTGCCAAATTCCGCGAGCTTTTGGGCGCATCCTTTGTCATCACCCGCGGCTTGGACCAGTGTCTTTTCGTTTACCCGATGAACGAATGGAGCATCCTCGAGCAGAAGCTCAAATCGCTCCCGCTCATGAAATCCGATGCCCGCGCGTTTACCCGCTTCTTTTTCTCGGGAGCGACGGAATGCGAGTGGGACAAACAGGGAAGGGTAAATTTACCGGGCAATCTGCGCGGGTACGCCGGACTCGAGAAGGAATGCGTGGTCATCGGCGTGTCCAATCGCGTGGAAATTTGGAGCAAGGATACCTGGGAGGCTTATTTTCAGCAGTCCGAGGGCACGTTTAACGAAATTGCTGAAAAGCTGGTCGATTTTAATTTTGAATTGTAATAAGTCTGGAGGGCTGCAGCTTGTTTCATCACATCACGGTGCTTAAAGAAGAAGCGACAGAAGGGCTGCACATTAAACGAGACGGCATTTATGTCGACTGTACGCTTGGCGGGGCGGGGCACAGTTCCCTGATCGCATCCAAGCTTGGAGAATACGGCAGGCTGATTGCGCTGGATCAGGACGACTGGGCGCTGAATAACGCCAGGGAAAGGTTGGCTCCTTACGAGGACAAGGTTTCCTTGGTCAAAACGAACTTCCGCCATTTGGAGGACGCGTTGAAAGAATTGGCGGTGCCGATGAAAGACGGCATACCGCAGGTCGACGGCATTTTGTACGATCTGGGGGTATCCTCGCCGCAGTTTGACGAAGGGGAGCGCGGCTTCAGCTACAATCATGATGCTCCGCTCGACATGCGCATGGACCGATCCTCGGACCTGACGGCTTGGCATATCGTCAATGAATGGCCGGAGCAGGAAATCGCAAGGGTGTTGTACCGGTACGGGGAAGAAAAATTTTCCCGCCGCATCGCGAAGTTCATTATCGAACACCGCAAAGAGGCCCCTATACAAACGACGGGGCAGTTGGTCGATATTATTAAAGAAGGAATTCCAGCGGCCGCGCGCAGAACCGGCGGGCATCCGGCGAAGCGGAGCTTTCAGGCGCTGCGGATCGCCGTCAACGACGAACTCGGGGCATTCGAGGAATCGCTCCATCAGGCCGTTCGGTGCCTGGCGCCCGGAGGAAGGGTGTCCGTCATTACGTTCCATTCCTTGGAAGACCGGATTTGCAAGCAAATTTTTAACGGCTATGTCGGAAAATGCACCTGTCCGCCCGATTTTCCGATGTGCGTCTGCGGCGGGAAAGGCGAGCTGAAGCTGGTGAACCGGAAGCCGATCGTTCCCGGCGAAGCGGAGCTCGAACAAAATCCGCGCGCGCGTTCGGCGAAGCTGAGGGTGGCCGAAAAACTATGAACGGCAGCAAATGCTTTTTACGATACAGAGGCTCTATGCTTGTGAAAGCGTAAGACTATGATGAAGGGGAAGAAGACATGGCCTATACCCGTGGTAACTTGGCAGTAAAAGAACAAGCACAGACAAAGCGCAAATCTCCCGGTTACCGGGAAAAGACGATGGTGGTCACCCGCCGAACCTATCTTCCGGTCAAAGAGAAACTGCTTTATCTGTTCACGATCGTCGCATGCGTCATGATCGCAAGCCTGGTCATCTGGCAAAACGCGAACATCTACGGGCTGAACAAAGAATACCAGAAGATCGAAAAATCGATCAAGGCGTCGAAACAGGAGATCAGCAGGCTGACGGTCGAGAAGCAGCAGCTGGAAGTGGGAATCCGCGATAAAGCGAAGCAAATGGGCTTCGAGGAAACCAGCGACCAGCAGGTCATCCATGTCGTGCGCACGCCGATCTCCGCCAAAGGCGGGGACGCAACAAACGGTTCCGGCACCGACAAAAAATAGAGTTTGTGAGGTTGGATCATGGTTAAAAGAATAAAACTTCGCACTTTGTTACTAGGAGGATTCATCACCCTCCTTTTTGTTGTTTTGTTTATTCGCATGTTTACGCTGCAAATCGTTCAGGGCGCGGATTGGCATGAGAAGGGCGTCGCCAGGTGGGAGAAGCAATCGAAGATCCCGGCGGAGCGGGGCACGATTTCCGACCGGAACGGGGACGTGCTGGCGATTAACGCCCCGGCCTATACGGTCGTGGTCAGCCCGGAAGCGCTCCATGCCAACGGCCTGACGGACAAGGTCGTGGACGGGCTTCATCGCATTTTGGGCAAAAACGTGGACGAGCTGAAGGCGCTGGTGAACGCGAAGGACAGCAAAACCGGCGAATACGCCAAAAGCCGCGAGGTCCGCAACGAGGGCTGGAAAATCGACGAAAACAAAAAAAAGCAAATCGATCAGCTGAACGACCAGTTGAAGGAAGAGCTGAAAAAGAACAAGAAAGGCCAGGAAACCGGCCTGGGCACGATCAAGGAATCCAAGCGCTATTATCCGAAAGGTACGCTCGCCGCCCACATCCTCGGGTATACGGACCGTGAAGGCAAGGCGGTAGCCGGATTTGAATACATGTTCAACAAGGAGTTGAAAGGGACGGACGGATATCTGAAATACGAATCGGACACGTCTGGCGACAAGCTTCCCAACTCGAACGAAATTTATAAACCTGCCGTCAATGGTAAAAATTATAAGCTGACGATCGATAACCAGATCCAGTATTATATCGAAGATGCCATGAAAGAAGCGTTCAACGAATACAAGCCGATCAGCATGACGGTCATTGCCGCCGATCCGAAAACGATGGAGATCCTGGGGATGGCCAATCTGCCGACCTTTGATCCGAACAAGTATTGGAAAACGGATGACCCGAAGGACTTTTTTAACTATGCGGTAAAAGCGACGTACGAGCCGGGTTCCACGTTCAAGATCGTCACGTTGGCCGGGGCAGTGCAGGAAAAGCTGTTTAATCCGAATGCGTTCTACAAATCGGGAACAATTAGGGTGCAGGGTACGCACCAGGATCTGCACGACATTAAGCGTTCAGGCTGGGGAACGATCTCTTACCTGGAAGGGGTCAAACGTTCCAGTAACGTGGCTTTTGTTAAGCTAGGAGAAATGCTGGGCAAGGAACGGTTATTGAAGTATATCAGAGATTTCGGCTTCGGCGAAAAGACGGGCATTGATCTGCCGGGGGAAGTATCAACGAAGATCAATCTGCCGGGCCCGGTCGAAGTAGCCACCGCTTCTTACGGCCATGGCGTATCGGTCACGCCGATCCAGCAGCTTGCGGCGATCAGCGCCGTGGCTAATGGGGGCAAACTGTTAAAACCGCAAATCATCAAAGAAGAGGTTGATCCGAATAACGGAACCACCAAGACTTTTCCGCCTTTTACAGTACGTCAGGTCATTTCGCCGGAAGCTGCCAAAGAAACGAGTTATTACCTAGAGCAGGTTGTCGCTGACCGGAAAGACGGCACGGGGAAAAATGCATACATCGACGGTTACCGCGTAGCAGGTAAAACGGGAACGGCTATCAAGACTGTAAATGGCAAATACGATTCTTCCAAATCAGTCGTATCCTTTATCGGTTTCGCACCGGTCAACGACCCGAAAATCGCGGTCATCGTCATCATCGACCAACCGAACGATCCGACCGTGGGCGGCGGCAAGGCGGCGGCTCCGGTCTTCAAGAAGATCGTTTCGCAGTCGCTGCAGTACATGGGGGTACCAAGAAGCATCGAAAAGAAAGATGAGAAGGACGAAAAAAATAACGCTATCCAAGCGCAAAACCGTCCGCCTGCTCCCGATTTGACGAACAAAAACCTGAAAGACGCGGAAAAGCAGCTCCTCAAAGCGGGCATCGCTTTCGATACGTTGGGCAAAGGGGAGACGGTCGTCAAGCAGTTTCCGGTTAAAGGGACGCCGCTTAGCCCGGGACAACGAATTTATTTGTTTACCCAAACCGACAACGTCATGGAGGTTCCCGACCTTACCGGCGAATCGCTGCGCGACGCTTTGGATGTTCTCACGTTGATGAAGGTTTCGGTAAACGTTAGCGGCGAAGGGTATGTCGCCAGCCAGAAAGTCACGAACCAGAACGGGAAACGGACGGTGCAGCTGACGTTAAAACCGGCGGATATGCTGGACGAAAGCAAGGACGGAGACGACGACAACTCGGATAAGGACGATAAAAATCGGCAAACCGGCAAAAACGACCAGGCCGGCGGGAGGAACCAATCTTCATTGGGCAGAACCAACGGCGTCAACAATGATAACTGAAAAATTCGGATAAAACCCTGTCATTTCAGGGCAGCTTGTTCTATCCCCTGTTTGTCCAGAATACGATGTTAGGAATAAGACATGACGATCTGGATAAGCAGGGAGGAATAAGAGTGAAAGTTTCGAATGTGACGCGCAGACGCAGACTTCTCGTAAGCTTGGCCGTTCTTTGCTTGCTGTTTGCTGCTATAATAGTAAGGCTTGCGTATGTCCAACTGGGCAAAGGAGCGGAACTCTCGGCGA
The DNA here is from genome assembly GCF_057546105.1 of Paenibacillus sp. YAE3. Classification (NCBI taxonomy): domain Bacteria; kingdom Bacillati; phylum Bacillota; class Bacilli; order Caryophanales; family Paenibacillaceae; genus Paenibacillus; species Paenibacillus sp. YAE3. The sequence continues at coordinate 174,903 of NZ_BAAIYF010000008.1, read as the reverse complement.
AAGCGGAGGAAAACTGGAGAAGGCAAATTCCGTCCGTCGCCAAACGGGGCGAAATCCAGGACCGGAACGGCGTGCCGCTGGCGTACAACATCAGTTCGCCTACGATTATGGCAGTGCCGGTTCAGGTCAAAGATCCCGACAAGACGGCAAGACTGCTTGCGCCTTTGCTCGGGATGACGGAAGAAAAGATCAAAAGTTTGGTTACCAAAAGATCGATGAGTGTGAAACTTCAACCCGGTGGACGCAAAATTACGATGGAGCTTGCTCAGAAAATTCGTGATTTAAACCTGCCGGGTATCGTTGTTGCCGAGGACAATAAGCGGTATTATCCTTATGGGGATCTTGCGAGCCATATTCTCGGCTTTACCGGGATCGATAACCAGGGCTTGACCGGCGTCGAGAAAAAATACGACAGCAAGCTGAACGGCATCCAGGGCAGCATCTCGTATCTGTCGGATGCCGGCGGCCGCATCATGCCGGGTTCGTCGGAAAAATACGACGCGCCGAAGGACGGGCTGACGTTAAAGCTTACGCTCGAAAAGTCGATCCAATCGATCATGGAGCGGGAGTTGGATCAGGCCATGGTGCAGTATCAGGCCAGGGGCGCCTGGTCCATCGCCATGAATCCGAAAACGGGCGAAATTTATGCGATGGCGAGCAGGCCCGGATACGAACCGGGAAATTACAAGGAATATGCTTCCGAGGTCATTAACCGCAACCTGCCGATCTGGATGACCTACGAACCGGGTTCGACCTTTAAGATCATCACGTTAGCCGCGGCGCTGCAGGAAAAGAAAGTCGACCTGAAAAACGAACGTTTTTTCGATCCGGGTTACATCAAAGTTGGCGGCGCCACGTTAAAGTGCTGGAAGCGCGGCGGCCACGGCAGCGAAACCTTCCTGCAGGTGGTTGAAAACTCCTGCAACCCCGGCTTTGTCACCTTGGGCAATCGGCTCGGGAAAGACACGCTGTTCAAATACATCCGCGATTTCGGCTTCGGCGCGAAAACGGGCATCGACTTGAACGGCGAGGAAAACGGGATTTTGTTCAAGCCTTCCCGCGTCGGCCCGGTCGAACTGGCGACCACCGCTTTCGGACAGGGCGTATCCGTTACGCCGATCCAGCAGGTGGCAGCGGTCTCGGCGGCCATCAACGGCGGGTATTTGTATAAACCGTACGTGGCGAAAGCGTGGGTCAATCCGGATACGGGCGAGGTCGTCAGCGAAAACAAACCGCAGCTGGTCCGGCAGGTGATCTCCGAGGAAACGTCGAAGCAGGTGCGCGAGGCGCTCGAAAGCGTCGTGGCCAACGGCACCGGACGCCCGGCCTTCATCGACGGCTACCGGGTCGGCGGCAAAACGGGGACCGCGCAGATCGTCGTCAACGGACGGTACTCCGCCACGGAGCACATCGTGTCGTTTATCGCTTTCGCACCGGCGGACGATCCGCAAATCGTGGTTTACACGGCCGTCGACAATCCGGCGGGCATCCAGTTCGGGGGCGTGGTCGCCGCGCCGATCGTGCAAAACATTTTGCGGGATTCCCTTCAGGTTTTGAAGGTGCCGCCGCGCAAGGATCAGCTGCCGAAGGCATACAAATACGGAGACACGCCGATCGTTACCGTGCCGGATCTGGTCGGGGCGACCGTGCAGGATTTGTACGAGGATCTGAACATGAATTTCGTGCTGTCCAAATCGGGCACCGGCAACACGGTCATCAGCCAGGCGCCGAAGCCGGGCAGCCGGGTGGAACGCGGGTCGACCATTCGCATATACATGGGGGCCGATCCGGAGCTGAAGGAACAGAACAAAGCTCCCCAATAGAGGTCTTAATCATCGCGGCAATGGACGATAATAGAAACTAGAGCGAGGGATATGTAATGAAACTGAACGAACTGGCTTCAACACTAACAATTGCAAAAATCAAAGGAAGCGGGGACATCACCATCACCGGTCTTCAGACCGACTCGCGCAAAGTGGCGCCCGGGGACGTGTTTATTTGCTTGCCCGGGCATACGGTGGACGGCCATGATTATGCCGGGCAAGCGGCCGAACAAGGAGCCTCGGCGCTTGTCGTCGAACGCGAGCTGGACATCGACCTTCCGCAGGTCATCGTCAAGGACTGCCGTTACGCGATGGCGGTGATGGCGGATGCGTTTTTCGGCTCTCCCAGCTCCCACATGAAAATGATCGGCGTCACCGGAACGAACGGGAAAACGACCACCACCTACCTGATCGAAAAGATGATGAACGACCACGGAATCCACACCGGCTTGATCGGCACGATCCAAACCCGTTACGGGGGCCGCACGTTCCCGATGTCCGGCACGACGCCGGAGGCGCTGGAGCTGCAGCGATCCTTGGACGACATGTCCGCCAATGGCGTTCAATGCTGCGTGATGGAGGTTTCCTCCCATGCGCTGGAGCAAGGGCGGGTGAAAGGAACCGATTTCCGTACGGCCATTTTCACGAACCTGACCCAGGACCATCTGGACTACCATAAAACCATGGAAGAATACAGAGCCGCGAAAGGCCTCTTTTTCTCCCGGCTCGGCAACAAATTCGGCCGTCAAGCCAGCGAGCGGAAATTCGCCGTATTAAACGCCGACGACGAAGCATCGCAATATTTCGCCAAAATTACCGCCGCCGAGGTCATTACATACGGCTTGGACGAAAAAGCCGACGTGCGCGCTTCCAACATCTCCATCACGGCACAAGGCACGTCGTTCCATGTGGACACGTTCCGCGGCAGCGCCGACATCCAGCTGAAAATGGTCGGCAAATTCAACGTGTACAACGCGCTTGCGGCCATTACGGCAGGGCTGCTCGAGGGGCTTGAACTGGACGGCATCAAGCGCAGCCTGGAATCCGTGCCGGGCGTCGACGGACGCGTGGAGGCCGTGGACGAAGGCCAGCCGTTTGCGGTCATCGTGGATTACGCGCATACGCCGGACGGCCTGGAGAACGTGCTCAAAACGGTCAAAGAGTTCGCCAAGGGACGGGTCATTACCGTGTTCGGCTGCGGCGGCGACCGCGACCGCACGAAACGCCCGGTGATGGGCAAGCTTGCCGCGAAGTACAGCGATTTCGTCATGGTTACTTCGGACAATCCGCGGACGGAAAACCCGGACCTGATCCTGAAGGACATCGAGGCGGGGCTCGCCGAAGATGCCGTGCCTCAGGACAAATACCGGCTGATCGTGGACCGGCGGGAGGCCATACAAAAGGCTATTGAAATGGCAAGCCCGGACGATGTAGTATTGATTGCGGGGAAAGGTCATGAGACCTACCAAATCATTGGACATACGAAATACGATTTTGACGATCGGGTCGTGGCCAAGGAAGCGATAAGGGGTATGAACAAGTGATTACGAAGAAGTTGGGCGAAGTAGCGGTCATGTGCGGGGGATCCCTGGCGCATGACCATGATTGTGATATACGGGTCAAGGGGGTCTTTACGGATTCCCGCAAAATCGAAGCCGGCAGGCTGTTCGTGCCGCTGGTGGGCGAAAAATTCGACGGCCATGCCTTTGCCGCGGCAGCGCTTGAAGGCGGCGCATGCGCCGTGTTATGGCAGCGGGACCGGGGCCTTCCGCCGGAAGGTCCCGCCATCGTCGTGGAGGACACGCTTGCCGCGCTGCAGGCATTGGCCAAGGCTTATTTGGCCGAAGTCGGATGCCGCGTCGTCGGCATCACGGGCAGCAACGGAAAAACGACGACGAAGGACATGGTATACGCGCTGCTCGGAACTTCCTTTAAGGTTCATAAAACCGGCGGGAATTTCAACAACCATATCGGGATGCCGCTGACGATCCTGGAAATGCCGGAAGATACGGAAATCGCCATTCTCGAAATGGGCATGAGCGGCCGCCACGAGATCGAGGCGCTGTCAGCCATTGCCTCCCCCGACGTGGCCGTCATTACGAACATCGGCGAAGCCCATCTCCTTCAGCTCGGATCGAGACACGAAATCGCCCGTGCCAAGGTGGAAATCATCAGCGGCATGAAACCGGGCGGCCTGCTGGTTTACCATGGCGACGAACCGTTGATTCCGCTGGTGCTCGGCGAGCCGGAGACGGTAAAACCCGAAGGGCTGAAAACCTTCACGTTCGGCATGGATCCGGACAAAAACGACGATTATCCGACGGGCATGATGTTCCATGCAAAAGGCGTCATTTTCACTTCCCATCGTCATCCCGAGGAAGGTCTTGACCTGCCGCTGCTGGGACAGCATAACGTCATCAATTGCCTTGCCGCGCTTGCGGTGGCGGATCACTTCGGCATCGGGAAGGAGCAGATTCGCGAGGGATTGTCCGGGCTGCGTTTGACGGGGATGCGGATCGAGCAGATTACGGCGCCAAACGGCCTTACCGTGCTCAATGACGCCTACAATGCCAGTCCGCTCTCGATGAAGGCGGCAATCGACGTGCTGGACAGCCTTAAAGGCCACCGCAAGAAAATTGCCGTTCTCGGGGACATGCTTGAGCTTGGGCCGAAAGAGCTCGAGTTTCATGCCGAAGTCGGAGAATATGCCGCGGACGGCAAAGTCGACATGCTGTATACGTACGGAACGCTGTCGGCCGAAACCGCAAAAGCCGCCAAAAACAAACGTCCGGATATTCCGGTCTATCATTTTGCCGATAAAAAGGAACTCGCCGCCCATCTTGCCGGGCAGGTACATCCGAAAGACATCGTGCTGATTAAGGCTTCGCGCGGAATGAAATTGGAAGAAATAGTGGATGCTCTTGTCGATCAAGACTTGCATAACTAACATACGGAGGGGGTGAATCCATGGATTATCAATTGCTGCTGCTGACGATCGGAGTTTCGTTTATTCTCGCAATCATTGCCGCTCCTCTCCTGATTCCGCTGTTGAGGCGGCTGAAATTTGGACAGCAGGTACGGGACGACGGCCCGCAAAGCCACTTGAAAAAAGCCGGTACCCCGACGATGGGCGGCGTCGTGATCATTTTGGCGTTTACGCTGTCTTTCTTGAAGTTTTCGGTCATTAATACCGATTTTTATGTCATGCTCGTCGCCACGCTTGGTTTTGGCCTCATCGGATTTCTCGATGATTATATCAAAATCGTGTTCAAACGTTCGTTAGGTCTGACGGCGCGCCAGAAGCTGGTCGGCCAGCTGCTGTTTGCGGCCATCATGTGCGTTTTGCTCATTCAAAACGGGCACAGCACCGCGATCCACGTGCCGGGAACCTCCTTTTCGTTTGATTGGGGCGGATGGTTCTATTATCCGTTTATCGTGATCATGATGCTTGCGATCAGCAACGCGGTCAACTTTACGGACGGCGTGGACGGCCTGCTGTCCGGCGTGAGCGCCATCGCGTTTGCGGCTTTTGCCCTGGTGGCGATGCAGGCGACGTCTCTGTCGGCAGCCGTTTGCGCCGCGGCCATGATCGGAGCGGTGCTCGGCTTCCTGGTGTTTAACGCGCATCCGGCCAAAGTATTCATGGGCGACACGGGCTCCCTCGGCATCGGCGGAGCGATCGGCGCGATTGCGATCGTGACCAAAACGGAGCTGCTGTTCCTTGTCATCGGCGGCGTGTTCGTCATCGAGATGTTGTCCGTGGTGCTGCAGGTCGCATCGTTTAAAACGAGAGGCAAACGCATATTTAAAATGAGTCCGATCCACCACCATTTCGAATTGTCGGGATGGTCGGAATGGCGCGTCGTCATTACGTTCTGGCTGGTGAGCATCGTACTCGCGGGCATCGGACTTTACTTGAACAAGGGGTTGTAGAAAATGAAGCATCCAGAATCGTACAGGGATCAGGAAGTCGTCGTGCTCGGCCTTGCCAAAAGCGGTGTACAAGTTGCCAAGGTCATGCACGCTTACGGCGCGAAAGTGACGGTCAACGACCAAAAAGACAGAGATCAATGCCCCGAAGCCGGGGAACTGGAGGCGCTCGGAATTACCGTCATTTGCGGCGGTCATCCGGCGGATCTGGTTCATCCCGGTATTTCTCTGCTTGTCAAAAATCCGGGCATTCCTTATAAAGTAGGTCCGGTGCAAAAAGCGCTCGAGCTCGGCATCGAAATCGTAACCGAAGTCGAGGTCGCCTATCATATTTGCAGCGCGCCTATTATCGGAATCACCGGCTCGAACGGCAAAACGACGACGACGACCTGGGTCGGAAACATGCTAGAAGAAGCCGGCCTGCGCCCGATCGTGGCGGGCAACATCGGAACGCCGCTTTGCGAAGCCGCTCAACATGCGGACGGCGGCAACTGGATGGTAACCGAGTTGAGCAGCTTCCAGCTGAAAGGAACGAAGGCATTCCGTCCGCGGATCGGATGTTTGCTGAATTTGGCGGAAACGCATCTCGACTACCACGGAGATATGGAGGATTATGTCGCCTCCAAAGCGAAAATGTTCGCCAATCAGGGAGAAGGAGATACCGCCGTCCTCAATTGGGATGATTCCACCTGCCGCGAGCTTGTGCCTTATATCAAGGCGAAAATTCTGCCGTTCTCTATTAGCGAAGAATTGGCGGAAGGCGTCTATGTCAGCCCGCCGTTTATCCAGGGCGCAGAAGACGATTTGCCGCGGAAGATCGTGTACCGGGATGAACATGGCCGTCTGACGGAGATCATCCCCGTGGAGGAAGTCGGTATTCCGGGCCGTTTTAACGTTGCAAATGCGGCGGCCGCCTGCGCGATCGCCATTGCCGCAGGCGTCCCCGCAAACCGGCTGAGGGGTCCGCTGTCCTCCTTCCGCGGCGTGGAGCACCGCCTGGAATACGTGAAGGATTTGAACGGAGTCGCCTACTACAATAACTCGAAGGCGACCAACTCCAAAGCGACGATGATGGCGTTGACATCCCTTCATCGTCCGATCGTTTTGATCGCCGGGGGCCTCGATCGGGGTTCGGATTACATGGAGCTGGTGCCGGCATTGTCGGAACGCGTCAAAGCGGTCATCGCTCTGGGCGAAACGGCGCGGAAAATCGCCAAGGTATCGGAACTTGCCGGATTAAAGCATATCGTCGTCGTCGATAATGAGGATGACGCCGCCGGCACGCTGCGCGCAGCCGTCAAGGAAGCCGCAGCCGCCGCAGAACCGGGGGATATCGTGCTTTTGTCCCCTGCCTGCGCCAGCTGGGACATGTTTGCTTCCTATGAGGAGCGTGGACGCATTTTTAAAGAGGCGGTGCATAATCTTTAAGTAGGGGGGTGGATAAGCCCCTACTTTTTTGCAAAAGGTGGCCTCTTCATGAACAAGACACGCCCGGCGCCGGACTTGTGGCTGTTTCTATGCATTATGGGACTGCTCGCGATCGGCATCATTATGGTATACAGCGCAGGTTCGGTACTGGCTTTCCACGAACACGGAGACTCTTTCTATTTCGTCAAACGGCAGTTGCTTTTTGCCGGACTTGGGCTGGTAGCGATGTTTTTTACGGCCAATATCGATTTTCGGGTATGGAAAAAATACGCCAAAATCGCGTTGATCGTCTGCTTCGTGCTGCTGGTCATCGTGTTGATACCGGGGATCGGCGTCGTTCGCGGCGGCGCGCGCAGCTGGCTGGGCATCAGCTCGTTCGGGATCCAGCCGTCGGAGTTTATGAAGCTGGGCATGATCCTGTTCCTTTCCAAATGGCTCAGCAGCGACGAATGGGACATTACGAAGTTCGGCAAAGGTTTGATGCCGCCGCTCGGGTTGGTCGGACTGGCCTTCGGCCTGATCATGCTCCAGCCGGATTTGGGGACGGGAACGGTCATGATGGGAGCGGCGATGATGATCATTTTTACGGCCGGAGCGCGTCTTGGCCATTTGGGGATGCTGGGATTGGCCGGAGCCGCAGGCTTCGTCGGCCTCATTCTTGCGGCGCCTTACCGGCTGAAGCGGATTACCGGATTTCTCGACCCTTGGTCCGATCCGCTCGGTACGGGGTATCAAATCATCCAATCTTTGTACGCCATCGGGCCCGGAGGGCTTGGCGGTTTGGGTCTTGGCATGAGCCGTCAAAAGTACAGCTACGTTCCGGAACCGCAAACGGACTTTATCTTTTCCATTTTGGCCGAAGAGCTGGGGTTCATCGGCGGGTTGATCGTGCTTCTGCTCTTTTTGATTCTGGTGTGGCGGGGCATGCGCATCGCCATGACGATACCGGATCGTTTCGGCAGTTTGTTTGCGGTAGGCATCGTCGGCATGGTTGCCGTGCAGGTCATTATCAATATCGGCGTCGTGATCGGACTGATGCCGGTAACGGGCATTACGCTGCCGCTGATCAGCTATGGCGGCTCGTCGCTGACGCTGATGCTGACCGCTCTCGGCATTTTACTTAATCTATCAAGATACGCGAGGTGATCGGCATGCGCGTCGTGTTAACAGGCGGAGGAACCGGGGGACACATCTACCCGGCTATCGCCGTTGCGAGGCAATGCGAAATAGAAGATCCGGATTCAAAATTTTTATATATCGGCGGTACCAAAGGTTTGGAAAGCACGCTGGTTCCGCAAGAGCAAATTCCGTTCCAATCGATCGAAATTACGGGCTTCCGCCGCAAATTGTCGGCCGAAAACATCAAAACCGTGATCCGATTTTTGAAAGGCGTCAAGGCTTCCAAGCGGATGCTCGCCGAATTCAAGCCGGACGTGGTCATCGGCACGGGCGGATACGTCTGCGGTCCGGTCGTTTACGCCGCCGCCAAGTTGGGCATCCCGTCGATCATCCATGAGCAGAACGCCATCCCGGGGTTGACGAACAAGTTTTTGAGCCGGTACGTCAGCACGGTCGCCGTCAGCTTCGAAGGATCGGAGCGCTCTTTTCCTAAAGCCAAACGGGTAATTTACACGGGGAATCCGCGTGCAACCACCGTGCAGTCCGCCAACAAGGAGCGCGGTTTCGCATCGCTGGGCATTCCGATGGACAGCTCGGTCGTGCTTGTCGTCGGCGGCAGCCGCGGAGCGAAGGCGATCAACGATGCCATGATCGAAATGGCGCCGCAGCTTGAGAAGCTGAAGCATATCCACTTTGTTTATGTGACGGGCGAACATTATTTCGAAAAAACGCGGGAGGAGATCCGGAGCAGGCTCGGCAGCATGCCCAATCATCTGCATGTGCTTCCGTACGTGCACAACATGCCCGAGGTGCTGGCGGCCACGTCGCTGATCGTCAACCGGGCGGGAGCTTCTTTTCTTGCCGAAATAACCTCGTTGGGGATTCCGTCCATCCTGATTCCATCCCCGAACGTGACGAATAATCACCAGGAGGCCAACGCGCGGCAGCTGGAAAAGGCCGGAGCCGCAAAGGTCATTTTGGAAAAGGATTTATCGGGAAAAAGACTCTTTCAATCTATTGAGGATATCATGGGCAATTTGCAGGTGCAGAGGGAGATGTCGGGGCAATCGAGAAAGCTTGGAAAGCCCGACTCCGCGAACTTGATCGTCGAAGAGATGCGCCGGCTCACATCGGGGCGGTGAAAGGGGCTGGGCGATTGTCACACACTGGTCGCGCGCGACATAAGATACTCTATAATCGTGACAATCACCAACCCGAACGCCGGCCCCGCCCGAACCTGCGCGGAAAAAGCCGCAGCTTTAGGTCCGAAGCTGGAACGTTGATATAGCGGAAATCCCTTTTGGTCAGGAAGATACCGGCTGGTTGTCATCAAGCCGCACCGCGAAAAACTGTAACCATGCTAAGCCGCCGGAGCTCATGGGTCTGATGTGTCACGCAAAAACAAGTCCGCTGGAAGATTGCACTGGATGTTAGGCCGGTCAATGACAGCAGAGGACGATCTCATCCTGTAGCATTCATTTTACGAAACTGAAATCTCGAAGCAGGCACCATCGGCAAATGCCTGCTAGGGAGAATGCGGCGGTTGAGGGGTAAACTCGGAGGTGATACATTGGACAAATTGGTGATTGAGGGTGGAAAATCCCTGTCAGGAACCATACGTATCCATGGAGCAAAAAATGCCGCATTGCCTATTCTGGCAGCGAGCTTGCTGGCCGCAGGCAAAGTTCAGCTGAGCAATGTCCCCCGTCTGCTGGACATTGACGTCATGCTGGACATCCTGGAACGGATCGGCTGCACGACTTTGCGTGATCAGGAGACGGTTGCCTTGGATACGTCGTCCGCCAATTCGTTTCATGTACCGGAAGATTTAATGAAACAAATGCGCTCCTCTATTTTTTTGATGGGGCCTCTGCTTGCGAGATTCGGGGAGGTTGCCGTCTATCAACCCGGCGGCTGCGCGATCGGAGAGCGCAAAATCGACCTGCATCTCCGGGGACTTCAGGCGCTCGGCGCCGAGATCGAGGAACTTGAGCAGAGAATCATTTGCAAGGCCAGCAAACTCAAGGGGGCGGATATCCATCTGGACTTTCCGAGCGTGGGCGCAACTGAAAACATCATGATGGCAGCCGTTCTGGCGGAAGGCACGACGACCATCACGAATGCGGCGCGCGAACCGGAGATCCAGGATCTGCAAAACTTCCTGAATGCGATGGGCGCGAACATCATCGGAGCTGGTACGGATACGATCACGATTCAAGGCGTAAGCAAGCTTACCCCGTGTTCGTATAACATCATTCCCGACCGGATCGTAGCCGGAACCGTGATGATTGCCGCCGCGGCCACGAGAGGCAACGTCACGCTGACCCACTGCAACCCGGCCCATCTGTCGTCCTTGATCCACGTCCTCAAACGGGCCGGTGTTCAAATCAGCACCTACAATGATATAATAAACGTTAGCAGCATGGGCCGTCCGAAGGCGGTCGAACGTATCGTCACATCGCCTTATCCGTCTTTTCCGACCGACTTGCAATCCCAAGTCATGGTGTTGCTCTCGCTTGCCGACGGCTTCAGCGTCATGAAAGAGACGGTATTCGAAGGCAGGTTCAAGCATGTCGATGAATTGACGAGAATGGGGGCGGACATACACACCGACCTGAACTGCGCATTCATCCGCGGCGTGAAGCGGCTGTACGGTGCCACGGTCGAAGCTACCGACCTGAGGGCAGGAGCGGCGCTGGTCATTGCCGGACTGGCCGCCCAAGGCAAAACCATCGTCGAGCAGGTGCATCATATCGACAGAGGATATGAACATATCGAGCAGCTCTTTCAAAAGCTGGGAGCTGATATCCATCGGTTTTCGCCGGTGCCCAAATCGCTAGATTTAGCAAATTAACACCAAACTTATCCCCTCCCTCCCGCGAGAGGGGATAAGAGGTATTTTGTGGAGAGAATCCTATGCCTAAAGCTCATATTCCCGTTTTAAAAGAGAACAAGCCCAAAAAAAGAGCAAGCCGGAAAATCATAGCCATTTTGCTGCTTTTGTTTATCGCGATCCTGGTTATCTTGTTCTTCCGTTCGCCGGTAAGCCAGGTGACGGAGATCCAATTTACGGGAAGCACGTTTTCCTCGAGGGAACAGCTTTTGCAGGCCAGCGGCCTGAAGGAGGGCAGCCAATATTTCGGCGTTTCGCCTTCCGAGGTCGAACAGCGGCTGCTGAAAATCACATCGATTCAAAAAGCCGTGGTGGACAAGCAATTTCCCGGCAAAATCAACGTCAGGATCGAAGAATATCCCACCGTCGCGTATGAACTGGGCGAAGGGGGACGTTTGGAAGCCATTCTTGCGAACGGCTCGAAATTGGCCGTAAACAGCATCGGCATCGCCGTGGAAAAGCCGATCTTAACGAAATGGAGCCCAAGCGATCCGAACAAGGCGGAACTGTGCAAAGTGCTGGGAAAAATTCCGAGCGAGCTGACGTCGGACATTTCGGAGATCATCCCGTCGCCGACGGCCTCCTTTCCGGATCGGATCAAGATGTACACGCGGTCCCGTTTTGTCGTGATTACGGCCGTCTCTCTTTTGAGCGACAAAATCGAATATTTGAACCAGGTCATCGAAACGGCTGAGCCGGGAACGATCACGATGCTCGAAGCCGACACGTATACGCCTTTCGAGCCTCCGGCCGATGCGGACCCGGACGAAAATGACACTACTCACGGCCAATAAAAAATGCTACAATTAACTTTATGGGTTATCTTATACCGTTTGAACTAAAAATGGTTTATTTCATCTATTCATCAACGCGAATTTGACGTGCGGAAGACGAGGATTCCTTCGTTTTTCGCACTTGGACATCTCCCTCTTTTTTCTTTTGATTTTTACCCTGTTATACTAAATGTTGGCAGTCGAAAAATTTGTAGAAAAAAGAGGGAAAGAATATTCTATGTTGAATATGTAAAAACGAGTGTTTTAAACATGGGGAAGATACTTTAGAAAACAGGAGGTGCCACGGTTGAGCAACAATGACATCATTGTTAGTTTGGACATCGGTACATCCAAAGTTCGTGCTATTATTGGGGAAGTGAATAATGGAACCTTTAATATTATTGGAGTTGGATCTGCCGACTCGGAAGGAATTCGCAAAGGTGCAATTGTAGATATTGACCAGACTGTACAATCCATCCGCAGTGCCGTTGATCATGCGGAGCGTATGGTCGGTATTGAAATATCGGAGGTATACGTCGGCATTTCGGGCAATCATATCGGACTTCAATCGAGCCACGGCGTCGTGGCGGTATCGAACGAGGATCGGGAAATCGGCGAGGAGGACATCGAACGCGTGCTTAAAGCCGCCGAAGTGGTCGCCCTTCCGCCGGACCGGGAAATCATTGATGTAGTTGCAAAACAATACGTCGTAGACGGCTTGGAGGGAATTCAGGATCCGCGCGGCATGATCGGCGTCCGCCTCGAGGTGGAAGCGATCATCATTACCGGCGCTAAGACCGCGATACATAATTTATTGCGCTGCGTTGAAAAATCAGGCCTGAAAATTAAAGATTTGGTGCTTATGTCGCTTGGCGCAGGCCAGCTCGCATTGTCCAAGGACGAGAAAACGATGGGTTCCGTCCTGGTCGATATCGGTGCGGGATCCACGACGATCGCCATTTTCGAAGGCGGCACGATGGTTTCGACCTCGACCCTGCCGATCGGCGGCGAGTTCGTGACCAACGATATCGCCTACGGACTTCGGACGCTGACGGACCAGGCGGAGAAGGTGAAGCTCAAATACGGCTGCGCGTTAATGGCCGATGCCGCGCCTGACGTCACGTTTAAGGTGGTTCGCATCGGCAGCAACGTGGAGAAGGAATTTACCCAAGAAGATCTGGCGGCCATCGTCGAACCTCGGGTACAGGAAATTTTCCATCTGGTCCGCGAAGAAGTCAAACGCCTCGGTTACTCCGAGCTTCCGGGAGGATACATCCTTACCGGCGGCACCGTATCGATGCCGGGCGTATTGCAGGTTGCCCAAGGAGAACTCGCTGCATCCGTCAGAATTGCCGTGCCGGATTACATCGGCGTCAGGGACCCTGGTTATACCAGCGGCGTTGGTATTTTACATAACGTCATCCGCAGTATCCGCATGCGCAGCGGCAGCAGCGCAAACGTGAGCAGTGCGGGCAACAAGAAGACAGTGAACCGCCCAAAAGCGAGTCCTGCCACGAATCCGGAGACTGTCCAAAAACCAGGCTTTATTGAACGATTGAAAAATATTTTCAGTGATTTCATATAAGCAGGTTCCATTTGAATGAGTGGACGGGCCATCCATGCACAATGAGGGGGAGATGGGAAAGTATGTTGGAATTTGATTTTGAAATGGAGAGCTTGGCGCAAATTAAAGTAATTGGCGTGGGCGGCGGCGGCAGCAATGCCGTGAACCGAATGATCGAAAACGGCGTTCAAGGCGTCGAATTCATCACGGTGAATACCGATGCTCAAGCTTTGCATATGGCCAAATCGGAACATAAACTGCAAATCGGGGATAAGCTGACACGCGGCCTCGGTGCCGGAGCCAACCCTGAAGTAGGGAAAAAGGCGGCCGAAGAGTCGCGCGATCTGATCATGAATACCCTCAAAGGCGCTGACATGGTTTTTGTGACCGCAGGCATGGGCGGGGGAACCGGTACGGGAGCCGCTCCGGTCATCGCCGAAATCGCCAAGGAATGCGGAGCATTGACCGTCGGCGTGGTGACGCGCCCGTTTACATTTGAAGGGCCCAGACGTTCCAAACAGGCCGAGCTCGGGATCGAAAGCCTCAAAGAAAAAGTCGATACGCTTATCGTTATTCCGAATGATCGGCTTTTGGAAATCGTCGACAAAAAAACGCCGATGCTTGAGGCGTTTCGCGAGGCGGACAACGTGCTGCGCCAAGCGGTACAGGGCATTTCCGACTTGATCGCGGTGCCCGGACTGATCAACCTCGATTTCGCAGACGTCAAAACGATTATGACCGAACGCGGTTCGGCTTTGATGGGGATTGGTTTGGCAACAGGCGAAAACCGCGCGGCCGAAGCTGCACGCAAGGCCATTATGAGCCCGCTGCTCGAAACTTCGATCGAAGGCGCTCGAGGCATTATCATGAACATTACGGGAGGTATGAACTTGTCCCTTTATGAAGTCAATGAGGCGGCCGAAATCGTAACTTCCGCATCCGATCCGGAAGTCAACATGATCTTCGGTGCGATGATTGAAGAAAGCATGAAGGATGAAATCAAAGTCACCGTCATCGCCACGGGGTTTGAAAACCAGGCGCCTGCGACTTCATACCGCAAACCGGGAGCGGCCGCGCAGCCGACGGAACAGCCGGAAACCCGCAACAACACGCAGAACCTTCGTCCGTTCGGCAACCAGACCAGCGGCGACCAATTGGACATTCCGACGTTTTTGCGGAACCGTTCGCGCAACAAGGACTAATTCCATACCGATAACCCAAAGACCCGCAAGCCATCGCTGGATGGAAGCGGGTCTTTTTTATTGCATGTTGGAGCATTTGAGTACGGCTTGGAGTAGTCCAACCGGCAGCGTCCGGTTGATCCTGGTCCTGATTCAAGGGGAATTCAACTTTTTCACATCGGCCGCCGCTTGAGCGGGATAGGATTGATTGATGGCCCCGTTCGGGATCGAAATGCCGATATGATCCCCGATCTCCACGGCATGATAATCCGCAGGGCTAATCGTAAGCCAGATCGCATTGGGCATCGCTTCCTCCAAAATTCGATTCAGCGGCGTGTGCCGATCCGGAACTTTGTCGCGAACCGCCAAAACCCTCCCGTCTTCTTTGGCCACGACGTAACCTTCCTTAACGTCCCAACGTTCCTCGGCTGCGCGATCCGGCGAGGGAGGGCCAGCTATCCACGCCAGGAGCACGAACAGCCACATCATGATTTTGCTCATCGTTATTCCTCCGCACGAACGATTTTCAGAACGTATTGCTGCGCTTTTTTAATCTAACGAACAGGGAGGCCGGAATGTTTCAGCCCATGGCGAGGAGTTTCCTTTCTATTTTGGCGGGTTCGGGAGTTGCGGCACTCAGGGTAAACGCTTGCGAACCGCCTCTCAAAAAGCAGCGGGACTCGACAAAAAAAGTTGAAGTCCGGCCCCCAATTTTAGACAGACTTTGGATAGGGATCTTTTTATACTAAATACATCTCCCAAGTCTAAAGCCACTTATAAACCGAATCATTCAAAGCTAGTCATATCAATTTCCGAAAGAATCCATGATAAGCAGGCAGGTGATGGGGCTGGTTGTTTATATTGATCTGATTTTCATCACCAATCTGTTGATCGACGGCGCCCTGCTGTGGCTGACGGCCTGGATGAGAAAGCAGCGGCTGCGCTGGTGGCGGCTTGCGGCGTCGTCAACGGTAGGCGCGATGTACGTCGTCATGATGTTCCTGCCCGAACTTTCCTTTATGTATACGTTTATGCTCAAATTCGCCTTGTCACTGTTGATGCTCTGGATCGCTTTCGGATTCGGAAGTCTGCAAAACTATATCCGGAACACGGGAGCTTTTTATATGATCAACTTCGCGGCAGCCGGCGGCATCATCGGAATCCATTATTTGCTAAAGAACACGGGAGAAATTTTTAACGGCATATGGTTTACGGCTTCCGGGGGGCTTTCGTTTGAGCTGAAAATCGGTTTTTGGTTTACGTTCATAACGTGTTTCGGGGTGCTTTTATGGTTTAAATCCGTTTATTCCACGCGCCGGAAGCTGGAGAACAGGCAAACCTACATGGGAGAAGTAAGCGTGACGATCGGAGGGTATACCGTGAGCTGCAACGGGTTGCTTGATACCGGGAACCAGCTGTCGGATCCGCTAACGCGAACCCCCGTCATGGTCATGGAGGCATCGCTTTGGAAGGAAAAGCTGCCTGCCGCTTGGCTGCAGCGGCTTGCTGAGGGAGAACCGGACAAACTGCTGCTTGAGCTGGACGCTGCCGAATTCGAATGGCGGGATCGGCTGCGCCTGGTGCCGTACCGGGGCGTAAACCGGGGGTCTGCCTTTATGCTGGCGATCAAACCGGACACCGTGGACATCCGAATCGGGAATCAGACAAGCCGTGCCGCGAAGGTGTTGATCGGACTTGACGGCGGCCAATTGTCAGGCGACAGGTCCTATCAGGCCATCATTCACCCGGAGCTGGTGCAGGAGGAAAACGTCGTGAAATCCGAGGCGCAGGCGCCGGTTAAACCGACGTCGATCCATCTGTAGCGGTTGAAGCGGGATTGGAAATGCTGCAAGCCCTGCCAGGCTGACGTTCTGGGGGCGAAATGATGCTATGGCATGCTGGTTCTATTTTTGAAGCGTTGAAGAGGAAACGGAATGAAGCTTACGAAGACAGGTTCCCTTTGGGAAACTTAAGCCAATGCTTACGAAGTCAAATTTCCCTTCGGGAAATTAAGCAAATGCTTACGAAGACAGTTCCCTTCGGGAAACTTAAGCAAATGCTTACGAAGATAGTTTCCCTTCGGGAAACTTTTAGGAGGACGACAAATGCTTGTAAAATGGCGATTGATCGCGCAGCTGCAATATTATCGATTCCTTTTTCTGCTGGGACTGAAAAGCGAAGAAATCTACTATATCGGCGGCAGCGAGGCGCTCCCTCCCCCGCTGACCCGGGAGGAAGAGGAGTATCTCCTGCAGCGGCTCCCGACGGGGGATGCGGCAATCAGGTCGATGCTGATTGAGCGCAATCTGCGCCTGGTCGTCTACATTGCCCGCAAGTTTGAAAACACCGGCATCAACATCGAGGATCTGGTGTCCATCGGCGCCATCGGGCTGATCAAGGCGGTCAACACGTTCGACCCCGAAAAAAAGATCAAGCTCGCCACCTACGCGTCGCGTTGCATCGAAAACGAAATATTGATGTATCTGCGCCGCAACAGCAAAATCCGCAGCGAGGTTTCTTTCGACGAGCCGCTGAACATCGATTGGGACGGCAACGAACTGCTCCTGTCCGATGTCCTTGGAACCGAAAACGATACGATCTACCGCAATATCGAGGAGCAGGTCGACCGGAAGCTGCTTCACAAGGCGCTCGAAAAGCTGACCGACCGGGAGCGCACGATCATGGAGCTGCGTTTCGGCCTTCAGGACGGCGAAGAAAAGACGCAAAAAGATGTTGCGGATATGCTCGGGATTTCCCAATCCTACATATCCAGGCTCGAAAAAAGGATCATCAAAAGACTCCGCAAGGAGTTCAACAAGATGGTGTAGCAAATTTTTGCAAGGAATAAAATGAGCCCCCAGGGAGATAATGTACATTAATGTTTCTCCTTGGGAGGTAAATCATCATGACCCGAAACAAAGTCGAAATTTGTGGTGTGGATACCGCTAAATTGCCGGTCCTCACCAACGTGGAAATGCGGGAATTGTTCCACTCCTTGCAGCAACACAACGAACGGTCAGCCAGAGAAAAGCTCGTGAATGGCAATTTGAGACTGGTGCTCAGCGTCATTCAGCGCTTCAACAATCGGGGGGAATTTGTCGACGATTTGTTTCAGGTAGGCTGTATCGGACTGATGAAGGCTATTGATAATTTTGACTTGTCGCAAAACGTGAAATTTTCGACCTATGCGGTTCCGATGATCATCGGCGAAATCCGCAGGTACCTGAGGGACAACAATCCGATCCGGGTCTCGAGATCGCTGCGCGACATCGCCTACAAGGCGCTCCAGGTGCGCGATTCCCTGACCAACCAAAATTCCCGGGAACCGACGATTTTCGAAATTTCCGAAGTGCTCAACGTGCCCAAAGAGGATGTCGTTTTTGCCCTGGACGCGATCCAGGATCCCGTGTCGCTGTTCGAACCGATTTACCATGACGGCGGCGATCCCATCTATGTGATGGATCAAATCAGCGACGACAAAAACAAGGATGTGCAATGGATTGAAGAAATTGCCCTGCGCGAAGCGATGCAAAGACTCGGCCAGCGGGAAAAAATGATTCTTTCCATGCGCTTTTTCGAAGGCAAAACCCAAATGGAGGTCGCCGACGAAATCGGCATTTCCCAAGCTCAGGTGTCCCGTTTGGAAAAATCGGCCATCCAACAAATGCAAAAGCATGTGAAATCGTAACCTTAAAAATTGAATATTGAGGATTGGCTTGAAGCGTTTCGCTGCGTTCTCTTTGCCAAGCCTATAAACCTAAAAGCGATCCGTTCCGGGTCGCTTTTTTAGATGGATCGTCCATCAGCGCCAGCTCTCCATCAGACTATGTGGAATGTCGCGTTTTCATGCGTGCGCGGCCTTCTAAAATCTTTGGGCGGAAGGCATGCCGGGTGTATCTTATCGGAACATCCGCATGGCCGGGCAATTTTCAAAAAGAAGGGCATTTTGCCCAAAGGGAACATATACATATATCAAGATGCGGTAGCGGATATTCAGGCACGGAAACTTAGGAGGAAAAGGGGCTGCAGACGTTGATTCCAGAAAAACAATCGGTGGGGATTCACATGAAAATATCCGATTTTCAAACCAAAGACGTCATCAATATCGTAGACGGCAAACGGCTCGGGCAAATCAGCGATCTGGAGCTGGATCTTCGCCAGGGCCGAATCGAGGCGATCGTCGTGCCTAGCTACAATAAATTTTTGGGGCTGTTCGGCGGAGGGGCGGACCTGGTGATTCCATGGCAAAACATCGTCAAAATCGGGTCGGACGTCGTTCTGGTCAAAATGGAGGAACTCAAAACGCTGCCAAACGAAAAAGATGCTTCGTCTTACGGGGAACGGCAGGAACGGGACCGCCGAAATTACAGGGATTTGTGAGGGCTGATGTGGTACACTGGAAGTTGAGGTGAAATGGAATGGAACCGTTTGTGTTGAAAGAGGAGCAAGGGCAGCCGGCGCTTTTTATGTTGGAGCCCTGGATGAGCCGCTATGACGGCATCAGTGCCGGGTTTACCGGGCGGAACGGGGGCGTCGGCCAAGCGCCTTACGATTCTTTGAATTGCGCTTTTCACGTCGGCGACCGTCCTGAGGACGTCATTTCCAACCGCAAGCTTATTGCAGGCCGGCTCGGATTCACGCTCGATGCATGGACATGCGGGGAACAGGTCCACCGCGCCGATATCGCGATCATTGACGAACGTTTGGCGGGGGCGGGAAGCCTGACCCGGGAATCCGCCGTTCAGGATACGGATGGGCTGTTGACCAACGTACCGGGCGTGCTGCTGACGTCCTTTTATGCCGATTGCGTGCCTTTGTTTTTTTATGATCCGGTAAAAGAAGTTGCCGGGTTGGCGCATGCTGGCTGGAAAGGAACGGTAGCCCGTATCGCGGCCAACATGGTTGAGCGCATGCAGGAATCTTTTGGAAGCCGGACGGAAGATATCAGGGCTGCGATCGGCCCGTCCATCGGATTCTGCTGCTATGAGGTAGATGGAAAAGTTATGTCTTATGTCCATGATTTAGAAAAAGATTTCCTGGGTAATGACGAATATTCCGTTTCGGATTGTTACATAGCCAAAGAAGACGGCAAATACATGCTCAACTTGAAAGAATTGAATCGACACATTATGATTAAAGCAGGAATATTGCCGACACATATCGAATGTACATCATGGTGTACGAGCTGTCGTAACGATCTGTTTTTCTCATACCGGAAGGATGGGGGAACGACAGGACGAATGGCGAGTTGGATCGGGCTAAAAGAGAGGTGAGCCTTCCATGACGTTGGAAGAGCGGATACAGGAAGTCAATAAACGCATTGAACAAGCATGTCTGCGGAGCGGCAGAGCGCCCCAGGAAGTAAAAACCGTTGCGGTAACGAAGTACGTTTCGGCAGCGATGACGGCGAAGGTGCTGGACGGCGGGCTGGAGCACATCGGCGAAAATCGGTGGCAAAACGCCCAGGATAAATGGGAGGCGCTCGGCCACCGGGGAACGTGGCATTTTATCGGTCACCTGCAGACCAATAAAGTGAAGGACGTGATCGGGAGGTTCGAGTATATCCATTCGCTGGACAGGCTTTCGCTTGCGAAGGAACTCGAGAAGCAGGCCGCCGCGCGCGGGCTTACAGTCAAAACCTTTTTGCAGGTCAACGTTTCCGGGGAAGACAGCAAATACGGCTTGGCTCCCGGGGAAGCGGCAGCGTTTTTGCAGGACATTCAAAGCTTTTCCCATATTAAAGTGATCGGATTGATGACGATGGCTCCTTTTGAAGACGATGCGGAAGCAACCCGTTTCGTTTTCAGGGGGCTGCGCGAGTTAAGGGATGAATTAAACCGCAAGGGCGTTACGCGGGAACCGTTAACGGAACTTTCCATGGGCATGTCTAACGATTTTGAAGTGGCGATCGAGGAAGGAGCGACTTGGATCCGCTTAGGCAGCATTTTAGTAGGGAAAGAGGAGGGGGAAGGATGAGCGTTATGAATAAATTCATGTCTTTTTTGGGGTTGCAGGAGCAGGAGGAAATCGTGGAGCGGGAACAGCTCCCCGTTGAAGAAGAAGTTGAAACTCCGCCGGTGGAAACACGTAGAAACCCAAGGGGAAACAATGTGGTTAGCATTCATTCGCAAAAAAACGTCAAGGTCATCCTCCACGAACCGCGTTCCTATGACGAAGCCCAGGAAATCGCCGATCATTTGCGGTCCCATCGGACCGTGGTCGTCAACCTGCAGCGCGTCCGCACCGACCAGGCGCTCCGGATCATCGATTTTCTCAGCGGAACGGTTTATGCCTTGAGCGGCAGTATTTCCAAGGTCGGGGGGAACATCTTTTTATGTACCCCGGATACGGTCGAAATCTCTGGCACCATTTCCGAAATACTTGCGGATGAACATGATTACAACAGAATGAGGTGAGCCGATTTTGGCCGAAATAATTACGATCGTGCAGTATCTGTTTCAAATTTATTTTTACATGATTATCGTGTACGTGCTGATGTCTTGGCTTCCGAACCTGCGCGAAAGCTTTATCGGCGAGCTTCTGGGCAAGCTGGTGGAGCCGTACTTGTCGCCGTTTCGCCGTTTTATTCCTCCGATCGCGGGCATGCTCGACATTTCGCCGATCATTGCGCTGCTGGTGCTGCAATTTGCCGAGCGGGGCGTCATTGCGATACTGCTGTATTTTTGGGCGTGAGTGAGCGATGAAGCTGGACATTTACGAGCATTTTCATCCCGACGAACGCGAGTTTGTGGACCGGGCCTGGGAGTGGGTTGTGAACGCGGGCCAATACCATGAGACGAGACTGACGGATTTTCTGGATCCAAGACAGGCATTTATCGTGGAATCGCTGGTGAATCGCCATCCGGACGTGCATGCGCGGTTTGACGGAGGGTACGGGGAGGCGGAACGGAAACGGGCGCTGATCGCCCCGGACTATAGCGATTTGGACGCGGAGGACATGAAATTAAAGGTGCTTAGCATCGATTCCGCGGATCAGAAGTTTCTGTCGCTGGAGCACGGCGATTATATGGGATCGATTTTGGGCCTTGGCATCAAACGTTCCAAAATCGGCGACATCCATGTGCTGGAGCACGGCTGTCACACGGTGGTTTGCGAAGAAATCAGCGCTTTTCTGGATATGAACCTGAACCAGGTGCACCGCGTGCACGTTCAGAGCGAAATTTTGCCGATCGAGCAGCTTCGCACGAACAAGGTGACGCTGGAGCCGATGGATATTACGGTTGCGTCGCTGCGTCTTGACGGGATCGCCTCCGACGTGTACAGGCTCAGCCGGAGCAAAGTGCTGATCCCGATTCGGGCCGGACGGTGCCGCGTGAACTGGAAAACCGTCGAGGACCCGTCGGCTCCCCTGAAAGCCGGAGACGTCGTATCGATGCAGGGGTTCGGCCGTTTCAAGGTGCTTGAGGCGGGGGACGTAACCAAAAAAGGACGCTACCGGGTTAAAATAGGTAAATTTGTGTAGACTCGCAGCAGGAAATAGGTTATTCCTGTCGAAATGTAATTCAAGCGAATGCTAATCAAATCATTTACTTCGGCCGATACATTCCAAGTGGGCTGTATCCAGATCCGTTTGATAACACAGGGAGACCTGGACATTCTTAGGAGGTGCACATCTATGCCATTAACGCCGCTCGACATACATAACAAGGAGTTTTCCCGCAGGCTCCGGGGCTATGACGAGGATGAAGTGAATGAATTCCTCGATCAGGTCATCAAGGATTATGAGAGCGTCATCCGTGAAAACAAGGAACTTCATAATCAGCTGATGTCGTTGCAGGAACGGTTGGACCATTTCCTCAATATCGAAGAGACGCTTTCGAAAACGATCATCGTGGCGCAGGAAGCGGCCGACGAGGTCAAAAACAACGCCAAGAAAGAAGCCCAGCTGATCATTAAAGAGTCCGAGAAGAACGCGGACCGGATCATCAACGAGTCGCTGGCCAAGTCGCGTAAAATCGCGATGGAAGTGGAAGAATTAAAAAAGCAGGCTTCCATTTACCGCACCCGTTTCCGGACGCTGGTGGAAGCGCAGTTGGAGCTTTTGAGCCAGGAAAGCTGGGATGCCTTGGAATCGTCCGGCGAATCCCGGAGTACGCGAGAAGCTAACGAAGTGTACTAGGCTTCTGCTTGGTTGACTTTTGATTCAAAAAGGGCTATAACTATAGTCATATCGGTTGTCGCTCGAAGTGGCGGCAGCATTTGAATGCATATGGATTCCATGATGGGATAAGTAAGCTTTGGATATGTTCTCCAGAGAGCCGGCATTTGCTGAGAGCCGGCGTTCAGACCGAAGCCGAAGATCCTCCCGGAGAAGCGAAGCTGAAGCGTTAGCGTTAACGTGCGTAAGCCGAGCCGGCATGCCGAACGTTATATCGGCTCCTTGCTGACGGCGGATTTGGGTTGATGAATATCCGGTAAGGCGAGGACTTGAGGAGTCGTTCAGGAGAGCTTGTTTCTCTATGAGCGGAATTAGGGTGGTCACGCGAGCAGAAGCCTCGTCCCTTTTAGGGATGAGGCTTTATTTGTGTTTGTTTTATCGAATCCCCCTAAATCCCCCTTTCCAAAGGGGGACCCCAGAGAGCGCTGCCCTCTGGACACCCGAAAGTTCGGCGTAGGGAGGGGGAGTGGCTCGCTAAAGCTGCTTTTGGAGGAGTGCCCGGTTCTTCCTCAGCTTCCTTGCGGTTCGCTATCGGGAACCTTCCATGCGTGCATGGGGTGTGGCGCGCTAAAGCTGCTTTAGGTGGTGTGCCCGGTTCTTCCTCGACTCCCTTCGGATCGTCATCGGGAACCTTTCATGCGTGCGATGGGTGCGGCGCACTACAGGGGCTTTTGGAGGTGTGATCGGTTCTTCCTCGGCTCCCTTCGGATCGCCATCGGGAACCTTCCATGCGTGCATGGGGTGTGGTGCACTACAGGGGCTTTAGGTGGTGTGCCCGGTTCTTCCTCGACTCCCTTCGGATCGTCATCGGGAACCTTTCATGCGTGCGATGGGAGTGGCGCAAGGAGTAACTTTTTGTTTGAAACTAGATAGCGCGTCCGTATAGCGTGCCCCGTTCTTTGCGAATGCAAAGAATCGGGGCGAAAAGCGGGAATCACATAAATAGTATCAAAGTCTGTACTCTGTGACTCCTCCCGACCCATTTCGGGAGTCCAGAGGGCGGAAGCCCTCGGGGTCCCCCTTACGAAGGGGGATTTAGGGGGATGGGAAAACCCATTTCGGGAGTCCAGAGGGCGGAAGCCCTTGGGGTCCCCCTTATGAAGGGGGATTTAGGGGGATGGGAAATCTTTTGAAAGATTTTGGAGGTTGAATATGATGTTAAAAGTCGATGTCAAAGAAAAAGCGCGCACACGCGACCTGCGCGTGCTCAAAAAATGGAACGAGGAAGACACCTTCCGCAGATCGATGGAAAACCGCAAAGGCAGTCCGAACTACGTGTTTTACGAAGGTCCGCCGACGGCGAACGGCGCGCCGCATATCGGGCACGTTCTCGGCCGCGTCATCAAAGACTTTATCGGCCGCTACCAAACGATGAAAGGCTACCGCGTCGTCCGCAAAGCGGGCTGGGATACCCACGGCCTGCCGGTCGAACTCGGCGTGGAAAAACAGCTGGGCATCTCCGGCAAACAAGAGATCGAAAAATACGGCGTGGAAGAATTCATTAAAAAATGTAAAGCCAGCGTATTCGAATATGAAAAACAATGGAGAGAGCTGACCGAGGCCATCGGCTATTGGACCGATCTGGATCATCCTTACATCACGCTTGAAAACAACTACATCGAAAGCGTGTGGAACATCCTCGCGACGATTCATGACAAAGGCCTGCTGTACCGCGGTCACCGCGTAAGCCCGTATTGCCCTTGCTGCCAAACGACGCTCAGCTCCCACGAAGTGGCCCAAGGCTACGAAGATGTCAAAGACTTGAGCGCCACGGCCAAATTCAAGCTGCATGACAGCGGCGACTACGTGCTTGCCTGGACGACCACCCCTTGGACGCTGCCGGCTCACGTTGCACTCGCGATGAATCCGGATATGGATTATGCGCGCGTGCAAAAAAACGGCGAAGTGTACATCGTGGCCAAAAATCTGGTCGAAGACGTGATGAAAGAAGATTATCAAGTGTTGTCCACGCACAAAGGTTCCGAGTTTATCGGAAAAACCTACACGCCGCCATTTACGTACATCAATCCGGAAAAGGGCAACCTGATCGTCGGCGCTTCGTTCGTCACGGACGCAAGCGGTACCGGTATCGTCCATATGGCGCCTGCGCACGGTGAAGACGACTACAGAACATGCCGCGAAAACGGCATCAGCTTCGTCAGCGTCGTTAACGCCCAAGGCCGCTACACCGATGAGGTTACGGATCTGGCCGGACGTTTCGTGAAGGATTGCGATTTGGACATCGTGAAGATGCTGTCGGAAAAAGGCCTTTTGTTCAGCAAGGAAAAATACGAGCACAGCTATCCGTTCTGCTGGCGCTGCAAATCCCCGCTGCTGTATTATGCGATGGAAAGCTGGTTCATCGAAACGACGGCCGTCAAAGATCAGCTGATCGCCAACAACAACGGCGTCGAATGGTTCCCGGGCCATATCCGCGAAGGCCGTTTCGGCAAATTCCTTGAAGATCTGGTGGATTGGAATATCAGCCGGAACCGTTACTGGGGTACGCCGCTGAATGTTTGGGTGTGCGACTCCTGTAAAAAAGAATACGCTCCGCACAGCTTTGCGGATTTGAGAGAACATGCGACCACGGCGCTGCCCGACGATTTTGAGCTGCACAAACCTTACGTGGACGAAGTGAAAGTCAAATGTCCGCACTGCGACGGCGGCGTGATGGAACGCACCTCCGAAGTTATCGACGTATGGTTCGACAGCGGTTCGATGCCGTTTGCGCAGCATCATTATCCGTTCGAAAACGAGAGCACCTTCGAAGAGCAGTTCCCGGCCGACATGATCTGCGAAGGGATCGACCAAACCCGCGGCTGGTTCTACAGCTTGCTGGCGGTATCCACCCTCTTTAAAGGCGTGGCGCCTTACAAAGCGGTTATCGCGACGGGCCACATCTTGGATGAAAACGGACAAAAGATGTCCAAATCCAAAGGCAACGTCATCGATCCGTGGGATATCATCAACGAATTCGGCACGGACGCGTTCCGCTGGGCATTGCTGGCCGACAGCGCGCCATGGAACAGCAAACGGTTCTCCAAGGGCATCGTCGCGGAAGCCAAGTCCAAGGTCGTGGATACTCTCGTGAACACCCATTCGTTCCTGACGTTGTACGCGAACATCGACGGTTACGATCCGGCCGAGCATCCTTTCAAGCCATCCGACAACAAGCTCGACCGCTGGATCCTGTCCCGCTTGAACAGCCTGATCCAATTGGTCGACAAAGGGCTTGCGGTCAACGACTTCCTGAATTCGGCAAAAGGCATCGAAGGATTCATCGACGAACTCAGCAACTGGTACATCCGCCGTTCCCGCGACCGTTTCTGGGGCAGCGGCCTGACCGAAGACAAACTTGCCGCATACGGTACGTTGACGCACGTGCTGCTGACGCTTTCGAAATTGATGGCGCCGTATACGCCGTTCCTCTCCGAGGACATTTACACCAACCTTGGCGGAGGCGAAAGCGTGCATCTGGCGGACTTCCCGCAAGCCGACGAATCGCTGATCGACAAAACGCTTGAAGCTGACATGGAAGCGGCGCGGCAAATCGTCGAGCTTGCCCGCAACGTGCGCAACGAAACCGGCATCAAAACGCGTCAGCCATTGTCCGAGCTGATCGTATCCATGGACCGTTCGTTTGACGCGGCCGGCTACCAGGAGATCATCAAGGAAGAAATCAACGTCAAAAATCTCGTGCTGGAAACAAGCGACAGCGGGTTTGTGGACTTTACGCTCAAAATGAATTTGAAAGTCGCCGGCAAAAAATACGGCAAAAACATCGGCTTCCTTCAAGGCTTCCTGAAAGGCTTGTCTCCGGAGGAAACGAGAGCGGCCGTGCAATCCGGGGGCATCCACGTGACCTCTCCGGAAGGCGAAGAGCTTCAGATCACCGCCGACGAATTGCTCGTCGAAAAACATGCCAAGAGCGGATTCGCGTCGGCCTCCGGTTACGGCATCACGGTTGCCTTGAATACCGAGATCACGCCTGAGCTCGAGCAGGAAGGCTGGGTCCGGGAAGTGGTCCGCGCCGTGCAGGATTACCGCAAAAAGCTGGATCTGCCGATCGAAAAACGCGTCACGCTCGTTTTGGACGCGGACGAGGAGCTGACCGGGGCGATCCAAGCCTTCGACCATGTGCTTCGCGAAAACGTGTTGGTCAAAGACGTCGTATTCGGCCAAGAAGCCGGCATGGAAACCGTCGAATTGGCAGGCAAAACGCTTGGCATTCGCATCGCTGATTGAGGCCTGTTTTAAAAAATAAAGCCCCAAAGAGCTTCCTTGCTGAATGAGAGGCAGGCTTTAGGCAAATAATAGCAGTCAAAAGGAATAAACGAGCCTTAAGGCGCCGGATCGCTCCGGCGGCTTGCAGGCTCGTTTGTTTTTCTTCGCGACAGCTTTTATGAAGGGGAAGTCATCTATGGTCAATGATGAGAATACAGGCGGATCTGCGGCCGAGAAAGAGCAGCTGAACCGGATCTACCAGCTCACGGTCCAAATCGCAAGCGAGATGGAAAAGTCGCGCATCGCCGACTACACCCAGCTTCTTCACAAGCCTTTTCGTTTGATCTGGCTTAATCTGCTTTCGGGAACGGCGCGCGGGGTCGGGATCGCGATCGGGTTCACTTTTTTTGCGGCCACCATCATTTACGTGCTGCAGGTATTAGGCGCACTGAACTTGCCCATCATCGGGGACTATATCGCGGATATCGTCCGCATTGTGCAGCGCCAGATGGAACTGAACACCTATTAACCGAGGATGGGGTCGCCCTTTTCGGGCTAAAGGAGAAAATCCTCTTCGTCCTCTTCTTCTTCTGCCAGCTGGTACATGTCGATGCCTTCGCCCAAATCCATGTATTTTCGGTATTGGTGGTTCCGGACGATATCGATCAAATTGCCGTACATGTCGGTGGCGACGAAAGCTTCCATCGGCTCGACGCATCCTTCAAGCTCTTCGGACGCTTCGATCTCCATATCATTATAACTGTGGACTTCGTTATCCTCGGCATAGGCCGGCGTATTGGACGTACCGAAGTTTTCGACCGCCTGCCAAGCGTCTTCTCCGTCAAAGCCGTTTTGGTCATCGCGTTCATCCAAGCTCGTGCGGCCGAATGGCGGCATCAGGAAATATTCCTCCACCGGCCGGTAGTCGGAAACATGGTGTTTCGGGTTATCCTCCACGCAATATTCCGTCATCGGAACGGCCTCGAGTCGTTCGTATGGGATCGGCTTGTTGCAGACCGGGCAGATGCCGTACGTTCCCTGATCCATCCGTTCAAGCGCGTCGCGGATCAGCTCCATCAGGTGGTCGTCATGGTTTTGAAGCAAAAGGTCCACTTCCCGGTTGTACAAATCGGTAGCCACGTCCCCGGGATGGTTATCGATCAGCGACAGCTCGCCGGTTTGGTCCCGCATGGACTCGTCTACGCCGTATGAATCGTTTTCCTGGTCTTTTTGCTGCAAGGATTGCAACTGCTCTTCCAGCTTGGAGCGCAGATGCTTTAGCTGCGAAGCGGTAAGATGCTGCATCATCACGGGCCCCTTTCCTTTTGCGGCAGCGGTATGCCGCTTGAGACAATTCCTTCTTTTGTAGAATGCGCGAAAGGCTGAGCTTTTACAGAAGGAAAATCTTCTCGGGGATGGACGTTAATGGACGATGTTTGGCGTGCTGTGCTACAATATACAGGTCTTAGTTGACGTGAAGCCGTCAAGGCCGCAAGGCCCAATTGATAAGAACGGAGTGACATGGAGCTGTGTGGTATTACATCCTCGCGATCATCGCGTTTTTAGTGGACCAGGGGACCAAATGGATCATTGCAAAACAACTGGAGCTTGGTCAGGAAATTCCCGTGATCGGAAACTTTTTCCTGATTACCTCCAGCCGCAACCGGGGAGCCGCCTTCGGCATTCTTCCGAACCAACGCTGGTTTTTCATCATCGTTACCGTCGTTGTGGTCATCGCCATTATCTGGTACATGCAAAAGGTTAGAAAAACCTCTGCCCGCAAGCTGCTGCCTGCGGCGCTCAGCCTCGTGCTTGGCGGGGCGATCGGCAATTTCCTCGATCGGGCGCTGACCGGGGAAGTCGTCGACTTTTTGATGTTCAACTTCGGAAGCTACACGTTTCCGATCTTCAACATCGCCGATTCCTGCATCGTTGTAGGCGTGGCGCTCATTATTTTGGACTCGCTGTTCGATTTGAACAAAACCACCAAAGAAGAAGGCAGCAAGGAAGGGAATGAAATCGTGTGAGTGAAGCCGATATCCGGGAATGGGTGATCGATGAGGCTTATGCCAAGGAACGGATCGACAAATACATCACGGAATCTTGGGAAGAGGACGTATCCAGATCGCAGGTGCAGCTTTGGATCGCTTCGGGGCACGTTAAAGTGAACGGCAAACCGGTCAAAGCCAACTATAAACTGGCCGAGGGGGATGTCCTCGAAGTGACCGTGCCCGAACCCGCCGCCGTGGAAATCGTGCCGGAGGATATTCCGCTCGATATCGCTTACGAGGACAGCGACGTCGTCGTGGTGAACAAACCGAGGGGAATGGTCGTGCATCCGGCACCCGGACATGCATCCGGCACCCTGGTGAACGCGCTGATGCATCACTGCAAGGATCTGTCAGGCATTAACGGGGAACTGCGGCCGGGGATCGTGCACCGGATCGACAAAGACACCTCGGGCCTCTTGATGGCTGCCAAAAACGATAAGGCGCACGCCTCGCTTGCCGCCCAACTGAAGGATCACAGCGTGACGCGCAAATATGTTGCGCTTGTGCACGGCAACGTCAGCCATGACCAAGGCACCGTCGATGCGCCAATCGGCCGCGATCCGTTCGACCGCAAAATGTTTACGGTCACCGAAAGAAACAGCAAACACGCGGTTACGCATTTTGCCGTGCTGGAGCGGTTCGGGGATTACACGCTGCTCGAGCTGCAGCTCGAAACCGGCCGGACCCACCAGATTCGCGTCCATATGAAATTTATCGGTCATCCGCTTGTCGGCGACCCGGTCTACGGGCGCAGCAAAGGCATCAAAATGGACGGGCAGGCGCTTCATGCGAAAGTGCTCGGTTTCATCCATCCGTCCAGCGGGGAATATTTGGAATTTACGGCCGATATCCCGCAGGATATGGAAGAGCTGCTCACAAGTCTGCGCAGCCGATGAAAGTACAAATGATACGATAATTAATCCATGGCATTCAGCCATGGATTCCTTCATATTTAGGGTAGGTTTTTTGGAACTTAGCTTAAATGGGAGATGAAGAAACAAATGAGTATCGAACAATACCAACATACGTATATTCAGCACAATTTTGCGGATCGGATTGGCGGATCCAATTATGGTAAAGATACAGCGATTTACAAATTCGAGAAGATCAAGCGCGCCAAAGCGCAAGCGAAAAAGGATTTTCCGGGCGTCGAACTGATCGACCTGGGCGTCGGCGAACCGGATGAGATGGCGGACAGCGGCATCGTCGCCAAGCTTGCCGAAGAAGCGGCCAAGCCTGAAAACCGCGGGTATGCGGACAACGGCATCCCTGAATTCAAGGTTGCGGCAGCCCATTACCTGAAGGAAGTGTTTGGCGTCGAAGGCATCGATCCGGAAACCGAAGTGCTGCATTCGATCGGTTCCAAACCGGCGCTGGCCATGCTGCCTTCATGTTTCATCAATCCGGGCGACGTGACGATCATGACGGTTCCGGGATATCCGGTGATGGGCACGCACACCAAATATTTGGGCGGGGAAGTCTATAACGTCGAACTGACAAAGGAAAACAACTTCCTTCCGGATTTGAATGCCATCCCCGAAGACATCGCCAAGCGGGCCAAGCTGTTTTATTTGAACTACCCGAACAATCCGACGGGCGCCAGCGCAACCGTGGAGTTTTTCGCCGAAGTGGTGGAATGGGCGAAAAAGCATAACGTCGTCATCGTTCATGACGCCCCGTATGCAGCACTGACCTATGACGGGTTGAAGCCGCTCAGCTTTTTGTCCGTTCCGGGGGCGAAAGACGTCGGCGTCGAGCTGCACTCCTTGTCCAAGTCCTACAACATGACCGGCTGGCGGATCGGCTTTATTGCCGGCAACCCGCTTGTCGTCAAGGCTTTCGGCGACGTGAAGGACAACAACGATTCGGGACAATTCATCGCGATCCAAAAAGCGGCCGCATACGGCTTGTACCATCCGGAAATTACCGAAAAAATCGCGGCCAAATATTCCCGCCGGCATGACATGCTGGTTGCCGCGCTGAACGAGCTCGGATTCCAGGCGGAAAAACCGAAAGGCTCCTTCTTCCTGTACGTGGAGGCGCCGAAAGGGATCAAGGGCGGCATCCGTTTCGAATCCGGCGAGGATTTCTCGCAGTATCTGATCCGCGAAAAGCTGATCTCCAGCGTGCCATGGGATGATGCCGGACATTTCGTCCGTTTCTCCGTCACGTTCATCGCAAACGGCGAGGAAGACGAAAAACGCGTTATCGGCGAAATCAAACGCCGTCTGAGCGACGTCGAATTCGAATTCTAATTGAATGTGCTATAAGCGCAAAAAAAAGCGGTCAGCCAACAGGCTGGCCGTTTTTTTATGGGGTCGATGACCAAACCATACAATTGCGGCTTCTGTAACTTTTTGTTATAATTTTTCCATTGATTCATGATTGGGGGTCTTATCGATGGCAATGCGTAATTGCTCATTAGCTAGGAAGTCCTCATGCAAAGCCTGATTTCGGGGCGATACTTTGCGTGAGGTGCGATGGAATGGATTCAATCGCCCAAGCTTCATTTTATCGTTTCTAATAACGGGCTTTGCACCTTATTACATTTTTTTAATCATAATAAGGGGCTGAAGAGCTATGAGTACACCATTTATTAGAAACCATCAGTATAACGTAATTAAGAGACAAACCGAATTCCTTCTGAGAACGCTGCGAACCGTCGCGGACCGGAAAGTCCTGGAGACCGTAAGGTATCGGGCAGCTTTGACGATTACCGAAGCATTTTCTTCCTTAACGGAAGATCAGCGCCGGATGCTGGAACGAATTTCGACCTTCGAGACGGCATACGAATTCCAAAATTATCTCACCGATTTGGAAGCGTACGTGGAGCCTTATCCGCCGATTACGGAGAAGCAGATTCAGAAGTTATTTCCTAAAAGCAAAAAATTGAAAGTACCTGATCTGCAGGCCATCGATTTTCGATTTGTGACGTATCTCGGCTGGGTCGACGTCGCAACGAACCGATTGTTCATCGTGTATCCGCACGAAGGAAAGTTCATCGGGATCGAAGGAAGAATCACGCCGACCAACAAGAAGGGGTATTGCATGTTCTGCAACCGGCACCAGGAGCTGGCCTTCTTCACCGTCAAGACCAAAAGCGCTTTGCCGGATAACTACTCTTCCATCGGCCAATACGTCTGTATCGATAACCATGCATGCAATCAGTCCATTGCCGATACAGGATCACTGGAGAAGTTCATTTTCTCCGTTCTCAAATAAATCGCCAAAGGCTGCCCTTAAGGGCAGCCTTTTTAAGTTGACGACGGCATTAGATGACCTGGTGCACTCCGATCGCAATCAATAGGATGCCCGCAATCCAGCTGGCGCTTTTGCCCAGGCGTTCGCCGGCGATTTTGCGGCCCGCCATCGAGCAAAGGCCGATGCAGATCAAGCTGAACAGGCCTGAAAAAAGCGACGTTTCCCAAATGTTGATGCTCGTGATCCCCGCGTCGAATCCGCCGGCCAAATTATTGATCGACAGCGCGATGCCGAGAATGACCGATTCTTTGAAATCGACGGTTTTGGACCGGTCAATATCGGCCGCTTCCGGATTTTTTAATATCTCCTGGATGGACCCCGAAGGCGTCGTTGGGCTGGGCTTCTTTTGCTCCAGCATCGGCTGCAGCATCACCCAAAGGCCGATGGCCACCAGCATGATCATGCCGATGATGTTGCAGATTTGCGGGGGCATCCACAAAGCGATTACCTGCCCGAACAACCCGCCGATAAGCGTCAGCAGAAAACCCATAAAGGCAATGACCACGCTCGCGTAAAAAGGGATTTTGATGTTTCGTACCCCGTAAGCGGCTCCGACCCCGGCATTATCGAGATTGGACGCAAGCGCGATGGAAACCGACGAAAGCCATGGCGCAACCATATTCTCCAGCACTCCCTTTGATGAAATGATGTTCATGCATTGCCGAATCCTCATCGTATCTTATTAATCCCGGCAACAAAAAGTGACGGTATGGAACATATAATGTTGAGGAAGCGTTGAGGAAAACGCAACAAACGGTGAACGGCAAATCAAAAGGCGGTGAAACGATGGCGGCGGATCGCGAGGACATGCAGGAGCAAAACAGGCTGGGAGCGTTAATCAAAAACGCATTGCGCGCCAAGTCGATGTCGATGCGAAAGCTGGGCGGAATCATCGGCATGGATGCGGCTTCGATTTCACGGATCGTTAGCGGCAAGCAGCGGCCAAGGCTGGAGCAGCTCCATCTGTTTGCGAAACATTTGCAAATCCCGGTCCGGGAGCTGTTAGCCGCCGCGGGTTTGGAGTCCAAGGAGATGAAGGATGACATCAGCGAACTTCGGGACGCTTTGCAAGGAAGCGGCATTTGCGTGGAAAACATGACGGGGCGGATTCGCCAGGAGCTGCAGAAATACGAGGCCTATGCACAAACGGATGAAGGGCGGGAAATGATCCAGGGCTCTTTTTTGAATAAGCTCGCCCAGCTGCGGAGCCGGGGTTATTATATCGACCAGTTAAGGGATTTGTACGACGAATACGAGTCGGGCGGATTGCCGGACGCCGAACGCCATATCATCGGGAGCGCGCTGCTGTATTTCGTTTTGGCGACCGACATTATACCGGACTTCAACTTTCCATTCGGGTACATCGATGACGCAATCGCCGTCCGGATCGTGCTGGAGCGGCTCGAGTCGATGCGAAGACCGTCGTGATTTTTGCCGGCAAAAATGGTAAAGTGGTAGGTGGAAACTAGGAAACGTTTAAAAATCACTGGAGCTGATCACCCTGCTGAACCTGTGGAACCTGCTGAATCGAATGAATTGGTCCCTTTATGAAAAACATTTATCCGAGATTAGGAAAAGAATGTTTTGGATCCTTGCCGTTTTTGCGGCGTTCATGATTACGTCGATGTTTTTTGCCGGGGACGTGCTGCATTTCCTGAAAAGCCGCCCGCCGGCTTCGCTTGTCGCTTGGAACGCGTTCAGCCCGTTGGACGGCATCAAAATTTACATGTATTTGTCCGCGGCGATGTCGCTCATCGTGGCGGTTCCGTTCACGCTGTTCCAAATATGGGGATTCGTCAAACAAGGGCTGCGGAAGGATGAGCGCAGGGCGGCGCTAAAATATATTCCGGCCGCGTTTGTGCTGATCGTCGTCGGCTTTGCGTTCGCTTATTTCGTCGTGTTTCCGATGGCCTTCCGGTTTACGACGGACACGACCAAAAACTTGGGGCTGGTCGAAACCTACGGCATCGCGCAATATTTTTCTTTCCTGACGAATATCGTGGCGCCGGTTTCTTTGGCTTTCGAGCTGCCGGTGGTCGCGATGTTCTTGACCCGGCTGCGCATTTTGACGCCGGCGAAACTTGCGAAGATCCGCAAGGTTTCCTATATGGTGCTTGTTTTTATCGCGTGCATGATTTCGCCTCCGGAGTTTTTTTCGCATATCTCCGTTTCGCTGCCGTTCATCGTGTTATACGAGATCAGCGTGCTGATGTCCCGCTTGGTATACCGGAAGCAGCAGCGGCTGGACGTCAAATACAAGGACCGGATGAATTACGGGGCCGTTTGATAAGCGGACAAGCCGTGTAAGGCGGAAACGGAACCGTTACCCATGAAAGCGTTAATCGATCTGTAAAGGAGGTTTCATACGACATGTTGAACGATATCGGACTGCCGGGATTCATTTTGCTGGCGCTGTTGGCGCTGCTGCTGTTCGGGCCCAGCAAACTCCCGGGACTGGGGCGTTCCGCGGGGAAAGCGCTGCGCGAGGTCAAAAGGGAAATGAACGAAATATTCGGGGATTCGAAGCCTGCGCCGCGAAAAGCCCAGGAACGGTCGAAAACGGAGGAGCCGGCAGCGGCGATCCGGCCTGAGCCGCAGCAATCCCGCAATCTCCCGGAATAATATACCAACGGCTTGGAAGACCAAAAGCCTGTTGACAATACGCGAGCCGTCTGTCATAATTCTTGTAGCTGAATGAAACGAGCTTGAAGCAAATCGCTTCAGTTCAATCCATCTGAATAAGACCTTTAAATCAGTCCCGTGAGGCTGGCAAGGTAACGTGAACCGAGGTTCACTTTTGTGGCATGCGCATGCCTGATTTTCGCGCGGTCCACGAAAGGAATCCCTGTGTCCAAATGTCTAACGACTTTCACTCCTTGCCATGAGCGGCAAGGAGTTTTTTGCATGTTCACGGGCGATAATGTAGTCAATATCCCTTAAGCGAAAAAGGAGTGTGGGGCATGAGCAACGAGGTGCATGTCATTATGGATGAGGCGGCGATCCGCCGCGCACTGACACGGATTGCACACGAAATACTGGAACGGAACAAGGGGATTGAAAACTGCGTTCTGATCGGCATCAAAACGAGAGGCGAGTTTCTGGCGAAACGGCTTGCGGACAAAATACTGGAGATCGAAGGCACGCCGGTCCCTTGGGGAGCGATCGACGTAACGGCGTACCGCGACGATCAGAAGAAGGGCGATCCGCAAGCCTCCCAGGACGTGAATCAAGAGCTTAACGCTCTCCAAATACAAGAGAAAAAAGTCATTTTATTCGACGACGTGCTGTATACCGGCCGGACGATCCGGGCCGCGATGGACGCGCTGATGGATTGCGGCCGGCCGCAAATGATCCAGCTCGCGGTGCTGGCGGACCGGGGACACCGGGAACTGCCGATTCGGCCGGATTATATCGGGAAAAACGTGCCGACCTCGAAACAGGAACAGATCGAAGTGGCGCTGTCGGAAACCGACGGCAAGGACGAGGTTACGATCTTTCAAAACCGGGAGGAGAAATGACCATGATGACGATGACGAAGCTGAAGGAACGGAGCCTGCTTGGTCTGAAGGATCTCAGCCGTGGGGAAATCGAATCCATCCTCGACCGGGCCGCCTACTGGGCGGCTCGGGAGGAAAAGCTGATTCCAGTCCTGAACTCGCGGTTTGTGGCCAACATGTTTTTCGAAAACAGCACGAGAACGCGGTTTTCCTTCGAAATGGCTGAAAAGCGGCTTGGCGCGCAGGTGTTGAATTTCGCGGCTGCGGCATCGAGCGTGGAGAAAGGCGAGTCGATATACGATACCGTCAAAACGCTTGAATCGATGGGGATCGACGCCGGGGTGATCCGGCTGAAGCCGGTAGGCGTGCTTCAAGAGCTGGCCGGGAAAATTTCGGTGCCGTTGATCAACGCAGGGGACGGAAACAACGAACACCCGACGCAGGGACTGCTGGATCTGTTCACGATGAAAAGAAGGTTCGGCACGCTGCAGGGACTGACGGTTTCGATCATCGGGGACATCTCGCACAGCCGGGTGGCCAGGTCGGATCTGTGGGCGCTGCAAAAGTTCGGCGCCGAAGTCAAATTCTGCGCGCCGCCGAACATGCAGGCGCCGGAGCTTGACGCTCCATATGTAAGCATGGATGAAGCATTAAAATCGGATGTTGTGATGATGCTGAGGGTTCAGCTTGAACGCCATGAGACGGGCATGCTGAAATCGGCAGAGGAATATCGGGCACAGTACGGATTAACTGAAGAACGGGCGGCTAAGCTTTCCCGACACACGCTGATCATGCACCCTGCCCCCGTGAACCGGAACGTTGAGATCGACGACTCAGTCGTTGAATGTGAGCAATCGGCCATATTCACGCAGATGAGCAACGGGGTTCCGGTACGGATGGCAGTCATGGAAAGAGCGTTATTGTAGGCGAAGGCAGGAATTTTCACACCATTGTATTAATAAATATACACAAAATTGAATGAATATTATACAATAGATTGGAAGCCACAGCGCCAATCAACGAGCGGAGGTAAACAGCATGCATATTATCAAGAACGCCAGCGTGTTGAATGAACAAGGCGAACTTACGAAAAAACATATCGTTCTCGAGGACGGAGTCATCCGTGCCTTGATCGACGGGGACTCCGATTGGCAGCCTGCCGAAGGCGCGGAAGTCACGGACGCCGCCGGGAAACTGGTAACGCCGGGCCTCATCGATATGCACGTTCATTTGCGCGAGCCTGGCTTTGAACATAAGGAAACGATCGAAACCGGAAGCCGTTCGGCGGCCAAAGGCGGCTTCACGACGATTGCCTGCATGCCGAACACCAAACCGGTAACGGATAATCCTGAAACAGTGCAGCTGGTGCTGGATAAAGCCCGCGAAGCGGGGCTCGTCAAGGTGCTGCCTTATGCGGCGATCACCGTCCGGGAGCTCGGACGGGAGCTGACGGACTTTGCCGCACTCAAGGCGGCCGGAGCCATCGGCTTTACGGATGACGGCGTGGGCGTTCAAAACGCGCAAATGATGAAAAATGCGATGCGTCTGGCGGCCGAGCTGGATATGCCGGTCATCGCGCACTGCGAAGAAAACTCGCTGGTCGAAAAAGGCTGCGTCACGGAAGGCAAGTTTGCCGAAAAGCACGGGCTCGTCGGCATCCCGAACGAATCGGAAGCGATCCACGTCGGGCGCGACATTCTTCTCGCCGAAGCGACGGGCGTGCACTACCATGTATGCCATGTCAGCACCGAGCAGTCGATCCGCCTGATCCGCCAGGCCAAGTCGATCGGCATCAACGTCACCGCGGAGGTGTGCCCGCACCACCTGCTGTTGTCGGACGAGGACATCCCGGGGCTGGATGCCAACTGGAAAATGAATCCGCCGCTCCGCTCGCCGCGCGACGTGCAGGCATGCATCGAGGCGCTGCAGGACGGAACGCTCGACATCATCGTCACGGACCATGCGCCGCATACCGAAGAGGAGAAAGCCAAAGGCATGGAAATGGCGCCGTTCGGCATCGTCGGGTTCGAAACGGCATTCCCGCTGCTCTACACGAAATTCGTGGCCACGGGAAAATGGGATCTTTCCTTCCTTGTACGCCGCATGACATCCGATCCGGCAAGAGTGTTCAGGTTGAATACGGGAAAGCTGGCGGAAGGAGCTCCCGCGGACTTAACGATGATCGACCTCGAGTCCGAAAGGGAAGTCGATCCGCAAACCTTCGCTTCGAAAGGGCGCAACACGCCGTTTACCGGTTGGAAGCTGAAAGGCTGGCCGGTGAAAACA
Source organism: Paenibacillus sp. YAE3 (assembly GCF_057546105.1). NCBI lineage: Bacteria > Bacillati > Bacillota > Bacilli > Caryophanales > Paenibacillaceae > Paenibacillus > Paenibacillus sp. YAE3. The sequence goes on along the minus strand of NZ_BAAIYF010000008.1, from coordinate 136,691 downwards.
TGGGTGGACGGAAAAGTGGTGTGGGCTGAATAACGGCCCGGATTTTCAAGATAGATTCATAGCGCGTTTTCTTGAACAGAAAGAGAAAGTACGTATTTGACAGAGGAGTGAGTAGAATGCAGGCAAGATTGCTTCTGGAGGATGGAACACTGTTTACAGGCAGTGCATTCGGAGCCGAAGGGGAAAAAACAGGCGAGGTTGTATTCAATACGGGGATTACCGGCTACCAGGAGGTGCTGTCCGATCCGTCCTACTGCGGGCAAATCGTGACGATGACCTATCCCTTGATCGGAAACTACGGCATTACGCGCGACGACTTCGAGTCTGTGGCCCCGTTCGTGAACGGGTTTGTCGTAAGACGGCATGAAACGGTGCCAAGCAACTGGCGCGCGGAATACAACGTCGACAACCTGCTCAAAGAATTCGGGATCGTCGGCATCAGCGGCATCGATACGCGCATGCTGACCCGCATGATCCGCCAGCACGGAACGATGAGAGGGATCCTCACGACGTCGGCTGCATCGGTGGAAGAGCTGAGAGAACGACTGGCGGCCAGTTCGATTCTGACGAATCAGGTGGCTACGGTGTCTACCAAACATGTATACAGCAGCCCGGGATCGAGAGAACGGATCGTACTCGTGGACTACGGCGCCAAAACCGGCATTCTGCGCGAGCTGACCGCCCGCGGATGCGACGTGGTGGTCGTGCCGCAGGACACGACGGCCGACGAAATCCGCCGCCTCAATCCGGACGGCATCCAGTTGTCCAACGGCCCCGGGGATCCGAAAGACGTGCCGCATGCGATTCGGACGATCCAGGAACTGCTCGGCGAATATCCGATTTTCGGCATCTGCCTCGGACATCAGCTGTTCGCGCTCGCTTGCGGCGCCGATACGGAGAAGCTGAAATTCGGACACCGCGGCGGCAACCATCCGGTCAAAGACCTGAAAACGAACCGCTGCTACATCACTTCCCAAAACCACGGTTATACGGTCAAGGAAGATTCGATCGCAGGCACGGAGCTTGAAGTGACGCACATCAACAACAACGACAAAACGATCGAAGGCTTGAAGCATAAAAAATATCCTGCATTCACCGTGCAGTATCACCCGGAAGCAGCGCCGGGACCGTACGACAACAGCTATCTATTCGATCAATTCCTTGAGATGATCAGAGAACATAAACAGCAAAACCCGGCAAACCCGCGTCAGGCTGAACTGGCTGCAGCCGCGAAAGGAGAACGTTAATTATGCCACTTAACAAACAACTTAAGAAAATCCTCGTTATCGGCTCGGGTCCGATCGTCATCGGCCAAGCGGCGGAATTTGACTATGCGGGCACGCAGGCCTGCGAAGCGTTGAAAGAAGAAGGCGTGGAGGTTGTCCTGATCAACAGCAACCCGGCTACGATCATGACCGACACCAACATGGCCGACAAAGTCTATATCGAACCTATTACGCTGGACTTCGTGACCCAAATCATCCGCCAGGAGCGTCCGGACGGACTTCTGCCGACGCTTGGCGGCCAAACCGGCCTTAACATGGCGGTGGAGCTTGCGAAAGCGGGCATCCTGGAGCAGGAGAACGTGAAGCTGCTCGGAACGCAGCTGACATCCATCGAAAAAGCCGAAGACCGCGACCTGTTCCGCGAGCTGATGCGCGAGCTGGAGCAGCCGGTTCCGGAGAGCACGATCGTGACGACGCTCGAAGAGGCGCTGAAGTTCGCGGATGAGGTCGGATATCCGGTCATCGTTCGTCCGGCTTACACGCTTGGCGGAACGGGCGGCGGCATTTGCGCGACCGAAGAGGAGCTCCGCGAGACGGTTTCCTCCGGCATCCGCTACAGCCCGATCGGACAGTGCTTGATCGAGAAGAGCATCGCGGGCATGAAAGAAGTCGAATACGAAGTGATGCGCGACGCCAACGACAACTGCATCGTCGTCTGCAACATGGAAAACTTCGACCCTGTCGGCGTCCACACGGGCGACAGCATCGTCGTGGCTCCAAGCCAAACGTTGTCCGACCGCGAATACCAAATGCTGAGATCGGCGTCCCTGAAAATCATCCGTGCCCTGAACATCGAAGGCGGATGCAACGTGCAGTTCGCGCTCGATCCGCACAGCTACCAATATTACGTCATCGAAGTCAACCCGCGGGTCAGCCGCTCGTCGGCGCTCGCTTCCAAAGCGACCGGTTACCCGATCGCGAAGATGGCCGCCAAAATCGCGCTTGGTTACACGCTCGACGAACTCGTCAATCCGGTAACCGGCCAAACCTACGCATGTTTTGAGCCGACGCTGGATTACATCGTCAGCAAAATCCCGCGCTGGCCTTTCGATAAATTCATTCATGCCAACCGCAAGCTCGGAACGCAGATGAAGGCGACCGGCGAGGTTATGGCGATCGGACGGACGTTCGAGGAATCCATTCACAAAGCGATTCGCTCCCTCGAGATCGGCGTACACCGCTTCTACCTGAAAGGCGCCGAGGAACTGAGCGAGGACGTGTTGAAAGAACGCCTCGTCAAAGCCGACGACGAGCGCATCTTCCTGATCGCCGAAGCGTTCCGCCGCGGCTATGATTTGCAAACGGTCCAGGATTTGACCAAGGTGGATTGGTGGTTCCTCGATAAGCTGCAAGGCCTGATCGCTTTCGAAGCCCAAATCCAGCAAAAAGAACTGACGCCGGAAACGCTGTATGAAGCCAAGCGTCTCGGATTCACCGACCGGGCGATCGCCGAGCTGCGCACGCTGGCATCCGCGGACAGCTACACGAAGGAATCGGAAGTGCGCGAGTACCGCCAGCAGCAGGGATTGCGTCCGGTATACAAAATGGTAGATACGTGCGCGGCCGAGTTCGAGGCCTCCACGCCATACTACTACTCGACGTATGAAACGGAAAACGAAGTGACGGCATCGAACAAGGAGAAAGTGGTCGTCCTGGGCTCCGGTCCGATCCGGATCGGGCAAGGGATCGAATTCGACTACTCGACGGTGCATGCGGTTTGGGCGATCCAAAACGCGGGCTACGAAGCGGTGATCATCAACAACAACCCTGAAACGGTATCGACGGACTTCAACACGTCGGATCGCCTGTACTTCGAGCCGCTGTTCTTCGAGGACGTCATGAACGTCATCGAGCAGGAAAAACCGATCGGCGTCATCGTGCAGTTCGGCGGACAAACGGCCATCAATCTGGCGGGACCGCTGAGCGCGGCAGGCGTTCCGATTCTTGGCACAAGCCTTGAAAGCATCGATGAAGCTGAAGACCGCAAAAAATTCGAAGCGCTGCTCTCCCGCCTCAATATCGCCCAGCCGAAAGGCAGCACGGTAACGTCGGTGGACGAAGCCGTCGGAACGGCGCAAGCGCTTGGTTATCCGGTGCTGGTAAGACCTTCTTACGTCCTGGGCGGCCGGGCGATGGAAATCGTATACTCCGACGCCGAACTGCTGAGCTACATGGAAGAAGCGGTCAAAATCAATCCGGAGCATCCGGTCCTGATCGACCGTTACATGCTGGGCAAGGAAGTCGAAGTCGACGCCATCTGCGACGGCGAAACGGTCGTCATCCCGGGCATCATGGAGCATATCGAACGCGCAGGGGTACACTCCGGCGACTCGATCGCGGTGTATCCGCCGCAGCATCTGGAGCAGCATCTGAAAGATAAAGTCGTCAGCATCACGACGCGCATCGCCAAGGAACTGAAAACGGTCGGCCTGGTGAACATCCAGTTCGTCATCTACCAAGATGAAGTCTACGTGATCGAAGTCAACCCTCGTTCCTCCCGGACGGTGCCGTTCCTGAGCAAAGTAACGACGATCCCGATGGCGAACCTCGCCACGCAAGCGATCCTCGGCAAAAAGCTGAAGGATCTCGGCTACGAAGAAGGCATGTGGCCGGAAAGCGACTACGTCTCGGTCAAAGTGCCGGTATTCTCCTTCGCGAAGCTGCGCCGCGTCGAGCCGACCCTCGGTCCCGAAATGAAATCGACGGGCGAAGTGATGGGACGCGACCTGCAATATGCCAAAGCGCTCTACAAAGGCTTGATTGGCGCAGGCATGAAAATTCCTTCCACCGGCGCGATCATCGTGACCGTCGCCGACAAGGATAAAGAGGAAGCGGTCGAGCTCATGAAAGGCTTCAGACGCCTGGGCTACAAAATTTACGCGACGGGCGGAACGGCTCAAGCGCTCACCGAAGCCGGCATCCTCGTGACGACGGTGCAAAAATTGAGCGACGGCACGCCGAACATTCTCGACCTGATCCGCAACGGCGAAGCCCAGTTCGTCTTCAATACGCTGACGAAAGGCAAAACGCCGGAACGCGACGGATTCCGCATTCGCCGCGAAGCGGTCGAAAACGGAGTCGTATGCATGACTTCGCTGGATACCGTCAGAGCGCTTCTGAATATGCTGGATACGATCAACTTCTCGTCCCAAGCCATGCCGGCATTTGCCGTACGGTAGGGGAGGGACAAGATCAATGGATGAACGTTACAGGGAAATGGCGGGCCGCTTAATCGTGGCCCTCGATTACCCGGATGCGGGGCAAGCCGCGGAATTGCTGCGGGAGCTTGAAGGCATCCCTTGTTACATGAAGGTGGGCATGCAGCTGTATTACGCTGCAGGCCCTGATTTTGTGCGCGATTTGAAAACCCGGGGATACAAAGTATTCCTAGATCTGAAAATGCATGATATCCCCAACACGGTCAAGGGTGGAGCGGAAAGCATCACCCGCCTTGGCGTGGACATGTTTAACGTGCATGCCGCGGGCGGCAAGGACATGATGAAGGCGGCGCTGGAAGGCGTCGGCAAGGCGCTTGCTTCGGACAGCTCTTTGGATAAACCCCTCGTCATCGCCGTCACTCAATTAACCAGCACGGGACAGGACATGCTGAACCAAGAGATCGGCATTCCCGGTACGGTGAGGGATGCGGTCATCCGGTACGCGGAATTGACCCAAGCCGCCGGACTTGACGGCGTCGTGGCGTCGGCGCAGGAAGCCGGCGACATTGCCGCGGCATGCGGTGCCGATTTTATTACCGTGACGCCGGGCATCCGCCCGTCAGGCAGCGATCAGGGCGACCAGAAACGCGTTCTGACGCCCGGGGAAGCCATCCGGAACGGAAGCAGCTATATTGTGGTAGGGCGGCCGATTACAGCCGCAGAGAAGCCGAGAACGGCAGCAGAACAAATCATTAAGGAGATGTTGGAAGCATGACAAACCTTGCAGAAATCCCTGGCCGAATCGCAGCGTATTTGCTGGAGATCGAGGCGGTGGCGCTGCGCCCGAAACAGCCTTTTACGTGGACTTCCGGCATCAAGTCGCCGATTTATTGCGATAACCGCTTGACGATGTCATATCCTGAAATCCGCGAATATATCGCGGAATCGTTCGCCGCGGTCATCCGCGAGCAGTACCCGGATACCGAAGTCATCGCCGGAACGGCGACGGCGGGAATTCCGCATGCCGCCTGGGTGGCGCAGAAGATGAACCTGCCGATGGCATACATCCGCGATAAAGCCAAAGGCCACGGCAAAGAGAATCAAATCGAAGGCAGCATCAAACCGGGGCAAAAGGTCATCGTCATCGAAGATTTGATTTCGACCGGCGGCAGCTCGATCAAGGCGGCCCAAGCCGTGAAGGAAGCGGGAGCCCGGCCGCAGGCCGTGCTGGCGATCTTCAGCTATCAGCTGGACAAGGCCGTGCAAGCCTTTAACGAAGCGGGGATTCCGTACCAAAGCTTGTCCAACTATACGGCGTTGATGGAAGTCGCTCTGGAAAAAGGAACGATTCAACAAGACGATGTCCAAGCGCTTCAAGCGTGGAGAGCGGACCCTTCGTCATTCGGCGCGTAAAAACCGTGAGAGCAGCCTTCCGAGGCTGCTTTTTGCGTGCCAACGGAAAAACCCCCTGCCTTTTTGCATAAGGACAGAGGGTTTTCATTTTTGTGCCTGCAATGGGACGGATCGTTAGTGAATGGCGCTTTTTTCGAAATTGCCGCCAAGCACGTCCGATACATGTTCGATCGCAATAAACGCTTTCGGATCGATTTCCTGCACGACCGATTTCAGCTTGGCCAGCTCGAGACGGGTCACGACGCAATAGATCATTTGGGTATCTTCCCGGGAATAACCGCCGCGCGCGTAGATGAACGTCGTGGTGCGTCCCAGCCGGTCCTGGATCGTTTGGGAAATCTCCTCGTATTCGCTGGAAATGATCGTCACCGACTTGGATTCGTTGAGGCCTTCGACCACGATATCCATCACTTTGGAAGCCATATAATACGTAAAGATCGAATACATCGCGGAATCCCAGCCGAATACGAAACCGGCGATGATAAAAATGAACACGTTCATGATCATGATGATTTGGCCGACGGGAATGCGGGTTTTTTTCGAAAGCAAAATGGCCACGATCTCGGTTCCGTCCAGGGAGCCGCCAAACCGGATCACCAGGCCGACGCCCAGGCCCAAAATAAGTCCGCCGAACAGGACGGCAAGTATTTTTTCGTTCGTAAACGGGCTGACATGATGAAGCAGCTGCGTGGTGACGGACATGACGACGATGCCGTACAAGGTGGAAATGGCGAAGGTTTTGCCGATTTGCTTGTAACCCAGGAATAAAAACGGAAGGTTGATGATAAAGAGGAAAATGCCGAGCGGGAGCGCCGTGATTTTGGACAATACGATCGAGATCCCGGTAATGCCGCCGTCGATGATATCGTTCGGAACGAGAAAGACCTCGAGCGCGACAGCCATTAAAATAGCCCCCGCGGTGATGAAGATGAATTTTTTCAACAATTCAACGGGAGTGAGTTTCCTGTGTGTTTTTGCCATTCCAATTCCTCGCTTCCAGAAAAGTTTGATTAAACAGAATCAATTTCATAAAAGATTAAAAATACGGTAAACGAAACGATCTGCAGACATACCAAACGGTATATGAGCTATAATCGTCTTGATTGAACCAGCTAACGGCATTATGGAATTGATTCAAACTAAGTTAATATTATAAATTAATTTCGAAATAATCTCAAAGAAATATGGAAAAATGCATGATGAGCCCGACTTCCGGCAACAATAGCCATCGATACCGATGATGATGCCTGAAAGGAGGACAACACATGCAATGGGTTTATTTCGGCAAACTATACAAATCGAAATTCCAGGCGGGCTGCCTCGCGAAAAGGCTGGAGCAAAACGGCTGGATTTACGGCTACGACGACCCGCGTCTCGTGGAGATATTCCGTTCGCGCAAAGGGAGATACGGCGTGCGATTCATCCCATAAGCCTGTCCGTATTTGGCCTTGCCATCCCCTTCGTATAAATTTCCTGCAAAAAATACTTGACGTATCTTATACTTATGCTGTATATTAATTATTGTCGCTATTTATTACGACTTAACGACGCGGGGTGGAGCAGTCCGGTAGCTCGTCGGGCTCATAACCCGAAGGCCGCAGGTTCAAATCCTGCCCCCGCAACCAAATTACAGCCATTATCATGGATCGATCACATACTTTGATCAGGGCCCTTAGCTCAGTTGGTTAGAGCGGTCGGCTCATAACCGACTGGTCGGGGGTTCGAGTCCCTCAGGGCCCACCATATGAAGTTTCATCCGCATTTGCCGGGGTGGCGGAATTGGCAGACGCACAGGACTTAAAATCCTGCGGTAGGTGACTACCGTACCGGTTCGAGCCCGGTCCTCGGCATCACAGACCTCAGCCTTGCGCTGAGGAGCTATTTTTATAGCTTGTACATAAGAAGCCCTGCGTGGTAAAGATACCATGCCAGGGCTTTTTTATATTTTTCCGTGACACGCGGCTATTACAGGCGCACAGGACTTATAATCCAGCGGGAACTCGCCCTTGCCTTGATTTTGATTTGATCCTACTTCCCGAGCCGTGGTACACTCGAATTTGGCATTTATATGCGTCGGCAGCCGCTTTTTGAGGTTCATATATTTATAGGCACATCAGGGGAGAGGAGAATGGGGAATGTTTAACAACGATTGGGACGAGCAATTGAAGGAAGAAGTGGAGAAGCCGTATTTCAACGATTTGCGGTATGCGCTTGCCCGGGAATATAAATTGCATACGGTATACCCGTCCAAGGAAAATCTGTTTCAAGCGTTAAAGCTGACGCCTTATAAAGATACCAAAGTGGTCATCTTGGGACAGGATCCTTATCACGGGCCGGGACAGGCCCACGGGCTTAGCTTTTCCGTCATGCCGGGGGTGAGAATCCCGCCGTCGCTCGTCAACATCTACAAGGAGCTGCACAGCGACCTCGGCGTTCCGATTCCGAATAACGGCTATCTCGTCCCTTGGGCGAAGCAGGGAGTGCTGCTGCTCAACACGGTGCTCACGGTCCGCGAGGGGCAGGCGAACTCCCATAAGGACCTCGGGTGGGAACGGTTTACGGATGCCGTCATCGAAAAGCTGAACGAACGGAACAAGCCGGTCGTCTTCATTTTGTGGGGCAGCCATGCGCAGAAAAAGGGGGCTTTTATCGACCGGAGCAAACATCTGGTGCTGAAATCCGTCCACCCCAGCCCGCTTTCGGTACACCGCGGATTTTTTGGCAGCCGCCCTTTTTCCAAAACGAACGAATTTTTGGAGTCGCACGGCATGGAGCCGATCGACTGGTCGATTCCGAATCTGTAACGAGACGGCTTTCGAAGCGGGCAGAGGCCCGCTTTTTCTATTCCATCACATCTTCGACCTTTTCGGAAAGGAACAGCTTGTACACCCGGACGATGATGATTTTGGCGACGATATAGGCCGGAATGGCCAAAATGATGCCGAGAATGCCGGAGATGTCGCCGCCGATCAGCAGCAGCACGATAATCGTGAGCGGATGGATGTCCAGTCTTTTTCCGTAAATGATCGGGGTGAGCAGGTTGTCCTGGATTTGCTGTGCAACGATGATGACGACTAGCGACCAGACCGCAACGGAAGGCGAATCGATAAAGCCGACGATCACGACGGGAATGGCGGCGATGACGGCCCCGACGTAAGGGATCAGGTTCAGCACGATCGAGATCAGCGCCAGCAGCAGCGAATAAGGCAGTCCGATGATCAAAAAGCCGATATACATCAGCACGCCGAGCATGATGTTCAGGAGCACGCGCCCCACGATGAAGTTGCTGAGCGCAGCATCGATCTCCTGCAACACTTCGCGGCCTTCCTGCCGGTATTTCCGGGGAACCAGGTGAAGAAGGATCGGCCCCAGTTTGCTGCTTTCTTTCAGCATGTAGTACAACACGATCGGCACGGTAGCGATGATGACCACGACATTGGACAACACGGAGATGAAATCCGATACCGAATTGGTAACGGCCGTGATCAGCTTGTTCAAGTATTGGCTCAGCCGGTTCATCAGGTCGGACTCGCTCGGAATGAGCCTCGCGACGAAACGGTTATGCTGCAGCTGGTCGAGCTGCTTCTGCATTCTTTCCACGAAAAAAGGCGCGTTTTCCGCAAAGTTGATGACCTGCTCACGCAGCGTCGGCCATACGAGAATGCTGAACAACACGATCAGCCCGGCAAACACGAGATAAATCAACAGGATCGACAATGGCCGCGGCCAGCGGTGCTTTTCCAAAAAATTGACGATCGGCCGCAGCAGATAATACATAAAACCCGCCAGCATGACCGGAATGATCATAATGTTGAACAAAAGAACCAACGGATTGAATATGAAGCTGACCTTCGAGCCTAAATAGATGATTAACAGCGCAAAAATCAGCCCAAGGCAAGTGCGAAAATATTTGCTTTGCGGCAAACGAATCCCCCCAGTTTTGCATAGACGTCAAGCAACCTTTTGCTATCTATTTCCCTTTAACCAAAATGAATGCTTTTTATTCATGCAAACGGCATCCGCTGGAAGCAAATGTTCATTCAAGGCAAAAAAAGAAGTGCTAACGTCCAAACCATTGGCCAAAAGGCCTCATACGCTAGGGATGAGCAATGGATGAAGGAGGGAGTTCGATGGGTGAAGTGGTTGGCGGAGGTTACGGATACCCTGGCGGAGTATTCCATTCGACGGCTGCAATTCTGGTTCTCTTCATTCTGCTTGTCATTATTACGCGCGCAATCGTGTATTGATGACCCGGCACTTGGCATCCTGGCGAAACATCGCCAGGGTGTTTTTGCGTTTCGGCGGGGGATGTCCGCACGCTTGCATCAATAAATGATCCGGCGATGGACTTGAACGGGCGTTCCGTATATGCGGCTCAAGCGGCGGGCCTCCTCGGTCACCTGGACAAGCATCGCGTGAAGGCGCTGGCTCATGGGGCGAATCGTTTCCTTTACCTCTCCATGCACGATAACGTCGAATACGATCATTGTTTTTTCAGCTCCTCAAGTATTCTTTTTCCCGGGTCTGTAATCATGATAGAATATGGTTGTTAACAGGCCATGAAATGGAGCAGCAAGTTATGTTAATTTTCCACAATATCACTGGAGAAGGTAGATCGGGGAGGCTGAAGGGAATGGGAAACGTCGTTAATTTTGCGCACAGGGGTTCATCCAAAATTTGTCCCGAAAACACGATGGCTGCTTTCAGAAAAGCGCTGGAGCAAGGGGCGACCGGCATCGAAACGGATGTGCAGCTTACGAAAGACGGGCATTTGGTGCTGATTCACGATGAAACACTGAACAGGACGACGACCGGCACCGGCTGGGTGAAAGACCACACGTTAGATGAATTGAAGGAGCTTGATGCGGGCAGCTGGTTTCATCCCGATTTTCGGGGAGAGCGCCTTCCGCAGCTCGACGAGCTTTTGGAACTGGCCAAAGACGGGGGGACGATCATCAATATCGAGCTCAAAAACGGGGTCGTGCCTTACGAGGGGCTTGAAGAGAAAGTGATCCAAAGGGTGCGGGATTACGGGTTGAGCAACCAGGTCGTGATCTCCAGCTTCAATCATTACTCCTTGCTGCTCTGCAAACAAATCGCCCCGGAAATCCGGACCGGCATCCTTTATATGGAAGGCCTCTACGAACCTTGGGCATATGCCGGCACGCTGCAGGCCGACGCGCTGCATGCTTACCACCGCGCGGTGCTGCCCGAATTCGTGGCTGCCGCCAAAGCGGCGGGAAAAGCGTACCACCCGTTTACCGTCAATGACCCGGACGAAATGCGGAGATTGCTGCAAGCCGGCGTGGACGGAATCATTACGGATTATCCGGATCGGCTTGACGCTTTGCTGGCGGAGGAAAAATAAAAAAACGAAAATAAACCGGATCCGCTGCGGATGCCGGTTTTCTTTTCGCTATGGGAATCACTGCGGAAGACGATTATGCGTTAGAGGGACCGCGGCAAAAAGAGGTCAAGACTCTTCCTTTTTATGTTTGGCCGCTTCTTCCGAGCCTTCCTCCAAAATTTCCTCGATCATGCTGGTCGAAGAGGGATTTTCGCGTTCAGGATCCGGAATCGGATCTACGCCGGGGAATCTTTTCTCCTCCTCATGGCTGCGATGCTTATCCATACCAATCCACTCCTTTTTTCGATATCGGAAGGATACCGCATAGGTTCATAGGATGTTCCGAAAAGGGTTTCCCTATGCGGGAGGCGGCGTGATGGATCTTTACCGCTGCGTCCTATGTAATATAAACGGGTGGACCGGGTACGAAACAGGGCGCGGGGGAAAAAAGCCCAAGAAAAAAGCTGCCGCATCGATGCGGCAGCGCCGTTCATCCGTTGGATTGGAAAGCGATCAGGCGCGATACGTGGCTCACTTCGTCCATCGGGATCCAAAAATGACCCAGCGGGGTGCGCATTTTTAATTTTGCGGGATCGTTGGACGGTTCAGGGATGCCCGTTAAGGTACTGCCGTCCACGCTTTTGACGAAAATCGTATGCTCGTGTTTGATGGCTAACTCGATGACCTTTTCCATGCGACTATTCTCCTGTAAATACAGACTATCGAATTATGTTCTAGTTCTATCATACGGGAAAGTCTGCAGGTAATAAAGTTCTTTTTTTAAGGTTTTAAGACAATAGACCTAAACGCGAACCGGGTATGTTACATATTCATGCTCCAGAAACCAATCCATTTCCAGGTTCGAAAATACGCTTGATAGCATGGATGAGAAGTAAAATCGCGGCGATAAGTTCATGCTTGACCATATTTCATTCCCCTGTGTATACTTTTTCTTAAACAAATGTTCTCAATCGCGTAACATTTGTTCAACGATTCATACAACAAAAAGGGGAGAGTGTTGTTTTTGAATTTTAAAATGAAAGCGAAAACAATTGTAGTCACGGGGCTGCTGTCCACGTTGTTCGCCACGTCGGCGTTCGCGGCGCCGCTGCATCCGGTGCAGCATACCGATTGGATGCAGGAGAAACATATTGTAAACGGTTTCGAAAAAGGGGACCTGATGCTGGCGCAGCATATTTCCCTCGGGGAAGCGGTCGCTTTGTTCGCCAGAATCCAAGGCGAGCAGGCAAGCACGCCGAAAGGGTACTGGGCAGCCAATTATTTGGATTGGGCCGCTAAGAAAGGCGCCATTACGAAAGAAGAAACGGCTCAGGGAAGAACGTATCCTTCCTCCGAAAAATTGGCGAAAATCGCCAAGGCGCTTGGAATCGATTTGAAGCTGGCATCCGGAACGCAGGTGACCCGCGGCGATTTCATCAATGCCCTCGGCGAAGCCGTTACGGAGCATATCACGATCGCGCATACGAATGACGTGCACGGCCATATCCAAGAAAATGCGAAAGACAAAGAGTTCGGTTACGCCAAAATCGCTACGCTCGTCAAACAATGGCGCGAAGAAAACAAAAACTTCCTGTTGATGGACGCGGGCGACACGTTCCAAGGAACGATCTACTCGAACCAATTCAAAGGCGAATCCATCATTCCGATCTTGAACAAACTCGGTTACGAAGCCATGACCGCAGGGAACCATGAATTCGACTTCGGTTATGAGCAGCTGCTTAAATTGCGGGACAAGCTCGACTTCCCGATGATTAACGCGAACGTGTTCAAGGCGGACGGCACAAACCTGCTGATTCCTACATACACCGTTGAAGTCGGCGGCCAAAAAATCGCCTTCATCGGATTCGTGACGGAGGAAACGCCGATCGTTACCCATCCGAACAACGTCATCGGCCTTACGTTCAAAGACCCGGTCGAAATCGCCAAGAAGCTGGTTCCGGAAATGAAGGCCCAAGCGGATCATGTGGTCGTCGTATCGCATATCGGCGTTGAAAAAGACAGAGAAATCGCGAAAAACGTGTCGGGCATCGACCTGATCATCGGCGGGCATTCCCATACGCCGCTCCGTACGCCCGAAAAGGTAAACGGCACCTACATCGTGCAGGACTGGGAATACGGAAAATCGCTGGGACGCGTGGACTTATACTATTATAATAAAGATTTGGTCGGATTCAGCGGCGGATTGGTCGAATACGACGAAAGCGTCAAAGCCGATCCCGAAATCGAGAAGCTGGTTCAGGAGGTCGTGAAAAAGGTTGACGATGCGATGAACGTGGTCATCGGGAAAACCGAAGTCGATCTTCACGGCGAAAGAACCGAGGTGCGCGCGGTCGAGACGAATTTGGGCAACTTCATCGCCGACGCGATCATTGAGAAGACCAAAACGATCAAAGGGCACGAAGCCGACGTGGCTTTGGTCAACGGCGGCGGCATCCGCGCCAGCAAAAAAGCCGGGGACTTGACGAAAAAGGACCTGTATTCGATCCTTCCGTTCCCGAACACGTTGACGGTGGTCAAAGCGACGGGGGCCGACATCAAAGCGGCGCTTGAGGTATCGGTCAAAGGCGTGGAGAAAAAAGACGATCTTCCGGGCTCCTTCCTGCAGGTCGGCGGATTGTCCTACGTCTACGACGTGACGAAGCCGGTAGGGGAGCGCGTCCTGGAAGTGAAAATTGGAGGCCAGCCGCTTGACCCGAACAAAACGTACACCGTGGCGACAAACGACTTCATTACGTCGGGCGGGGACGGATATTCGATGCTGAAAAAAGATGAAGTGCTGAACACCGGATATACGTTCTATGATGTCGTGGAAGAATATTTGGAGAAGGTCAAAGTGATCAGTCCGAAAACGGAAAACCGCATCGTCGAGAAAAAATAGAAGGATTCAAGCGAAGGGGCCGGCCAGATTGCCGGTCCTTTTGGTTTTGCCGACCTCGAAGACGGAACACATTTATGCGGTTGAAAATAGGATTTTACATAAAGCATACACAATGAGAAATACACCCGCAATTAACGTTAATATTCCATGCAAACGCGTAAACCATAACCGTTTATCGGTTGCGTAGGGATCGCCGAATCCGCCGAACCATCTCGTATCCGGTCTTTTGATCGTAAACATGCCGCATGTGATCATGATAACCCCCCACAATATCCAAGACATACGAATCACTCCTTTGCATATAAAACGCAAGAAGGAACAAATAGTTATACCAAAAAACAGAGGAAAGGAAAAAGAAGTGCTTGCCAGAAGCACTTCCTTCAATGGTGCATTTTAAGATTTTGCTTAGTGAACCGATAATCCATACCTTCATTTGGTATCATGAAAACCGCTTTTTGGATCTTAAAGCTCTGTTCATCACACGAGGTTTTTTCGTGACCAGACTTCGATTGGCGACGCGTGGTCTTTGAGTGGTTCTTGTTCTGCTTTGAACGCCGGACCGTTTAGGTCTGTTTGTGCCATAGATTCTGCCGCTGGATAAGCTTCCTTGGCTTGATCCATTAGAGCGATGTTCGCCACTGGATCTGCTTGGCCGTATCGTTCTGGTGGTCAGCACCCGAAACGCTTCGGCCGATTTCTGGGCGAAGACAAGCGGCGGCTCAATGGACTTGAAATGGATGAACATGAGTACGGGGTTCGTTAACAGCCAGTGATTGTGTATCGCTGTGACTTCAATTCCGCGCTGGCGGAGTGCGGAGACGAACGGATTAATTTCTTCCTGCAAAATAACGGTTTCACCCAAATTGAGCGCATTTCCGCGGCTGTCCAGGTCTTCAAACGAGAAAAAAGCAGCGATGGCCAGAACCGATTTTGTTCTTCTCCCTTGAATCAACGGTTGAAGGTTGCTGCGAACTCTTGTTACGGTACAAACGCCATTTGCGACTTCCGCCGTCCCGCCTAAAATGCTTGCGAACCTTGAGCACAGCGAATTTTGAATGGACATACAAATATACCTCCTTTTCAAAGATGGTATATTATATGAAATTTTAATAGTTTCGCTCGTTATAAAAATACTATGTATCAATATTTCCGCAAAAAAATAAGAGTTGCTAGTTTTATATGGAAGGGGCTCATTCCGCTCCCCAATGCAGGTTTTACAGTGGGCATATTCCTGAGGACAAAATAAAAGAAGCCTTGGTATACCAAGGCTTCTGGAGATGATCTGCAGTGGGCTCGAACCACTGACCCCCACCCTGTCAAGATGGTGCTCTCCCAGCTGAGCTAGCAGATCGTATCGAAGAACAATTTATATATTACCAGGGAAGAAGAGGAGTGTCAACAACTTTTTTTCAAAACATGCATCGCGAAATAAAATTTTCATATGATTGAAATCCATGAATAGATCATGGCAAAACCCGGGAAAACTGATGACAAAGCCCGTGGTCCAGCGATGGGCGTTTCGAAACGGGCAAAAAGGTTAAATAACTCAGTAAAAACCGGCTAAAGGAGTGGCCTCTCATGCCAAAAACATGGCGGTACAAAATTTTGGGCTGCTGTCTGATCGTGCTGCTGTCGGGCTGTTCGGCGTTTCAGTCCAGCGCGGATCGCGGCGATGACTCTCCGGTCATGATAGATATCTACGACCCTTCGGTTCCGGAAGACGTGTATTCCAAGGGAGAAATAACGCCCCCGTAGTCATGCGGCAGCAGGCAAAAGAGGCAGCGGCCGCTGCCTCTTTTTTATTCTTCATCCCATTTGCGGGAATAGCCCTTTTTTGTCACATAAATAAAAGAATAGATCAGCACGGCCGACATGACTGCGCAAAGAAAGATCGTAAATCCCATTCCCATATGGCCCATCCGGCTCCTCTCCGCGATATACCTCCACTATACATGAAATTCATTTTTTTGTATAATAATCGAACCGTGTTTTTGGCAATGGAAGCGGTAAAACGGACACAACGAAAGACGAAAGAGAGGTTTCATCATGGCTGCCGAAATCATCACTGTAACGACGCCGGAACTGCTGCAGCAGGGACTGGACATCCGGAAAAAGGTATTCGTCGAAGAACAAAACGTTCCCCTGGACCTTGAAGTCGACGAGTTCGATACGATCAGCGACAACGTGCACCATCTGTTGGTGCAGGATGAAAACGGGGACTACGTCGCCACGGGGCGTTTGATTTACTACAACAACGAAACGGCTAAAATGCAGCGGATCGCCGTGCTTAAGGAGCATCGTCAAGGAGGCTATGGCCGCATTCTGCTGATGGCGCTCGAAAACCGCGCGCGCGAGCTGGGGCTTGCCTATGCCCTTTTGGACGCGCAATGCCAAGCCGAAGGTTTTTACGCCAAGCTCGGTTACGAGACGATTTCCAAAGAGCCCTTCGACGATGCCGGCATTCCCCATGTCCGCATGAAAAAAACGCTGTAAGGCGAATAAAGGCTTCATTGCCGGGAGATGCTAAACCATGCCCGCATTTTGGGGCATCTCACGCGTAAAGGAGCGGATCACCATGGGAAATCCAGGCCGTGAAACGTTTATCGCCGTGCAAAAAAACGGCGACGGCGATTTGACTGCTTTCAAAACTTCGACCGGACGCGTCTTGAAATACGATGAGGCGCTGCAGGAAGTCAAAGCCGGAGCGATTGCCGGCGTCAACGTGTTTAAAGGAAGAGACGGGGAAATGTATATTCGCGGCGACGCGGATGGCGATCCATCGAACAATTTGGATAATTTACCCCGTTTTGAATAAGACGGCAAGCTAAAAAAAGCCGGTGCAAGCATGGTATATGCTTGTACCGGCTTTTTGCCGTGCAGGGGACGGATTAAACCGGGTATATGCGCCCCTGTTCGATAAACGCCATGCCCCCGGTTTTGCCGATGAAGTCGTCTTTGTTGTCCGCGTAATGCATCAGATAGGTCATGCTGCGGATTTGCTCAGGCAGCCTCATCAGTTCGTCAAGCGTCGTGTGAACTTCGCCCGGGCCTTCTAGCTGGCAGTCGTGCATAATCATGCGGCAGCCGCGCCGCTCGACAAGCTGCTGCAGCAGTCCGGGATCATAGACCATATCCGCGCTGTAAAACAGCCGTTCGTTGATAAACAGGGAATAGCTGTTTTTGCCGGGGATATGTTTGGTCGGAATCAGTTCGATCCGGATATGCTCGGAAATGTCGTAGGCCTGATCAGGCGCGAGGGGGCAGACCTCGAACAGATCCTCAAGGCATGTGATCTCCCCCTCCTGGTAAAGTCCTCCCCGGAGCGAATGCTCCCAGAGCACCGTGACCAGCGTCTCGGCTATGTACAGTTTGATTTTGCGTTTGTAGGTGAATTTCATCTTAAACGCGAGCTCCTCCAGTCCGCCCACGTGATCCGCGTGGATATGGGTAATGAGGACGGCGTCCACGTCTTCGAAGGATTTGCCGAGCCGGTGCAGCGCAAGCGGAGCGGTGACCCCGCAATCGATGAGAAGGGTGAAGGCCCCGTCCGTAAGCAGGGCGTTGTTGTTAAAGTATGTTTTGGCAAAGGCGCTGCCGGTGCCGATCATTTGCAGTTCCAAATTCAAGGAATACACCTCCCGTGATGTCTCAGAAATCATTATATACCATAGGTTCCACTTTCGGTTTGTTCTCCATACAATGCAGCAAAGGCTTTTAGGAAATGGGGAATCAGGCATGGTCAAGTCAAAAGGCAAAAAACCGGCGCAAGCTAAAGGGGAAAAAGTGCATAAAGGCATGAGGCTGGTGACGTCGGAGGTGTGCGAGGCGTGCAAAACGCCATGCGCGCGCGGAATGGCTTACGCCGCCCGCATGAGGGAGCCGGGCGCCGTCGGCAAAGGCGTGCCTTGCATACTAACGAAAGTGAAATAACCGTTATTTGGTCAAGGGCAACCTGCGTGTTTACGCAGGTTTTTTCGTGCTGGCGAGGAAGAGAGACACGGCGGGCTATTTTCAATGCGAGGTTTTTGTAACTTAAGACAGAGACCCGAAATTTTGGTTTCAAAAATTTAACCTCATAAAGGGAAGTTCCGACCGCAACTTGCACATTTACTTTTAGTATATATATACAACAGCATGAAGGAAATGGAGGGAATGAAAGGATGAGAAGCTGGAAAAAGATTTTGGTATGCGTCTTTGCCTTCTCCCTGATGGGCGGCTCCGTCATGTTCGCGGATTCGGTGACCCAGAAGATCAAAGTTTGGATCAACGGTCAGGAAGTGCAGGACGGCGGTTACGTGATCGACGGCAAGACCTATGTGCCCATCCGGGAGTTTAACGGCGTGGTGACTTGGGACGGTGATTCGAACCAGGTAAAATTCATCAAGCCGAATGTACATATTTTCCTATTCAATGGCGATACCGTATTCGGTAACGTCAACAAAGGCAAGCTGAAATTCAACGTATTCTGCCAGGTCGACAGTTTGGCGGATCATGTGTCGTCCGTCAAAGTCGCCATCACCGATCCGTCCGGACACGTCAAGGATATTCAGACGCAGGATTTGGGGAGCAACCAAAAAGACAACTTCTGGTTCCGCACCTACGATTTTACGTACGATTTCAAAGTCGCCGGAAAATACAAGGTCGGATTCTACATCAAAGCGTCCAAAAACGCCGATTACCAACTCGTTGCCGAAAAAGTAATCACCGCTCTGAATTAAAAACCCGTTTTTGGAATAGGATAAATTGACCAGAGCCTTCCGACATGATACGATACGAAGGTATGACTATATAACCTAAAGCGAGGTTTTTGTAATGAGCGATCACACACATGAGCACGGCGATGCATGCGGCCATGACCATGATCACGATCATGAGCATGAAGAATTTGTTTTGACGCTGACCGACGAGCAAGGCAACGATGTAGAGATGGTTCTTGTTGAAACGTTTGACGTTGGCGAGAATTTGTATGCGCTGCTGCTCGAGCGTGAAAATCCGGAAGCTGACGGCATCATTCTGCGCGTGGAAGAAGAAAACGATGAGATGATGCTTTACAATATTGAAGACGAAGAAGAATGGAATGCCGTGGAAGCGGCTTACAACGAGCTTGTTGCCCAGCAGGAAGACTGATTCTTCGGGAAGCCTCCAGAGCATAAAGAAACCCGGTGCCGCATTTGCGGTACCGGGTTATTTTGCTCGCGCCCAAGTTTTGCTGGCGTCCTTGTTTAAAAAATAGGGTCGGTTTCCACGATCACCTTGACGTTTTTGATGTAACGGTCTTCCGGGCCTTTCACGGGCAGGCCGACGTCGACGTGGTCGATGATGTAATCGATGTTGTCCTGGGAAATGACTTCGCCGGGCAGCAGAATCGGGATTCCTGGCGGGTACACGTAGATGAACTCGGCGATGATCCGGCCGGCGGATTCCTTGAACGGAATCACCTCGGTGTCCCCGTAGAAAGCATCCCTTGGGATGAGGGAAAGCTGGGGGATTTCCGGGATTTTGACGATCAATTCGTTGGCCTCGTTCACTTTGTAATACGTCTCCGACAGCTTGCGGAGCGCGGTAAGCAGGATCGATACCGTTTCCTCGTTATCGCCCGGGGTGATCAGGCAGAGGATGTTGTACATGTCGCTCAGTTCGACTTCGATGTTGTAGTGCTCGCGCAGCCAGTTTTCCGTTTCGTAACCGGTGATGCCCAAATGGCGAACGTGAATCGTCAGCTTGGTCGGATCGTAATCGAACGTCGCTTCGCCTCCGAGGATTTCGTCTCCGAAGCAGTACAAGCCGTCGATTTCGTTGATGCTGCGGCGGGCTTTTTGCGCAAGATCGATCGTTTTTTGCGCCATGGCGTGGCCGTTAATGGCCAGGTTCCGTCTGGAAGTGTCCAGCGAGGCCAGCAGCAGGTACGAGGTCGAGGTCGTCGTCAGCATGCTGATGATCGTTTGCACGCGCTGCGGATTGACGAAACCGTGTTTCGTATTCAGATTGAGCACCGAGCTTTGCGTCATGGATCCCCCGAGTTTGTGAACGCTCGTTGCCGCCATATCGGCGCCGGCTTCCATGGCCGACATCGGCAGGTCCTCATGGAAATGAATGAGCACGCCGTGGGCTTCGTCGACAAGGACGGGCACGTTGCGGCTGTGGGCCAGGTCGACGATTTCCTTCAAATTGGCGCATACGCCGAAATACGTCGGGTTAATGACCAGGACCGCTTTGGCGTCCGGATGGCGATCCAGGGCACGCTGGACGGATTTGGTCGTAATGCCGTGGTCGATGCCCAAGTTTTCGTCGCGTGCCGGAGACACGAACACCGGCTTGGCGCCGGAGAAAATGATGGCCGACATGACCGATTTGTGAATGTTCCGGGGGACGATGATTTTATCGCCCGGGGAGCATACGGACAGGATCATCGTCATGATGGCACCGCTTGTCCCCTGTACGCTAAAATAAGTATGGTCCGCGCCGAAAGCGTCGGCGGCGAGCTTCTGCGCTTCTTCGATGACGCCGGTCGGCTGATGCAAATCGTCCAGCGGCGCGATGTTGATCAAATCTATGGATAGGGCGTTATCGCCGATAAACTCCCTGAATTCGGCGTCGGTTCCCATGCCCTTTTTGTGTCCGGGAATATGAAATTGTACGGGATTGCTTGCCGCGTGTTCCTTCAAAGCAGTAAATAGCGGCGTACGGCGGTGGTCCATCGTATGCTGTCACAACCTTTCATCTGTTAAAATTACAAGGATGAGTATAGCAAAATGGGGGGCGATTGCAAGCATGCATTTCGCGCCCCGGTGAAATTCCGGGAAGAATTTGGGGTACATTATAAATATGCGTTATTTTAGGGGAATTATTGCAAATCATGAGTAGAGGATGTGAGACCATGCCGCCGATCGCGGGAGCAGCCGCCGTAAAACGGCTCAGATCCCCTTTTTTCGTTGGGCTGCTCATCATTATATTTTTAGTCGAGTTCATGAAGGGTTCGCTGCTGGTCGCCGTGCTGCCCGTCTACATGAAAAATTCGCTCGGTCTATCCGCGCATACCATCGGAATCGCGTTTTCCCTCCAATACATCGGCGATAACCTGTTCAGAAGCCCGTTCGGCTGGATCGGGGAGCGGCTCGGGTACCGGAAAACGATGGCCGGAGCGTTGATCATGACGGTGATCGCCCTTTGCATGATCGCGTTTTTTTCGGGAGCGTTCTGGCTGTCGCTGGCCTGTTTTATTCTCGGGCTGGGGACGTCGCCGCTGTGGCCGACCGCCATGACGGGAACGACGGAAATATCGGGGCCGCAGGGCAGCAACGGGCAGGCTCTGGGCACGCTGGAAATGGCTTCGCTGGCCGGCACGGGGGCCGGTCCGATCGTCATGAATTTTTTGATGGACCGGACGGAGAAAAATTACCATACCGCTTTTTTGATTTTGATCGGGGTCGGCATCGTTTTGGTGTTGGTCGCGCTGCTGCTGCCGTCGAAAGTGAAAATCCCGTTCCAAACGGCGGCCGCGGCCGCCACCGCAACGGGCAAGGGCATGTTTGCGGTTCTGGCAGGGAAGCTCGCCCATCTGGGAGCAAGCGTAAAATCGACGCTGCGCGAAGTCCGGACGACGCTGAAGGTAAGCTGGATGGTCTATCCCGCTTTGTTCCTCCAATCCTTCGTCATCGGGCTTTTGAGCCCGGTCATCACTTTATACGTGCAAAACGAGCTGCGCATTTCCCCGAACATGTACAGCCTGCTGCTGATTGCGGGGGGAGGAATTACGGTGCTGGCCTTGATCCCGAGCGGGAAGCTGATCGACCGTTTCGGAACGGGACCGTTTTTGAATGCGGGATTCCTGCTGGCTGCCTTTTCGCTGAGCTTTTTTTCGATCGTGCGTTCCCTGCCGCTGGTTTTCGTGTTCGTATGCATCGTCGGCATCAGCTACGCGATGATCCTGCCCGGATGGAACACCTTCGTGTCGCATTTGGTTCCGAAAGGGGAGCGCGGGGCGGTGTGGGGGTTTTTCCTTACGCTCCAGGGGTCGGGGATGGTCGTGGGCCCGGTCGTATCCGGACAGCTGTGGGACCGGCTCGGGCATTCGTCGCCATTTCTGGCGAGCGCGGTCGTGATGGCATTGCTGTTCGTGATCCATCTGGTTCTTTCGCGGCGCATGAAGGCCGGGGCGCAGCTTTCGTAAAGGGGGCCCAGCATCGCGCCGCAGGGCTCGCCCTTTAGCAAAAAAAGCTGCATCCGGACCGGCGATTCGCCGAACACGGATTGCAGCTTTTTTAAACACCATCAGGCTTCATGGTTCGTTTCGCGAAACGGAATCACCGCCTGTCAAAAGCGGCGAAACCGTATGCGCTCGGCTAAAATGCCATTTTGTAAAGGGGAAGCAGCGTTTCGAAGGTCGACTGGATGACGGAGACGAGCTCCGGTCCGTTTTCGAGCACCGCCTCGCCTTTCGGAATGCGGAGACCGCAGAGCACTTCGGCTTTTTTCACTTTTTCCAGCCTGTCCGCCATCTCCGAGAAAGCCTTGGGACTCATGTCCGCATGGGGGGTGAAGCCCGGATCCATATGATCCATGGACCAATAGAAATGCGCCGGCAAGCTTTGGATCACTTGGCTGCGGTTTTTCTCCAGATGTTTCGCGAACGTGACCTTGTTCGGGCTTTCGTAAATGACGGCAAAAATGATGAACAGATGGGATTCGAACATCCCTACCTGGAAATGGGGCAGCGCTTTATACCCCCTTTTGCTGGCGGCCCAGGCCACCCACGTGTCATTCGGGGGATTGATGGTGCGGCGCGCGTGTTTGGCAACATGGGGGAACATTTCCTCTCCGCAAAGGGCGGACAAAAACGGGGCCATTTCGCGGCCGAGCTCCTCCAGCTTCGGTCTGACGTTCGCAATCAAAGCTTCCATGCGGGGTTCGAGACCGGGAACGTTGAATACTTCGAAATCCTTGGAATGAAATCCTTCAAACGGCATGATGCGCCTCCTTTTATGCAATGGGTTGATGTCTATTTTAAGGCCGACCGCGTGTCGTTGCTGCCTGTTTGGCAGAGGCGGGGAGCGGGTAAAAATAGTCAATAAACCAAGTTACCGTTACATAAGATAAAGTATAAAATAGAACAAAGACTTTTTTCAACGTAATCAGGACTTTGCAACATCGGCTGCAAGCAAGCATCTTTGTTTTTTTGCAAACCCTTTAGTCGCAGGTTGTTCGTCAAAGGCGGTCCAAAACTGAAGGAGGGAGTGCCGTGAACAAAAGCTATGAAGTGGAGTACTGCAATCTGGAGCTTCGGTTTAACCGGCGGCATATTCAGGACCTGATTAAGGATTTGATACAGGAAGGATACTCCCTGTACTGGAGCGAAAACGAATCGCTGTTCATCGTTTCCGTCAGAACGGGGCGCAAACTTGTCAAGCTGCGGTTCAACCGGACCAAAAACGGCTACAAAATGGTCGGGGATTACGTGATCCGCGACGCCAAACTGGCGGAGTGGATGGAGAAGCTGATCGAGGATACGCGGGGCCATGCAGTGGTCAAACGGTTCAAGGACCGCCAGATTTTGGTGGAAAGCATTTTATTCGGCGAAGTCATCCGTTTGGTTGAAATATCCGGATACCAGCAAAGGGTGCTGTATCAAAAGGGGCCGTTCATGACAGAGCAGGAGATCTCGAAGCTTTATTTCTCGAAGGAAGGCGAAATGAGGCTGCTGCTTCTCCGGCTGGAAGTGGATGACGAACTGGAGCGCCTTCACGAAGCGCTTCAGAACGGAGATGAAGATAAAGCGGAGCTTTGCCGCAAAAAGCTGGCCGATCTTTCCCGGCAGCTGCTGATGCTCGAATGGTAACGCATACGCTGGTAAAGGCGGGAGGAACCTAATGGGCGGGGACATTTCCGCAAATAGAAAAGCAAGTGACGAAAAGCACCTCTGCAGACTGCGGGGTGTTTTGTCACGAGATGTTTACATCGTGGGGTTCACTTTCGCGCGTAAACACGCTAAAATAGGTGTATTCATTTTTTCCAAAAAAAAAGGCAAAGGATGGAGGACCATATGTCGAAGCAACAAATCGGTGTCATTGGCCTTGCGGTCATGGGCAAAAACTTGGCTCTCAACATTGAAAGCAGGGGCTTTACCGTTTCCGTATTCAACCGTTCCCCGGAGAAAACAGAAGCCCTTCTCGAAGAAGCGAAAGGCAAAAACCTTACGGGAACCTTCTCCATGGAGGAGTTCGTGGAGTCGCTGGAGAAACCCCGCAAAATTTTGATCATGGTACAAGCCGGCAAAGCGACGGACGCGACCATCGAGCAATTGATCCCGCTGCTGGACGAAGGCGATATCATCATCGACGGGGGCAACGCTTACTTCCCGGATACGCAGCGCCGCAGCAAAATGCTTGAAGAAAAAGGCTTCCGCTTTATCGGTGCAGGGGTTTCCGGCGGCGAAGAAGGGGCTCTCAAAGGACCTTCGATCATGCCAGGCGGACCAAGAAGCGCTTACGAGCTTGTCGAGCCGATCCTGACATCGATTTCCGCCAAAGTGAACGGCGAACCTTGTTGTACATATATTGGTCCGGACGGCGCCGGCCATTACGTGAAAATGGTGCATAACGGCATCGAATACGGCGACATGCAGCTCATTTGCGAAGCTTACCACCTGCTGAAGGATGCGCTGGGCCTCGGCGCGGAAGAACTGCACCAAATTTTCAGCGAATGGAACAAAGGGGAGCTTGACAGCTACCTGATCGAAATCACGGCCGACATCTTCTCGCATAAAGACGAAGAAACGGGCAAACCGATGGTGGACGTCATCCTTGACGCGGCCGGCCAAAAAGGTACCGGAAAATGGACGAGCCAAAGCTCCCTGGATCTCGGGGTTCCGCTGTCCATGATTACCGAATCGGTATTCTCCCGCTTCTTGTCCGCCATGAAGGAAGAACGCGTGGAAGCAAGCAAAATCCTGAACGGTCCGAAAGCGGAAGCGTTCCAGGGCGACAAAGCCGAATTCATCGAAAACGTGCGCAAAGCGCTGTTTGCGAGCAAAATCGTATCCTATGCCCAAGGGTTCGCCCAACTTCGCGTCGCTTCCGACGAATACGGCTGGGATCTGAAATACGGCGACCTGGCCAGAATCTGGCGCGGCGGCTGCATCATCCGTTCCCGCTTCCTGCAAAACATCACGGACGCTTACGAGAAAGATCCGGGCCTGAAAAACCTGCTTCTCGATCCGTTCTTTAAAGACATCATCGAAAACTACCAAGACGCATGGCGCCAAACGGTGTCCGCAGCCGTCAGCCGCGGCATTCCGGTGCCGGGCTTCGCGAGCGCGCTGGCTTATTTCGACAGCTACCGCACCGAAAGACTTCCTGCGAACCTGCTTCAGGCGCAGCGCGACTACTTCGGAGCGCATACGTTTAAGCGCGTCGACAAGGAAGGCGTCTTCCACCATAACTGGATCCAGGAATAGGAAGCCGGTATTCGGCTACGACCGCTCCGGGCGATCCGCAGGGACAAGCCCGTGCATGGCCTCCTGAAGGCAAATCCGGATGCGTTCGTCCTGCGCATGGCCCGCCGCGGAGCGGTGCAGCAGAAGCAGCGCGGCTTCGCCGAAGTATTGAAAATTTTGCAGTAAACGTGGCTTGGGGAGTTCCAGCAGCGCTGGTTCGCCTTGAGCCACTTTTTGTTGCACGTAATGCAAAACCCATAACATGTCCTCCCGGCACAAAATATGCCGCGGGTCCGCGATCTGTTTGATTTTTGACAACGTTTCGGGCGAATGGGAACGGGATTCTGGCATGACGGATACGACCACTCCTTACAAAACTCCGAATTTTCCACAACATCGTTTCGCTTGGCGTCAGAATTATAGGTCCATGGCATGTATATGCTAGACTGGCAGAAAATAGACTGATCCGGGGCAATCCCGTGTCCGTACGGCGATGACGGGCAAACGACTGCATGGATCGGGCTTGCGGACAAAGGGAAACCGCGATCGTTTTGCGAGATTGTCGAAAGTTTTTGGCCTGTGGTATGATATGAAAAAGCTTGAGATTGAATGGAAACAAAAGGGGTGCTCTATTGAACCAGACGGAACAAAATATCATACTGATCGGAATGATGGGGACCGGAAAGTCGACGGTTGGCGAAATTTTGGCCGAGAAGCTGGGGTATTCGCTGGTCGATCTGGATGCGTCCATCGTGGCTCAGGAAGGAATGACCATTCCCGAAATGTTCGAGCTCCGCGGAGAACCTTATTTTCGGAATGCCGAAACTTGCGCCTTGCGAAACGTGTTGTCTTCAGGCGGGCGAAAGGTCGTGGCCACCGGGGGCGGATGCGTCCTGCGCGAGGAAAATCGCGAGCTGATGCTTCAAGGCGGATTCGTTGTGGCCTTGACGGCGGAAGCGGAAGCCATCGTCGAACGGGTTAAGGGGGATCAAAACCGGCCGCTGCTTGCCGGCGGCGCCGAGGAACGGATCCGGACGATTCTGGAGGAGCGGAAAGACGCGTATCGTTTTGCCCACTGCACGGTGGATACCAGCGGGATCGGGGCCGATGAGGTGGCGCTAAAAATTTTAACGCATTACCGCGTCTAAGCCGTTTTGTGTTAAGATAGGGGCAAGAGGTTTTTTGCGAAGGGCGATTTCGCCTGCGCATTCTAGCGGCACAAGAGGCGGCCGGATAAACCAAAAAACGGCAGGTCCGCAAGGACTGCCGCTTCGATGCAGGCTTATGCTTCGTCTTCGTTCCACTGAAGCATGCCGCCGGTCATGTTGATGCATTCGATGCCAAACTGCTGCAGGTATTGGCAGGCCCTCATGCTGCGGCCGCCGCTGCGGCAAATCAGGATGACCTCGCCTTCCTTCGGGATTTCATCCAGGCGTTCCGGGATTTGCCCGAGCGGGATATGCTTCGCTCCGCTGATCATGCCCTGCGCGACTTCATCGTCTTCGCGGACGTCGATCATCTGGAGGGATTCGCCTGCTAGAAGGCGCCGTCTTACTTCGGACGGTTCTATTTCACGAATGGATGTCATGGGAATTAACCTCTTTTCCGTAGTTTTGATAAGCCAGGGTTTTGCCGAAAGCTTTGGCTTTTCGCAAAAACCTTATGTAATTATGTTTATGATAACCAAGCTTTAAATGGGCTGTCAAATCGCATTTGCATCCCGGTTAGAGCGTGAACTAATTCGAGAAGGAGACATGGGGCATATGGATTTGATTGTAAAACCGACACCGCGGCTGCAGGGAGAGATCGGCGCGCTTTCCTCCAAAAACTATACGACGAGGTACCTTTTGGTCGCGGCGCTGGCCGAAGGAACAAGCACGGTGTATTATCCGGCCCGCAGCGAAGACAGCGACGCGATGCGCCGCTGCATTCAGGATTTGGGAGCCGTGCTCGTCGAAGACGAGGAAAAAGCGGTCATTACCGGCTTCGGCCGCCGTCCGCGGGACGTCAAGGAACTGAACGTCGGCAATGCCGGCGCCGTCCTCCGCTTTCTGATGGGCATCGCTTCGCTTTGTCCGGACGTGACGTTCGTGAATACATATCCCGATTCGCTCGGCAAACGTCCGCATGACGACCTGATTTCGGCCCTGGAGCAAATGGGGGTTCAGGTGGAGCATAACGACGGCCGCCTGCCGATCCGGATCCGCGGCGGAAAACCGAAAGGCGGGCGCATTCAAGTGTCCGGCTCCGTCAGCTCCCAGTATTTGAGCGCGCTGTTGTTCCTGACGCCGCTCCTGGAAGAAGACAGCGAAATCGAAGTGACCGGCGATCTGAAATCGAAGGTCGTCGTCGGCCAGACGCTTGAAGTGTTGGAGCAGGCGGGCATCGTCATCCATGCAAGCGACGATTACATGCGGTTCCGCGTTCCGGGCAACCAATCCTATCAGGCGAAAACGTATACGGTCCAGGGCGATTACCCGGGTTCCGCCGCCGTGCTTGCCGCCGCCGCGGTAACGGAGTCGGACGTCCTCGTGAAACGACTGCCGGTGGAAAGCAAGCAAGGGGAACGGGCCGTGGTCGACGTGCTGCGCATGATGGAGGCGCCCCTGACGCATGAAAACGACGAAGTGCACGTGAAGGGCAACGGAAAACTCAAGGCGGTCGAGTTCGACGGCGACGCGGCAACCGATGCGGTGCTTGCGATGGTGGCCGCCGCCGTGTTTGCGGAGGGAACGTCCCGGTTTTACAACGTGGAGAACCTCCGTTACAAGGAATGCGACCGCATCACGGATTATTTGGCGGAGCTCCGCAAAGCCGGAGCCGACGTGGAGGAGCGCCAAGCCGAAATTATCGTCCACGGGCGTCCGGAAGGCGTCGAAGGCGGCGTGGAGATCAACGCCCATTTCGACCATCGCGTCATCATGGCGCTGACGATCGTCGGGCTGCGCGCCAAGCAGCCGCTGACGATCAAGGACGCGCATCACGTCGCCAAATCCTATCCGCAGTTTTTTGACCATATGAAGGCGCTTGGGGCCCAGGTCGAATGGGTAAAATAAAACAGTTTCCATATCCACCCGCATATATTAAGGAAAGAAGGGATCAGACATGGCTTTCGAAAATCCGACGCGCGACGAAATCAGGGAAATTCTGCAGCAGGCCGGAAATATAGCCGTCGTCGGTCTGTCCGATAAACCGGACCGGACCTCCTACATGATCGCCGAGGCGATGCAAGGCCGCGGCTACCGCATCATCCCGGTCAATCCGAACGCGGCGGGACGCCAAATTTTGGGCGAAACCTGCTATGCTTCGTTGAAAGATATTCCCGAGCCGGTAGACATCGTCAACGTGTTTCGCCGAAGCGAATATTGCGCGGACGTTGCGCGGGAAGCGGCCGGGATTCATGCGAACGTGTTATGGCTGCAGCTCGGCATCGTCAGCGATGAGGCGGCGGCTATCGCCGGGCAGAGCGGCATGAAAGTCATCATGGACCGCTGCATCAAAGTGGAAGAGGCGATCACGCAGCCGGACCGGTCTGGGCACCGTTAATCCGGCCTGCGGGGCCAGGCATCTCCGGGATTTGCTTCCCGGGGATGTTTTTTTGCCCGTTCAGGGCGCTTGTCCGCTTGGTCGGAATCTTGCAAATCCTTTTTGACAAAATGTCGATCTAAGCTTACCATTTGAAATAGCGCAGATTTTGCAGGAACCGGTAAGCATGGCTTTGCAATTTCTGATCTGTTTTTGAAAGGAGAGTGCCTTTCTTGAATTGGCTCGGATCACTGCAGCAGCTCGGAAGAGCGGTTATACTGCCCACGATGGTCCTTCCATCAGCCGCCATTTTGCTGAGCGTAGGCAGTCTTCCCTGGGCCGCATGGGGTCTTCCTCACGTCGCTGAGGTATGCACGTGGGCCGGACAGGGCATCTTCTATTTCCTCCCGTATCTGTTTGCGGTCGGCGTCGCCTGGGGGCTTTCGAACCAAGCCGGGCCGGCGGGACTAGCGGCGCTTGCGGGCATGTTTATCTACGACCAGATCACGCGGCATATGGGCGGCGGCAATATACAGCCCACGACGCTGATCGGCGTGCTTTTCGGGATATTGTCGGGCGTCGCCTCGAACCGATACAAGCATATCAAACTGCCTGAAGCGGTGCAGTTTTTTGGCGGTTCAAGGTTTGTCCTCCTGTTCATGGGGGTGTTTTCGACGCTGTTTTCCTGGGCGCTGCTGTTCATCACCCCTTATTTGCAAAAGGGGCTGGACGAGCTGACGCTGCTCATGAACCATTTGGGCGGATTCGGCTTGTTTTTGTACGGCATTTTGTACCGGGTTCTGACGGCGTTTGGGCTGCATCATCTGCTCAACAACATTTTCTGGTTTCAGGCGGGGTCCTATCAGACTCCTTCTGGAAATATCGTGCAGGGCGACCTGCCGCGCTTTTTTGCGGGCGACCCGACGGCGGGCAGCTATATGGCGGGGTTGTTCCCGATCATGATGTTCGCGCTGCCGGCCATCGCGCTTGCGATCATCCAGGAAGCCCGCGAGGACTTGAAGCCGAAGATCAAAAAGACATTTTTGACGGCGGCGCTCGTATGCTTTTTAACAGGGGTGTCCGAGCAGATCGAATTCGCGTTTTTGTTCGCGGCGCCGTATTTGTTCATTTTGCACGCGGTGCTATCCGGGGCGGCCATGTGGCTTACCTACGAGCTGGATATCCATCACGGCTTCTCCTATTCGGCGGGGGCCATCGATTTTTTCCTGAACCTGCATCTGTCCCATCACGCCTGGCTGCTCATTCCGATCGGCATCGGCTACGGTTTTGTCTATTATTTTCTGTTCCGGTGGGCGATCCGCAGGTTCCAGATTCCGACGCCCGGCCGGGAGGAAGGTTCGAACCTCGAGGATTGGGCGGGGAGCATTCCCTACCAGGCGCCGCTTATTTTGGAAGCGTTGGGCGGCAAGGACAACATCGTACAGGTGGAATCCTGCATTACCCGGCTGCGGCTGACCGTCAAAAACGACAGGCTCGTGGACGGCAATGCGTTAAAGCTGCTCGGGTCGGCGGGCCTCATCAAGCTTGGCGGAGGAAACGTCCAAGTGGTGTTCGGCACGTATTCCGAACTGATCCGCGAGGAAGTCAACAAACTGCTCCAGCGGGACCTGCCGCGCGTGCTTTTCAGCGCGCCGGTGCAGGGCCGGATGCTTCCGATCGAGGAAGTGCCGGATCAGATTTTCGCGGCGAAGCTGGTCGGCGACGGGGTCGCCTTCATGCCGGAGCGCGGGGAACTGGTCTCGCCGGTTTATGGAACGATCGTGCACGTTTATCCTACGATGCATGCCATCGGCATCTCGACGCCGGACGGCCTCGAAGTGCTGCTTCATATCGGGATCGACACCTCCCAGCTTAAGGGAGGGCATTTTTCGGCGGTCGTGAAGGAAGGGGATGCCGTCGAGCCGGGTCAGCTGCTCGTCAAATTCGACCTGGCCTACATCAAGGCCCATGCGACATCGATCGCGACGCCGATGGTCATTACGAATCCGGACCGCGTCAAATCCTGGAGCTTCGCGCCGTTCAAAACGGTCAAAAAAGGACAGACGTCGGTCATGTCCGTAGTATTACACGACAGAAATGTTGGAGGTTTGGAAACATGATTCAAGGTATCGGAGCATCTGCCGGCATCGCAATTGGAAAAGCATTCGTCCTGCCGAACTGGGAATGGGATCTGCCCGAAACCGGCATAGACGCAGTTGATCTGGCCAATGAGTTTGAGCGGCTGTATGAAGGGATACGCACCTCCAAAAACGAAATCGAATATATCAAAAACGAGTTCCGCGATATCGTCGGGGAAGAGGAATCCAGCATCTTCGATGCGCATTTGGCGATTCTGGACGATCCCGTGTTCATGAACGAAATCCAGGGCGTCATCGAACGGCAGTACAAGGCGGCCGAAGTCGCGGTGAAGGAAGCGATCGACCACTTTGTTACGATGTTCGACCTGCTGGACGACGAATATATGAAGGAGCGGGCGATGGACATCAAGGACGTCGGCAACCGCCTGCTGAAGCATCTGCTTGGCGCGCCGGAAATTACGCTTCCTTCGGATACGCAGCCTTACGTGCTTGTCGTGAAGGAGTTGTCCCCGTCCCAGCTCGCCCATTTGAATCCGGCCCATGTCCTGGGCGTCGTCACGATGGTGGGCGGCAAAACGTCCCACGCCTCGATCATGGCACGGGCGCTTGGCATTCCGCTCGTGGCCGGCATCGAGGGGAAACTTGCCGAACCGATTCAAACGGGGGACCTGATCGTGATGGACGGCGATTCCGGCAAGCTGTTCGTCAATCCGGACAAAAAAACCGTCGACCAGTTCGAATGCACGCGGGTGGAGCAGCAGGTCCGCAAGGAACGGCTGGAGCTGCTCGCCTCGGTCGAAGCCGTCACGAAAGACGGCACGGAGATGCGTTTGTCGGCCAACATCAGCTCGGTAAAGGAACTCGACATGGCCGTGAAATACGGGGCCCTTGGCGTGGGGCTCTTCCGGACGGAGTTTTTGTACATGGATCGCGCGAACTTCCCGAGCGAGGAGGAGCAGTTCCAGGTTTACCTTCAGATCGTTCGGAAAATGGAGGGACGCCACACGGTTATCCGGACGCTGGACATCGGCGGGGACAAGCAGCTCGATTATTTTCCGCTGCCGCAGGAGGACAATCCTTTCCTCGGCTTCCGCGCGATCCGGATCAGCCTGGAACGCCAGGAGCTTTTCCAGACGCAACTGACGGCGATTTTGCGCGCTAGCGCCTACGGCAAAACCAAAATCATGTATCCGATGATTTCCTCGGTGGATGAAGTGAGACAAGCCAACGAGATTTTGCGCCGCGCCATGGCCGATTTGGATGCAAGGGGCATTCCGTACGATCCCGAGATTCCGGTCGGGGTCATGATCGAAGTCCCTGCGGCCGTCACGATCGCGGATTTGATCGCCAAGGAATGCGATTTTTTCAGCATCGGCACGAATGACCTGGTTCAATACGTGCTCGCGGTGGATCGGATGAACGAACAGATCGCCCATATGTATCATCCTTACCACCCGGCGATCCTCCGCATGCTGCGCACGATCGTGGAAGCGGCACGCGATGCGGGCATTCCCGTCAGCGTGTGCGGGGAGATGGCGGGGGACGAACGTTCCATACCGCTCTGGATCGCGTTAGGCGTGCACGATTTGAGCATGTCGATCCAATCGCTGCTCCGGGTGAAGCACCGGATTTTGAACACGTCGGCCCAAGAGGCGCGCGCTGTCGCCGAGGAATGTTATAAGCTGACCACGAACGGCGAAATCGAAAGGCTGCTGACCGAGTTTAACGAATCCAGCCGTTTCGAGAACCAAGCGCGCCGGAAGGATGAAGGAAAAGACACCCACGTTTCGTGAGGTTGAAGCTGCAATCGATTAATGATAAAAACGCATGAAACCCGCATTCATTTCGAGTGCCGGGTTTTTTTTCGGCGAAATATGATAGGCTTCAGAATCGCGAAGGACTTTCATCTCCGCTCCCGTTCTTCCGCTAACCGGGGGCTGTCTGTCTGAGGGTTACATCAACCGGATACCAATTCTGCTGGGAACCGGCCGATATGAAAGAGATGGGCTTTTTGGTAAATAAAACAGCTGGCCCAAACAGGGAGGAATCGCGGCCTGCAGAGGCGAATACCAACATCAGCCGGTATCGGCACTCATCCGAGTAGACAGATAGAAGAGAGAGATTGAGGTGGGGTATTGTGTCAATGAAATGCAACTGCGAGCAAAGCCTGAAACTGGAGCTTCGGACGGTCAAACACAGCCGGAGCGTGACGATCCGCCATGTCCCCGTACTGGTTTGCGATCAATGTATGACGTACCAACTTATACCTTCCATGCGGTCGGACTTGAAGAGATGCATCGATTTGCTGGGGTCCGATCCGGGAAAAACGAGCTTTTCGATGACGGACCACCATGAACTGGCCGGCGTCATTTACGACGTGCTGGCCGATGAGGATTGTCCCGATGACAGGCTGCACGCAAAATTCGAAGACGAAATCGAGGGGCGGATCAACCTCCTCTTGGATATGTATAGATTGGCCGAGGGCATGCGCGACGATCAATGGGTATCGGACATCCGCCAGCGCCTTTCGCAGCTGTCCGTCATCCTGCCGGAAATGAATGTATTTCATGCCGATGTATGAAAACAAAAAAATTTCAGAATTATTTTCATAGTTCGTTGGATTTTTCACGAAGTTTTTGATACGATAGAAGGAGGAATGAATCGAAAAAAGGAGATGTATATCAAATGGCGACGATGACCAAACTGACTACTAGCCAGCAGCTGCATTCCGCATTGGCTGCTTCGGACGAAAAGCCTTTGCTCCTGTTCAAGCACAGCACGCGCTGCCCGATCAGCGCCGGGGCCTATCAGCAGATGATGTCATACTTGCAAAACGAGCCGAACGAAGCCGTAGAATACGCATTAATCCATGTGGTCGAGGATCGCCCGGTCTCGCTGGAAGCGGCGGATCTGCTTGGCGTGCAGCATGAATCCCCTCAGGTGATTCTGGTCAAAAATCAGGCGCCGGTCTGGCATACATCTCATTCTCATATCACGGAAGATGCTTTGAAACAGCACCTGAAAGGATAGTAAAGCGTTATCATTGCAGAATGCGACAATTTGTCGTATCATAATTTTAATGGGTTGACGAGTGAAAATTTATTGGCAATGGAGAGAAGGAATTTGACGGTAACCATTTACGATGTGGCACGTGAAGCAGGCGTATCGATGGCAACGGTATCGCGGGTTGTAAACAACAACCCCAACGTGAAGCCTCAGACCCGGAAAAAAGTATATGAAGCAATCGAACGTTTGGGATATCGCCCTAATGCGGTGGCAAGAGGCCTTGCCAGCAAAAAAACGACGACGGTCGGGGTAGTCATTCCCGATATCTCGAACTCTATTTTTGCGGAAATCGCCCGGGGCATCGAAGATATCGCCAACATGTACCACTATAATATCATTTTGTGTAACGCCGATAAGAAGAAGGAAAAAGAAATTCGCGTCATCAACACGCTGCTCGAGAAACAGGTCGACGGCCTGCTGTTCATGGGCGGAACCGTAACGGAAGAGCATATTCAGGCATTCCAAACCTCCGCCGTACCGATCGTGCTTTGCGCGACGCGTGATGAACAGGGAACCTATCCTTCCGTGGATATCGACCACGAAGCGGCGGCATTTGACGCAGTCAACACGCTCATCCGCCACGGACACCGCGAAATCGCGATGATCAGCGGCACGCTTCAAGACCCTGCCAACGGGTACTCCCGTTTCCAAGGGTACAAAAAAGCGCTGGAGAACGCGGGAATCGAATACCAGGAGGACCTTGTCCGCATCGGTAACTACCGCTACGAGTCCGGCGTCGAAGCCATGAAATATTTCCTCGGGCTGAAGAAAAAGCCGACGGCTATCTTTGCGGCAACGGACGAAATGGCGATCGGCGCCATTCACAGCATCCAGGACGAAGGGCTGAAAGTGCCTGACGATTTCTCCGTCATCAGCGTCGACAATACGCGTATGGCTTCCATGGTTCGTCCGCTGCTGACAACGGTTGCTCAGCCGATGTACGATCTTGGCGCGGTGGCCATGCGTCTGCTGACCAAGCTGATGAAAAAGGAAAACGTGGACAACCCCCGGGTTATTTTGCCGCATGAGACGATTTTGCGTTTATCCGTCAGCCACGTGAACGAATAAGAAATAGAAACGATATGAAAAAGGTTATGTTTACGCTGAAAAAAGCTTCCTTGCGGGAGCTTTTTTTCACATATCGGTCTGGAAACCGAAATCTAGGAAAAGGGAGAATGCAAGATGCCGGAAACAATCGGAATCATTGGAGCGATGGACGAGGAGGTCGAGCTGCTGCTGGCCGGGATGAACGGCTCGGAAACGGTGGAGAAGGCCGGAGTCTGCTATCATAAAGGGACATTCCACGGCAAAAACGTCATCGTCTGCAAATCGGGAGTCGGGAAAGTGAACGCCGCGGTGACGACGCAAATTTTGATCGACTTTTTCGGCGTATCGAAAGTGTTGTTCACGGGCGTCGCAGGCGCCGTTCATCCGGAGCTTAACATCGGCGACATCGTCATTTCCTCCGAATGCCTTCAGCATGATATGGACGTGACGGCGCTCGGTTTCGAACGCGGGGTCATCCCTTATCAGGAGGTTTCCGTTTTTCAAGCCGACAAGGCGCTGGTCGCGCTTGCCGAAAAGGCGTGCAGCGCGCTTGGCGAAGTGAATTTCCGCGTCGGACGGGTGCTCTCCGGCGATCAATTTATCGCCAGCGTGGAACAGGTCTCCTGGTTCTATGAACATCTGCAGGGGGCGTGCGTCGAGATGGAAGGGGCGGCGGTCGCCCAGGTTTGTTACATGAACGGCGTGCCGTTCGTGATCATCCGTTCCATGTCGGACAAAGCCGACGGTTCGGCGCATGCCAACTTCGCGGAGTTTACGGTAGCGTCTTCGCGCCGTTCGCATGCCATTTTGGATGATATGCTTCGGCAAATGTAAAATAGGCTCATCAGCGAACAAGCTGCCCGGCAAGGTTAACCACAACCCCGGGCGGCTTGTTTGCCGTTGGAAGATGCGGCGGAGCAAAAGAGGGGGCTGCCGGCAATTGAGCGCATAACAAATAAGCCGTCCCGGACGAGAGCGGCGCTCGGCAGGGGACAGCTGTGTGTTTTTTATGAGATGGATTTTGCCAAAGCATGGGCTGGGCTAATACATGAAACGCTGCTGGAAACGGATGCGGTCGAACTGCTCCTTCGACGAAATCGGAACATCCCGGCCGATCCGGACCATAAGGCAGTTGGCCGGATGCGAGCAAATTTCCGGATCGTCGGTCGCGTACCAGACCATGTCGACGACCTTCATCAGCCGTTCCATCATTTTGCGGTAATCCCATACGTTCAGCCCGCTGCTTTTTAAATCCCAATGCCAATAATATTCCGTCGTGAACACGATATATTGTTCCATTTGCCCGCCTTCGAAGGCGGTTTTGATCATCTTCTGGCCGAGGCCCAGCGACCGGTAATCGTTGGCCACCTCGATCGCGCCAAGCTCGATCAAATCCTCCATATGGCCTTGGGACCAGCGCTCTTGCTCGTCCGGATAATGGAAGGTGACGTAGCCGACGATGACGTTTTCCTCGCGGGTGATGATGATCCTTCCTTCCGCAAGCCCGGCGATTTCGATCAGCGCTTCGTGCTGGTCTTTCGGACGGCGGAACGCATCGAGGTCGGGGTGCATGGTTAACTCGGACAATCTTCCGGGCGGCACGGGGCCTTCAACGACCAGGCAGCGCTCGCCAAGAGGCACGGTTTCGACATGGTACAATTTCAGGTGTTCCATCTGGACGCTCCTTTCGGCTTCTAACCTACTTATAGCAAAAAAACAATTAAATGAAAAGCGATGGCAGGAATTTTCATCCTATGTTATAATGATTTCTGACAAAAAACAGTCACAATTTTTGATCTTTACATCTGCCGGACCTGCTGTATCATGTTTTTCGCTTATCGGAATCATCGGAAAAAGGTTTTGAAGACTGATTGCGTGTGTATGTTGTCATTATGGCATGAACTCATACAAATTGTAAGCGCTGCCCTATCAATTTTTGGGAGAAACAGAGGGAGGATGAAAGAAATGGATCAAAATCAAAACGAAATTTTACCAAGCGTCGCAACAACGTCCAACCTGGGCGATTATGAAGAAGCCCGCTCGAAATTCCAATGGGAGGAAGTCGAGAAGCACTTCAGCTGGTACACGACCGGGAAGGTCAATATGGCGTACGAGGCCATCGACCGTCACGTTGCGGAAGGCCGAGGCGACAAAAAGGCTTTGCTCTACAGCGACGCTGCGCGGGACGAAAGTTATACCTTCGGCGACTTGAAGGAGCAATCCGACAAATTCGGCAACGTTCTCCGCAAATACGGGATCGGCAAAGGCGACCGGGTGTTTATTTTTATGCCGCGCAGTCCTGAACTCTATTTTTCTCTCATGGGCATTCTGAAAGTGGGTGCCGTCGTCGGCCCGTTGTTCGAAGCGTTTATGGAGACGGCCGTCAAAGACCGTCTGGAAGACAGCGGCGCGGTAGCGCTCGTCACGACAAGCCAACTGCTTGGCCGGGTCAAACGCGACGAGCTGCCTGAGCTGAAGCATATTTTCGTGGTTGGGGATCAAGTTGAGGAAGACGGCCAAATTCATGATTATTTCGGCGAAATGAAAGAAGCTTCTTCCGACCTTTCCATCGAATGGCTCGACCGGAACGACGGTTTGATCATGCACTACACTTCGGGTTCGACCGGGAAGCCGAAAGGCGTCTACCATGTGCAAAATGCCATGATTCAACATTATTACACGGGCAAAATGGTGCTGGACCTGCGCGAAGACGATATTTATTGGTGTACCGCCGATCCGGGCTGGGTGACGGGCACGTCGTACGGCATCTTCGCTCCGTGGCTGAACGGCGCAACGAACGTCATTCGCGGCGGACGCTTCAGTCCCCAGGATTGGTACGGCACGATCGCTAAAAATAAAGTAACGGTATGGTACAGCGCTCCTACCGCATTCCGGATGCTGATGGGCGCAGGGTCGGACATCATTTCCCAATTCGACCTGAGCAGCCTCCGCCACGTGCTTTCCGTCGGGGAGCCGCTGAATCCGGAGGTCGTTCGCTGGGGACATAAAGTCTACGGCCAGCGCATCCATGATACGTGGTGGATGACGGAAACCGGGGGGCATTTGATCTGTAACTATCCATCGATGGCGATCAAGCCGGGATCGATGGGCCGTCCGATTCCAGGCGTGGAAGCCGCGATTCTCGACGACAACGGCAACGAGGTTCCGCCGTATACGATGGGCAACCTGGCCATCAAAACGCCTTGGCCGTCCATGATGAATCAGATCTGGAATAACCCTGCCAAATATCAGGAATATTTCCGGATCCCGGGCTGGTACGTTTCCGGCGACTCGGCTTACATGGACGAAGACGGGTACTTCTGGTTCCAGGGGCGCGTCGACGACGTCATCAATTCCTCCGGCGAGCGGATCGGACCGTTTGAGGTGGAAAGCAAGCTCGTCGAACATCCGGCGGTAGCCGAAGCCGGCGTCATCGGCAAGCCTGATGCTACCCGCGGCGAAATCATCAAAGCGTTTATCTCGCTGCGCGAAGGTTATCAGGAATCCGAAGAGCTGAAAAACGAAATTTATAAATTCGTGAAAGAGGGACTCTCCGCCCACGCGGCGCCGCGGGAGATCGAATTCCGCGACAAGCTGCCGAAAACGAGATCCGGTAAAATCATGCGCCGGGTGCTCAAGGCTTGGGAGCTGAACCTACCGACAGGCGACCTGTCCACGATCGAGGATTAATCGCATATACCGTTTATCCAGGAAGCACCGGATCATTCGTTCCGGTGCTTCTTTTTTATTGGGAGGGGAAATCCCTGAGCAGGCGGTTTACCGGATTGCAGCCGCTTCGATGGCCGGGGAAGCAGGGGTTAGGGTGGGGCGGGACGGAGCGTTTTCTTGGAAGTTGACTTTAGAACATAGAAAAAAGGCTTACCCTGCGATTTGCAGGATAAGCCTTGGATGGCCGTCATTTTTTCTCGAAATACGAGGCCGGGGATGGAGGAGATTCCCCCGCCGAATTAACGGCCGTGACCCGGAAATAACCCGCTACCGGCGCCGCTGCAGCATATTGGAAGCCGGGCTCGCGGCTGGAGCCGATTTTGGAATAGGATCCATTGGGTTTCTCGCTGTAATAAACGTAGTATTCCGTCACCTTCTCCTCAGGACGGGACGGATTCCATTGGAACAGGATGCCGTTTTCCAGCGGCGAAATCTGCAGGCTTACAGGCGAAGCAGGCGCCTGCAGCTGCGCGTCCGAACCCGTAACGGATTGGCCCGGAATTTGCTGGCCATTA
This sequence comes from Paenibacillus sp. YAE3, assembly GCF_057546105.1. Taxonomy (NCBI): domain Bacteria; kingdom Bacillati; phylum Bacillota; class Bacilli; order Caryophanales; family Paenibacillaceae; genus Paenibacillus; species Paenibacillus sp. YAE3. Next base: position 97,176 of record NZ_BAAIYF010000008.1, on the reverse strand, counting down.
GCGCCCGGATCGAGCGACGTGCCCGGGTCGACCAATGTGCCTGGATCGATCGGAGCGCCGGGGTTCGTGATTGCGCCGTTGTCTCCAGGGAGCCCGATCGTTCCGTCGCCGAGGCTGCTTACCGTTGCGCTCGGCGACGATTCTTTGCCTGCGACATCAACCGCCGTCACATAAAATGCGGAACCGGCATCGGCAGGGCTGGTGAATGAAGTCGCATTGCCCGCCAGCACGATTTTGCCCGTATTTTGGAAAGCGCCGCCGTTTTGGGACCGGTACAGCCGGTATCCGACGACATCCGATTGCCCGGATGGATTGAACGTAATCGTTGCGCTGCTGCCGTTCAAGGCCATTCTGACGTTGCCTGGCGCAGCCGGAGGAGCGCCGTCATCCACGCGCGGATCGATTTCGGTCGGCATATCCTCGCCGGCATCGCGCGGAATATAGTAGGAAAGCGGCTCATGGCCTCCGCGCATTTTGGCGAATGCGGCTTCAAGCTCCTTGATGAGGTCCGGAATCGGTTTCTCGCGTTTAATGACGACCTTTTCCTTCAGCATATCCTCAGGCGTTCCATCCTTCGGAATGTAGTTGACCCCGTTGTACGTGATGTATTTGACTTTGGCGATGGCGTCATCGCTTGCTTTAGGCACGTATTTTACGTTAAACAGATCGGTCACGAATTTATCGGTTAAGGAAGTCGGCAGTTTACCGCTATAGGCCGAAACCGTCTTGGAAACGATGCCTTCGGGTTTATCGAATTTCGCCGTCTTGAACAAATCCGCTTCCTTTTCAGCGACTTCGTTCATGATCAACGTCCATATGGACTGGGCCCGCTTTCTGGCCGATTTGGTCGTCAGCGTGTTTTTCGGCTCCTTGTAGCCTACCCATACGCCAAGCGTGACGTCAGGCGAATAACCCATAAACCAAACGTCGGCATAGTTTTGCGTGGAACCGGTTTTCCCGACGATCGGGATTTGTTTGAAATGCTTGTAGTTTTTGCGGACAACATCGCCGGTTCCGTCCGTAATGACGGTGCGTAGCATATCGGTCATCAGATAGGCGGTCTGCTTCGAAAATGCCTGCACAGGCTTGGATTCATGCTGGTAAACGATGTTGCCGTTCGAATCGACGATTTTTTCGATCATATAAGCATCGTTGAACGTACCCTGGTTGGCGATGGCGCTGTAGGCGTTCGTCAGCTCTTCGACGGTGACCCCGTACTTCAGACCGCCCAGGACGCCCGTTTGGGCCGAATAATCCTCTTTTTGGATCGTCGTGATGCCGAGCTTTTTGGAAAAAGCCCATGCCGCGTCGATGCCGACGACATTGTTATACAGCTTCAAGGCGATCGTGTTCACGGACTTGTTCAACGCTTTCCGCGCCGTCATCAATCCGCTGTAACCCGAAGTCGAGTTTTTCGGGATGTGGAATCCCTTTTGGCCGTCCTTCAGAATGATCGGGGCGTCGTCCAGGATGCTTGCGGGCTGGATGGCGCCGGATTCGATGGCAGGCAGATAAGCGGCGATCGGTTTCATGGTCGACCCCGGCTGGCGAACCATCTGCGTGGCGTAGTTCATCTGTTCTTTGTTGAAGTCCCGGCCTTCGAGCATGCCCAAAATGGCGCCCGTCTTGTTGTCGATCATCATGGCGGCCGTTTGCTCAGGACCTTTCGTTTTGCTGTCCGGTCCGAAGTTATCCTTGTTTTCGCCGATTTTATGCATCGAATTATAAACGCGTTTATCGATGGTGGTGTATACGCGGTATCCGCCGGTCTTCAGCTGTTGATTTGCCGCCTCGAGCAAATCGCTGTCTCTTTCGGACGGATCTTCCGGGTCTTTGCCCGCGTTTTTCAAATTCAGCTCCATCAAAATTTCCGAAGCCTGGCGTTCGGTCTCCATCATCAGGTAAGGGTAGGTCGAATACGCCTTTTCGACGCGGGGAGCGAGCGCCTTGCGGATATCGAAGGCCATCGCTTCCTTGTACTCGGCTTCCGTGATTTTGTTTTCCTCCAGCATGCGGCGCAGCACGAGGTGCTGGCGGTCCAGCGCCCGCTTGAAGGCGTCCGGATTGAAATCGCCCTTGGAATTGTAAGCGGAGTACCGGGTCGGAAGCTGCGGCAACCCCGCAAGGTAAGCGGCCTGAGCGACGTTAAGCTGATTCAGATCATTGATATTAAAAATGCCCTTTGCAGCTGCTTTGATTCCGTACAAGTTGTATCCGCTGGCGCCCTTGCCGAAAGGCACCTTATTCAGGTAAGCGGTCAGAATCTCTTCTTTCGTCATGAACCGCTCCAGGCGGAGCGCAAGCAATATCTCCTTGATCTTCCGGTCATCGGTCTTGTCGAGGCTCAGGAAAACGCGTCTGGCCAACTGCTGCGTCAATGTGCTGCCGCCGGTTTGGACGGATTCTTTCAGCACCTTTTGCCTTACGGCACGCAGCGTGCCTTTCATGTCTACGCCATTATGTTCAAAAAAGTGGTTGTCTTCTATGGATATGACGGCATCGATGACTAATTTCGGAATTTGCTTGTATTCGACGGGACGCCGGTCTTCATCCGTGCGGATTTGACCGATGGGCGTCTGTTGGTCGCGAAAATAAGCAAAGCTGGTGATGGCGTTTTCACCCATTTTCTGATCGATCAGTTCCCTGGAGCGGACGGGTTCGTCTTTGACGATATAAGCGACGTAACCCATGGCGGTGCCTCCGACGAACAGGGCTCCCATCAGTCCGACGACAAACAGCCAGAGGATGACCAGGCCCGTGACCCGGGCGTAGGACCGCCTCGGTTTCGTGGCTGGCTGCTTATCCGGTTTTTTATTGTTATTTTCAACCATTCGCGTGCGTTCCTCCTTTTAACGGAACTATTATAGCATAATTTGCGGATTTTGAATGCAGGGAGCGAATGAGGGCTTTTTTTCGTGAGATTTGACATATTTGAAGGGCAAATCGTACAAAGCAGGCGGGCCGAAACGGTCCCGAAAAACGGCAAAAAGCCCGGAACCGAAGGTTCCAGGCTTTCTTTAAGGCAAAGATTAACGGTTGTAGAATTCGACGATTTGTTTTTCGTCGATGTCTTGGGAAAGCTCAGCGCGTTCAGGCAAACGGATGTATTTGCCTTCCATTGCCGCATCGTTGTATTCCAGGTAGCCTGGAAGATGGCTGCGGTTTTCCAAAGCTTCTTTGATGGAAGAGAGGCCGCGGCTTCTTTCGCGAAGACCGATTACGTCGCCGATGTTCACCATGTAGGAAGCAACGTTGACTTTTTTCCCGTTAACGGTGATGTGACCGTGGGAAACCAGCTGACGAGCGCCTGCACGGGAGTTGGCGAAGCCAAGACGGTAAACGAGGTTGTCCAGGCGGCTTTCCAGCAAGAACATGAAGTTTTCGCCGGCGATCCCTTGCATTTTTTGAGCTCTGTGGAAAAGGGTGCTGAACTGTTTTTCACCCAAACCGTACATGTGGCGCAGTTTTTGCTTTTCAGCGAGCTGCATGCCGTAGTTGCTCATTTTTCTCCGTTGGTTAGGACCGTGTTGTCCCGGAGGGAACGGGCGTTTCAATTCTTTGCCTGTACCGCTCAGGGAGATGCCCAAACGGCGGCTCAGTTTAAATTTAGGACCAGTGTAACGTGCCATGTTATAGTAGACTCCTTTATTTTCAAATATTAATGTGAAATAGGGCTCTATTTGCGCCGGGTTAGTTGATTGTGTTAGCCTTATCGGCAGTAACACCTGATTGAAAAGTTCAGCCGCTGTTCGATCAGCAACAAACCGCGAGAGGGTGACACAACGTTACGCCCAAATTCAGACTGAATACAGTCTTGTTCATCAATAGATTTTAAACGAATGCTCATGGCAAAGTCAAGTCCTGATAAATATCGAGAAACGTCTAATTTTGTCGATAGGCCTATGGTCCTAAAAAAGTAGGACAAAATCTCTGAAATTTTGATGCAAAATCGGTTTGAAGAGAGTAGAATAAGGGTATTATGAAAGTTTTTGAAGATTTACCGCTTATTTCGACCACCATGGTGCCGTGCGACACCTTTTAACACGGTGTAAAGGAGCGCCTGCTAATGCCAGAACATCAACAGGATTTTTCCAAACATCAAAGTTTGTTTCAGACCCATATCGAAGCGGCGTCTCCGAGCGAGTCTTCTCATTTATGGTTGAAGGAGATGGACATCACCGGCCATGACTTGCCTTACGTTCGGGAGGTCCTGCAGCAATCCTTCGAGGATTGGCGAAAGGAGACGGGGGCGCTGCCTTTTTCGCAGCAATCCGAATGGGCCGTCGCCGATCACGAGGGCGCTTACGCATGCGGCGAGACGGCGGTCCATGAACTGCTTGCCGCGTATTGCCCGGACCTTTTGAAGCGCTGCCTGGCATCGCATGAAACGGTTTGCAGCGATATCGGACCATCCGGCCGTTATGGATTCGCCGGACGAACGGTATGCCTCGTGCCCATACTGTCGCGGAACGGGCAGCTGCTTGTTGCCGTGCTTGCTTGCGTGCTTCCGAAGGACGGAAGCAGCGGAGGGACCGATGCCGTCCATGCGACCGCGCTGCATTACCGCTCTTGTTTTTTCAGACGCTATGAATACATATTCGTGTCCGACGTCATGAAGGTTCAAAAAAATGCGGAACGCGAGGCCAGCCGCAGATCGATCCTGTTCCAAATCATGCAGCGGATGCATGACCAAATCGACGTGGATACGGTAATCACCGAAGTGCTCGACAGCATCGCGATCCTGTATCCTTCCATTGAGCTCAGCCTCATGATGTCCCAGGATCACGAGCACCGCAACCCGAGGGTGAGGCCGCTGGTGTTCCACCCGTGGGGCGAAGACATTTGCGTGCGGGCTTTTATGGACGGAAGATTGACGGTTCAGGAGGGCATGGAGGGACGGGATGAGGCCGAGATCGCCATTCCGTTCGGGGGCAAGCAGGGCATTTACGGCGTGTTCCATCTGAAAATGACCCGCGAACTGAAGGAAGATCTGGATCTGCAGCTCATTACGATGATGATCGATACCGCCGGCAACGCCTTTGAAAATGCCAAGCTGTACGAGCAATCCAATTTGCTGATCCATGAGCTCCGCCTGATCAACGAACTGACGCAGCGGCTTAATCAAAGCCTGCAGCTCGCGGACATCTACAAACTCGCGACGGGGGAACTGCTCAATATTTTTAACGCGGATTATTGCTGCTTCCTTCAATGGAATGAGGAACGAAACATGCTCGAGGTCATGTCGTGCAACGAGCCGTCGCTTTCGCGGGACCTTTTCAGCAAAGATTACGGCTTCGGCGGACTGGTGTACGAAAAAAAGGAACCGATCATTTTATCGGATTACCATTTGAACACCAAGGTATCGTCCAAACTGATGGAAGTGACCGGTTCGCAATCGCTGATCGCTACGCCGTTAAGCGTCAACGGCAAGGTGATCGGAGCCGTTTTGCTGACGCATCGCAGCCCGCATTTTTTCTCCTACGACAATTACCGCCTGCTCCAAACGCTGGCCAGCCATATCGGGCTGTCCGTCAGCAACGCTCTGTTGCATGCCGAGCTCAGGCGCATGGCGAACCGCGATATGCTGACCGACATGTATGCCCGACATTATCTCGACGAAGCGATCCAGGATTCGCAGGCCAAAGATTTTTGCGGCTCCCTGATCGTCGTGGACATCGACCAGTTCAAGCAGGTCAACGATACCTACGGCCATCAAAAAGGCGACAAAATTTTGAAGCAGGTCAGCGAAATTTTGAAAACGTCCATCCGGCCCGTCGATATTCCCGCAAGATGGGGCGGCGAAGAACTTGCGGTATATTTGCCGCAGCTCGGCCTTCATCAGGCGATGAAGGTGGCGGAAACGATCCGGACGCGGGTGGCGCGGGAGACCAATCCCGGCGTGACCGTGTCGAGCGGCATTGCCGAATGGTGCATCCTCGACAAGCACATCAGCGTGGACAGCCTGTTTTACAGAGCCGACATGGCGTTGTACCGCGCCAAAAACAGCGGGCGCAACCAAATTCAAATCGAAGACATGAACGAATGAGAAAGAGCGATCTGTGCCAATCAGCAGGCGCTCTTTTTTTTGCGCAAAAATAATAGTTCGGGGGCGTTCCGCGCGGCCCGTTTTCGGACGACGGCTGCATAATCGTTTGCGGCAAAGGCAAGCCTAAGCCCAAAAGTCCGAGAAGAGGGATGCCTTATGAAAAAGAGGAGATTCTGCCGCGGTTTTGCCGTATCGCTGTGCATATGTTTGGGGTTGACGGGGTGCGGCATGTTCCAAAACCAAAAAAGTCCGGAAGCGTGGTTCAAACAGACGCTCGGCGGGTTAGCCGGCATCGATTCCTTCAAGTTTAGCGGGGAAGCGGCCGTACGTACCCAATCGGAAAAAGGCTTTCGGGAGAGCTTGGCTTACGAGGGGATCCTGACCGAACACGACAAGCTGACGATCCGCAGCATGCTGCCTGCGCAAGCCGCCGGCAAGGATGCGTCGAATGCGGTGCGAACCAGCAGCTACCATGCGGCCGAATCCGGATTCCGGCGGCAGGACGGCCATTGGGTTCATCTGTTCAGCGAGGGCAGCGCGGCGCTGGGCACGTCCCTGGCCCGGTTTAATCCGCTCGCACAACTCGACGCGATCGACAAGCTTCCGAAACAGATCAGGGAGGCTTCGGGCGCTGCGCGCGGAACGAAGGTGCTCCGGATCGAGCTTACCCCGCCGGCCGCCAAACAGTGGCTTACCGAGCAGCTGGAAACCGAGATGGATGCAGTCCGGAAGCAGGCAGAGGAATCCGACCAGGGGCTTTCCGCCAAGGAAAAGCGCCGGCTGACCGACGTATGGAACAAGGGCAACGGCCAGATGAAGCAAATGCTCGAACACGCGGAAGTCGATATGGTGTATTATTTGACGATCGACAAACGGACAGGCTTTCCGGTCAAGCTTTCTTCCGAGAGCGATATACGCTACCTCAATCTGCATCATCGGGAGGAACATGAACAGATGGTCAACGACGTCGCTTTTCACCCATGACGGGGGTGCGGCTCTTTTGGTCGATGGATTAAACATTCCGCTAGACGCCGCGGTTCATCCTGCGAAGTGCGCCGATCGGCGTTTTCTTACTGTTTGAAGCCGGAAGAAAGTGCTACAATAGAGGACGAATAAATTAACCTTTGTTCAAAAAAATATACTGCACGGATTTTTAGGAGGAATAAACAGATGCGAGATCCTAGAATTCAGAAGCTTGCCGAAAATCTGGTGGGTTATTCGGTAAACGTACAGCCGGGCGAAAATGTCCTGGTCGAAATGATCGGCTCGGAGCGGGATTTGCTGAAAGCCGTGATCGAAGAGGTACATAAACGCGGGGGCAACCCGTTCGTCGAATTGACGGACCGAGGGGTGCAGCGCGCGATGCTCATGAACGCAACCGAAGAAATGGTTAAAACGTGGGCGGAATACGATTTGGAACGCATGAAAAAAATGGACTGCTACATCGGCATCCGTTCCGGCGAAAACGTAAACGACCTCGCGGACGTGCCGGACGACAAAATGCGTTTGTTTAACCGCCTTTACAATCATCCCGTTCACAGCGGGCAGCGCGTCAACCATACGAAATGGGTCGTTCTGCGTTATCCGAACGCGAGCATGGCGCAACTGTCCAATCAGAGCACCGAAGCCTTCGAGGATTTCTACTTCGACGTGTGCAACCTGGATTACGCCAAAATGGACAAAGCGCAGGATCCCCTTGCCGAGCTGATGAGAAAAACGGACAAAGTCCGGATCGTCGGTCCTGGCACCGATTTGACGTTTTCGATCAAAGGGATCGGGGCGACGAAATGCGCGGGCGAAAAAAACATCCCCGACGGCGAAGTATACAGCGCGCCCGTCCGCGATTCCGTCAACGGCACGATCAGCTACAACACCAGCACCGTATATCAAGGCATCACCTTCGAAAACATCAAGTTCACGTTTAAGGACGGAAAGATCGTCGAAGCGACAAGCAATGATACCGAGCGTTTGAACCAAATCCTCGATTCCGACGAAGGCGCCCGTTACATCGGCGAGTTTGCGATCGGTTTTAACCCGTACATTCTGCATCCGATGAAGGATACCCTGTTCGACGAAAAAATCGCGGGCAGCATCCATTTTACGCCGGGGCAAGCCTATGAGGATTGCGACAACGGCAACCGTTCGTCGATCCACTGGGATATCGTTTTGATCCAGCGCCCGGATTACGGCGGCGGCGAAATTTATTTTGACGACGTGCTGATCCGCAAGGACGGACTGTTCGTGATCGACGAGTTGAAAGGCCTCAACCCCGACCAGTTGGTGTAATCTTCGAAAACGAAACAGAAATCCCTTGCACAGGAAAGCGGATTCAATGTATCATGAAATTGGCAGCATGAATATAATACCTGATACCAAAAGCTACGGAGGGATCACAATGTCCAGTAATAACGCAGCTGTAGTGGAAATCGCCCAAACAGCGGGCAAGTTTACTTCTTCCATTGTGCTTCAGGCAGACAACAAGTACATTGATGTCAAAAGCATTCTGGGTTTGTTTACGACCCTTGTAAGCAATAAAGGCTATGAACTCCATGTTCATGGACCGGATGCGGATGAGGCGAAAGCGGCTATGAAAGAAGTATTCGCGAAACACGGCCTGAAAGTCGAAGTCGTAGAAGAATAATGATTCTAAAAAAAGCGTTCTGCCCATGCGGCGGGGCGCTTTTTTTAAGCGGTCTTTCACGAACATGCAAACTATTTTTTCCGATGATGCTTCGGATTAAAGCGGTCCGGCTTTCCGCGAAGGTGCGCCGGTGGACGTTTTTATTACGATGTTCTTGTATTGGGCTCTGATTTCGTCTAATATTAAAGAAGAGAACAAGGGTGTGACTTTTGGACATAGGGGGGAAGATGCATGACTTCTTCTGAGCTGCAGGAACAGTTGAACATGAAAGCAATCAGTCTTCTACAAGAAGATGCAGATAAAATACAGAAGCTTATCGAAGTACAAATGGAGAATCTGGCAACCCGCTATTGCCCTCTCTATGAGGAAGTGCTGGACACCCAGATGTACGGATTTTCCAGAGAAGTCGACTTCGCGGTCAGAGCAGGGCTGCTCCCCGAGGCGGCAGGCAAACAGCTTGTCAGCCAGCTCGAACGCAATTTGGCGATCCTTTACGAGGCACTGAACAACAAGAAGGCGGAATAAGCCCGTTCTTTTTTTCGGGGCCACACGTTAAAAAGCATGAACTCCTTGAACGGAGTCCATGCTTTTTTTGTACGCCGGCACGTTATACCATAAAAAAGGAAACGCCGAGAATGACATAAACGACCAGCAGCAGCAAACCTTCGTACCAGTTGGTTTTGCCGTCCTGGATAATCGATTTGGCGATAAATACCGATACCCCGATGGCCAGCAGTTCAATGACCGAAAATACGAGGTTCATGGTGTTGCCGAAGAAAAAGCTGGCAAACACGAGCACGGGCGCTACAAACAGGGCGATCTGCAGGCTGCTGCCCACCGCGATTTCGACGGCGGCGCCGATTTTGTTTTTCATGGCCAGCATAATCGCCGCGCTGTGTTCGGCAGCGTTCCCGATGATCGCGACAAGGAAGGCGCCGACAAACAGCTCGCTCAGGCCGAATTTGCTCGTAAACGTCTCCAGCGTCCCGACAAGCCATTCGCTGACAAACGCGACCATGACGGTGGCGATAATCAGGTAAAGGATCGATCTGCCCTTGGACCACTCGGGCCCATGCTCATGCGGCAGCTCCTCGTTTTCCGTCACGTCGGCGAGGTAATCCTTATGCGTGATCATGGAAAAAATAAGCCAGAAAATGTACGCCACGATCAAAATGCCCGCCACGATCAGGCTCAGCGTCTTGGAATCGCTGGTCGTGATGGCATGCGTGTTCAGGAACACGGCCGGAACAAACAAAGAAATAACCGCGACGATCATCAGCGATCCGTTCATGCCGGCCAGCGAAACGTTGAAGCTCTGGATCTTGAATTTCAAGCCGCCTGCAAAAATGCTTAATCCAAGCACCAGCAGCAGGTTGCCGATGATGGAACCGGTCAAGCTCGCCTTCACCATATCGAACAGCCCTTCTTTGACGAGAAAGATGGCGATGATCAGCTCGGCTGCGTTACCGAATGTTGCATTCAGAAAACCGCCCAAGCGCTGGCCGGCATAGTGGGCGACGCTTTCCGTCGCTTTCCCCAGGAAGCCTGCCACAAAGATGACGGAGATGGCTGCGAGAACGAACTGAATCGTCGAATCCCAGCCCCCGTAGTGGGCGATCCCGCTCAGGACGAAGAATGCAATCAGTAGAAAAGGGCTCAACCATTTTTTCAATTTTCGACACCTCGAGATATGTAGGATGAACATTCTTTCTCAATATACCCAAAACATGCTAAGTTGTAAACAAATCGGCCTTCCGATATTTGCTTTTGATTCCCGTAGGATTTACAATAATTGATAATGAGGCGAAGGAGGAAGGGGAATGACTGAACAACTTCAATTGGAGTCCGGAACGATCCGGATCGCAGATGATGTCGTATCGAAAATTGCCGGATTGGCTGCGCTCGAAACCCCTGGCATTGCCGCCATGTCGGGCGGATTGTCGGAAGGCTGGGCCAAGCGCCTGAGCGGCAAAAACGTGCAGAAAGGCGTTACCGTGGAGGTCGGGCAGCTCGAAGCCGCGATCGATTTGCGGATCATCGTTTTGTATGAAACCCCGATCCACGAGGTATGCCGCATGCTGCAGCAAAATGTCCGCACGGCGGTGGAAAGCATGACGGGGCTGCGGGTCGTGGAAGTAAACGTCAAGGTCGAAGGCGTCGCCTTCAAGGACGATGAAATCGAGGACGTTACGACGCGCGCGAAATAAAGCGGCTAAACAGAGCCGATAGGACGGCATCACCCTGGATCGAACCGAAAAAAAGAGACTACACGGATCTCCGGTAGTCTCTTTTGATTTGCACGGACTTGACGACTTCCTGTTTGGCAGGCTGGTTCACCGATCGCGAAATGCTCAGCATGATTCCCATGGCAAACATCATGATCAGCAGGGAGCTGCCTCCGTAACTGATGAACGGAAGGGTAACCCCGGTCAAAGGGATGGTCTGCGACACCCCGCCGATGTTGACGAAGGCTTGGATGGCGAACAGCCCCATGACGCCGATGCCCACGAGCGTTCCGAAAGGATCGGGACACCTGAGCGCGATGATGATGCCCCGCCATAGAAAATAGACGTAGACCAGCAGGAACAGGCTTGTCCCGATAAAGCCGAATTCCTCCGCCATGACCGGAAAAATAAAGTCGTTGTACGGATTTTTGATGTAATTCAGCTTTTGGATGCTTTTGCCGAAGCCGGTGCCGGTCACTTGGCCGTTCCCGATCGCCGTCAAAGACTGAATCAGGTTGTAACCCGTATCTTCGGGATCCTGGTAGGGATCGATCCAAGCCATGATCCGTCCCATCTTGTAATTGCTCGACTGCGTCTGCGGCGCATCGCTATGCGTGATCGATTTGATCAGGGAATTGGCGCCAAGCACGAGGCTCGCTCCCAGAACGACCAGGAGGAACGAGCCGAGCATATGTTTCAGGCTGGCGCCTCCCGCATAAATGATGAGCGCGCTTGTCGCCACGAGGATCAGAGTGGAGCCCAGATCCGGCTGCATCATGATAAGCCCGGCCACGAAGCCGACGATGACCATGACGGGAATATAACCCGTCCGCAAATCCCTGAAGCGCTCTCCCTTTTTGACGATCAAAGCGGAAAGATACAGGATGATCGTGATTTTGGCGAGCTCCGTCGGCTGGATCCCGAGTCCGGCGATCTGCAGCCAGCTGCGGGCGCCGTTGATGCCGCTCGTAAAGGGCACGAGCACCAGCAATATCACGGTGAAGAAAAACATCGGCACGAACAGCTTTTTATATTTGGTGTAGTGGATGTTCATCGCCACAAACATGACAACGGTGCCCAGGATGGCCCAAATGAACTGCTTTTTCGTGAAATAAAGCGGGTCATGATTGAATTTCTCGCTGGAAATGGTGAGGCTTGAACTGGCACTAAACACCATCACCAGCCCAAAACCGACCAACAGAAAAGTAAGGATTAGCAGCTGAAAATCCGGCGCCCCTCTTTTCCTCAGTTGGGGTTTCTCTTGAGTCATAAAGGGCCTGCCCTAAGCTTCCAGCGCAGCTTTGAATTGCTGGATTTTTTGGTTGGCGACGTTAAGAATTTTGGAAGGAATCGGCGTCTCGTATTCCAGCCCGTGGGGGAATGTCGCTTTTCCCATGTAAACGGCTTCGATTTCGAGCACGGCGTGCGGCTTTTCCAGCTTTCCTTCGACGGCGCGCGTGTTCATGCGCAGGAAATATTCCGAGTTCGTGTCTTTATCCTCGATTTTATAATCGTATGTAGCCCGGGTGTATTCCCACTGCCAGCGCACGAATCCCGTTTTTTCAGCTACTTCGTCCAAAAATGCCAGGTCGCTTTTCAGACCGACAAGTCCCGTATTTTCAAAAATCATCCTACAAAATCCTCCCTTTAATTGCCTGTAAAGTTCTTTACTCATGATATTATGTTTCAAGCGCTTGTGCAAGCTTTGTCGGCGCGCGGGACATACCCCGTCCGGCCGGTTTCTGCTACAATGGAAAAAAGGCATTGTGGCCGGAGAGCGGAAAACAATGCGGTAGACATTCTTTTTGGCGAGAGGACGTGTGTACATGAAAGAAGAGGCAATACTGGACGCGCTGCAGCCGCAAATGGTGGAATGGAGGCGCTTTCTGCACCGAAACCCCGAGCTTTCGTACCATGAACGGAAAACGTCGCAGTTCGTGGCCGGCAAGCTGCGGGAGCTCGGGCTGGCCGTATCGACCGGGGTGGGCGGCGGTTACGGCGTCGTCGGCGTTTTGACAGGCGGCAAGCCCGGCAAAACGGTGGCGCTCCGGGCCGACATGGACGCACTGCCGATCCAGGACGAAAAAACATGCGAATATGCTTCGGGGGTAGCCGGCGTGATGCACGCATGCGGCCATGACGGCCACACGTCGACCCTGCTGGGCGTCGCTGCTTATTTCAGCCGGCGGCAAGCGGACGTTGAAGGGGAAATCCGCTTTATTTTCCAGCCGGCGGAAGAGGTTTGTCCGGGAGGCGCCCGCGGCATGATCGATGCCGGCGTTCTCGATGGGGTCGACGTCATTTACGGGGTCCATTTGTGGACGCCGTTTGCGGCCGGGACGGCGGCAAGCGCGCCGGGACCGCTCATGGCGGCGGCCGACGAATTTTTTATCGACATCACGGGCAAGGGCGGGCATGGAGGCATGCCGCACGTGACGGTCGACAGCGTCGTGGCGGGGGCGGCGGTCGTCATGCAGCTGCAAAGCATCGTCAGCCGGACGGTCGATCCGCTGAAGCCGGCGGTCGTGACGATCGGCACCATCCAGGGCGGCAGCGCGCAGAACGTCATTGCGGAATCCTGCCGCATTACGGGAACGGTCCGCACCTTCGACGAAGAGACGCGCCTGCTTATCCGCAAGCGGATTGAGGATATCGCCCGTCTGTCGGCCGAAACCTACGGCGCCAAGGCAAACATCGAATATCTTATGGGATATCCGCCCCTCGTGAATGACGAGGAGGAAACCGGCCGTTTCTTCCGCGTGGCGCCGGGCGTGTTCGGAGAAGGGCAAGTCAGCGAGTGCGCCAAAATCATGCCTGCCGAGGATTTTTCGTATTACCTGGAACGGGTTCCGGGGTGCTTCATGTTCGTGGGAGCGGGCAACGAAAGCCTTCAGGCGGTTTATCCGCATCATCATCCCCGGTTCGATTTCGACGAATCGGCGATGCTCGCCGCGGCCAAGCTGCTTGTATCGATGACGCAGTCCTATCAGGGCTGGGAATAAGCGGAGGCGGGTTCCGGCTTAACGGCGCCGCAAAATGCAGAATAGTCTGGGGATCTTTGGGAAAACATAAAGGTATCCGAAAAACGAAGTTCACTTCCTGCGTTAGGAGGTGGACTTTTTCCATATGGAAAGGAGCCGAAGATGAACGATCTTAAAGCCTGCATCGTCCAGCGCGACCGGACGGTGCTGCTGGAATGCGCCCATCCCGGATTCGAGGCGGCTCGGGAGAAGCTTGCCCGGTTTGCGGAGCTTGTGAAAAGCCCCTCCGCTTTCCATACCTACAGAATTACGCCGCTATCCTTATGGAACGCGGCCGCTTTGGGCAGCACCGCCGAGGACATTGCCGCCGACCTGGAGTCGATTGCGCGGTGGGGGCTGCCGGCGGGACTGCTGCAGGAAATCCGCGGGCTCGTGTCAAGGTACGGCAAATTGATGCTGGAAAGGGAAGCGGACGGCGAAGGGGACACGCTTTGCCTGACGGCTGCCGACAGCCGGCTTCTGGACGAAGCGGTCGCCTCCCCGGCATTGTCGGAACTTGTGCTCGACCGCATCTCGCCGGTCCAAGCCCGAATTTCGGCCGCGGCGAGGGGCCGCCTTAAACAGGAGCTGATGCGCTATGGGTTCCCCGTGCTGGATTTGGCGGGGTATCACGAAGGCCAGGCGCTGCGGCTCCAGTGGCAAAATGGCGGCGAAGGAAAGCCGTTTGCCCTCAGGAGCTATCAGACGGAAGCCGTTGAGGCGTTCGAAGGCGTAACGGGCAGCGGCGGCAGCGGCGTATTGGTCCTTCCCTGCGGGGCAGGCAAGACCATCATCGGCATCGCCGCGCTTGAAAGACAGCAGTGCGAATGCCTCATCCTGACGTCGAACACCACTTCCGTCGAGCAGTGGATTCGCGAATTAACCGAAAAGACGACGCTGAAGCCGGATCAAGTGGGACAATATACCGGCGAACGGAAGGAAGTGAAGCCGGTTACCGTCGCCACGTACCAAATTTTGACCCACAGGCGTTCCAAGGAAGGCGAATTCGAGCATATGAAGCTGTTTAACGAGCGGAACTGGGGGCTCATCATTTACGATGAAGTCCATTTGCTGCCGGCCCCGGTGTTCCGTGCGACGGCGGAGATCCAAGCCACGCGCAGGCTGGGACTGACGGCGACGTTGGTCAGGGAGGACGGATGCGAACAGGACGTCTTTTCGCTCATCGGTCCCAAACGGTATGAAATGCCGTGGAAAGAACTCGAGGCCAAAGGCTGGATCGCCCGGGTCGAATGCAGCGAAATCCGCGTTCCGATGAATGCCGCGCTTCGGGAAAAGCATGCATACGCCGAAGGCAAAGAGAAATTCAGGCTTGCCGCGGAGAACCCCGGCAAAACGGCAATCGTCGCCGATCTGTTGAAGAGGCATCCGCAAGGAGGCGTTTTGGTGATCGGGCAATATCTGGACCAGCTGCAAGCGCTCGCCGCCGCGATCGGCGCGCCGCTCATCAGCGGCAGGACGCCGCAGCGCCAGCGGACGGCCTTGTTTGCATCGTTTAGGAAGGGGGAAACGCCCGTACTCGTCGTGTCCAAGGTAGCGAATTTCGCCGTAGACCTTCCGGACGCATCGGTCGCGATCGAAGTGTCGGGGAGCTTCGGATCAAGGCAGGAGGAGGCGCAGCGGCTAGGCCGGATTTTGCGTCCGAAAGCCGGGGACAACCGGGCGTATTTCTATACGCTCGTGACCGAAAACAGCAAGGAAGAGGAGTTTGCCGTCAAACGTCAAATGTTCCTCGTCGAGCAGGGGTATGAATATGCGGTCCATTCCGCAAGGGAGGTGCGTTCGGGAACATGAGCATCAACGATTCGTCCGAATGGAATGAATGGCCCAGCCAGCTCGCCGAATGCGAGGCCGAGCTGTTAAAGGGGCTGGCCGGCCGTTTTGCGGGTCAGCCGTTCGGCGAGCCGGCATGGGAGGAAATAGGCGGCATGGCCCGCAGCGGGGCGGAGCTGAAGCTGTCGTTTCTCCGCCTCCGGAAACGCGGATGGGTCCACGCCGTCAAAAAAGCTTGGGGCGAACGGCTGTATTACATTCCGGCGGAAAAGCTGATCCGGCTGCTGCCGGCTTTTTATGCCCCGCCATGCGCAGGCGCCGCCGCATCAGGGCTTAATATCCGGCGGGAAGCGGGCCCCGGCCTCGCGCTGGACCTGCTGCATGCGCTGGCCTGCGTCGCGGACCAAGGGCTTCCGCTGACCGCCAAAGGGACGGTGCACAAAAAAAGCTTGCAAAAGCTGCAGGAGCCGCTTTTTTTAAGCCATGAACACGTAAGTCGGCTCTCCCTGCAATATGCGCATCAAGATACGTACGAACCGGCCATTGCCGTCGTGCTCGACCTGCTGTTATGCATGGGATTCATAACGGATAGGGACGGAGCATTCCGGCTTGATGAGCAACGCCTAGGTGAATGGCTCAGCTTGTCCGAGCATGAAATGAACCGCATTCTGCTTCGAACCGCGATCGAGCGGTACGGGCCAAACGATGCCGGCATGCAGCTGTTTCGGTATTTCATTTGCCTCCTTGCAACCCCCGAACGGGAATGGATCGACGTTCCGGCGCTGCTGCGGTGGATGGAAGGCGAAGGGATGCTGAATGCGGCGGATGCAGCGGGCCAAGCGGAAGATTGGCTTTGCGCCCTTGCCGGATTCGGCTGGGGAGACGTGGCGGAGGCGGATAACGGAGATTGCGCATTCCGGTGGACCGTCGACTCCCGGCGTTTGCTGTTTGAGGACGGCGGAGAAAACGGGGAGGACGACGCGCGTTTTTACGTCCAGCCGGATTTTGACGTCATATGCCCTCCCGGCGTCCCGTTTTATCTGCGCTGGAAGCTGCTGGCCTGTACCGAATTGGTGCAATGCGACCGGGTGTCCGTGTACAAACTGACGCGGGCGGGTACGGCCAAAGCGGCAGAAAAGGGGTTCGGGGCGCCTCAAATATTAAGCATGCTGGCCCAAGGCTCCGCCGCCGAAATTCCGGCGCATGTCGCGGCAGCGGTGGAGCAGTGGGGCAAGGAAATCGGCCGGACCCGGTTCGACGAAGCGCTTCTGCTGTCCTGCATGACCGAGGAGGAAGCCGACCGCATCGCCGCGCATCCCCGGCTCGAAGGTGAGCTGACGCGGATCGGGCCCAAACACTTTATGGCCAAAGCCTCCGAAACGGGCAAAATACGCAGCATGTTGGAAGGCATAGGGCTGGCTCCGCTTAAAAGGGTCGGCAACGGCGACGGTAAGCCCCCCGCTTATCCGCTGATCGGCGATGAACCGAAGCCGGAAGCCCGGGAGCGGTTGATGCCGGGTCGTTATTACGAGGCACAAGGCCTCGTCTATTCCGGCCGCAACGTCCGTTTTTTCGATCCGGATCACGACATTCCCGAGCCGGTTTCCTTGTTTCCGGGATATGAGCGGCTTCCGGCAAGATGGCTTCAAGATTTCCGGAGCTACCACAGCTCCACCGCGCAAAGCATCGTCGAGCAGGCTCAAAGCTGGCAAACCCGGGTTTTGCTGAATCTGGGGGGGAAGCGGGCGGAATTCGCTCCGACGGCGGTATATTCGGCTCCCTGGAGGGCGGAGGGCGTTTTGCACGATTTGGAAACCGGGACGTTCGAGCGGCGCGAGCTTGCGGCCGAAGACCTGGGAGAGCTGAAACTGATCGTTCCCAAGCTAGACGGGGAAACGACGTAGTGCCGAAATCCCTCTTCTTAAGGAAGACGGGTTATGATATGATAGAAGAGTCCACTTGACGACAAGTGGAACTTTTAAGGAATTGGGATGAATTTTCATGAGCGTATCAGAAGTGCAGACAATGGACATGGCTGCCGTACTGATGAACGCCTATGAATTAGGCGATATGATCAATCAGTCCGTCGAGGTGTCTGATTATTTATATTGGAAGCAGCGCGTTGACAGCAATCCTGAAATCCAGGAGCTTGTCCGCCTGCTTGCGAAGAAGAAAGAGCTCTTCGAGGAAACCCAGCGTTTCGGACACTTCCATCCGAACTACCACAGCGCGAAGGATGAGGTGAAGGCCGTCGAGGAACAGCTGGATCAGTTTGAGGAAGTCGTACGCTTTAAGCAAGCGGAAAAGGAGCTCGACGATCTGCTTCACCAGATGTCCGAAATGATTGCGTTTTCCGTATCGGACACGATTAAGGTGCCAAGCAACGATCCGCTTCCGAAACGCGGCTGCGGCGGCGGGGGCAAATGCGGCTGCGGCGGTTAAGCTGTAGACAGGGAACATAAGCGAGGTGGGAAAAGATGTTTGCAGAACGGACAGGTTATATTATATGGGTGACGGATGTCAAGGCGGCCAGAAATCTTGAAAAGTACGGAACCGTTCATTATATTTCGAGGCGCATGCATTATGTGGTGATGTACGTCAACGCGGATCGGGCCGAAGAAACGGCCAAAAACATTCGCAGGCTTTCCTATGTGCGAAAGATTGAGCGCTCCTACCGCAACGAGATCAAAACGGAATATACGAAAGACGTTCCCGACAAAACGAGATTTTATGGCCTATAATATCGAAAGGGGCCCGTTCTTTCAGCGGGGATGACCCCGGTTTCCCATCGAACATAAGACGTTTTTTCGCAAAAGCAGCCTAACGGCTGCTTTTTTTTATTCCGCGCTCCGGAAAGCAGCTTCTACGGGGAGGTCCCGGGCGTTCGAACGTTTCGAACGGGACGGGAGCGGATTGCGGCCTTCGGGGCATGCCTTGTTGCAAGCTGCCGATATTTAGTCGGAGAGCCATCTGGAATTCTATTAATTTTAAGACTTTTTTACTTGTGCAACCTGATGTTGTGATGTAATATAATAGGTAAATATATCTAGACTGAAAGTCCTATGTGGTGGAGAGTGATGTTCCATGCGCGACAGAGGAATGGAAAGGTGGACCACCTATGAACCATTCTACGTTGTCCTGGGCGATAAAAAGGTTGCTGACATCGTCATAACCAATCATGCAAAAACGAGATATAACGACCGCATCGAGCGCGGGGATCACCAAACGGACGACATTGCGGCATGGATGTGGGAATGCCTGAAACAAAGCCGGATGCTCCCCTATTACCGGAATGAACAGGACGTTTATCTGATTGACGAGGATTTGGTCGTCGTTGCGGAATTTACCGAACTCGAGGGCGAATTTGACATCAGCGGCAATCCTTTGCATAAAATGATCGTGGTTACGTTTTTGGGACGGATGTCCGAAACGATCGAATTAAGAGATTTGAAGTCCTATTATTCCTGGCTGCGCCATTCCCGAAGAATGACGCTCATCAAAAACACCCGAAAACGCAGATAGATTATTTACATAACGGCTGTATGGCAGGCATGGATCCGACTCTTTCGGATGCATGCCTTTTTTACGGTTAGGCTCGCGAATCCTTGCTTATATTAAGGAAGTTTCCCGTCGCGCAAGATCCCTTTTGCAGTTGATTTGGCGGCAGCTGCCCGAATCCTTTACAATAAATACAAGACAAAACGATGTGGAGGAATGCTCAATGACTGTTGCAACGGGAACTTGCGACCTGCATACGCACACGCTGGCGTCGGACGGCATGCAGAGCCCCGCGGAAAACGTCCGGCTTGCCCGGGATAAGGGGCTTGCGGCGATCGCCATCACCGATCACGATACGGTCGCGGGCGTGAAGGAGGCGATGGAAGAAGGCGTCCGCAGCGGCGTCACCGTCGTCCCCGGCGTCGAAATCAGCACCCGCGCAAGCGGAAAAGACATTCATGTGCTCGGGTATTACGTCGATTGCGGGAACGAACTTTTTCTGCAGCGGCTGGCCGACCTGCGGAATACGCGGGACGAACGCAACGCGAAAATGATCGCGAAGCTGCGTGAGCTGGGCGTGGACATTACGATGGAAGAGGTTATCGCCGGGCTCGGGAGGGAACTGGGTCCCGATGAGACCGTTGCCCGCCCGCATATAGCGGACGTGCTGGTCGGCAAGGGATATGCCCGCGACATGCGGGATGCGTTTGACAAATATTTAGGGGAAAATGCCCCTGCGTACGTTTCGGTTCCGCGGATTTCGCCGGGTGAAGCGTGTTCTTGGATCCGCGAAGCCGGAGGAACCCCGGTGCTTGCCCACCCGGGAATTTACGGCGACGATGGGCTGGTCAGGGAAATATTGGAACAGGCCCGGCCTGCGGGCATCGAGGTCTTTCATTCGGATCACGGGCCCGAGGACGAGAAACGCTATCAGGCCATGGCGGATCAATACGGGCTGATCGTGACGGCCGGCTCCGATTTCCATGGGGCAAGGCAGGGCGTCGTGTTCCACGGCGAGATCGGTAGCCGGACGGTTTCGGCAAAGGTGCTTGAACAGCTCCGGCAAGCGTCCGCAGGTTTCGGGTTAGGTTAAAAGACTCATCACGGAAAAAAGCTGCGCGTTTCTGCTTGGGAAAGCAGAAGCGGCAGCTTTTTTTAATGGGTTCCGGCATTCGTGGTTATTTCAGCGCGTTGGCGAGACTTTTGATCCGTTCCTCATCCGGCGTGATGACCAGCGTTTTTTGATGGTCGTAGATGACGAATCCGGGTTTGGCCCCGTTTGGCTTGTGGACGTGACGGATCAGGGTGTAGTCGACGGGAACGCTGCTGGATTCTTTCGCCTGGCTGTAATAAGCCGCAAGCATGGCCGCTTCCTCGAGCGTCCGGTCGCCGAATTCGCTGCTGCGGATCACGACATGGGAACCGGGAATGTCTTTCGTATGCAGCCAAGTATCCCCCGAGGCGGCCAGCTTGTTGGTCAAATATTCGTTTTGCAGGTTGTTTTTGCCGACGTAAATTTCGACGCCTTCGGACGAGGTGAACACATGCAGCGTCGGACGGTCGTTTTTTTTCTTTTTCTTCGTCTTTTTGCTGCGGTCGCGGAGGTAGCCCTGCTGGATCAGCTCCTCGCGGATTTCGTCGATGTCGCTCATGGACGCGTAGGACAGCTGCTGCAGCAGCTCGTCCATGTAGCGGATTTCTTCCTTCGTTTTCTCCAGCTGCTCTTGAATGACGACGAGGCTGTTTTTGTATTTGTTGTATTTTTTGAAATACCGCTGGGCGTTGTCCGACGGCGTCAGCAGCGGATCGAGCGGGATGGAGACCGTCTTTTGCTCCTCATCGTAAAAATTGACGAGTTCGGCCGTTTTGTCGCCTTTTTGGATCGTATGCAGCGAAGCGAACAGCAGCTCTCCATAAATCCGGTACCGGTCGGCATCGTCCGCCTCGGCCAGATCCTTGTGCAGGTGGTCGAGTTTTTTGATGTTTTTGGAGCGTTCGTTTTGCAGGAAACGAAGCAGGTCGCTCACCTTTTGCTTGACCGTGTCCCGTTCGGCTTTTTCCCCGAAATAATCCTCCATGCAGGCGCTGATCGAGTCGTAATGTTTGATCTCGTCCGCAAGCAGCGTCAGGTTGACGGCGGAAAACACCATTTTGCCTTTGGCGTTCGCTCCGGAGACCGGCTTGTATTCGTGCTTTCGGACAGGCTCCATCACGGAGGTGAAAGCATCCCATAAGGCGGCGCACCGCTCATACGTTTCGTCCTCGCTCGCTTGAGGGTCAAATGCGGCACCCGTCCCGGCACGGTGCGCGATTTCCTGGGCGACCAGCGGACTCACCCCGCTGAACGTATCGACGATCCAGGCAACGGGGTCCTGGGCGCCGGAGCATTTGACGAAAAATTCTTTGCGGTCCGCTGCCAGCGGGTCGAGCTTATGTTGCTGCGGCGGTTCGGTGTAGGCAAACCCCGGCATGACGATCCGGTAGCTGCTGATGCTGGGCGTGACGTGATGAATGCCGTCGAGGATGGTTTCGCTCGAATGGTCGGTCAAAATGATGTTGCTGTGGCGTCCCATCAGCTCGACGACGATTTTTTTGGTGGATACGTCCCCGAGCTCGTCGCGCTGGCGGACCGTCAAATGGATGATCCGCTCCATGCCGACCTGGCTGATGTCTTCGATGATCCCGCCCTCGCAATGTTTGCGCATGAGCATGCAGAACATCGGCGCTTCCTGCGGATTCATGAAACTCCGCTCCGTAAAATGCACCCGCGGATACGTCGGGTTCGCCGACAGCAGCAGCTTGGCATTGCCCTCGCGCGTGCGCAGGTGCAGCAGAAGGTCGTGGTCTCCGGGCTGGTATATTTTGCTGATGCGGGCTCCCCGGCATTTTTCCAGCTCATGCACGATCGCCCTTGTTACGATTCCGTCCAATGACATGTTTTATATTCTCCCATCTATCATTTATGTAAGCCGTTGGCTTGATTGCGGTTGATTGATCCGGATTTTGCGTGATTCGGTACGGCCGATCGACGGATTGCCGCAAAATCCTCGTTCCAAAACCCGTCCTCTCTATGATGCCATAGTTTGCCCAAAAACTTAAGAGGCCGCTTCTGTGATATTTCAGGCCCTGTCCGAATACATTTACGTTAGAACAGGTGGAAAAGCTGTCGGCCACTTGCCGGCGGCAGCACAAAGAGCGGGAGGGAAAGGGAAGCATGGAACAAAAAGCATGGCATCAGATGAATGCCGAAGATCTGCAGCAGGTTCTGGGCGTCCAGCCGCAGAGCGGCCTGACGGAAGAACAGGCTGACGAGAGAAGGAAGCAGCACGGGAGCAACGAGCTGTCCGAGGGCAAAAAGATCTCTTTATTCGCGCTGTTTTTGAACCAATTCAAGGATTTTATGGTACTGGTGCTGATGGGGGCCACGCTCGTGTCCGGCCTGTTGGGCGAATATCTGGATGCCGTTACGATTATTGCCATCATCTTGCTGAACGGGGTGCTGGGATTCGTCCAGGAATTCCGGGCCGAGCGTTCCCTGCGCGCGCTGAAGCAGCTGTCGGCCCCGTCAGCCAAAGTGCTCAGGGAAGGCAGGGTCGTCTCGATCCCTGCGAAAATGCTTGTGCCGGGCGACGTCATCCTGCTGGAGAGCGGCGACCGGGTTCCCGCGGACGTGCGGTGGCTTGAAACGAGCAGCTGCTACGTCGAGGAGTCGGCGTTGACGGGCGAATCGGTTCCGGTCGGCAAGCACAGCCAGGTCATATCGGAACCGGAGGTGCCCCTGGGCGACCAGAAAAACCTCGGATTCATGGGCACGATGATGACCCGCGGCACGGCGAAAGGCATCGT
This sequence comes from Paenibacillus sp. YAE3, assembly GCF_057546105.1. NCBI lineage: Bacteria > Bacillati > Bacillota > Bacilli > Caryophanales > Paenibacillaceae > Paenibacillus > Paenibacillus sp. YAE3. The sequence goes on along the minus strand of NZ_BAAIYF010000008.1, from coordinate 74,109 downwards.
CATCCGGACCGGCATGGATACGGAAATGGGCAAAATCGCGGACCTGATCCAAAATACCGACGCGCAGCAAACGCCGCTGCAGCACCGGCTGGAGCAGCTCGGCAAACTGCTTATAATACTTGCCTTGGGTCTGACCGTCATGGTCGTGGTGGCAGGCATTTTGCATGGGCAGCCCCCGGTCAGCATGTTCCTCGCGGGCGTCAGCCTTGCCGTCGCCGCCATACCGGAGGGGCTGCCGGCCATCGTGACGGTCGCTTTGGCTCTCGGCGTGCAGCGCATGATCAAACGAAAGGCCATCGTGCGCAAACTCCCTTCCGTGGAGACGCTGGGCTGCGCGTCCGTCATTTGTTCGGATAAGACAGGCACTTTGACCCAAAACAAAATGACCGTCACGCGGCTTTGGGTCGGCGGCCGGGATCTGGAAGTGACGGGAGACGGCTATGCGCCTACCGGCCAGATTCTCGAAAAGGGAAAAACTATCGACGTCCGCAACGATCAAGCCTTGCGCCGGCTGCTGCAAATCGGCGCGTTATGCAACAACGCGGAAATTTACGAGGTGCAGCAAACGGAGCCGAAAGGCAAACGGAAAGGAAAAGAGGAGCCTGCCGGCCCCGTTTGGGGGCTGAAAGGGGATCCGACCGAGGGCGCGCTCATCACGTTGTCCTCCAAAATGGGCATGACCCCGGAATCTTTGTCCGGTTTGTACAAGCGCGACCAGGAATTCCCTTTCGATTCCGAGCGCAAGCTGATGTCCGTCGTGGTCAGCCACCAGGGCGGCCGGCTGCTGTGCACGAAAGGGGCTCCGGACGTCCTCCTGAACCAGTGCGCTTACATATTATGGGAGGGAAACGTGGTGCCGTTCACCGCGACCTTGAAGCAAAAAGTGCTGGCGGCCAACGAACAGATGGCTTCGAACGCGCTGCGGGTGCTTGGAGCCGCTTACCGCGAAGTCCGGGCGCATGATGCGTTAAGCAGCGAAAAGGAAGCCGAAACCCAGCTCGTGTTCGTCGGTTTGGCCGGCATGATCGATCCTCCGCGGCGCGAGGTGCGCGACGCGATCAACACCTGCCGCCGCGCCGGCATCAAAACGGTCATGATTACCGGGGACCACGGCACGACGGCCGAAGCGATCGCGCATCAGCTCGGCATCATGCCCCGCGGCGGGCTGGCCATGTCCGGACAGGATCTGAACCGGATGGACGACGCGGAGCTGGATGCGAAGGTGGACAACATTTACGTCTATTCCCGCGTCTCGCCGGAGCATAAGCTGCGGATCGTCAAATCGCTGCAGCGCAAAGGCCATGTCGTGGCGATGACGGGCGACGGCGTCAACGACGCCCCGGCGATCAAAGCCGCCGACATCGGCATCGCCATGGGCATTACTGGAACGGACGTGACGAAGGAAGCTTCGGCGCTCGTGCTGAGCGACGACAACTTCTCCACCATCGTGGCGGCCATCGAGGAGGGGCGGAGCATTTACGAAAATATCCGCAAATTTATCCGCTACCTGCTGGCGTCGAACGTCGGCGAAATTTTGACGATGTTTTTCGCGATGATGCTGGCGCTGCCGCTCCCGCTGCTCCCGATCCAGATTTTGTGGGTCAATCTGGTGACCGACGGCTTGCCGGCGATGGCGCTTGGCGTCGATCAGCCGGAGAAGGATTTGATGGAGCATAAACCGCGCGGCGCGAGAGAAAACATCTTCGCGCGGCGGCTCGGCTGGAAAATCATCAGCCGCGGCTTTTTGATCGGGTTTTGCACGCTGGGCGCCTTCTGGCTGACGCTGCGGGTCGACCCGGGCAATGCCGGACAAATCGCCAAGGCGCAGTCCGTTGCGTTCGCGACGCTCGTTTTGGCGCAGCTCATCCATGTATTCGACTGCAGAAGCTCGCGGTCCATTTTCCACCGGAATCCGCTGCAAAACAAGTATTTGGTGCTGGCGGTGCTCTCTTCGGTCGTCCTGATGCTCGGCGTCATGTACATCGAAGCGCTGCAGCCGATTTTCAAAACGGTTCCGCTCGGGTTCCGCGAATGGTCCATCTCGATCGTGGCCGCAGGCATCCCGACCTTCCTGATGGGGGCAGGCAGCGTATGGGGCGGCCGGCGCTCGAAACGCAGACGTTTCGTGGCGAAAAGTACAAATATTTCGGCATAAAGTTTATACAATTCCGCCATGCCTTAAGCTATGCTTAGGAGCAGTAAACAAGCAAAACTTAAGGAGTGGCACCATCCGATGGAATTTACGAAAATGCATGGTCTTGGCAATGACTTTATTGTGATATACGGCGAGCAGGCTCTTCCGGGCAATGCGGCGGAGCTTGCCGTCAAGTGGTGCGACCGCTATTTCGGGATCGGAGCCGACGGGCTCGTCTACATCCTGCCGTCCGAGCGCGCCGATTACCGGATGAGAATCATCAATTCGGACGGAAGCGAGGCGGAGCAATGCGGCAACGCGATCCGCTGCGTGGCCAAATACGTGTACGACCACGGGTACGTCCAAAGGGAAGAAATTACGATCGAAACGCTCGGGGCGGGCGTGCAAAAGGTCGTCATCCAGGCGGAGAACGACAAGGCCGCCACGGTAACCGTGGACATGGGCGAGCCGGTGCTGGCCGGGCTGCAGATCCCGACCACGATCGACTCGACGCCGGTGGTGGACGTGCCGCTGGAGGCGGACGGTGAGACCTTCCGGTTTACGGCCGTGTCGATGGGCAATCCGCACTGCGTGATTTACGTCGAGGATGCGGTCCGTTTCGATCTCCATGCCTGGGGGCCGAAGCTGGAAGTCCATCCGTATTTCCCGAAAAAAGTGAACGTCGAATTTGCGACCGTAGTGGATCGGAAAACGATCGACATGCGCGTTTGGGAGCGGGGAGCGGGTCCTACCCTTGCCTGCGGCACGGGAGCTTGCGCGACGCTCGTTTCTTCGGTGCTGAACGGGAAGACGGACCGCGAGGCGGAAGTGCGGTTGAAAGGCGGAAGCCTCTTCATCAAGTGGAATGAGGAGGACAACCGGATCTATATGACGGGTCCTGCCGCGTTCGTATTTACGGGCGAAGTCTCGGCCTGATGCCGAAAACGATAGCCGAAAGCTTGCCGGAGCCCCGGGATGGGAGCCGCCGGCAAGCTTTTTTCTTTTGAGGGCGCATCGATCGGATGCGAAAGCGGCTTGCGTCCCGGCTTCAAGCGCCGTCCTCTTTTTTTGAATTCCCTGCGAACCAGTGGGAATTTGAAGGCATTTGTGATACATTAGATGAAAAATACGGGTTGGGGGAATAGTTGATGAAGCCGGATTTGCGAGTGGCATTGGACGATAAGGTGCTTGTCGGGGATGGGGCGATGGGCACGTTTCTATATCAAATGGGTTTTCCTGTGGGGATTTCATACGAGGAGCTGAACTTAACCTCTCCGGAGGTGATCCGGGACGTTCACCGGCGCTACGCTCAGGCGGGCGCGCAGGTGTTGGAGTCCAATACGTTTTCGGCCAATTACGATAAACTGTCCAAATACGGCCTGGAATCGAAGGTCAGCGAAATCAACCGGGCGGGCGTGAGGATTGCGCGCGAAGCGGCCGGCCCGGGCGGCTACGTCGTCGGGGCCGTCGGATCCATCCGCGGCGGCAAGCGGACGAATATTTCAAGCGGCGAACTCAAAAAGTATTTCGAGCAGCAGCTGCAGGCGCTCCTCGCCGAAGGCGTGGACGGCGTCATGCTCGAAACGTTCTACGACGTGGAGGAATTGGTGCTTGCCTTATCCATCACGCGCCGTTTAACCGACGTTCCCGTCATTTGCCAGTTTGCGGTCGAGGACGTCGCCAGAACCTTGGACGGATACTCGATGCCCGACGCTTTCCGGATCGTGCAGTCGGAAGGCGCCGACATCATCGGCTTTAACTGCCGCACCGGGCCGAACGGGATTCTGAGCGCGATCAAGGCGCTTGACGGCCGGCTCCCGGCGCCGGTGTCGGTTTACCCGAATGCGGGCGTCGCCGATTACGTGGACGGGGAATACCGCTACGGGGCGGGACCGGAATATTTCGGCCAGATGGCCGTCCAGTTTGCCGATTTGGGCGCCCGCATCATCGGCGGATGCTGCGGCACGACGCCGGCCCATATCGAAGCGATCGCCAAGGCGCTCGCGGAATACGTGCCGCAGCCGGCCGTGTACGAGCCTATTCCCGAGCCGGAGGCCCCGCTGACCGTTCGCGAACCGGAACCGGAAGCTCCTTCGGGCAGCCGCGAACCGAACCTGGTCGAATTGGCCAAGCAGCGCCACACGGTCATCGTCGAGCTTGATCCGCCGCGCGATCTGGACATTTCGAAATTCATGAAAGGCGCGCACCGGCTGAAAGAGGCCGGAGCCGATGCGCTTACGCTCGCGGATAATTCGCTTGCCGTGACGCGCATGAGCAACATGGCGCTCGGCCATCTCGTTCAGGTTGAAACCGGGCTGCGCCCGCTTGTCCACATCGCTTGCCGCGACCGCAACCTGATCGGAACCCAGTCGCACATGATGGGGTTCGACGCCCTTGGCATCGACCATGTCCTGGCCGTGACCGGAGACCCTGCCCGCTTCGGGGATTTGCCCGGCTCCAGTTCGGTATACGACTTAACGTCGTTCGAAATCATCCGGATGATCAAGCAGTTGAACGAAGGCATCGCCTTTTCCGGCAAACCGCTGAAGCAAAAAGCGAAGTTCGTCGTAGGCGCCGCGTTTAATCCGCACGGCAAGCATCTGGACAAAGCGGTGGCCCGGCTCGAACGGAAAATCGCCGCAGGCGCGGACTATATCATGACCCAGCCGGTGTACGATCCAGAGCTGATCCGGGCGGTAGGCGAAGCGACGAAACATCTGGATACGCCGATCTTTATGGGAATCATGCCGCTGGCGAGCGGAAGAAACGCGGAATATTTGCACAACGAAGTGCCCGGCATTCAGCTTTCGGACGATGTCCGCAGCCGGATGGCCGGACTTGAAGGGGAAGAAGGCAGGGCGATGGGCGTTCAAATCGCGAAGGAGCTTCTCGACGTCGCGATGGATCATTTCAACGGAATCTATTTGATGACTCCGTTCATGTTGTATGAAATGAGCGCCCAGCTGATCGAGCACGTATGGGCAAGATCCGGCCGCCAATTGTCCCCCTTGTTTCGTTGATCGTAATCAATTACAATAGTGTAATGGATGTGGTGCCGATGTCTTTTAGCATGACCGGATACGGTCGATCTGCCCTTCAGCATGGAGGGCATAAAGTGGTATTTGAAGTGAAGTCCGTCAATCACCGCTACTGCGAAGTCGTGCTTCGTCTGCCGCGTGAGTGGACTTGCTTCGAGGACGCTTTGCGGAGAACGGTGCAGCAATACGTCAAGCGCGGGCGCGTCGATGTGTTCGTCACGAAGGAAGAGGGCGACGATCATGCTCCGCATGCCTTGCTTAACGAACATGCCGTGAAGATGTACTTGAAGGCGGCGCAGGATCTTTCACAGCGTTACGGCCTCGACGGCGAACTGACTGTGAAGGATTTGTTGTCTCTGCCCGATGTTTGGATATCGCCCGAGCACGGAGCCTCGCCGGGAGAACCCGACGTGGACGAGTGGGGGCCGGTTCTCGAAAAGGGACTGCGGGCCGCTTTGGAAGGACTTGCGGCGATGCGAAGCATGGAAGGCAAACATTTGGCGGCGGACGTGGAGCAGCGCTTAAGCAAGCTTCAGGCCCTGCACGCCGAAATGCTGCAGCTGGCGCCTACAGTAGTCGAGGATTACCGCAATAAGCTCAAACAAAGGCTGTCTGATCTTAATGACGGTTCGTTTGCCTTTGATGAACATAAATTTGGCATGGAAATTGCAATTTTCGCAGACCGTTCCAATATAGACGAGGAATTGATACGTCTGCAGAGCCATTTTGAGCAATGCAAGGGTTTGCTTCGTGCGGATGAACCGGTCGGAAGAAAACTGGATTTTCTGATTCAGGAAATGAACAGGGAAGTCAATACGATTGGATCGAAGGCCAATCATCTGACTCTGGTAAACCGTGTTGTCGAAATGAAGGCGGAGCTGGAAAAAATTCGCGAACAATTGGCCAATATAGAATAAAAGGCGCTTTCGACATAAAACAGACAAGAGTCAAATGTATAGGGGGAAGAACCTGATTATGGCAATCAAACTCATTAACATCGGCTTCGGGAATATTGTATCGGCTAACCGAATCATTTCCATTGTAAGCCCTGAATCAGCACCCATTAAACGAATCATTCAGGAAGCGAGAGACCGTCATATGTTGATCGACGCGACATACGGACGCCGGACCCGTGCCGTAATCATTACGGACAGCGATCATGTCATCCTGTCCGCCGTACAGCCCGAAACGGTGGCTCACCGTCTGTCCAGCAAAGACGACGATCATGACGAATAACGAGTTGGGGAGTATTATGTCAAAAGGATTATTGTTTGTATTGTCCGGACCATCCGGAGTTGGAAAAGGAACCGTCTGTACCGCCTTGAGAGGCAAACTTCCGGAACTTGTGTACTCCGTTTCGGCCACGACCCGGAGCCCGCGGCTCGGCGAGGAAGACGGAGTGAATTATTTTTTCAAAACCCGCGAGCAGTTTATGAATATGATGCAAAACAACGAGCTGCTGGAATATGCTGAATACGTAGGGAACTATTACGGCACTCCGCGCGATTTCGTGGAAAAAACGCTCGAGAGCGGCAAGGACATTATTTTGGAGATCGAGGTGCAGGGCGCGCTGCAGGTGAAAGAGAAATTCCCCCAAGGCGTCTTTATTTTCCTGCTGCCGCCGTCCCTGGACGAGTTGAAAGACCGCATCGTGGGCCGCGGCACGGAAAACCAGGCGACGATCGACCATCGGATGTCGGTGGCGGTTGACGAAATCGGCCTGATGGAGCATTATGACTATGCCGTCGTCAATGACGAGATCGATTCCGCGTGCAAGCGAATAGAATCCATTATCGTAGCCGAACATTGTAAGGTGAAGCGGTAGGGACTAACGGCTTGCAACATATTTTACTTTGGACAAAAAGAGGTGGCAGTAACGTGTTGTATCCTTCGATTGATGAAATGATGAACAAGGTCGACAGCAAGTATTCGCTGGTGGTCGCTGCATCGAGACGCGCCAGACAGCTGCGCGAGGGAGAAAAAACCGAACTGAAAAACCCGCGCTCCCATAAGTTCGTGGGCGTGGCGCTTGAGGAAATCTACAACGACCTGATCAAGATCGTGCCTGAGCCCGAAGCCGAAAAGGACGAAATCAAAAAACCTTAAGGCCCAAGGGACGCATGGAACGAAGTCGGCCTTCAGCGGTTGCTTCAATTCAATCTATAACCGAAGGGGGAGACGGCATGTTCTCCTGACCTTCGCGTCCATAGACACGGGAACGAATACAACCGCAAGGTTGTATTTTTTTTAAGAACCCTCATGAGCGGTCTTCATACAACTGCAATTGGAACCCCGCAAAGGATAGGAACAAGATTGGCATACAGTCTCCGCTTTGTGGGGATGTTTTTTCTCTATTCCGAAGCGAAAGAAGGCGGTTAACATGTTAAACGGAAAAACGATCGTGCTGGGCGTTACCGGCGGGATTGCGGCTTATAAGGCGGCAAGCCTGTGCAGCAAGCTGGTCCAAAAAGGAGCGGACGTGCATGTCATCATGACATCCTCGGCCAAGCAATTCATCACGGAGCTGACGCTGCAAAGCTTGTCCAAAAACGCGGTGTTCAGCGATACGTTCGACGAAAGGGATCCGGCGGTCGTATCGCACATCCGTTTGGCGGATGCGGCCGATCTGGTGCTGATCGCACCGGCAACGGCCAACATGATCGGCAAGATGGCCCACGGTCTGGCGGACGACATGCTGTCGACGACACTTCTCGCGACGACTGCGCCGGTCATGCTTGCTCCGGCAATGAATGTACATATGTACGGGCATCCTGCCGTTCAGGAAAACATGAAAACGTTGGAGCGGCGGGGCGTCATGATGATCGAACCCGGGGAAGGGCTGCTTGCCTGCGGTTACGTCGGCAAAGGGCGGATGGAAGAGCCGGAAAGCATCGTGGCCGTAGTGGAGAAATATTTTGCGGACAAGGAGCAGGCCGGGCCCGGTCTTTTGCAGGGAAAAAAGGTCGTCGTGACTTCAGGGGGGACGATCGAACGCATTGACCCCGTCCGTTATATCACCAACGATTCCTCGGGAAAAATGGGATTTGCGATCGCCGAGGCCGCGCGCGCGATGGGAGCCGACGTGCGTTTGATCTACGGGCGGACCGACGTGGCGCCTCCGGCGGGGATCGATGCCGAACACGTCCAGTCTGCGGAAGAGATGTACCAGGCCGTGCTGAAGCATTTTCCGGATAGCGACCTCGTCATCAAAGCCGCCGCGGTGGCGGACTATCGTCCGGCGGTAGCGGCGAGCAGCAAAATCAAGAAAAAAGGCGACACGATGACGCTGGAGCTCGTTAAAACGGTAGACATTCTGGAAACGCTCGGCAAAAGCAAAACCCATCAGTTTTTGATCGGGTTTGCCGCGGAAACCCATGACGTCGAAGCGTATGCCAAGGATAAGCTGCGCCGGAAACATTGCGACCTGATCGTCGCCAATGACGTGACGGCGGAAGGGGCGGGCTTCCGTTCGGATACCAACATCGTGCAGGTGTTTGACGCGGACGGGTTGGTCGAAAAGATGCCCGTCATGACCAAAAACGAAGTGGCGCGGAGGCTGCTCGCGATTGCGGCCGAGCGGATGAGTGAAGCGGGGAACCGATGATGCTTCCGCAAGTGGCAAAAGTCATCGTCGATGTGCCGGTGAAGGATACGGACCGTCCGTTCGACTATTTGATTCCGGAATCGATGCGGTCGTGGCTTGAGATCGGGAGCCGGGTCGGGGTTCCGTTCGGCCACAGGACGGTTCAGGGGTTCGTGGTCGATCTGCAGGATCGGCCTTCGCCCGGCGGAATGCGCCTGAAAAACATCCAGGAGGTTCTGGACGTCGTGCCTCCGTTGTCTCCCGAACTCGTCAAGCTTGCGGAATGGATGAGCCAAAAATACGCCTGCCGTTTCATTACCGCGCTTCAGGTCATGGTGCCGACGGCGCTGAAGGGCAAGGCGGAGCGGTACATCTCGCTTGGGGATCCGGAAGGGCAGCCGGAGGAAGAGGACGAGTATTCGCTGGTGCGTGTCGTCGCCGAACCGACGGAAGAAGCAAAAACGATCATGGCCTACGTCGCGCAAAAGGGAGAGGTGCCGGCCCAGCAGCTCAGCCGCATATTCCCGGGTAGCGCCGAAACGATCAAATCGCTGCTGCGAAAAGGAATTTTGCAGGAGAATCAGAGCATCAAGGACAAGCTGCAAAAGAAAATGCTCAAAGCGGTTGACCTCGCCGTCGATCCGGACGAGGCGTTGGCGGCGCTCCCGCAATTTCCGGCCAAGGCGCAGCGGCAGCGGGAAGTGCTGCAGTTTATTCTCGAGATGAAGGAACTGCTCCCCCTTCCGCTTAAAGAGGTGCTTAAGGCGCTTCAGGTCTCGGCGGCCACCGTCAAGGGGCTTGCGGACAAGGGTTTCGTTGCGATCGAGGAGATGGAGGTGTTCCGCGACCCGTATCGCGGACGCCGCTTCAAGCCGACGGAACCGCTTCGCCTGAACGACGAGCAGCAGCACGCGTATGACCGGATCGTCGACTCGCTGGATGCACGACGCCATGGGGTTTTCCTTTTGCACGGCGTCACCGGCAGCGGCAAAACCGAAATTTATTTGCAGACGATCCAGCACTGCATCGAACAGGACCGGCAGGCCATCGTCCTTGTCCCCGAAATTTCGTTGACGCCCCAAATGGTGGAACGGTTCAAGGGGCGCTTCGGCGACCAGGTCGCCGTCATGCACAGCCGCCTCTCCGGCGGCGAGCGTTACGACGAGTGGCGGAAAATACGTGAGGGCAAAGTCAAGGTAGCGATCGGGGCGCGTTCCGCCATTTTTGCGCCGTTCGACCGGATCGGCCTGATCATTATGGACGAAGAGCATGAGACGTCTTACAAGCAGGAGGAAAGCCCCAAATACCACGCGCGGGACGTCGCGGTCAAAAGGGCCCGGCAATATGGGGCCGCCGTCGTGTTGGGATCGGCGACGCCATCGCTCGAAAGTTATCATGCCGCCCGGTCCCAGGCGAACGACGAGTTTGCGCCCATGCTGCTGGAAATGAAGCGGCGGGCGCTCGGCAACGAACTGCCGGCGGTGCAAATCGTCGACATGCGGGAAGAGTTGAAGGAGGGCAACCGCTCCATGTTCAGCCGCTCCCTGCATCAGGCGATCGAAACCCGGCTCCAGCGCGGGGAGCAGATTGTGCTGCTCCTCAACCGGCGCGGCTATTCGACCTTCGTCATGTGCCGCAGCTGCGGTTACGTGGCGGGTTGTCCCGAATGCGACATATCCCTTACCTACCATCAAAAATCGAATAATCTCCGCTGCCATTACTGCGGTTACGCGGAGCCCGCGCCGTCCGTCTGCCCGGAATGCGGAAGCGAACACATCCGTTATTTCGGGACCGGCACGCAGCGGGTCGAAGAGGAACTGGCCAAACTGTTCCCTGGCATCCGGGTCATCCGGATGGACGTCGACACGACGACGGAAAAAGGATCGCACGAAAAGCTGCTGAAGCAGTTCCGCGACAAAAAAGCGGACGTCCTGCTCGGCACCCAAATGGTCGCGAAAGGGCTGGATTTTCCGGATGTGACGCTCGTTGGCGTCATTACCGCGGATTCGGCGCTCAACCTTCCCGATTTTCGGGCGGGGGAAAAAACGTTCCAGCTGCTGACGCAAGTCGCGGGAAGGGCGGGAAGGCATCAGCTGAAAGGGGAGGTGCTGATCCAGTCCTACACGCCGGACCATTATTCGATCATCCATGCCAGCGGCCATGATTATCTGGCTTTCGTCAGGGATGAGCTGAAGCACCGCCGCAACCTGCATTATCCGCCGTATTGCCGGCTGATCCTGATCACGCTGACGCATGAGCAGCTGCCGCTTTTGGTGCGCATGGCGGAAAACATGGTATCCGTGCTCCAGGGAAAAGCAAGGCAGCGCGGCTGGTTCGGCAGCTTGGACCGGCTGACCGCCGACGCGTTTGACGTGCTGGGACCGGTGGCTTCCCCCATTCCGAGGATAAAAAATAGATACAGGTTTCAATGTATGGTAAAATGGCGTGGGAATATCGATGCCGTCGGCCTCGTCCGCGAATCGGCCGAGCAGCTGGAAGAGACGGCGCATAACCAGCAGCTGCAGATCAGCATTGACGTAGACCCGCAAATGCTGATGTAATCGGCGCGGCATGCGTTGAAAGCGAAATGAAAACCATTAGGATTACAAGATCCGTACATGAATAAGCATAAGGAAGGTGTCATCATGGCAATCCGCATTATCGTAAAAGAACCCGATGCCGTACTCCATAAAACGGCAAAAGAAGTAAAAGAGATCACCCCGAACGTAAAAAAACTATTAAACGATATGGCCGATACGATGTACGACGCGGAAGGCGTAGGCCTTGCGGCGCCGCAGGTGGGCATTCTGAAACGCCTGATCGTCGTGGACGTGGGCGACGAACACGGTTTGATCAAGATGGTCAATCCGGTCATCGTCGAGAAGGAAGGCGAGCAATTCGGACCGGAGGGCTGCCTGAGCATTCCGGGCTACAACGGCGACGTTCGCCGCGCCGAGAAGGTAACGGTCAAAGGGCTGGACGAAAACGGCAACGAGATCACGATTACGGGCACGGGGCTTTTATCCCGCTGCTTCCAGCATGAGATCGACCATCTGGATGGCGTTTTGTTTACGGACATCGCTGAAAAAGTGTACGAATACGTGCCTGAACGTTCCGGAAGGGAGTAATGCTTCATGAATATCGTATTCATGGGGACGCCGGCTTTTGCCGTTCCCAGCCTGCGAATGCTGCTTAGCGAGGGATACAACGTCGTGGCCGTGGTCACCCAGCCGGATCGGCCCCAGGGGCGCAAAAAAGTGCTGACGCCTACGCCGGTCAAGGAAGTCGCTTTGGAACACGGCATTCCCGTGCTGCAGCCCCAGCGCATGCGCAGCCCCGAAGCGGTCGCGGAGCTTGCGGCCTACAAGCCGGATTTGATCGTTACGGCCGCGTACGGACAAATCCTCCCGAAAAGCGTGCTGGATCTTCCGGCGAACGGCTGCGTGAACGTGCACGGATCGCTTCTTCCCAAATACCGGGGAGGGGCTCCGATCCAGCGCTGCATCATCAACGGCGAAACGGAAACGGGAATCACGCTGATGTATATGGCCGAAGGCCTCGATACCGGGGACATGATTGCCCAGGTCAAAGTGGCGATCGACGAGGAGGACACGTCCGGCACGTTGTTCGAGAAGCTCAGCCTTGCGGGCGCGGAGCTGCTCAAAGAACAAATGCCGCGCCTGGCAAACGGCCGCGTCGAAGCTGAAAAGCAGGACGAGAGTCTCGCGACGTACGCGCCGAATTTGAAGCGCGAAGACGAAAAAATCGATTGGAGCGCCTCCACGCGCGATATATACAACCAAATCCGCGGGCTGGTGCCTTTTTCCGGCGGCTTTGCCTTGTGGAACGGCGAGGTGTTTAAGGTGTGGGCTTCCCGGAAGGCCGACAAGGCGTCGAAGGACGCCGCTCCGGGAACGGTGCTGCAGCTTGCCGAGCAGGGGATCGAGGTTAAAACCGGAGACGGCTCCCTGTGGCTGACCCGGGTGCAGCCAAGCGGCAAAAAGCAGATGAATGCGGCAGAATTCGCGCGCGGCAAAACGATGGCGCCGGGGACGGTGTTGACGTGAGTGCAGGAAAACGTCAGGGCAAGCCCGCCGCTTCGGCGCGGGAGGTTGCCCTCGATGTGCTGACGCGGGTCGAAGAAAACAAAGCGTACAGCAATTTGCAGCTGAATTCGGCCCTGCAGCGGGCTTCTTTACCGCGCGAGGATGCAGGGCTGGCGACGGAGCTGGTCTACGGGACGATTTCCCGTCTGAATACACTGGACTATTTTTTGGAACGGTTCGTCACGAAAGGCATCCAGAAGCTGCAGCCGTGGGTCCGGAATTTGCTCCGGCTGAGCTTGTACCAGCTGATGTACCTGGACCGCATTCCTCCCCACGCCGCGGTAAACGAGGCGGTCAATTTGGCCAAGCGCCGGGGACATCAAGGAATATCCGGCATGGTGAACGGGGTGCTCCGCAGCGTCCTGCGCAGCAAAGACGAGCTGGTCCTGCCGAGCGGCCTGCCGCCGGCGGAGCGCATTGCGCTTGAGCATTCCCATCCGCTGTGGCTGGTGGAACGTTGGATCGAAGAATACGGGGAAAGCGCCGCCGAAGCCATATGCCGCGCGAACAACGAACCGCCCGCGGTAAGCGTGCGGGTGAACACGACCATGATCAGCCGCGAAGGCATGCTGGCCGAGCTGGAACAAGCGGGCGTAAAAGCCGCTCCATCGGCCCTTTCCCCGGAGGGCATCTTGGTCTACGGCGGCGGCAACATGGCCCTGACGGACTGGTACCGGGACGGCCAAATTTCGATCCAGGACGAAAGCTCGATGCTGGTCGCCGGCGCCGTCGCTCCCGAACCGGGGATGCGGGTGCTCGATTGCTGCGCCGCTCCGGGCGGAAAAACGGCCCATATGGCCGAGCTGATGAAGGACCGGGGCGAAATCGTGGCCAACGAGCTGCATGAGCATAAGCGGAAGCTGATCGAAGCCCAGGCGGAAAGGCTCGGTTTAGGAAGCATCCAGGCGGTGACGGGCGATGCGCTCGAGCTGGCCAGCCGTTATCCCGCGGATTCCTTCGACCGGATTTTGCTTGATGCCCCTTGCTCGGGACTTGGCGTCATCCGGCGCAAGCCCGATTTGAAGTGGACCAAAACCCCGGACGACATCGGCGAAATCGCCGCCCTGCAGCGGAAGCTGCTAGATTCGGTTTCCTCCCTGCTGCGTGTCGGAGGCATCATGGTATACAGCACCTGCACGATCGGACGGGAAGAGAACGAACAAGTGGTCCGCCATTTTTTGGACACCCATCCGGGGTTCGGGCTGCCGGAGGATTCCGGCGGGACTTGGGGCAAGCTGCATTCGGACGCCGAAGGGGCGGGCGTGCAGATCATGCCTCAGGATTACGGCAGCGACGGTTTTTATATCGCCAGAATCCGGAGATTCTTTTAAACCGTAAAATCGCAAGGTATAAAGAGATGGTACAGCCTATTGATCCCGCTCGGCCTAAGCTTGGCGGGTTTCTCTTTTACCGCTACTTTTATTTGTGTTAAAATAGGAAGAATGAGAAACAATATGCATATGAATGATAAAGACAGGTGTGGTGAAATGAAGCCTTTTATATACGATTTGAACCTGGACGACCTCCAGGAATGGGCCAAGGAAAACGGCGAACCCGCGTTTCGCGCCGGCCAGATTTTTGATTGGCTTTACGTGAAAAGGGTGAATAACTTTCAGGAAATGACCAATTTGTCCAAGGAGCTTCGCGCGAAGCTGGAGGATCAGTTCGAATTCGTGACGCTCAAGGAAATTACCAAGCTGGAGTCCAAGGACGGAACGGTCAAGTTCCTGTTCGGCCTTCACGACGACCATGCGATCGAGACGGTCATCATGAAGCATAACTACGGCAACAGCATTTGCGTGACGACCCAGGTCGGCTGCCGCATCGGCTGCACGTTTTGCGCTTCGACCTTGGGCGGTCTCAAGCGGAACCTGACGGCCGGCGAAATCGTCGCCCAGGTGGTTCAGGCCCAAAAAATACTGGACGAAAAAGGCGAACGCGTCAGCAGCATCGTCATTATGGGCTCCGGGGAACCGTTCGAAAACTACGAGGCCACGATGAAGTTCCTTCGGATCATGATCCACGAAAAAGGGCTGAACATCGGCCAGCGCCATATCACGGTGTCGACGAGCGGCATCGTGCCGAACATTTACAAGTTCGCGAATGAGGATACCCAGATCAATCTGGCCATTTCCATCCATGCCCCGAACGACATGCTGCGCTCCAAGCTGATGCCGGTCAACCGCCGGTATCCTTTCGAGGACGTCATGGAGGCGCTGCGGTATTACCTCGCGAAGACCGGCCGCCGCATCACGTTCGAATACGCCCTGATCGGCGGAGTCAACGACCAGCCGGAGCATGCGGCCGAGCTGGCGAGCGTGCTGAAGGACATGCTGTGCCACGTGAACCTGATTCCGGTCAACCACGTGCCTGAACGCAAGTACGTCCGTACCTCGCGCAACGACATTTTCAAGTTTCAAAGAGTACTCGCGGAAAACGGGGTCAATGTAACGATCAGACGGGAGCAAGGCCACGATATCGCGGCTGCATGCGGACAACTGCGTGCGAAGCATATGGAGTTGAGGTGAGTGAAACTTGATTAAAACAGTTCATGCCAGTAACATAGGCCGCGTCCGATCAGTAAACGAGGACTCGGTCTGGATTGGCCACCTTTCGCAAGGGTATACGATCGGCATCGTCGCCGACGGGATGGGCGGGCATCAGGCCGGAGACACGGCAAGCCGCCTTGCCGTCGACACGATCGCGGAGGATTTGTCGACGCTGGAAAAAGGGATGTCTGAAGAAGGTTTGAGCGCGGCCGTCAGCGACGCGATCCTGCATGCCAACGACGTCATTTACAATGAAGCATCCAAAAATGAAAAATATCACAATATGGGCACGACCGTCGAGGTGCTGCTGCTCCGGGAGCGTTCCGGCGTCATCGGGCATATCGGCGACAGCAGAGCCTACAAAATTGTAAATGGCGAAGCCATTCAGATTACGGAAGACCATACGCTTGTCAATGAACTGTATAAAAGCGGCCAGATCAGCCTTGAGGAAATGAAAACCCATCCGCGCCGCAACGTCATAATGCGCGCTTTGGGCACCGATCCCGAGGTGTCCGTCGATCTGTATCCTGTCACGCTGTCTGCCGGAGAAGTGCTCCTTCTGTGCAGCGACGGGCTCAGCAGCCTGGTAAGCGGCGAACATATCGCCCAAATTTCAGGCATGCAGAACGTTTCGCTGGAAGAACGGGCGGACCGTCTCCTGCAGCTGGCACTTCTCGCCGGAGGCGATGACAACATTACCGTCGCCCTGTTTGAACTTCAACAAGATGAAGTCTCCGGGCAAAGCATAAAGGAGTGGGATTCATGATCGGACACGAATTGGGCGGCCGTTATGAAATTATTGAACGTATCGGCGGCGGCGGGATGGCCCTGGTCTACAAAGCCCATGATTTGCTATTGGGCCGCAACGTTGCCGTCAAAGTGTTGCGCCAGCAGTTTGTGCACGATGAGGAGTTTATCCGCCGGTTCCGCCGCGAGGCGCAGTCGGCCGCTTCCTTGTCCCATCCTAACGTGGTCAGCATTTACGACGTGGGGCAGGAAAACGAAATCCATTACATTGTCATGGAATACGTCGAAGGCCATAATCTCAACGAAATCATCAAGGAACGCGCGCCTTTGCAGGTGGAAGAGGCCGTCCGGATTGCGTCCCAAATTTGCGATGCGCTGGATCATGCCCACCAGAACCAAATCATTCACCGGGACATCAAACCGCATAACATCTTGATCGGCCGGAACGGCAGGGTCAAAGTAACGGATTTCGGGATCGCCCGAGCGGTCACGTCGACGACGATTACCCAAACCGGTTCGGTCGTCGGTTCCGTGCATTATTTCTCTCCGGAGCATGCCAAAGGCGTGACGACGGGAGAGAAATCGGATTTATACTCTTTAGGCATCGTACTTTATCAAATGCTGACGGCTCGGCTTCCGTTTCTGGGAGAAAGCCCGATCAGCGTGGCGCTTAAACATTTGCAGGAGGAGTTCGAGGAGCCGCGCGAAGTGAATCCCCTCATTCCGCAAAGCGTCGAAAACATCATTCTCAAATCGATGCGCAAAAATCCGCAGGAGCGGTACCAGAGCGCCAAGGAAATGCTGCATGACCTGGATACCTGCCTCTCCCCGGAGCGCAGGAACGAGGAAAAGCTCGACTTTTCGGACGTGGACGACGAGGATCGTACCCGCGTCATTCCGGCGATCAAACCGCAGCATATCGGTCCGACCCCGGTGAGGTCGAGGCAGGTTCCTTCCGAAGACCGGGAGGAGCGCCATGAGCCCTCCGCCCCGGCCGGCAAACGAAAAAAATCAAAAAAGCCGATTCTTTGGATCAGTTTGACGCTGTTGCTTCTGATTGCCATGGCGGCCGTCGTGTTTTACGTGAATCATAAATTGGTCGTACCGAATGTGACCGTGCCGAAAGTCATTGGCCTGAAGGAAGAAGATGCCCGCATAAAGCTCAATCAACAGGGAATCGAAGTCGATCCGAACGTCATTCGCGCATATAAGCCGGGAGTGGATGAAGGCATCGTATATAATCAGAGCCGAAGAGAGGGGACAGAGGTCAAAAAAGGGTCGCTCGTTCAAATTTCGGTCGGAAGCGCCAAGCCTTTGAAAAGGATGCCTGACCTCAAGACGTTACCGGTTGATGATGCGTTAAAGAAACTGTTCGATCAAGGGTTCAAAGAGGATAATATCGACACCAAAGAGGAAAACAGCGATAAGCCGGCTGGCACCGTCATTTCCCAGGCGCCGGGCGCCAACGCCGAGGTTGATCCCGACAAAGATCATGTTACCCTGACGGTCAGCAAAGGACCGAAGCAGGTGCCGATGCCGGACCTGATCGGCAAAAAGCAGGACAAAGCGGCGAAGATGCTGGAATCGGCGGGGCTCAAGCTGGACCCGAACATCCAGCAGGAAGCAAGCTACACGGTACCGAAAGGCACGGTCATTGCCCAATGGCCGTACGATCCGGGCCAGCTGGCCGATCCGGATGAGAAAATTCAGATTACCGTAAGCTCGGGGTATCCGGCCGACGCGATCAAATACACCTATAACGTCCCTGTCCTCCCTGAGGAGGAAGGCAAAAACACCAAGGTCCGCATCGAATACGCGGATGCTTCCACCAACGGGGAAACGAAAGAATGGGGAACCAAAAACATCAACTCGATGCAGGTATTCCCGGTCGAGGTGGTGGTCGGGCCGTCCAAAGACGCCACCGTCAGGGTCGTCCGCAACGGCCAGCTTTTCGACACCTATACCGTGTACTACACGGATGTGAAGAACGGTACGGTTCCTGATATCGATATCGTCCTTCCGAACAATACCGGGGATGAACAGGACATTCCGGAGAATCCCGCGGATGAAAACAAAGGCGGGGACGAAACGACCGGGATGACGCCTCCGGGCTGGAAGCACGGCAACCCGGGCAAGGGCAATAAAAAGAAAAACGAAAACGTAATTTATCAACAAAACCATTAAGGCCGCCCTCAGCGGCGGTCCTTACGGAGAAAGTGAGGCCTTTCATGTATGCCTGAAGGAGTTATCGTGAAGGCGTTAAGCGGATATTATTATGTCAAACCACTCGAAAACGGAATGGCGGCTTCGGGAGGCGGGGATGCGATCCAATGCAGGGCGCGCGGCATTTTTAAGAAAAAGGGCGTGACCCCGCTGGTAGGGGACCATATCCGGTATTCCCATACGGAAAACGGAGAAGGCATGGTGGATGAAATTTTGCCGCGCCGCTCCGAGCTGATCCGTCCCCCGGTCGCCAACGTGGATTTGGCTGTTCTGGTATTTTCGGTGCGCGAGCCGGATTTGAACCTCCAGCTGCTGGACAAGTTTCTGGTTCATATCGAGCACGCTGGTCTTGATACGGTCATCTGCTTGACCAAACAGGATCTTCTGGCCGAAGCGAAAGGGGAGGACCCGGTCGCTTTGGTCCAATCGCTGTACGAAAATATCGGATATCAAGTCATCGTATCGAGCTCACGCTTAGGGCTGGGAACGGAACTGCTGACGGAACGATTGAAGGGGCAAATCAGCGTGTTTTCGGGGCAGTCGGGAGTAGGCAAATCGTCTTTGCTGAACCGGCTCGTCCCCGGACTCGAGCTGGAAACGAGCGCAATCAGCATGAAGCTTGGACGGGGGAAACATACGACCCGCCATGTGGAGCTGATCGAGCTTCCAGGCGGCGGCTTTGTGGCGGATACGCCGGGCTTTAGCCAGCTGGACTTTTTGGAGCTTGGCGTTGAGGAGCTCTCGACCTGTTTTAGGGAGTTTGCCTCTTTGGCCGAGGGATGCAAATTCCGCGGCTGCAGCCATACCCATGAGCCGGGCTGCAAAGTTCGGGAGGCCGTGGAAAATGGAAACGTCGCAGCGAGCCGCTATGAGCATTATGTGCAGTTTTTAACGGAAATGAAAGATAAAAAGCGGAGGTATTAACGGAAATGATTAAAATAGCGCCATCGATATTGTCAGCAGATTTTGCCCGGTTGGGGCCGGAGGTAGCGGCTGCGGAAGCGGGAGGAGCGGACTGGATCCACGTGGATGTCATGGACGGGCATTTCGTTCCGAACATCACGCTCGGGCCGGCCATCGTCAGCGCCATCAAGCCGCATACGAGCCTGCCTCTCGACGTTCATTTAATGATCGAGCGTCCGGAGGCATACATCGCTGATTTCGTCAAAGCCGGCGCAGACGTAATTACCGTTCATGCCGAGGCTTGCACGCATTTGCATCGGGTCATTCATATGATCAAGGAACACGGAATCAAAGCCGGGGTCGCCATCAACCCGGCCACTCCGGCTTCGGCCATCCAGGAAGTGCTGGAGGACGTGGACTTGGTGCTTGTCATGACCGTTAACCCGGGTTTCGGAGGACAAGCCTTCATTCCGCGTACGGTCCATAAAATCCGCCAGATTCGCCAATGGCTGAACGAAGCTTCGCGTTTTGACGTCCATATCGAGGTCGACGGCGGCATTACGAGCGAAACGGCGCCTCTGGTTGCGGAGGCCGGCGCGGACGTGTTGGTCGCAGGCAGCGCCGTTTACGGCAAAGAGGACCGCGAAGCGGCCATTCGGGCCATCCGTTCCAGCGCGCAAAAGGGATAAACGGATCTGGGCGGTTTCACTTGTCTGCCTGTGTCATAGGTCATGCTTTTGGTGCATACATTGGTTACATGAGCAGGGTTCTCATGTAACCTTTTTTTTGTTCGTTTCTGCAGTGAACGCGCTAAAGGCATACCATACGCGATAAACATGAGAATATGGGGAGGGTGGAATATGAAATTTTATACGTTTAAGCTGCCAAAGTTTTTGGGAGGATTCGTAAAAGCTCTTTTAAACACATTTCATAAAAGCTGAAGACTCCTTATGGTATGCCGCTGATGCAAAAAAACCTCTGACGCAAGGCGGCATGATTCACACCGAATAGGGCCAAAGGCATTAAAAAAGCACCTGCTGTTAAACAAGGTGCTTTTTGCTTATATGCTATTCTTAAGGTCTAAGAAAGTGTAAATCGTCCGGAGGCTTGTCTAAAGTTATAGATTCCGCCTCCTGTAAGCGGTTCGTCTTCGGTAAAAAGACGTTTTCTTAAGAATACAGAATGCAGGGCCTCAAGCTGCGCAGCATGCGACGATTCTGTATTCGCAAGAAAAACCCCCGCGCAGGGCGCGACTTTCATAACGTAAGTACGACGAATTACACGCGGGTAACTTTACCGGATTTGAGCGCACGAGTGCTCACATAAACGCGCTTAGGTTTGCCGTCAACAAGAATACGAACTTTTTGCACGTTCACGCCCCAAGAACGACGGTTACGGTTGTTAGCGTGAGATACATGGTTACCGCTTCCTGGCTTCTTGCCAGTCACATAACATTTGCGAGACATAGATTACACCTCCTTGTTCCAAACACCTGCATAAAACAATACTTGTATATCATATCACAGCAAAAAATGCTTCGTCAACCGCCAGCCAAAAACATTTATTTCTGGTGTCTCTTATAGTACAATGATGAATAGCCCATAATGGTTTAATATGGGACGCTTCATTATATATGCATTATCGGGAATTTTGTAAAATCATGAACGAAATTGGCGAAACGAAAACGCGGATACGACGTATGTATAAGGACGCCATTAGCTAGGGATCAAGCTAGGAAGGGGATTTATCATTGAGTAAGCGTTCTTTGAATGGGACAGATTTTACCGCAATGGTATTGGCCGGAGCGGAGCAGCTGCAGCAGCATGCAGAGCATGTCAATTCTCTTAATGTATTTCCGGTGCCGGACGGCGACACGGGAACGAACATGAATCTGACGATGAGCGCAGGTGTGACTGAGTTAAAAAGAAATCATTCCGACTCGATCGGACACAGTGCGGGGGTTTTGTCCAAAGGACTGCTGATGGGTGCGCGCGGAAACTCCGGCGTTATCACATCCCAGCTTTTCCGGGGGTTTGGCCGCTATGCCGCGCCTTACGATGAACTGAATGCAATGCAGTTTGCAGCCGCCCTGCAAACGGGCGTGGACGCTGCGTATAAAGCCGTCGTGAAGCCTGTGGAAGGCACGATTTTGACCGTTGCCAAGGAGGCTGCCAAACATGCCGTATTTTGCGCGCGGCGGACGAATGACGTTACCGAGCTGATGGAGCAGGTGCTTCTCAAGGCGCAGGAGACGTTATCCCAGACGCCGGAGATGCTGCCTGTACTGAAGCAGGTCGGCGTCGTGGATTCGGGGGGACAAGGTCTTGTATATATTTATGAAGGCTTCCTCCGTTACCTGAAGGGAATCCAGGGGAATGCCGAGTTTGCGGGCGCCGCGATCGCAAGACAAGCACCGGCGGCTGCGAAGCCGGAGGCGGCATCGGCGGTTTTGAACTCCGCTGCGCACGCGTTTGCGGAACGGCCGGAGCTGGCCCAATCCAAAATCGAAACCGAAGACATCGAATATTTATACGATATGGAGTTTTTCATCAACCGTCAGCTTGGCGGCCAAGCGGCATCATTCGACGAGGATGAATTCCGGAAAGCGTTGTCAATAAATGGGGATTCCATCATTATCATTGCGGACGACGAACTGATCAAGGTTCATGTCCATTCCAAAGCGCCGGGCGACGTGCTGAATTTGGCGCTTCGTTACGGCGAAATTACGCAAATCCATATTTTGAATATGCGTGAGCAGCACCGGGACCTGTTGACGACGGGCCTCGATATTGCGCCTATGCCCGAGTTGTTCGCCGGCTTGCCGGCCGATCCTGTCGAACATTCGCGCGAGCAGGCACCTGCGACGCCTCCGGCGGATGAACTGGCGCCTTACGGCTTTATCGCCGTCGCTTCAGGCCAAGGCATCGCCGATATTTTCAAGAGCCTCGGCGTCGATGTCGTGTTGTCCGGCGGACAAACGATGAACCCGAGCACGGAGGATTTCGTCAAAGCGGTCCGCTCGATTTCGGCGCAGCATGTTTATATTTTGCCGAACAATTCCAATATCGTGCTTGCCGCGGAACAGGCACGGGAGCTGCTTGAGGACGAGCGCAGCGTCACGGTCATTCCGAGCAAGAGCATTCCGCAGGGAATTTCGGCCGCGTTTGCGTTTTCCGAAGAAGAAACTTCGGATACGAACACCGGCAGCATGATGGATGCGATCGCGCGGGTCAAATCCGGGCAGGTCACCCATGCGGTGCGCGATACCGCAATCGACGACATCAACATCAAGGCCGGGCAATATATCGGCATCGAGAACTCGAAGATCGTAACGGCTGCCGACAGCATTTTGGCTGCATGCCAGGAGCTTTTGTCCAAAATGCTGATCAGCGGCGACGAAATCGTGACGGTACTCGCGGGAGAACAAACGGATTCCAGCCTGACCGCGGAGCTTGCGGACTGGATCGGCGAGAATTATCCGGACGCGGAGGTCGAGGTTCATCAAGGCGGACAGCCGGTGTATTATTATCTTTTCTCCGTCGAACCCTAATTAAGTTTTACACAGGTAAGGTTTAGAATAAACCTCTAAAGGAGGCCACACGCATGGCTCATCCGGTCATTGTGACGGACAGCACCGCTGACATACCGGAGGAACTGGTCAATAAATACGACATTCACGTCGTTCCGCTTCGCCTTATGTTCGGCGAGGAAACTTTTGAGGACGGCGTCGACATTTCGGCCGAAGTGTTTTATAAAAGGCTTGTGCAATCGGAGCAGCTGCCTACGACATCGCAGGCTTCTCCCGCCGATTATATCGAAGCTTACCAAAATTTGATGAACATGTTTCCGGACAGCCCGATCATTTCTTTTCACATTTCGTCAGGGCTCAGCGGGACGTACCAGTCGGCGCTGCTGGCCAAGTCGATGCTCGATGATCCGCCTTCCATTCATGTCGTGGATTCCAAATCGGCTTCTTACGGCTTTGGGCTTCTTGTCGTTCATGCGGCCCGGCTTGCCGCCGAAGGGAAAAGCGCGGCGGAGATTCTGGATGCGGTGGAACAGGTTCGCCGGCAGCGCAAGCTGTATTTTCTCGTCGATACGCTCGAATATTTGCAAAAGGGCGGGCGGATCGGCAAAGCGGCTGCCGTCATCGGCAACCTGCTGAACATCAAACCGATTCTCTCCATCGATGAAGAAGGGATCATTTATGCGGTGGAAAAGGTTAGAGGCCGCAAAAAAGCGATATCCCGCATGATCGAACGTTTTCAGGCAGATTTAGGCGGGATCCGAAACATTAACGTGGCTGTAGGCCATACGGCGGACCCGGCTTCGGCCGATCCGGTGCTCGAGGAACTGTCGCGGCATTACAACCTTGGTGAGGTCGTGCTGACCAATGTTGGTCCGGTTGTCGGCACCCATGTCGGTCCCGGAACGCTGGCCGTGTTTATCTGGCCGAATTAAAATGAGGGATGGGAAATGAGTCTTAGTTTGGATCAAATTTCAATCCGTCAGGTGCGCGGCGTGAGTGCTCTCAAAGAAGGAGAGCTTCACGCCTTTGGCATCTTTACGGTAAAAGATTTGCTTGAATATTATCCTTTTCGTTACGAGGATTACCGCCTGCGCTCGCTCAGCGAAGTGAAGGACGGCGACAAAATCACCATTCAAGCCAAAATTATGGGCGTTCCGGTGCTGCAGCGCTACGGGCGGAAATCGAGGCTGACGTGCAAAGTGATGGCCGAGCAGTGGATGTTTACCGCCGTTTGGTTCAACCGGCATTTTTTGCGCGACCAGCTGACGAGCGGACGGGAAATCGTGCTTGTGGGCAAATGGGACCAGAAGCGCATGCAGCTTACCGTGTCGGAATCGGAATTTCCGGATCAAGGGGCCTGGCGCAGCGGAACGCTGCAGCCGGTCTATTCGGTCGGCGGGAAGATCACGCAAGCGTGGATGCGCAAAACGATCGGACAAGCGTTAACCCAATACGGGGACATGATTCCGGAAATCCTTCCGCCTGCCCTCATGCAAAAATACGATTTTATGCCGCGAAAAAGGGCGATCGCCACGATCCATCAACCGCAGGATTCGCGGGAAGGGCAGCAGGGCCGGGAACGCATGGTTTACGAGGAGTTGTTTTTGTTCCAACTGAAAATGCATGCTTACCGGGCGCTGAACCGGCGCAGGATGGACGGCATCGTGCATACCGTTGACAATAAAACGATGCGCGAATTCGTGCGGAGCCTGCCGTTTGAGCTGACGGACGCGCAGAAGAAGGTGGAGCTGGAGATTTTGCAGGATATGCGTTCCCCGTACTGCATGAATCGGCTGCTGCAGGGCGACGTCGGTTCGGGCAAAACCGTCATTGCCGCGATCGCTTTATACGGGGCGGTCCGTTCCGGGTTTCAAGGTGCGCTGATGGTGCCGACCGAAATCTTGGCCGAGCAGCATATGCGTTCCCTGCAAAAGCTGTTTGAACCGTTTGGCATTACGGTAGGGCTTCTGACCGGCAGCGTGACCGGGCGCAAACGCAAAGATCTGCTTGCTTCGCTGCAAATGGGCATGACCGATATCGTGGTGGGCACGCATGCGCTGATCCAGGAGGATGTGTTTTTTCGTCAGCTGGGCCTGGTCGTCACGGATGAACAGCACCGGTTCGGGGTCAATCAGCGCAGCATTTTGCGGCGAAAAGGCTACAACCCCGACGTGCTGACGATGACCGCCACGCCGATTCCGCGGACGCTGGCGATTACCGCTTTCGGCGACATGGACGTTTCGACGTTATCGGAGCGGCCTAAAGGCCGGATTCCGATCACCACCTACTGGGTGAAACATGACATGATGGACCGCGTGCTTAAGTTTATTTCCAAGGAAATAGACCAAGGCCGGCAGGCCTATCTCATTTGCCCTTTGATCGAGGAGTCCGAAAAATTGGATGTGCAGAATGCGATCGACCTGCACATCCAAATGCAGCAGGCATTCCCGAATTATCGGGTCGGTTTGCTTCACGGCCGGATGACGCCGGCCGAAAAAGAAGAAGTGATGCGGTCCTTTAACGCAAACGAAGTTCAGCTGCTGGTCTCCACGACGGTCGTGGAAGTAGGGGTGGACGTGCCGAATGCCACGCTGATGGTCATCATGGACGCCGACCGTTTCGGTCTGTCCCAGCTTCACCAGCTGCGCGGCAGAGTCGGTCGCGGTCAGCACGCCTCCTACTGCATCCTGATTGCCGATCCGAAGTCCGAAGTCGGGCAGGAACGGATGAACGTCATGACGGAAACGGACGACGGTTTTGAGGTGTCGCGCCGGGATTTGGACCTGAGAGGCCCGGGCGATTTTTTCGGAACGAAACAGAGCGGTTTGCCGGAATTCCGGCTTGCCGACATGGTCAGCGATTTCGCGGTGCTCGAAAAGGCGCGGGACGATGCGTCCCGGCTCGTGGCGGACAGCGAGTTTTGGACGTCCCCGGCGTATGCCGGACTCCGGGACTATCTGCAGCAGGAACAGATATTTCAGGGAGATTTGGTAGATTAGGCACATGGGACTGGCCCCCCGTCATATACTTAGTTGAATTGGAATTTGACGGGAGGTGCCAATGTTTTGGGTTATCAGCAGTATGGAATCAGTCCTGCATTAGTGGCAAGAGTCAAGCAAAAAATGAAAAATCCGGCGACCAAAGAGCGGATCAAAGGCATTCTGGAAGGCGTCAGCAAGTTCGACCTGCAGGATCCGGCAAAGGTTCAGCGTCTTGTGAAATCGGCGTCGGGAATACTTAAGGAACCTTTATCTTCTGCTGAAGAGCAGCAAATCATACGGTTTGTGCTGGCGCAGCGGATTGATCCGAATAACACCTTCCATTTGATCAAGCTTTGGGGCATGTTCCGTTGATGGGAGTCGAAACGCCAAAAAAGGCCTATAAGGGGATACCGCGTGCTGGTATTTTCCTCATAGGTCTTTTTGTTTGCATAGTTGGTCCTGCCGCGGTCAAAAATAATGACGTGGAAGGCAGCCGTTGTTCAGGATTTCGCGACATTCGAGCATGCGAAGAAGCCTGACTGACATGATGCATTAGCAATTCGTGTTCGATTCATCATTATTTATACCCAGGAGGTCAAAGGCATGAAGAAATGGATGACATTGGGACTTACCCTGCTGCTCGTTTTTGCGCTCAGCGCCTGCGGCAGCAAAACGAATAACAACACCGCGGGCAACAACAACGCAGGTACCACGGGGGGAACAACGGGAGGCGCAGCAGGGGGAGCTCAGGACATTAAAGTGACGGCAACCAACTTCCAATTTGAGCCTGCGGAAATCCGGGTCAAAAAGGGAGATAAAGTGAAGATTACGCTCGTCAATAAAGAAGGCGCCCACGGCCTGGAAATTCCCGACTTTAAAGTCAACCTGCAAAAGGACGGCTCCGCCGAATTTACGGCCGATAAACCGGGAGAACACGAATTCCACTGCTCCGTGATGTGCGGCGCGGGCCATGACAACATGGTCGGCAAAATCATCGTCGAATAAATCGGCGTCATAGCCAAAAGAAAAAGACCGTCGGGCAGCCTTTCTCAAGGCTGAGGGACGGTCTTTTTGGTTTGTCGGCCCTCCAGCTTGGCCGCTTTGCAATATACGCGTCACGAGCTTTTTTCGATGCAGAGCGGTGAATCGTTTTTGACCGAATTAACGGCCGTGCTGACGGGATAGGCTTCCATTTCGTCCGCCGGATACGGCACGAGCAGCTGCTGAAGCTCCCTCGGATCGGCCTGGCCCCTTTGCACCCAGCGCAGCTCGTCTTCCGGCCGCAAAATGACGGGCATACGGTCGTGAATCGGCTCCATCAGCTCGTTGGGTTTCGTCGTGATGATGGTGCAGGTCGCGATTTTCGTTCCGTCCTCCTGCACCCAAATATCGTATAGTCCGGCCATGCTGAACAAGTCGCTGCTTTTGAGCTTGATCCGGTAAGGCTGTTTGCCGCCGGCCGTTTTCTGCCACTCGTAAAAGCCGTCGGCCGGAATCAGGCATCTCTTTCGCTCAAAAGGGATGCGATAAGCGGGCTTGTCCAACAGCGTTTCGCCGCGGGCATTGATCATCCGGCTTCCTATCCCGGGATCTTTGGCCCAGGACGGCACCAAACCCCATTTCAGCTCGCCGAGCCGAAGGCGGGTCCCGTCGTGGATAATGGATAATACCATTTGCGTCGGCGCAATATTATACTGCGGCCGGTGATAAGGCACGGCATATCAGGGATCGAGCTCATACCTGAGCAGCAGCTCCTCCAGCGATACGACCAGCGTAAATCGTCCGCACATGCGGCATCTCTCCTCATTTACGCCGGCCCCCTTCGGTGCTGCCGAAAGCAGAGGGAGGGGGGCCGGCAACCTTTCCTTTAGTTTACCGCTACACGTCCGATTCCGCCACCGCACCGATGATTTGGTCCAAAGGAATCCACTGGGGGTAATCGTCTTCGTGTTCTTTGATCCGGATTTGCCGCCGGACGGGATCGATCCGAAGCACCCGGCCCGTAAGCCGGATATCTTGCGGATCGCCAAAAAGCGTAATCGTCACGCGTGAACCGCCGTATAACGCCCCCGTCAACACCGCGGCCATCTCCTCGGCGGCCTGCGGGTCGATCAGCGGGGGCGTGCGGCGCACGAGCCGCTGCTGGTGCCGGATATATGCTTCCCGGTGTTCCGGCAGCATCATCCGGGACGACTCGAATAAGCCGTTGCCTTGAAGTTTTTTGCTCATTTGTAATGTCCTCCAATCCGAAGCGAGCGATCCTGCGCCTGGCCGGCCGCTTGAAGCGAGGAGGCGCGGAGGATCGCGGTTTCGCCGAACCTGCTTTTGATCCCGTCCGTCGCGCGTTCCAAATTCCGCTTCCGGTCCCGGTCTCCGAACAGCGTCAGCTGGATCAGGGAGTCCGGGCGAAGATCGGTTAAAGAGATCCCGATTTTGCGGACGGGAAGGCCGTTCCAATGGCGCTGGAACAGCAGGCAGGCGGCATCGTAAATTTCGTCGGTAATGTTCGTCGGGTCCGTAAGCTTCATCTGCCTTGAAAAACCGGTGGGACGGTCAAAATCGGCCCCCTGACAGCCCACGTTGACGACAAAACCCATCAGCCCTTTTTCCCGGCAGCGCCGGCCGACCGCTTCGCATAACTCGAGCAGTATCTGTAAAACTATGAGCATAATTTTATGTGTGCATTAATAAACAGTATAAACCCTTGATTTATCTAGGGTTTATGCTGTTTTTTCGTATTTTCTTTATGAGCATTATTGATGTCTTAACACGATAACATGGATATGGTAACATTTTTACAGTCACGATAATCTATGAGCATAATTGTAAGCTGAAATAGATTCGGGGGTTATAAAATGGACCATAGTGGTTCAATCGTGCCTTTCTCAAGAAGAATTGATGAGTTGCGTTTTGGTGTGCAGAGTGTAGGAATTGAGTTGTGGAAAAGGCATCGTGATAGTGAGCCTGTCGTTAACAGGCATGCTGTGATCGTTTTGCAAAATAAAATGAACGGCAGACTATCTGTTCATCCTCTTACGGAATTTATTTTTCATTATTGGAAATACAGAGCTTACAATTCTCAGAGACTACATGCTAATTACCTCTGCGCTTTCTTAAATTACATACTTATTGAAAATCGTATGAAATACAAACTTACTTCATTAAAAGAACTACGCTTTTCTCATGCCACAGAGTTCTTGAACAATTTGACGAGAAAAGAAAAATCAAGAATGACGGTTAGAAAGGCGGAAAGAACCTTAACTCTATTCTTTGAGTTCTTAGCGAAGAAAAAACTGTTGGAGCATGTTGACGAAAGTGCCTTTAAAAAGAAGATCCTTTACGGTAAATCGAATCAAAAATATACGGTTTCCCCATTCAAAGGTGTCATTATGCCGAGAAATAGGCAAGGCCATATAGCTCATGATTTACCTGAACGATATATTTTGCCTTTGATCGAGTTGGCTGTGAAGATCGCGAATCCCATTGCTTTGGGGATTTATATGCAGTGCTTTGGTGGAATTAGACAAGGTGAGCTTGTGAACATTCGAAGATCCGATGTAAATTCTATCGGTTCTTTCGGAGAGTTTGGTTTAGTGGTTCGCCTACAAAAAAGAAACTTGAGAACAGATATTAAAGATAGTGCCGGTGCAAGTGGCGTTAAAAAACCAAGAAGACAAATCGTTTTTCCAATTCAAGACTGGCTACAACAGTTGTATCGAAACCACATTGAAAATTATACTCCTGTGGATGGATCTGATGCGTTATTTGTAAATCGGGATGGCAAAGCCATGTCGGGACAAAGCTACAGGGCATACTTCAGTAAATTAAAAAGAGAGTTTTTGAAGCAACTAAGGAATTCTTCAAATCCGGATGATCTGATTTACGCTATCAAATTGGAAGAATATAAATGGTCCACTCATCTAGGCAGAGGCATATTTACAAATCTATTAGCAGAAGAAGCTGATAACCCATACGATATTGCTTTGCCAAGAGGTGACTCCAATCTTGCATCATCTCTTGTTTATCAAGGAAATACGGAACGAATGAGAAAAAAACTTGAGGACCGCATGCAACATTTATATAAGGATTACTTACCAAATTTAATTAAAAAATGAATTTTTGGAGAATAAGAAACATGTCGTATTTGAATCCAGCCGAAGCTGCAGAAAAATTAGAAATAGGCTATAAAAGCTTACTACGCTTGTTGAAAAGGGGGGTGCTTACCGGCGCAATAAAAGTACATCGTTCGTGGCAAATCCCTCTCAAAGCCATAGAGGAATACAAGGCATCGTTAAACATTCCTGAGGGATATCTAACTATTGCTGAAATAGCCGAACAACTTAATCTTACCGAACTCTGGGTTGGCAGACTAATTAAGAGAGGGACATTTGCTGGAGCAAAGAAACATAGAGGTTCTTGGATAGTGCCTTCCATCTCTGTAGAGGAGTATATTCAGTCTTCCTCCTCCCCTGAAGGATTCCTTTCCTTCCGGGAAGCCGCTGAATATTTATCCATAGGTGAGTCATGGATCAGAAAATTAGTGTTAAGAGAAATTTTATCGGGCGTGGAAGTCATCAATGGCGTCCGTTACATCCGAAAGGAGTGCATAGACGAATATTTAAAATCGATATCGCCGCCAGAAGGATACGTCTCCGCTGCTCAAGCTGCACAAGAACTATCTCTTAGCAAAACAGCCGTTAATTCCTTGGCAAAAGAAGGGGCATTTCCCGGTGCAAAAAAACAAAAAATACCGTATCATCACGCAGGATGGGTTATTCCAGTTGAGTCTTTAAGGGAATATAAGGAGTCTCGTTCCTTTCCGAGCAATTATATTTCTGGAACAGATATTGCTGCGCAGTTAGAGGTTAGCAAAGCCTGGATTACTAAATTAATCCGAACAGGCGTGATACCTAAAGGTATAAAACACAACAACGAGTGGATTGTTCCAACCGATGAGGCGAACAGGTTTATTGAAAGAGAACGAAAAAGACAACAATCGACACCGCTTGAGTTATTTGAATTTCGGTTGGCTGAACTGGATGTACCGGATACTTTACAAAAAACAGTTGCGCTCTACCGTGAATTTGTAACGTTAAAAATCAATAGCAGCCAAGGCAACAGCCATACGATTCACAATCAAGCCTTAGAGTATATCAGCACATTAAAGCGATTATTCCGTTTGCTAAATACAGAAGTATTCTTAATGGATGCAGATCAATTAGAAATTATCTTTCGAAGTGCAGAAATGGGGATTCGGGATAAACGTAATTTCATTTACTTTTTGGAGTTTTGCACTGGCAAAGGGTTATGTTCATACTCGAAAAGTTATGCAGTCACTCCCCTTCCTGTTGAAGAAAGGGAGATGTACAGTCCGGAACAATTTTTAGCTTATTACAATTATGTTCGGGATGTCGACATTCACATTGAGCAGGCCATCCAAAGTAGGGATTATGCTGTAACATGGCTATATGTCTTAATGCATGTCATTGATGCATGGAGACCATCAGACATTGTTAAGATGCCGAATATTGCGCTGGAGGCCTGCAATTTGCAGACTTTTGACCAACTCAGGGAAACGAAAATCACTCAAGAGCAAGCGCAAGCAGTCATTAATCATCTGTATAAACGGGTGGAACGAATGTATATTAACAAGACCGGTGCTCTGGGGCATTTCCTCGTCAATCAGGATATGATTGTCCCCACTGCTACCGTTCTTGTGATCACGGAAATTCATCGTAGAATTGAAAATGATAAGCAACTAGTCAGACTTGGACGAAGAAGATTCACCCATTTTGAAAAAAAAATCCATTTTCGGTTATTTTTCGATAAGCGTCCGGATCTTGTTGATTTCCAAAGTCGGAAAATGAATAGGACTCTCTTAACTTATTTCTTTTACAGTGTCGTAGAGGGAAAAGGGAATGCCGATATCGCTTACGAACTGTCTCAACGGATTAGAGGACATACCGATAAAAATTCGACTGCAACATACATTCAAGCAGTAAACAAAGATGGTTCTATAGAACGTGTAAGTCTGAATTTGTTTAACCGGGGGCATTTTGGATGGCTATATCATCTTCTTATTCGTCTCTCTATGCCAAACACGCCGCAGCTAGAGTTAGAGCAAAGCACCGTGTTGATCGAACAATTTCGAAATGATTTTAGTCCTTACCAACTGGAACAACTTAGCTATTTCCTAATCCGGCAGCAACAAAGCAAACAATCTTTGGCTTTGCGACTATCCAATCTTACGGAAAAAGACTTGAACACATTGTTATTTAAAATTTATAAGGGTGAGATGCCCGCCAAGTTGCAGCATGTACAATGCTTGACATACCCAAATTGCACTTCCCCAACTGCTATAAGTTGCCTACATTGTGAAAACGCGATACCAAAAGTTTATATCCTGATTTCGATCCAACATGAACTTGAGCGTTTAATTTCATCGATTCAAAATACCAAATATCCCGCTGTACGTGTCAGGGACCGCAAGTTTTTGTTTCAAATTCTGGATCTGTTAAGTCAGGCAATGCAGCAATTTGGCAGATCCTATGTTCAAACTTTTATTGATCTTAACAATCTAAAGGAAAAGATGATTGCTATTCAAAATTTACTTAGTGAGGAAATTTAATGGCTAAATTCCACTCGGCATTACACAGAAGAAAAACCATAGAGGAACTAAGTGATCGAACTATCTTGGAAAGTATTGAGCTGATCACCTTTAGTCGAAATGATCTTCACGAATACAAAGAAATGTTTAGAGAGTTGCAACAGAAAGGAGTTATTGTTACAGGAGCTTTTGAAGGCGACTTATGGTCCACCCAAGGTGAATCTAGCAAAATTCTTTTCCGCTTTGATTGCGAACTCTATGGCGAGGTCAACATGGCTTTAAAATGCTATACAGTACAAAAAATATATAATGGCATTAAAGCACAAACCGTTCGGCTAAATGTAGCAAAAATAAAAGAAGCCATACGAATTACCCGGGGGTTTCGACCGGATTATTTATCACATTTAGAAGATGCGTTCAACCGTTTCGGGATGCATAAACAGTTTACCATGGCCACCAGTATAAGG
Organism: Paenibacillus sp. YAE3; assembly: GCF_057546105.1. Taxonomy (NCBI): domain Bacteria; kingdom Bacillati; phylum Bacillota; class Bacilli; order Caryophanales; family Paenibacillaceae; genus Paenibacillus; species Paenibacillus sp. YAE3. The sequence continues at coordinate 41,242 of NZ_BAAIYF010000008.1, read as the reverse complement.
GAATTTCTTGCTTATTATAATCACCCATATTCGGATGCGTATAGCGATTTGTGTTCAATTTTTAATACGAAAGTCTCGAATGTACGCGAATTGCCCAATTTTCATGATATCCTGCTTTTCGATCATGCTTTAGATGAATATTTTAATACCTGTACTACTGACGAAGAAAAATTGAAATTTTATCCACTCTTGTTATGGTGGAGAATCACCCGTATCATTCCCATGCGCCCCGTCGAATTTTATTCATTACGCCGGGATTGCACGTTCAAAGATAATGAGGATAGATATTGGATGGTTTTGCCGAGAAAAAAGAAGAAATCTACCCTTCCGGGAAAACTCGAGATAACGGATACTGTCCAGATAAATCAAGAAGTCTTTGAATTTATTGAGGATTATAAACAACTTACATCAGCTTACGATTCTGAATCCTACTATTTGATCTCGTATAAGGCATATCGGAAATACGTAAAAATAAAAACGAAGGAAAAAGCGCGAGAGAAAATGGGCGCTTTCCAATTTATCAATATCATTGATCGATTTTACGATGAAATCGTTACTCCGAAGTACGGTGATTTAGAAAGAATAAAGCCTGGCGATACCAGGCACTTTGCCTTTTGCAACATGATGTTGCAAGGGTTTAATATGCTAACTATTGCCCGTATAGGCGGGCATAACCAACTGGAAACCCAATTGCATTATCATAAACATTTGGATCACTTCGCTTCATCTTTCGTCCATCACGCGGCGCAGATGCTTCGAATGAACCGTAAGAAATTAATGCGGTCAAATTGGGATGTTGGCACTCAAGCTATAATTGCTAAAAGTAAAATCTACCGACTTGATGATTTTCAAGAGACATACAAAGTGGAAAACGGCTATTGTACGGATCACCCATCGCGTTGTCAGGTCGGGGATTGCCGCTTTTGCGAATATTATCTTTTCTCGCCAGATGACGAACAAAAGGGATTGGCATGGCTGAAAGATTGTTCTAATTTGCTGGAAACCAGAATTAAGGAACAATTGGAGCTCATTCGATATGTCACAAAATCAATGAATTACGATTGTACAACGTTGACTTATCAGCAAACGGGCCAAGAAAAGCTATCCTCAGCCTGCAATGAACTGAGGAGATTGATGGATCAAAAAGCAATGGTCGATTCTCACCTTCTGGAGGATGAATTGTGAAAAAGGGAGCACCGCCAAAATATACAGATAAGCAATTAAAAGACATCCTATTAAAATATATCTCAAAGAATCCAGGGAAGAAGATTAATCCTTCCATCTTGGAAAGAGAGACCGGGATAAATCGATTTATTTGGACACGAAGAATGTCAGAGCAAATAGCGAAGCTCAACGAGCCAGTGCAGCAGGAGGTTGAAGGAACTGATGGTGCACTTCCCTTACCAAATGTTGTTGAGCTTGTTGAAACATACTGGAACAATAAAACGGGTTTGATTAACGCATTAGCTCACTATAATGAGATGCTCAATGCCTTGCATCAAAAGGCTAAGAAATATGACACAATTCTTCAGGAAAACCAAGACTTAGTTGCTAAATTGTCGTTAAAAGAAGGGCGGATTAAAACGCTCAAGAACGAGATTAAATTACTAAAAAAACAGTATCTCGAAGTAGCGGTCAAAAGCACATATAAGACCTTCCAAGAGGAAGAAGGGCTTGAAAAAATCATATCCATAAATAAAAAAACTGAGGATCGAGCCTTAAAAGCGGATATTGTGAAGATGTATCCCGAATTATTTGATAATTGATGTGAGGCCAGCATATTCTGCCCTCTGCGGTATTCAACAACTTATGATATAATTGATATTGTGACTAAGCGTGGTCACTGGACAAGCGATCCTCGAGACGGCGGTCAAACCTTTATCTCGACGGATCGCTTGTTTTGTTATAACTGGTGGATTGCGCTGTTTGGGATATTCAATACTCTTCACTGTAGACAACGGTCTACTCGAAATATTGATGGTCTACCGTGGTTTTTATGGTTGACCAAAGTTGACCCAGTTGAGGCAGACCCGCGCCGCGTTTCCTTTCGGCGTATAGACTCGATGATTCATGAATCTGAATTATGATGATTCTTTTTGAAAATTTCTCATAGATGGTCGTTTCTCAGAGAAATAGCTGAAGATTAGAGACTGTAGATCTAAGATATTTGATGATAAATGAAATAATAGCCCGGCAATATGCCTTAATAGATACCTGCATCGGGCAATCAGAACAAGTTTTCTTTTCTGCATTCATGTTTTGCCATCACCAAAATAATGTCCTTTCACCCCCGATATGTGTTACCAGTATCCCGGCGTTCTTTACAAACTTTATGTTTTTCATCTGGGGACATTTTAAATATGTTGCTCAGGGTATCCAACCTTATCGATTTCCTAAGAGCTTCGTAAAAACCGTTCGTTACTTACCATAGTTCTAAACTCGTGATATAACACACTCGTTATGTGCAGTCATTTCATTCAGTCACATCGTCTTGATTCCATCATTTTTTCCTTTTCAATTGATCACGTAAATGTCCGACATAAATTGAATTTGGATCGTTCGGATTATACTTGCGATTCATTGCACGTTCAAACTCATCGATTAACATTGCAAAATCATGTACATTCGGTTCAAGCCCAAAGGTACGCTTCATATCACGGTAATGACGAAAAAAAACGTCCGTTGCATGTTCACCTGAATAACCTAATCGCTGAAGCTCACAAATCACCGCTTGAGCATAACGTCTATTCATCTCGCGACGGCTCGCCATCCCACATCCTCCCTTCTCCGCCACTTAACCCAATTATAAACCAAAAGAGCGATCCATCGAGTAAGGTTGACACCTTCTCGAAGATCGCTCTTTTGGTAAGGTTCGCTTGTTTCACTCGAAACATCCATATTATAGCAGGTCATTTTATAAAATACTCCTATTATAATCCCATACGGATGAAAAAAAGCCGTGTATTAGAGCAACTGAAATGTTATAGTCCATAGTAGTGGTGTAAAAATCCTCAGAGCTTCTTGACAAGGAAAGCCACGGTATGAATTCTACTAAGTGAAGTGACGTACTGGCCTACATGGTTTTTTCTGGGGAGCATTGGCGTCAAATTCATTTTACCAGCCCATTAGAGCGTTTAAATCCGTCGACGTTCAGACGCAACAGGAATCTCTCCAAAATGGGAATCTGTTATCCGACTGATTGGTGCCATCTTAATCGAGAAGCAAGATGAATGGACCGTCGCACGTCGTTCAGTCTCGAATCCATGGCGAAAATCGTCAAATGGGAGCAACTTCCGCTTACATCCACCACGCTTTTGCAGAAGTAAATCCGGGTCATGCAGCAGAATTTACACCACTTGACGGGACACTGCCAAATATTAAGGTAACGGGGGCGAATAAACATGTCATTATTAAATGACGGTGAGAAAGTCGCTTTTTTAATTGATATTTTAAATCGCCATATTCAAAAGCTCCCATGTGGAGATACCTTTAGAAATTATCTTGAATCCATATGTGGCATTTTAAAGCATGATGATTCGTTTCTCCAGAAAGCTGCGTTTGCTAATAGTGAATTGTTTATAGACGCTCTTTCTAATATTTTGAGCAACCAGATTACTATTAAACACGCGACAGGTGCGTTAATAGCTGCATTCGATAAGGTTGGATATGTTGATTCAATGGACGCAGCAGCGATCATTCTTGAGTTTGAACAGCTTCTGAATCAAATGTCCATAGAAGAAGCTGAAAATCTATATAATGAACGTTGGGCAATAGATAAGTATCGGGGTTGAAAGATATGGAAGAAGAACAATCATTTTTTCACCTTATAGAATATTTAGAATCATACTTGTTGGAACTAGGTTTGGAACTTCAGCGTGATCCTGATGATCTCTTTCTTCAAGGGAAAATAAAGGGTATTCAGCATGCCTTAAAATATATAAGAATGCATGAGCATGCACGAAAAGGTGGCCATTATATCGATATTGAAATTGATTGATCCTAGATGTGTTTCCTTAAATAGAATGATCAGGCATGCAGGGAGCACGAACAAAGCAGCTCCGGACATGTTTGCTAGAGCTGCTTTGACCGATTCACTTTGATTATTCAAAGGTGGAACGTTTATACATTCATTACGGTTTGATTGCTTTGATTACGGCAGAGGCAATATAGTCCTCTACCTTCGATCCAGGAACCCAATCTTTGATAAACGCCCTGGATTCCTCTTTCGGCTCGACCACTACATCCTTAAATCCACTTTGCGTAAGCATCGTTTTCAGCTCGTCAACGGACGAGGCCCCGGATATACACCCAGAATATAAAACATCCAAGTCGTTTTTGATTTCCGCAGGAAGCTCTGCCGTCGTTACGACATCGGAAATGGCCAAACGCCCGCCGGAGCGCAGAACGCGGAATGCTTCATCAAACACTTGCTGTTTATCCGGCGAAAGATTGATGACGCAGTTGGAAATGATAACATCCACCGTTTGATCCGGGACCGGCAAATGCTCGATTTCTCCCAGCCTAAAATCCGTGTTCGTGAACCCGCCTTTCGCGGCGTTGTTGCGCGCGCGGCTCACCATTTCCGGCGTCATATCGACCCCGATCACATAGCCGGTTTCCCCGACTTGCCGAGCCGCCAGAAAACAATCGAAACCGCCGCCGCTGCCTAGGTCCAATACCACTTCACCCGGCTTAAGCTCCGCAATGGCTTGCGGATTACCGCAACCAAGACCAAGGTTTGCACCGTCCGGAACAGCCGTTAATTCTTCGGTTGAATAGCCCAACTGCGAAGAAATGTCATTGGCCGTTCCGCAGCAGCTTGAAGCTGGCGAGCAACACGAACCCGGCTCCACTTCTTGCAAGGCGATTTCCTTATAACGACTGCGTACATTTTGACGAATTTGATCATTCTTTACTTGGTTCATGGATCATCTCTCCTTCAACTTTTTTATCAAATCAGCAGCAGCTAGGGGTACAACAAGCTGCTTTGTTTGCTATCGTGAGTTGCCGTCTCCTAAGGAAGCGGCTCGATAACTCCGTGGGATTTTGCCATTTCCAAGCTTCCCGTGTCGAGCGTTCTATTTCACGCTGCTCCTGTTTCATAAGGTATTCCGCGGCGAACCAATTCAGTTCATGGGAACTAGCCTCCCTAAAGGTGATTTTTCAGGTAACGCAGTAGCTTGCGAACAACATATTTCGCGTCCGGCCCCACCCCCCTTAATGTGGCGGAAGCAAAGGAACGCTGTCCTTCCAAACCGACATAATACAGTCCCGGAACGGAAAGGCTGATTCCTGCTGTCTGCAACGGTTTCCCTTCGGCATCAAGCGCCCCGATGGGCTGAAGGTATGTCAGATTGGGACGATACCCGGTCGCAAAGATGACGGTTTGTACCGGTTCTTCCGTTCCGTCTGGCCACACGACGCCCTCGGAGTAAAAGGAGGTAAACATGGACCGTTGATCCGGCTTCCCAGCCTTTAATCTTGCTCGGTAATCGTTCAAATCCGCAACAGAGCTCGAACTTGGAGGCTTTTTGCCAAATCGCCAGAATGGAAAGGTATCGAAGCCGACGGCTCTGATCCAAAAATGCAGATCAATTCCGAGTACTTTTGTTTTCGTAAACTGAACAGGCCGAAGCACGGCAAGCGATGTATGGCTGCTGTCGGCAAGCTCTACCGCAATTTGAACTGCAGAATTTCCGCGCCCGACGACCACCACTCGTTGCCCCCGGTAACGATCCGGATTTCGATACGATGAAGAGTGGAGGACTTCCCCTTGAAAGGCCTCCCTTCCGCTTATGTCTGGCATATAGGGATTATGAAAGGAGCCTGTCGCATTGATGATCGTTCTCGTCTGATATTCGTCTCCAGCTGCCGTTCGGATCGAAAAACCGTTATCGCTTTTCTCCACGGCAATAACCTTCTGGTTGGTGCGAATCGGCAAGTCAAAACGCTGGGCATACGCCTTTAGATACTGGATCACCTCGTTTCGCAATGGGTAGTGGGTTGCAACTCCGGGTATCTTCATGCCCGGCAATGATGATAAACGAGCTGGCGAAAACAGCTTCAGACTATCGTAATAATGTGGCCAAGAACCGGTTGCCTGCTCGCTTGCTTCCAGGATCAAAAATTGCAGCTCGTTCTTCTTCAAGTAATATCCGGAAGCAAGACCGGCTTGCCCACCCCCGATAACGATTGCATCGAAAATCGCTGACATTCCAATTCCCCCTCAAATAACTTGCAAATTGCAAGTAATTTAGAAAAAAGATCACCCGCAAGAAGGGGTTGAACAGCATTGGCCGGATTTCGCCATCGCTTCGTTTAATAGCTTGATCGAGCGAATGACGGTATCTTTTTCAAAATCGTTCATGTGCGAAAAGATTTCGTTTAAATAGTCGTTCATTTGTTGGTCAATCGACGCCGCAACATACTTGCCTTCCGTCGTTAGGGAAAGCAGATTTACCCTCCGGTCGTCTGGATCGGGCGTTTTCTTCACTAATTTCATCTTGATTAACGATTGGACTTGTCGGCTGAATGTCGTTATATCTGTCCCTAATGCCTCTGCTACTTTCTGGATGGACGGCTTATGCTGGCGATCAATTTCGTAAAGGATATGGCTTTGAATTAAGGAGATGTCGCAGCCACCGGCAGAACAGCAGTTTTTATTTAGAAAGCCAAAGCGTCGAGTCATGATTTGAAATAGTTCACGTACATTTTCCACGGTGCTTCACCTCATGAAACAGTTATAAAACATTTGATTGCAATTTGCAAGTATTGATTTACTTGTATCCGGAAAATGAGCTGTGAAAGGATGTACAAATTTCAATATTGACTTTTCACCATGAATAAATAACAATATGGTTATATGGTTTTATGTGAGGTGATCATCATGACAATGGAAGTTGAAAAGATAGCGGATATTCTAAAAGCTCTTGCCGATCCGACAAGGCTGAAAATCCTTTCTTTGCTCCGGATTCGCGATTGCTGTGTATGTGAACTGGTTCCTATCTTTAACATTTCTCAGCCAGCCATTTCTAAACATCTAAACCGTCTGAAAACGGCTGAACTGGTCCGCGAAACGCGAAAGGGGCAATGGGTGTTCTATTCGATTAATGAAAAGCGGTTAGAGGAAATTCGTTATGCTTTGTCCCATTTGCCTGATCTATCCGAGGAGCTGCGGGAATTGGAGCAACAAGGACTAACGGTTATATGCGAGTAAAGGGGGTGTACAGCAAGTGAGTAAACAAGAGAAAAAGCGACTTTCATTTCTGGATCGCTATTTGACGTTATGGATTTTTGTTGCGATGGCGATAGGAATTGGCTTGGGTTACGTATTTCCTAACTTTGTCGCCGGATTGAATGAGTTTCAAGTTGGAACCACATCGATACCGATTGCGCTTGGCCTTATTTTAATGATGTATCCGCCGCTGGCGAAAGTACGATACGAAGAAATCGGCCGTGTCTTTCGAAATGGCAAAGTGTTAACCATTTCATTGATTCAAAACTGGCTTATCGGTCCGATCTTAATGTTTTTCTTGGCTATTATTTTTCTCCAAGGCTATCCGGAATATATGGTCGGCCTGATTATGATCGGTTTAGCCCGTTGTATTGCAATGGTTATCGTTTGGAACGATTTGTGCAGAGGGGATGCCGAGTACGCGGCGGGACTCGTTGCTTTCAACTCGATCTTTCAAGTTTTGTTTTACTCTGTCTACACCTATATCTTTGTTACGATTTTGCCGGGATGGTTCGGGTTGGAGGGCGTCGTTGTTGATATTACGATGGCCGAAGTCGCCAAGAGCGTGTTTATTTATTTAGGGATACCGTTTTTGGCCGGGATGATTTCGCGCTATTCGCTTGTGAAGGCAAAAGGGCGATCCTGGTACGAAACGGTCTTTATTCCGAAAATCAGTCCCATTACACTTATCGCATTGCTGTTTACGATTATCGTCATGTTCTCGCTGAAAGGCGAGATGATCATCCAATTGCCTTTGGATGTCGTGAGGATCGCGATTCCGCTATTGATTTACTTTGTCGTTATGTTCCTGATTTCGTTCTTCATGGGCAAAAAAGCCGGAGCTGATTATCCGGTGACTTCTACACTGGCATTTACCGCCTCGGGGAATAACTTTGAGCTGGCAATCGCTGTTGCCGTTGGGGTCTTTGGAATTCATTCCGGCGCTGCATTTGCGGCCGTGATCGGACCTCTTGTAGAAGTCCCTGTGATGATTGCCTTGGTCAACGTCGCGCTCCGATTTCAGCGAAAGTATTTTTCGAAGGAAGCAGCTTAACATAAACAGGAGGAATCATCATGTCAGATAACAAAAAACTCGTTTATTTTCTTTGTACGGGAAACTCTTGCCGCAGCCAAATGGCGGATGGTTGGTTGAAGGCGCTCGGTAATGATAGGTACGAAGTAAAAAGCGCCGGGTTGGAGGCACATGGGCTGAATCCGCGTGCCGTCCAGGTGATGAAGGAAGCTGGCGTCGATATTAGCGGTCATACATCGGATGTTATCGATCCGGAGATTTTGAATCGGGCTGACTATGTGATTACGTTATGTGGCCATGCAGACGAACATTGTCCGGTGATTTCGAATAAAAACGTCGTGAAATGGCATTGGGGCTTCGATGATCCAGCCAAGGCAACCGGCACCGAGGAAGAAATCATGAGCCAATTTCGAGCGGTTCGGGACGCGATTAAGTCGCGTGTCGAAAAGTTTCTTGCCGAAGGTTGCTAAAATTACAGAAAAGGCGTGCAGCGTTATGGCACGCTTTTTTGTTTGGCGATCATCAGCCTTCGGAACGACGAAGCCAAGGCGGAGTCCTCGAAGAGCAGAAAATGATTCCCTTTATATATCTACTTTGCGGGTAGTATCAACTTCGCTGGTACTACCCCAACCCCTGGCGGTACTGGTAACTCTATACTTTTTGTAATATAATTTTTCGATACATTCCGTTAAACAATGCTGATGCATCTTCCTCCACTCGAATATGTTTCTCATACGGCATGATGATTTGTTCGAAATGTCGTCCGATGTCCGTACCCATCGTTGCTACGATGGGACGAAGGATTTTTTTATTACCGGCAAATCCTGCGAGGGAGGGGCAAATTTATCGAAAATGATTATTCGCCCCCCAGCTCGCGTAACCCGAATCATTTCTTGAAAACATCGATTCGGCTCGGGGACAACGGATAAGATCAGATTTGCAATAACCATATCGAACGATTCCGGTGAAAAGGTCAATTCTTGCGCATCCATTTCTATGAACTTAAAATTGGGGGAGTCATATTTATTCCTAGCTCGATCAAGCATTTCGGATGATAAGTCAATTGCAGATACAGAAATATTTTTGTCCATAATGAACTGCAAATCTGCTCCTGGCCCGACGCCTACAAAAAGAACTTTTGCTTTTAGGCTTAATGTCGAGGTTCTCAAAGATCTTTTTCCGTGCCTTTAAAAAAGGACCGGAATTGAAAAGAGAATCATAAAAGGGTGCCCATAACCGATAAATCACTTTATTCCAACGGTTATTCATATCCGATTATTACCTCTGACTTTTAACAGACGAAGGCTATTCAATGTAACAATAAGCGTGGCCCCCATATCTGCGAAAATGGCCAACCATAACGTCAACCATCCAGGGACAATTAGAGCCAAAGCTAAGAGCTTAATACCAAGTGAAAACGTAATGTTCTGCTTGATGATTGCAAGGGTTTTTCGGCTTAGTCGAATCGTATAGGGTAATTTGCTTAAATCGTCAGCCATCAAAGCAATATCTGCGGTTTCGAGGGCAGTATCCGTACCCGCGCCGCCCATAGCGATACCAACCGTTGAAGCCGCGAGCGCAGGCGCGTCGTTAACGCCGTCGCCAATCATCGCAACATTACCATAGTCTTTACGAAGCTGCTTGATGTAATCTAATTTATCTTGGGGCATTAGATCAGCTTTAACGTCTGTAACATTCAAACGCCGCCCGATTGCTTCGGCGGTTGCTTGATTATCACCCGTAAGCATAATCGTTTTCTTGATTCCAATTTCGTGTAATTGCTTAATTACGACTGTACTGGAATCACGCACTTCATCAGCGACTGCTATTAAGGCAAGAATCTGTTGTTCTGTGCCTAATACCATAACCGTTTTCCCTTGTTTTTGTAATTCTTCAATGCGCTGATTCGTTTCAACGCTGATGTCGGAATGAAGTTCAGCAAAGAGTTTCGGACTACCGACGTAATACAATTCCCCGTTTACATTGGCTTTAACACCTTTCCCGGTGATCGATTGGAAATCCTCAACGACTAGGGTTAGGTCTTCTCCGAGGTTTTCCGCTTTACGAACAATCGCGGATGCGAGCGGATGTTGCGAACCTTTTTCGATAACTGCCGCGATTGAAAGCAATTCATTTTCGTTTTTCGTTCCGAAAGTAACGACATCTGTTACTTCTGGAACCCCCTTCGTCAGAGTACCTGTTTTATCAAACGCAATTGCGGATAGTCTGCCGGCTTCCTCAAGGTGAATGCCGCCTTTGATAAGAACGCCATTTTTCGCCGCGTTGCCGATGGCTGTAACAATCGAAACAGGTGTCGAAATGACCAATGCGCAAGGACAGCCGACGACGAGCAACGCTAATCCTCGATATACCCAATCGCCCCAATCTGCACCGACGAACAGAGGTGGAACAACCGCAATACCTAATGCCAAAATCATAATCGCAGGTGTATAGTATTTCGCGAATCGGTCAACAAACGCTTGAGATGGCGCTCTTTCAGCTTGAGCTTCTTCAACAAGGTGAATAATTTTAGAAATCGTTGTATCCTCGACGCGCTTCGTTACTTTGACTTCAAGCAAACCTTCTTCGTTCAATGTACCAGCGAACACTTCATCGTCAATTGTTTTCGTCACGGGAACCGATTCGCCAGTAATCGCGGCTTGGTTAATGGTTGATGTTCCTTTAATAACAACACCATCCATTGCAAGTTTTTGACCTGGCTTTACAATCATGACATCGCCAACCTGTATATCATCGACGTTTACCGTAATTTCTTCGGAACCGCGTCGGATCAGAGCTTCCTTCGGTGCAATATCCATCAGGGAACGAATGGATTGACGCGCTTTTTCCATGGAGTAACGTTCCAAAACTTCACTGATCGCAAACAAGATAACGACAGTCGCGCCTTCGCCCCATTCTCCGATCGCCGCGGCACCGATGATGGCGACCGTCATTAGGGTGTTCATATCGAACTGAAGCCGGAAAAGATTTTTGATTCCTTTTTTAAATAATTCATAACCGCCGATAATAATAGAAGCCGCGTAAGAAATAGCGGATAAGATGCTTTCCTCACCGTACTGCTCACCTAATAAGTACCCTGCGACAAGCAAGATAGCCGAAAGCAGTACGTTCCAATGTTCTTTCCAGAAAGGCTTTTTCTTTTCAATAGATCGTTGCTTTTCAGGTGTAACTTTCAGGTTTTCAAACGCGCCGGCCTTTTCCAATTCCTCAACTGTAGTCCTTCCATAAACGGTGATTTTAGATGCTCCAAAATTGACTTGCGCGTCTTTTACGCCCGGCAAATTTTTTACATTTTTCTCGAAAATGCCTGCGCAATTCGTACAGGTAAAGCCTTGAACCCTGTAGACGTTTTTATCTTCGGTGTTTTCAATTTTATTTTCCATTGATGATCAACTCCCTCGAATGAGTAGAAGCTAGCTGCACCAGTTGACGAACATGGTCATCTTCCAGCGAATAAAAAACTAATTTACCATCCTTGCGGTATTTGGCTAGGCCAAGCTGTTTTAAGGTGCGAAGGTGGTGTGAGGCTGTGGCCATTGAAGAGCCGATGATGTTAGCCACATCACAAACACATAATTCATCCTCTTCGCACAGGGCAAAGGCGATTTTCATTCTTGTTTCGTCAGCTAAAACCTTGAACATCTTAATCATGCCTTGAATATTTTGTCTTTCGAGCGCATTTTGTACCTTTCGGACTTTAGGTTCGTCGTAACAGTAAATTTCACATGAATCCTTTTCTTTCCTGTTCATATCCTCACCTCAACAATCAAATCAATATTTGATTATCATCATACAATAAATCCATCGATTATTCAAATACTCATTTGATTATTTCCCAAGGGCATCTAAAATATTCAGGTTCGAGATCCACTAATTGTTCCTCTGTATCTATTGGCTCCTTTCAGACCTTTGCATATTTCAGTAAAAAAGAGCTATACCGGAAGCCATCTGCGATGACTTTTAAGGATAGCTCTTCAAGTTTTTCTTATTACAAATCATTTCCACATACCGTCAATAATGTCCGATACCTTTATCCAACGAAAATCATTGCCATGGGTGAATTTGATGTTTTTTTGTTGTAGATCAATTTTTGTCACGACTCCTGTTATTTCCGTTACATTAAATTCACCGAATAATACTAAAATTACCTCTTTCCTGAGCTGCATTGATTCAGCAATGAGCATGGATATCCGTTCCATTTCTTGATCATCTAATTGTGGCGGCGGACTCTTTCGCAAGTTCTGCTGGTGCAGGATGTAAGCCTCCCTGTGTTCCGGAAGCATCATTCTGGACGATTCGAACAGACCATTTCCTTGCAGTTTTTTACTCATTTATAATGTCCTCCAATTTTTTGCGCTCGATCCCGCGCTTGGCCCGAAGCTTTTAAAGAAGAGGCCCTCATGATCGCGGTGCTTCCGTATTTCTCTTTAATACGGTCAGTGGTTCTTTCCAACGCTAACTTTACTTCGCGGTTATTGAATAAAGTAAGCTGATATTCCTGATCGCTTACCAATTGACTTAAAGTGACCCCAATTTTTCGAATGGGCAACCCATCCCAATGTCGTTTAAATAGTTTTTTCGCTGCATGGAAAACCTCATCCGTGAGATTCGTCGGGTCGGGTAATTTCATTTGTCTGTAGAAGCCGGAAGGGTGATCAAAATCGGCTCCTTGACAACCTACCGAGACTACCGAGCCCATATAGCCTTTCGTTCGGGTTCGTTGACATACTAACTCCGAGAGTTCTAACAGGGGAACCATGATGTCGTCAAACTCCCGATAATCGAATGGAAGGGTCATCTGATGGCCGATTGCTTTTTGCAAATCGTGTGTACTTGGAGTTACCGGGGAATTATCCTTGCCGTTGGCAATAAGCCACAGAACTTCGCCATTCACTCCCCACTTGGATCTTAATTTTGCCAGGGGAGTCTGAGCCAACTGGCCAATTGTATATATCCCCATGCTCGTTAAATGCCGGCACATCCGGGAGCCCACCATAAACATCTGATGAATCGGCAAAGGCCAAAGCACTTCTTGCAGATCTTCCACAGGCAAGTGGAAAATACCCGAAGAATTACGTTTGGCGAAATTATCGCATGCCATTTTGGAGAGTACCTTATTTTCACTAATTCCAATGCGTACACGAACGCCCGTTTCTTTCATGACTTTATCCTGAATGCTCTTAGCAATCTCATGAGGATCGCCAAAAAGCTGTAAACTTCCCGTGACATCCAAATACTGTTCATCTATGCTGTACGGTTCTACCAAGTCAGTGTAAGATTGATAAATTTCCGTAATTTGCAAGGATACCTTGATGTATTCCTCCATGCGTGGGCGAATGACCACTAGATCGGGACATTTTGCAAGTGCCTCTCCTAGCCGTTCTGCGGTAGTAATACCATGTTGCTTGGCAAGGGGACACGCGGCAAGGATAATTCCGGATCGACGGGCCGGATCTCCTGCAACAACGACAGGTTGATCTGCGTACTCAGGGTGGGCGGCTTTTTCAACACTTGCGTAAAATGACTGACAATCGGCCAACATCACGATTCGACCTTTGTTATCGCTTTTCATAGGCTACTCCTTAAGTCGACGTTCAGATATTTACTTAAGTATTTGTAAAGCTCCGCTTTCACCAAACCCCAAAGCATAGAGAACCTATGTTGATACCCCCTGCACAAATAACGGGCCTCGATGCACAACTCGGTGCGCCGCTGCTCATACACTTTTATTCCTCTGCCGCGCATTTTTTTTCGAAGCAACGTAACGTCTGCAGTGATTAGATCTTGCGCAGATCTTAAGGCTTTTACATATACAACGTCCATCTTTAGCTTTACTGTCCCTAATGCTTTAATATCCCTTTCCAACACATCCAAAAGAATAGGGAGTAAAATGTATTCTTTGACCAATTGGAGGTCTCCTTCAGTCTCCAAGGGCGCTTGTGTCATACAATCAGCCTCCCGCCTAACTCCTCATTCGACACCTTCCCGCAAAATTGAGCATAAATAGACAGAATTATGCTCAATATTTATTTATGCTCAATATTAAACTGCCTAAAAACACTGTTTTTCCAGGCGATTAAAGGCTTTTTAGTTTTATGCACACATATTTTAATGTTGATACCCAGTAGCACCACCTGAAGCTCCTTCCAGTCCGTGTAATCGCGCGGAAGCGTCATTTGATGGCCGACGCCTTTTTGCTGCTGCAGCTGGCTGTGGGGCGTGACCGGGGAAGAATCCGTGCCGCGCGCGATGCGCCACAGCACTTCGCCGTTGACGCCCCAACGTTTCGTAAGCCGGGGCAAAGGCGTTTGGGCCAGATCCCCGATCGTATGGATGCCCATTTTGTACAAATGGCGGGTCATCCGCGAACCGACCATGAACATTTCGTGCACCGGTTTGGGCCACAGCGTTTCGGACAGTTCCTCGCGTTTCAGCGTGAAGATGCCTCCCGGTTTCTTTTTGGCGAACAGATCGCAGGCCATTTTGCTGAGCACCTTGCAATCGCTGATGCCGACCCGTACGTACACCCCGGTTTCCTGCATCACCTGGTTTTGGATCCGCTGGGCAATCTGCTCGGGGCTGCCGAACAGCCGGAGGCTGCCGGTCACGTCCAAATGCTGTTCATCGATGCTGTACGGCTCCACCAGATCGGTAAAAGCTTGATAAATCTCCGTAATGTGCAAGGAAACGCGGATATATTCCGCCATGCGCGGGCGAACGACGACGAGATCCGGGCATTTTCGAAGCGCGTCCCCGAGCCGCTCGGCGGTCGTGACGCCGTATTTCTTGGCAAGCGGGCAGGCGGCAAGGATAATGCCGGACCTGCGGGCCGGGTCCCCGGATACGACCAAAGGCTTGTCTTTGTATTCGGGATGGGCCGCTTTTTCGACACTTGCGTAAAAGGACTGGCAGTCGGCCAGCATAATGACGCGTTTTTTGGACTCGTTCATGGGACTCGCTCCTTATTCTTTGGGACTACACAGGAACACATGTTCTTATTTTATAACAATAACGGAGAATTATGCGCTTTTCAACCGGAATTATTTGCAAAAATCTTCTTCGCTTTCATTACATTTCAACTTCAACCCCTCATGTTTTCCTAGTCAAAAAGAAGCGAAAACGCCGCTTCGGCATCCCAAAAAATACCCGGATAGTCATACCAGTTATTTCCGTTATTATCCATTTTGAAGACGCATTGGGACCACCAGTCCCGCCCGGGACTCGTTTCTTATTTTCAAAAATACGCTGTTTTCCAAAAATGTTGTCGTGGCGCGGGTTTGCGGCCGACGCTTTATCGGACTAAGGTATCAATTTTGTAATCTTTATGGATAAAGATGTTAAAACGACCACAACTTTAGCAATTTTTCAACGTATACATAACCACTCGCCGCTTGGAGCCGGGAATCCTGCAGCCGCTTCGCGATCGAATGGCGTACCGCCGTAACCGATCGGCAGCCGCGGAATTTTTTGCCCGGCCGTAAGGCGGGATAGGTCGTCAGGTTCTGAAAATTCCTTCCAGCAGCCTAGTTTACAGATGGGAAAACTTCGTTAAGAATTGAATTATGACAAAAATTGAGAATGCCGGGCCAAGAAAAAGGTCAAAGAAATCGAGGTGGGAACTTTCAGGCGATGATCACACGCAGAACGCTATTCATCTGGATCACGGCAGCCGCCGTTCTCATTGCCGGAGGAATGGTTGCCGGATTTGCGGCCACCAAAACGCCGGCCATGGCATACAAGGATCAGGATGGAACCCGATTCACGTTTAAAACCGACGGCGACCGTTTTATGCGATATGAAAAGGATGGCAGCTGGAAGGAAATGTTCGTCAAAGGCGTCAATCTGGGCGCGACCGTCCCGGGCCATTTTCCGGGAGAGCTTCCGGCCACGGAGGAAGATTACCTTCGCTGGTTCAAGCAGATCGACGAGATGGGAGCCAACGTCATCCGCATCTATACGGTGCACCAGCCCGTGTTTTATTCGGCGCTTGTGAAATACAACAAAGACAAAGGCAGCGATCCTTTGTATTTCATCCAGGGGATCTGGTCCCCAGAAGAACAGCTGATCGAACGGCAGGACGCCTATGCGGACGATATCGGAAAACAGTTCAAGGACGAGATCAAAAAGGCGGTGGCAGCCGTATACGGCGACGTGGCCGTTTCGCCCAAGTACGGAGCTTCCAGTGGGGAGTATACCGCGAACGCCGGCAAATATTTGATGGCCTGGCATGTCGGAACCGAATGGGACCCGGGAATGGTCAAAAACACCAACGCAAAGCACGGCGGCGTCCCGGTGTACCAAGGCAGCTATTTTGCCGGAACGAAAGACGCCTCGCCTTTTGAAAGCTGGCTGGCGGAACTGCTTGACTATACCGCCGAGCAGGAAAAGCAGTATGGATGGGAGCATCCGGTGACGTTCACCAACTGGGTCACGACCGATGTGCTCAGCCATCCGGGGGAACCTCTTTTCGAAGAGGACATGGTGAGCGTGGACGCGAGACACATTCAGCCTACCGGATGGAAAGGCGGCTATTTTGCCGCATATCACGCTTACCCGTATTACCCGGATTTTTTCCGGACCGATGCCTCGCTGCAGACGATCAAAGACCAGCAGGGGAACTTCAATACGTACAAAGCTTATTTGCGTAAGCTGAAGGCCCAATTCAAGGACATGCCGGTCATGATTACCGAATACGGGGTGCCGTCGTCGGTAGGGGTGTCCCATTTCGGGGCCGGCGGCCGGGACCAGGGAGGACATAACGAGCGGGAGCAGGGAGAAATCGACGCTTCGCTCACCCGGGATATTTACGACGAAGGTTATGCCGGAGCCATTTTGTTTATGTGGCAGGACGAATGGTTTAAAAAAACGTGGAATACGATGCCTTTCGAAATTCCGGCCGACCGGCGCGCGTATTGGATCAACGTGCTGACGAACGAAAAAATGTTCGGCTTGCTGGGCATGCTTCCGGGCAAGGAGAAACAAATCGTGATCGACGGCAGCTTAAGCGACTGGGACGGGCTCCCGCAAGGCGAAGTAAAGCATTGGCAGGGCAAGATGGAAGGAATCCGGGACATGCGGATCACGCATGACGAAGGCTATCTTTATCTTGGCATCCGGCTGGACAAAAACTTCGATCCGGCAACAACCAAACTTTATATCGGCTCGGATACGATCGCGGGCGGAAACGAACCTTCCGCAGCGCAGCTTCCCGGCAAAAAGCTGGAGGGAGGCGCGCCGGAAACGCTGATCGAAATCGGAAAAGACGGCGAGTCGCAGGTGGAGATCGCGGCCGACTATGATTTTCATGCCAGGCTGTACGGCAAGGAGGGCTACTGGATGCTGCCGGAGACGAAACCCGGACAGGACAAGCCGTTCCATCCATGGAAGCTTGCGATCAGCCTCCAGATGAATCCGCCGGATACGCGGTTTGCGCATCCGTTCATCGACCAGACCATCGGATTGCTGCGAAGGGGGACGACGGACCGGAGCAAGGCCGAGTTCGATTCGTTGACTTCGTGGCAGTACCGCGGCAATGAGATAGAGATGCGTATCCCTTGGATGCTCCTCGGCTTCGCCGACCCAAGCTCCCTGCAGGTAATCGACTACCGTCCGCTTAAAGACAGACGCGCCTTCAGCACCGTCAAAACGGAAGGCATCCGGCTGATTCCGTGGCTCGTAGAGCAGGGCGGGAGCAAGGTCAACTGGCCGGGCGGCGCGGCGAAGACGCTGAACGTCCAGGACATCGCCCCATATACCTGGAAGCCTTGGGACACGGTGCATTACAGCGAGCAGCTGAAGCAAAGCTACGACGCGATGAAAAAAGTATACGCCGAGCTTGGCGGCAAATGAGCGAGGCGCGGAAGGAGCGTTTACTTAGAGAAAAGCCGCGCGGAGAAGCTGTCTTGCCAACCATGCGGCGGCAAATGGGATAGGATGAAATCAATGGAGGAGGAGGACCCGTAAACATGTTCTCGCATTTATTCGTCGCATATGTGTTTATCTACGTATGCCTCGGGCTGATCGGCCTCGGAATCATGCTGCTGGTTCAGATGAAAATCTCCCATAACAGGGAACAGCAGCGAAGGGAATATTACGAGCAAAAACATCACGATTATTTCGTCTACGTCCAGGCCCATCTTGGGGACGATGCGGAATTGAAGCTGCCTCCCGGCAAGTTGAAGCCGCTGGAGAGGAGAGTGATCCAGGACAAGTTCATCGAATGGATCGAGCAGTTCAAAGGTGATTACCGGACCCGGCTCATCCGGCTATGCAGGGAAGCCGGGTTCGTCGAAGCGGATCTGAAGGCGCTCGGCAGCTTCCGGTACGGCCGCAGGCTTGCGGCGGCATACCGCCTCGGAGGCATGCGTGCCGAAGAAGCGGTGCCGGGACTGCTGAAAATGTTGAAAAAGGGCAAATACAACTCGATTTCGATCATCATCGCGCGTTCGATCGCCAAAGCCGCCGACCGGCCGGAGGACCTGCTGGACATGCTGCGCAGCCTGCTTTCCCACGGCAAGCCGATTCACCACTTGGCCGCCGACATCATGCTGGAAACGGGACTCGATGCCGGCAGCATCCTGCTGAAGCTGCTCGACGATCCCGACCCGGCGCTTGTGAAGGTCGGACTGGTCGCGATGTGGGGACAGGCCGTTCCCGAAGTCATGCCGGTGCTCGGCAGGCTGGTCGGCGCCAAGGAAAAGGATGTGCGCGCCGAAGCCGTCAAGCTGTATCTCAGCACGAATCCTGCGCTGAAGGATGAAACGATCGTGCAGCTGATGACGGACCGGGATTGGGAAGTCCGGGCGGAAGCGGCCAAGGCGCTGGGGCAGCTGCATGCGGCGGGCAGCATCCCGCTGCTGGTCAAAGCGCTCCAGGATGCCAGCTGGAAGGTGCGGCACAACAGCGCGGAAAGCCTTGCGGCTCTGGGCGAAGCCGGATTCGAAGCGCTTTGCCAGGCGGCCGTCACCGGAACCGGAATCCAGCGCGAGGCCGCGCTGCACCGGATCGGGCTGGTGATGGAAGCCGAGCAGAAACACGGCGCGATCGAGCAGATGGTGGCGTACAACAAGAAGCGGCTCATCCACGACCGTTACTTCGGCGTGAAGAAGCCGGTCAAACGAATGACGGGCGTAGCCGCGGTAGGAGGGGATTACACTGCTTAGAGATACGTTGCTGGTCTACGGCACGGTAGCGATTTATTATGTCATGTTCGTCAATATTTTGTACTTCGCGATCATGGGTTTATCCTACCGGAGCATCGGAACGATCGCCAGAAGGGCCAAATATTCGAGTTACCAAACGCTTTCCGGCTCCGAGCTGGTGCCGTCGGTATCGCTGCTCGTTCCGGCCTATAACGAAGAGCTGACGATCATCGAAAACGTGTACTGCCTCATGACGCTGAATTATCCGACGTACGAGGTCATCGTCATCAACGACGGATCGAGCGACGACACGCTGTCGGTCCTGATCAAGGAATTCAAGCTCGAAAAGATGCATAATCCGGAGATCCGGGGGACGATCGAAACGCAAAACGTGAGAGGCATTTACCATAATCCCGATTATCCGCATCTATTTATTATAGATAAGGAGAACGGGGGCAAAGCCGACTCGCTCAACGCCGGCATCAACTTTTCGCATTATCCGCTTATTTCTTCGATCGACGCCGATTCGCTGCTCGAAAAGGACGCCTTGATCCGGATGGCGCGCATGTACATGGAAAATCCGGAGGAGACGGTGGCCATCGGCGGCGACGTTCGCATCGCCAACGGCTGCCTGATCGAAAACGGAGCGGTAAAAAGAGTGTCGCTGCCGCGAAAAATATGGCCGATGTTCCAATCCATCGAATATTTGAAGGCATTCCTCGGCGGACGGATCGGCTGGAGCCGGATGAACGGATTGATCATCGTCTCCGGCGCGTTCGGCCTGTTCCGCAAGGACTATGTCATCGCCGTCGGCGGCTACCGGGGCGGTTATCCGGGCGAAGACATGAACATCATCATCAAGCTTCACCGGTACATGCTAAGCCACAAAATCCCTTACAAAGTGGCGTTTTGCCCCGAGGCGGTCTGCTGGACGCAGGCGCCGGACACGTACAAAATCATCTCCAACCAGCGCATGCGCTGGGGACGGGGAAATCTCAAAAACATGATCGAAAACCGCGGGATGTTTTTGAACCCGAAGTACAAAATCATGGGTCTCATCACGGTTCCTTATAACGTGTTGTTCGAAACCCTGAACCCTTATTTCAGAATCACGGGCCTGTTGGCTCTTGCGGGATATACGCTTTTGGACATGACGCATTGGCGCATACTGCTGACTTTCATGCTTTTGAATTTTCTGAGCGGGTATTTGCTGAGCGTAGGGGCCATCATTTTGGAGGAAATAGCCTTCCGCCGTTACAAGAAGCTTTCCGACCTGTGGAAAATGCTCCTGTTTTCGGCCCTCAAATTTGTCGGCTATCATCAGCTTGGCGTGCTGTGGCGCGTTCAGGGGCATATCCAGTACCTCCGGAAAAACAATTCCTGGGGCACGATGACAAGGCAAAGCTGGAAGGAAGAAAGCGAAACGGCCTCAACCGCGTGATTCGGGCAATACCAAAACGCTTCCGTTTTTCTCAAATGATTAAGAAAGGTGGTCATCGATAATGCCGGAGTCCGTAACATTAGAACGAAAACAGCAAGAGGGTCTGTATCACAACCTCGAAGAGCGTCTCAAAAAAACTTCCCCGGAGCTGTGCGGCGTGATGTTCCTGTATTGCCCAGGTTCTCCGCAGCCGGAGAGTTTGGTGCGTGAATTTTTGCGGCAGGAGACGGGAAGCGACATCGAAGTGCTGAAAGACGCCTCCACGTCCACGCTGGCGGTGCTGCTGCCGGGATCGACCCTGGATCAGGCCCATTATCAGGCACTGCTGCTTAAGCGGCATTTGGAGGAAACGGTGCCGGAGGCGGATCCGAGGATTACGCTTACCGTGTTTCCGGGGCAGGTAGACCCGACGCCGGGCGTGCTCAAGCAGATGGCCGAGTCCGCAAGGCTCAGCGCATCGGCCGACATTCATATTTTCACGAAAGAGGAAGCCGCTTCGGAGCCCGGGCGCATTCTCATCGTCGATAACGACGATACCATCCGCGAGTTTCTGACGATTCGCCTCAACATGCAGGGGTACGAAACGCTGGAGGCGCTCGACGGCACGTCGGCGCTGGAGCTGATCGAAAAATGGGAGCCGGATCTCGTGCTGACGGAGCTGAACCTCTACGGCATCGACGGCCTGCCCTTCATTAACCAAATCCAGAAGCTGCCCGTGGAAAACACGCCGAAAATCGTCGTGCTGACAGAGCAGCGCGTGGAACGGACGATCAGCCAATGTTTCCAGCATGGCGTCGACGATTACATTACCAAGCCATTTTCCCCGGTCGAGCTCGATGCCCGCATACACCGGTGTTTTCAATAAATGGGGGACGATGACAAGGACAAGCCGTTTTTGCATCGTTCAATAAAGATTTTAAGCATGACGAAAATTACATCATATGGAGGTTGAATGCTAGTGAATCAGGAATATGAGCAACTGTTGAACGCGATCGAAAACAAAAAGGCCGTGCTTGGCGTCGTCGGTCTGGGTTATGTCGGGCTTCCGCTCGCCGTCGAAATGGTCAAGCAAGGGTTTACGGTCATCGGCATCGACGTCGACCCGTCCAAAATCGAAAAGATCTACCACGGGGAATCCTACATTACCGACATCTCCTCGGAAGATTTGAAGGCATGCGTCGCCAGCGGCCGCTTCAAGCCGACGACCGATTACAGCATGATCACGGTGATCGATGCGCTCAGCATTTGCGTTCCGACGCCGCTCAGCGAAAATCAGGATCCGGATACGTCCTACATTACGAGCGTGGTCGACCAGATCAAGCTGCATATGAAAAAAGGATTGCTGATTACGCTGGAAAGCACGACCTACCCGGGAACGACCGAAGAGCTGATCCAATACGAAATCGAAGCTCTCGGCTATCGCGTGGGCGAGGACTTTTTCCTCTGCTTCTCGCCGGAACGCGTCGATCCGTCCAATACGCGCTTTAACACGTTTAATACGCCAAAAGTCATCGGCGGAACGACCGAGGCCTGCCTGAAGCTCGGCACCGCCCTGTATTCCAAATACGTGCAGCAGGTCGTGCCGGTCTCAACGCCGAAAGTGGCGGAGATGTCCAAGCTGCTCGAAAACACCTTCCGCAGCGTCAACATCGCGTTTATCAACGAAATGGCGATGATGTGCGACCGGATGGGCATCGACATCTGGGAAGTCATCGACGCGGCCGCGACCAAGCCGTTCGGATTCATGCCGTTTTATCCGGGTCCGGGCATCGGCGGCCACTGCATCCCGCTGGATCCGATGTACCTGTCCTGGAAAGCGAAAGGCTTCCGGTTCTACAGCAAATTCATCGAGCTGGCGCAATCCACGAACGACAACATGCCGTATTACGTTATCAGCAAAACGTCGACCATCCTGAACGAATACGCCAAGTCGATCAAAAAATCGAACATCCTGGTGCTCGGCATGGCCTACAAGCCGGACATCAGCGACCTGCGCGAATCGCCGGGACTCGAGGTGTACGAGCTGTACAAGGAAAGCGGGGCCAACGTCGAATATTACGATCCGTTTGCGACCAGCTTCCGCGACAAGCACGGAGAGACGGTCCAGAGCGTCGCGTACGATCTCGAGAAATTCAAAAGTTATGACTGCATCGTGCTGATCACGAACCACAGCGGCTTGAATTACGGCGACATCGCGTCCCTGGGCGTGCCGATTCTCGATACCCGCAACGCGTTCAAAAACTTCAGCGAACCTCATATCTACAAAATCGGACATTCCGTCCAGCATGTCCAAGAGCCGGATATGGCTTTGATCGGGTAATGACAAAGGAGGGAAGGATGGGAGAACAGTTCCATGCAAAAGCGAAACCTCGGATCGTCCTGGTCGTCTGCTTCTTGCTGCTCCTGCCCTTCCTGTTTACATCGTCAGCGATGGAAGAACAAAAAGCAACCTGGTTGTGGGACGCGTCATTGATCGAACATCCGGAGCCGATCCTGGACTTCTGCCGGGAGCAGGGAGTCGGCGTGATCTTTTTGCAGATCCAAAAAAACGTGGAGGATGAGCGGTACGGCCGTTTTATCGCCGCTGCCCGCGAGGCCGATATTTCGGTGCATGCCTTGGACGGCAGGCCGGAGTGGGCCTACGAAAAGCAGGGCGGGGAAGCGGAAAAATTCATTGACTGGGTTCTCGACTACAACCGCCATGCTCCGGCGGAAGAACGGTTTGCGGGCATTCAATTCGACGTGGAGCCGTATCAACTGAAGCGCTGGGAGCGGGATCAGTCCGGCGTAGTGGAAGAGTGGAGCCGAAACATGCAGGAATGGACGGACAAAGCACGCGAAGGCGGGCTTTACATGAGCGCGGCGGTGCCGTTTTGGCTTGGGAAAATCGAGACGGAGGACGGCAGGGGGTTAAGCCGGTGGATGCTGGAGCGTTTTGACGCCTTGGCCGTGATGTCCTACCGCGACAGCGGCACCCAAATGGTGGATCTTTCCCGCGGGATGCTGAACGAGGCCGACAGGCTCGGGAAATCCGTCTGGATCGGCATGGAGCTGGGGGAGACGAAAGAAGGGGATCACGTAAGTTTTTTCCGGAAGCCGGTGACGGTCATGGAGGAAGAAATGAAAAACGCCTACCGTCTCAGCGAAGTCCATACCTCGTTTGCGGGACTGGCCATTCATCACTACGAAGCTTGGATCGAAAAAATCGCCGCGGCGAACCCGAAGCGGGAGCCGGGCAGCAGCATGGGCAATTGACATCAGGACAACAGGAAAAAGCGTATTCTATGGCATGTCCATAGGATACGCTTTTTTGCATGTTGCGTTTATTCGTCGGGATGCTCCCGGCTTATTTTTTGCAGAAGATGGACGAGCTGATCTTCTTCTTCCGGGGTCAGATGATAGGCGATCTTCCGGTTGTGTTCATCCAAAATGGATTGGAGCACGGGCAGCAGCTCCTTCGCTTTGGCTGTCGGGAACAGGAAATGCGAGCGCCGGTCTTTAGGATCGGGCTGGCGCGTAATATATCCGGACTGTTCCAATTGCTTGATGGACCGGGCCGTCGTGGCTTTATCGAATTTCAGCTGATGGGTCAGCTGGTCCTGGGTGATGCCGGGATGATGCAGAATCGACTTGAGGAAGCTGTGCTGCCCGCCGCTGCCGATGCCGTACGGAGCCAGCTCCTTGGCAAGCCTTTTCTGGTTTTGCCGGTAAAGGTATGAAATTAGCTTGCCGATCGGTTCTTTCATAAGCGGCACCTCTTCCTGATGAGATCCATTCCTGAAAGTTAGTGTATCAAAAACCTGTTGCGCACGCAACTAATATGGGGTACACTGTTACTGTCAATTAGTTGCGTGCGCAATTAATTGGCGCAGATGACGACCAGGAGGGCGCATATGGGTTCATTGGAACGTACGTACCAAGAGGATGCGAACATCCAGAAGAGACGCTGGATCATCCTTATTGTTCTTAATTTGTTTACTTTTATGTCCACGCTGGACGGGAGCATCGTGAACATTGCGCTGCCCGTCCTCTCGAAGGAGATGGGTCTGCCGATCGCCCAGATCGAATGGGTAACGACGGGTTACCTGATGGCGATTTGCTGCTTCATCCTCTTTTTCGGAAAACTGGGGGATATCGCCGGCAAAATCCGTATATTTAAAATCGGAACGATCATATTTATCGTCGGGTCGTTGTTATGCGGACTGAGCCATACGCTGCCGTTACTGATTATTTCACGGGTCGTTCAGGCTTTGGGCGCTTCCATGACGATGGCGAACAGCCAAGGCATACTGACCGATATTTTTCCGGCGAAGGAGCGGGGCAGGGCGCTCGGACTCATCGGTACCTTCGTGTCCCTCGGAAGCATTGCGGGACCAAGCCTCGGGGGCATTATCATTTCCTCTTTAGGCTGGGAATATATTTTTTGGGTGAACGTGCCGGTCGGGCTCATCGCGATCGGGATGGGATGGAAGGTGCTTCCGGCCGATTTGATCCGGGTCAAAGCGAAAATCGAC
The DNA here is from genome assembly GCF_057546105.1 of Paenibacillus sp. YAE3. Classification (NCBI taxonomy): domain Bacteria; kingdom Bacillati; phylum Bacillota; class Bacilli; order Caryophanales; family Paenibacillaceae; genus Paenibacillus; species Paenibacillus sp. YAE3. The sequence goes on along the minus strand of NZ_BAAIYF010000008.1, from coordinate 15,858 downwards.
GCACCCGGCAGCTCGTTGTTCGCCGTGTTTATTATCACGCTGTTTGCAGGCCTTTTGCTCGGGCAACAGGCGGGGTACGGCAATTTGTGGATCATCGTTTTGCTTGCAGCCGCGCTGATCGCATTGGTGTGGTTTATACGGGCCGAGCTGAATCGCCAGAACGGGCTGGTGGATCTGTCGTTGTTCAAAAATCCGCTGTTCTCGGTCAGCATTTTATGCGGATTCCTCGTATTTACGGCGAATTTCTGTTTTAATATCATCGCGCCGTTTTATACCCAGAACATGCTGAATCTATCGCCTTCTTCGGCGGGTTTCATGATGATGTTGTTCCCGATATGCATGGTGATCGTGGCGCCTCTCAGCGGCGCCTTATCCGACAAAATCGGCTCCGAGCTGCTGACCTTTGCCGGTCTGGTCGTTATGGTCGCGGCCCAGTTCGGGCTCGCCTGGCTTCACGAAGGCAGCTCGCTTGTCATTGTCGGCGTTTGGATCGCCATGCTTGGCATCGGCAGCGGTTTGTTCCAATCGCCAAACAATTCCCTGATCATGTCCCAGGTGCCGCGCACCCAGCTCGGCTCTGCAGGGAGCGTCAACTCCCTGGTCCGGAACGTGGGGATGGTCGTCGGCATTACGGTAGCGACGACGATATTGTTCCATGTCATGAGCGCCAAGGCCGGGCATCGCGTGACCGGGCTTGTTCCCGGGCGTCCGGACATTTTCCTCCGCGGAATGCACGCCGTGTTTATCACTTCAGCTAGTATTTGTCTCGTTGCCGCCGTATTGACCGGCTGGCGAATGCTCCAGGCGAAAACGGCTAAACAGGCGGAACAACCGGCTTCCAAGCATTAAATCGGAAGCGGTGCTTCCGACGCGGATTTCGGGACGCTGACGCGGCTGGAACGGGCGTCCTGCGGAACTTGCGTGCAGCTTATGCTAAATGGGTCGAGTTCCACCGGATTAACTTAAAAGCCCCTGCGGTTGCAGGAGCTTTTTTTCTTTCGCCTGAACAAATCTTTTCCCCTCGGCGGTCGAGAAACCGGTTGGCCTGTCCGGCTCCGAAGCCGTAATTTCCGGAGGATGATCCTGCCGTCATCCTGGCTCGGGGCCGATCCCCAAATAAACGCATAGCTCGCAAGCCGTTTCCGCTTTGACGTAAGACCACAGCATAAAAAAGCGCCGCTGGTATCCCCGGCACAAGTAGAGGGCTTCCATTCCTTTTTCGTTCCGGGTTTCCTCGTATACCCGAATGCCGCGGGCCCGCATCGCCTTGCGGATCTCCGCCAGCCGTCGCACCGCTTTTTGCTGAACGCCCGACAAACCGCGGATATACACCTCCGGCAGCTTAAGGGCGAGCGTCTTCAGCGTCCGGATGTCCCGTTCCAGCACATCCAGCAAAACGACGTGCAGCATGTAGCTTTTGACAAGTACCGTATCTTCTTCGTCCGGCACGGGGGGGAGAGCGGATGCTTTCATGAGAGCACTTCCTTGCATCACGAATAGGAACGCATGTTCTATTTATATTCATGTTACGCGAAAAGGATGCATTCCGGCAACAACCAAATGTTTGAAATGAGGCCGGATTTTTTTTGGTATAATATTACCCATTGGCAGTCCGGGCCAGAAGCTATCCATTACGAAACCGGGGAGGATGTCATCTTATGATTTTGCATAAAGGGGAAGTATTATTCCATCAGGGGGACAGCGGCGAATATTTGTACCATATCAAAAGCGGGCTTTTTAAAGTGACGCGCCTGCACAAAAACGGGAACATGGTGCTTTTTAACATCTTGTATCCCGGGGAAACGGTGCCGCATCATTCCCTCATTACCCCGAAAGAAACCCACGGATCGGCCATTGCCCTTATGGACAGCGAGGTAGAGCGGATTGTAGCGGAGGATTGGTACCGCGAATTGCGGGAGCATCCGGAAAAAGCGCTGGAAATCGCGCTGCTGCTTCAGGAAAAAGTGCGGTTCATGCAAAAAAGGCTGGACCACCTGACGGTAGGGACGCCGGCGGAGCGGCTGGCGCTTTTGACCGAATGGCTGAACGATTATTCGCACGGCGTGCATTTCACCGACCTGCTGACGCAGGAGGAAATCGGGCAGCTGATCGGGGTTCGGCGGGAGACGATCAACCGTTTGTTAAGGGGGCATTAGCGGATGCTGCATCACGTGGAGATCAATGTATCGGAGTTGGGGCGGAGCCGGGAATTTTGGGAATGGTTTTTGACGCGGCTCGGTTACGAGCTTTATCAGGATTGGGATCAGGGGTTCAGCTTCAAGCACGGGAAAACGTATCTCGTATTCGTGCAAACGGAGGAGCGGTTTTTGGACGCCCCGTACCACAGAAAAGCGACAGGGCTCAACCATCTGGCTTTTCATGCGGAATCCCGCGCCGAGGTCGACGAGATGGCTTCTTTGCTGAAACAAAAGGGCGTCAAGCTGCTGTACGAGGACCGTTATCCCTACGCAGGGGGGCCGGAGCATTACGCGGTTTTTTTCGAAGATCCGGACCGGATCAAGGTGGAGTTTGCGTGCTAAAGGATGAAGACGCCTGACGTTTGAGGGACCTCACAAAATCCGAACCGGGCACATATACTGGGGTAACCGGATGTGCAGAAAGGAGATCGCTCCTATGGGTTACCCCCCGTATCGGGCATGGTATGCGCCTTATCCGTATCCCCGACCGGCCCGCGTCTGGGCCCGCGAATATCCGCAGGTCCAAACGGAAATTTTGAACCGGTCCCTGCAACACACCTACGGGCTGATGGAGGACGGTTACAAGGTCTTGAACAAGCTGTCCGAACATTCCTTTGCGGTTCAGGTCATGAGGGCCGCCCAAACGGGAAATAAGCAGGAGGTCGACCGGCTGATGAAATCGATCGGCGCGTCGAACCCCGTGCAGACCGATTTTTCCCCGAGCGGGATCGGCATTACGCTCGGTTCGCCCCAGCCGACCGCCTGCTGCAAATTAGCTGTATTTTTGAAATGGGGAGAAGGCTAAAAAAGAAAGGGATATTTGCCCTCTTAGAGGAGCAAATATCCCTTTTCGTTTTACAGCGTGCCGGCCGGGCCGAAAAATTCGTAGTGGATCCGTTCTTCCGGTACGCTCCACTCTTTCAGCGCCTTGTTCACCGCGCTCATGAACGGAACCGGTCCGCAGAAATAGAAGTCCGAATCTTGCGATACGATTTCCTGAAGCCAAGGCAGGTCGATGTATCCGGTTTTGTGGCAGAAGCCCTGGCCAAGCGGTTTTTCGTAGCAAATGTAGGATTTCAGGTTGCCGTGCGAAGCATCCAGCTGCTCGATATGTTCCCTCATGGCGTGGAAGCTTTCGTTGATGGCCGCATGAATGAACGTTACTTTTCGTTCAGGCTGCTCTTTCAGAACCGTCTCCAGCATGCTGACCATCGGGGTCAGGCCGACGCCGCCGCTGATCAGCACAAGCGGGATCGTCTGGGTCATATCCAGCGTAAACGTGCCTGCAGGCGCGCTGATTTCGAGCACGTCGCCTTCCTTCACTTGATCATGCAGGTAAGTGGAAACAACGCCTTCGGGTTTTCCCGGCGCTCCGCCTTCCCGTTTCACCGAAATCCGGTACGCGTCTCCGCCCGGAGCGGCGGACAGGCTGTAATGGCGGATTTGCGCGTAAGGTTGATGTTCAGGCTTCACGCGCACGGTAATGTATTGTCCGGGAAGATAGCCGGAAATCGCCCCGCCGTCCTGCGGCTTCAAATAGAAGGAAGTGATGACGTCGCTTTCCTTCACTCTGCGTTCGACGACGAACGGACGGAATCCGGCCCAGCCGCCAGGAGCGTTTTCGGCCTCGCGGTACATTTCGGCTTCGACGCCGATAAAGGCATCGGCGATGACGCCGTACGCTTCGGCCCAAGCATTCATGATCTCAGGCGTGGCCGCATCGCCCAGCACCTTTTTGATGGCTGCCAGCAAGTTTTCTCCGACGATCGGGTAATGCTCGGGTTTTACGTTGAGCGCCCGGTGTTTTTGCGCGATCTGTTTTACGGCAGGCAGGATGTCTTCCAAATGGTCGATATGCGCCGCGGCCGCATACACGGCGTTGGCCAGCGCCGTTTGCTGTTTTCCTTCCCGCTGGTTCGCGTGGTTGAATATGTTGAGCAGTTCGGGATGGTTTTCGAACAGCAGTTGGTAAAAGGCGGTTGTGATGGCTTTTCCGTGCACTTCCAAGACCGGAACGGTCGATTTGATGATGTCGATGGTTTGTTTCGTCAGCATAACGAATTCCTCTTTTCTTGATTATGTGTCGTGCTTTCTTCTTAAGTATAGGAAAGGCGAAACAGGCTAATTGTGATTCTGGTCACATCAAACATTGACAATGTGTGAACATCGGAACAAGAGAAAAAGGAGGAAAAGGTGGAAGTTATATGGAAATTTCGAACAATTTACTTACCCGGCTGTTTAGCAACGGTCCGAAATGTGTTATAATAAATATGTAACCAAACAAAAAAAGAAAGGATCAGGATACCATGTGTCCCCGAAGGAACCATCCCCAAAGGACGATTTGGAAACGTTATGATCTCTCTTACACGTAGCTCCCTTTCGTAGAGAAAAGTCACCTGGACAACCAAGGACGAATGACAAACTCTGCGAAAGAAGGAACTTCACATGCGAAGGACCAAGTCCCGCAGGTCCCGTACTTATCGCAGAGGTTTGCCAGACTCCTGACTAACCTACGACGATAAGAGGGAACCTGTATGAGAAAGAAAGACCATTTGATTTCTAAGTTTTCATCCATTGCAATGATGCTTTTCGGAACTTTTTTGCTGGCTTTTGCGTATTTTCACATCAATTTTCAAAATCATCTATCGGAGGGCGGATTTGTCGGCTTGTCCTTGCTCGGCAAATACGTGCTTGGGGTCAATCCGGCGCTGAGCACGCTGCTGCTGGACATCCCGGTCATTTTAATCGCCATGTTTTTGAAAGGCCGCAAGTTCGTCATGAACACGCTGCTTGCGACGTTATCATTTTCTATTTTTTACGAACTTTTCGAACGTTATTCGACGCTGGTCATCGACCTGCGCGATAATCTGCTGCTGGCGGCGCTGTTGTCCGGACTGGTCACGGGGTTTGCCACAGGACTGGTTCTCCGATTTGGGGGAGCTACCGGCGGAGATGATATTTTGTCGCTGCTCATTAGCCGCTGGAGCGGGCTTAAGGTAGGTACCGTATTTATTCTATTGGATGCCGCCGTATTGCTGCTGTCCCTGTTTTACATGCCGCTGAAGGAAACGCTGTTTACGATTTTGGCGGTAGGCATCGCCGGGCAGACGATCACGCTGACGGTTTCGTTCCGCAAGGGAAAAACGGTCGATCCCGTCGTTCCCGAACCGGCTGCTGCAACGCCCAAAAAAGCAACCAAGCCCGTTCATGCGGTGCGGAGTGCTCATTAACGGATAACCGTCCGATTCTGAACAAGGATCGGGCGGTTTTTTGTGTTTTCTAAACGAAACGGTGATCAACGGGCAAAAACTCTTTCCCTGATGCCGATCGACATTCGGCTGGAAAGAGTTGTGCCCGCTGGAGTCATAGGTTGGCCAGCTCGGGGCCCGGTGATGGAATCATTCTGCTGTCAGTGATTTGTTTGACCATGAACGAATTCGTGGTATCGCACGCAACATGACCCAATTCATTAGGGGATTCTTTATGGCAAATCGTTTCATCATCGTCTTGGATGCTTCTACTTCACGAAATGCATACTTGCTCATCTCCTCTTGATAAGAAGCGACGGCCTTCTCAAGCGGCGTGCCTTCGATTGCGGCCGTTTCAAGCTTTTCGGCGAGTAGGGCCGCATCGCGCAAAGCGGTGTTGCCTCCGTGCGATCCAGTGGGGGGCATGACATGTACCGCGTCTCCCATAAAGGCGATTCGCGAGACCGGCCACGCAGCCGGCTTTTTTGCCGCTTTAATGTTTACCGCCATGGTGTAATCGAGGTCGGATTGCTCCACGAAACGGCGCAGCACGGGGTGAAAGTCTTGGGCAGCCTTCAATGCAAGTTGTTGCAGCATCTCCGAGCGAGGTTTTCCTTGAGGTTCCGGAAATTGCTCTTTTGGCAAGAGAAGTGCCCACATCACATAATCGTCGGTAATTGGCGGTATTTGATCGATTCCAAAGCGTAGAAAAGCAGTCTGCGGAGACTCGCGGAAGTTCATCGAGGTAAAGAAGAAGCCGCGACTCGAGGGGCCGATGGCAAATACTCCGCTGGTTTTCAGCGGGCGGGGAATAATCGAGCGGCCGTTTTGGAAAAGCAGCGTGCGGCCATAAATCGCCCAACGATCGGTATCCTCCGGCTCGCAGTCAGGCAAATAGGATTTGCGCAAAGCTGAATTTACGCCATCGGCACCGACCACGAGCGAAGCATGGACACGGCTTCCGTCCGAAAAGTGAAGCGTTGCGCCATCGGATGTCGTCTCGGCACGGACCGCCGCTTTGCCGAAGTGCACCCGATCCCGAAGCCCTTCGAGCATAATGGTTCGAAGCGTTTGGCGATCGGCTTGCCGCGGTGTTCGCAAATCAGTGCCGCTCGGATCACTTTGAAAAGCGAAACTGAATACCTCGCCAAGACTCTGATTGGTTATCCGCATGTAACCAATTTCGTCGGTAGGCGAAGTGGTCGCGAGAAACAGCTGGAATAAATGAGGAGGCAGGCAGCGCTGAAGTCCCGCGATTCCGTGTTCGTCAAGAGTGATCCGGTATCCTTGGCGGCGGGCATGCGGCGCCGGATCACGTTCATAAATCTGCACGTCGAACCCGGCTCGAAGCAATGAATGGGCCAAGCACAATCCGCTTACGCCAGCGCCGGCGATGGCTACTGAAATTTTGGACATGTTCGTACATCCCCTTTTTCATTTTGCTTTTCAGCAAATGAATGCTAAAATAGTATTGAATTATTTATTTTATCTCATGAGATAAGATAATATTAAACGGAGGATGATACGAATGTCAAGAAAGCAAATCATACATATTCTTTCGGAAGAACTACGCAATAACAGTACGGCAACGATCCTGTTTCATGAGGCCATTGCCGCGAAACTGGGGCTGAATTCCACCGATCACAAATGCTTGGACGTCATATTGAAAAACCAGCCCCTCACTGCGGGGCAGCTTTCCGCTTTGACCGGATTGACGACGGGTGCCGTCACAGGGGTATTGAACAGACTGGAGCAGGCAGGATACGTCTCCCGAGTACAAGATCCCCAAGACAAAAGACGTGTCGTTATTTGCATCGACCAGGAGAAGGCGGCAAAAGATATTGTTCCGCTCTTTGAGTCCTTCGGAAAAGATTTGGATCAAATGTTATCGAGATACGATGATGCGGAACTTGAAAACATTCTCGATTTTATCAGACAATGCAATTTCTTGTTGAAGGATTTCACGAAAAAAATGAATAAATGATGTGCAGGTGCCTTATGCCGGAAGTCGGGAAGAATGATTGAGGGATAATCAAAAGTAGGGCTTTCATAAAAAATGGATAGGGAGAGGCATGTGCCGTCCTACCCTATCCATGCATGAGATTTATTCAAACAATACCTTATACTCCCCGTAACCCTGCTCCTCGAGTTCTTCCTTCGGAACAAAGCGCAGCGCCGCGGAGTTGATGCAGTAGCGCAGGCCTTCGGGGCCCGGACCGTCGTCGAATACGTGACCGAGATGCGAATCGGAGCTTTTGCTGCGGACCTCGGTGCGAACCATCATATGGCTCAGGTCGAGCTTTTCCTTGATGCTGTAATCGCGGATCGGGCGCGTGAAGCTCGGCCAGCCGCAGCCGGAATCGTATTTGTCCCGCGAGCTGAACAGCGGCTCACCGGATACGATGTCGACATAAATGCCTTCGCCGTGGTGATCCCAAAACTCGTTTTGGAACGGGGGTTCGGTCGCGTTGTTTTGCGTTACTTCGTATTGCAGCGGCGTCAGGCGCTGCTTCAATTCGGTTTTGTCTGTTTTCGGGGCCCATACCTTTTCCAAAAAGTCTTCCCGCCCGGAGCCTTTGCGGTAACGTTTGTAATGTCCCGGGTTCTTTTTGTGGTAATTTTGATGGTATTCCTCGGCCGCATAAAACGGTTTGGCCGGCAGGATCGGCGTCACGATCGGTTTGTCGAAGCGTCCGCTTGCCGCTAAGTCCGCTTTGGACGCCTCGGCCAGCTGGCGCTGCTCCTCCGTATGATAAAAAATCGCCGTTTGGTAAGATTGCCCGCGGTCATGGAATTGGCCGCCCGCATCGGTAGGGTCGATTTGCTGCCAATACAGCTCCAGCAGTTTTTCGTAAGGGAAAATGTCCGGGTTGTACGTAATCTGCACCGCCTCGACATGTCCCGTCGTATCCGAGCATACCTCCTCATAGGTAGGGTTCTCTTTATGTCCGCCCGTATAACCCGATACAACCTCGACGATGCCGGGCAGATCTTCAAACGGGGCTACCATGCACCAAAAGCATCCGCCTGCGAAGGTCGCTTTTTCCTGATGTGCCGCTTGTATTTCGCTCATGATATCACTCCGCTTTCATCTGTTTTTCGTAAATCCAATGGTATTGAAACAATAACCTTATACAATGATTATATCCGATATGGCGCACGAAAACCAAGGACCCCCCTTTAAGCGGACGGGAGCTTTTTGCGTTTGCGGTAAAGGAGCAGCATCAGTCCAAGCAGCAGCACGTAACCCGCGAACACGAGGACGGAGGCGAGCGGGTGTTTGGCCCCCTGGCCGCCCAGGAACGCATAAACCAAAATGCCGGGAAGTTTGCCGAGGCCGGAAGCGGCCGTATACGTCCAAAAAGGAATCGAGGCGACGCCCGCGAACACGTTTACGGCCATTTGGGGAAGGACCGGTATCAGCCGTCCGGCGGCCACGCTCATGAAAGGATGGGATTCCACCCAGGCGGTGAACGACTGCAGCATGCCGAATTTGTTCAGGTATGTCCTGGCCTGCTCGCGCAGCACCGTTCTCGAAAGCGCGTAAATGACGCTCCCTGCGATCATCGTCCCGAGCCAGCTCACGGCGGCCGCCCAGAACGTGCCGAAGGAAAAGCCGAGGGCGGCAATGACAAGCTTGTAAGGGATGACCGGAAACAGGGCGACCAAGGTCGAAAGGCAGACGAGCACAGGAAAGGAGCCGTGCTGCTGCATGTAATTTACGATGTCGCTCCGGTAGATCAAGGCGATCACAAGAACCGCCGCGTACAGGGCGGCAAGCAGCCATTTTTTCATCGGTTTCCTCGCTTTTAGGGATTCGTTTCATCCATCATATCAAATGTGGAAAGAAAAAATAAAACAAACTATAGCCATGTTCCAAACCGTCTGCTATAATGATCTCAACAAATGAATAGTTCCCAAAGGGGAGTAGCTCATGCAATAAAGTCGTCATTACGGGATAAGGATCCCCGGCTTTATTGGCAACATCACGTTGTTTTGCGAGACCTTTGCCTGATTTTCATTAGGTAAAGGTCTTTTTTGGTGAAAAAAAAGCGCCGTTTGCCTAATGAAGGTAAGGGCGCTTTTTTCATGCGGCGGACTAGTCATAGCAATCATTTTATTCGGGGAAAGGCATTTCCCTACAAAAAGAAAGGTGGAAGGAAAATGGAATTGTTAACCATGGCTTTTTGGACGGCGCTGCTGTCCATCGTCATCATTGACCTGGTGCTGGCCGGAGACAATGCCATCGTCATCGGTCTTGCCGCGCGCAACGTTAGAAAAGAAGATCAAAAGAAAGTGATCGTGTGGGGGACGGTCGGAGCGATCATCATCCGGGTCATCGCCACGCTGCTGGTCGTTCAATTGCTTTTGATCCCGGGCCTGCGGCTCGTCGGCGGGCTGGCGCTCGTCTGGATCGCTTATAAGCTCCTGATCGACGAGAAAAAGCATGATATTTCGGCGGGCAACCAGATGTGGGCGGCGATTCGCACGATCATCATCGCGGACGCCATGATGGGGCTGGACAACGTGCTGGCCGTTGCCGGCGCCGCGCACGGGGATTTCCTGCTCGTCATTATCGGTCTGGCCATTTCGGTGCCGATCATGGTGTGGGGAAGCACGCTGATCGTGAAGCTGACGGAACGTTTCCCGGTGATCATCACGATCGGGTCGGCCATTCTCGCCTGGACCGCTTCGAAAATGCTGGTGGAAGAACCGCTGGTCCACGATCTTTTCGCGAATGCGGTGCTGAAGTACGGTTTCGAGCTGGTGGTGGTTGCCGCGGTCGTGCTGCTGGGACTCTGGTCGAAAAAGAAAAAAGCGGAGGCTGCCAAAGGCCGGGCGGTCGGCATGAGCTGAATCGTCTTTCCTGTTCAGTTTCTTTCAACGAAAAGGTATAATGTGTAACGATCCTTGTTTTGCTAAAATCGCAAGAAGGACGTTGCGCATGCGTAAAACTACCGCTTAGCGGCGGGTTACCGCAAGGGGCGTCCAAAAGGCGCAGGACCGGTAATCCCGCCGCTTTTGCCGTCATGGAGGATAACGAAAGGCTTACGGCCTGGCGGCTTGGATAAAAACGAAGGGGAAATGCAAAAAATGAACGAATACCGCAAACAGGTTGAAGAAGGCATCGTGGAAAGCTACCGTCAGGACGAGGATATGATGATCCTTGTGTTCGCGCAGTGGTGCGTCAATGAAGGCCTCGATCCGGAAGAGCTGTACGGAAAAGCTTATCCGCAGCAGCAGAGCAATGAACGGCTGAAGCGGGTCCTGGAGCTGACGGTGCCGAAGGAGGAGGCCGGCCCCATCCCGGACGAAACCGTCCTTGGCGTGTTATCGCTGTTCGGCAACGAGGATTTGGCTTTCGTCGTATCCGAGGCGATCTCGAACCGACCGCCGCGAAAATGAATCGAAGCGGCGTCGCCGCCTAGAGGGGCCTATGTTAAAATCGGTAAAAGCGGACTGTGAATAATCGATAAAAGCGGGGGATGCAAAAATGAAAATCATTGTTGTGGGAGCAAACGGCACGCTGGGAAAGGCCATCTGCGATGAGCTTTCCCCGAAGCATGAGATCATTTCCGCCGGCCGGAGCGCGGGCGACGTGACGGTCGACATCACTTCGCCCCAAAGCATCCGGGCGATGTACGAACAAACCGGACGCGTCGATGCCGTCATCTGCGCCGCGGGCGATGCATATTTCGGACGTTTGGAGGAGCTGACGCCGGAACGCAACGAAATCGCCATTCTGAGCAAGCTGAAAGGGCAGATCAACTTGGTGCTGCTCGGGCAGGATTACGTGAACGACAGCGGCAGCTTTACGCTGACCACCGGCATCATTATGGATGACCCGATCGTCGGCGGGGCTTCTTCGGCAATGGCGGGAGGAGCGGTCCGGGCATTCGTTCAGGCTGCCGCCATCGAGCTGCCGCGGGGGATCCGGATCAACAACGTAAGCCCGAACGTGCTTGAAGAATCGATGGACAGCTACGGACCGTTTTTCCCGGGTTTTGAACCGGTTCCGGCGGCACGGGCCGCCAAAGCATACCGCAAAAGCGTCGAAGGCGCGCAAACCGGACAAACCTTTAGGGTGTATTAATCAGGGTCATGTTTTGAAACGAATCCACTGAGCGGGTATAATAAAACTCATCGACTGGGCGAATAGAACACCCAAGGAGTCATTCCAAAGAAGAAGCAATCTCCCTGCTTGGCGAGGGCCGAGGAGATTGCTTTTTTCACTATTTTATGCCGAAACAGCCTTTCATGTCCCTGCGCTTCGGACGTACTGCAGCCGCAGACAGAACCCTGCCGGTTTACGCAAAAAGCGGAGGCGGATCCCCATGCAAACGATGCGTGGAACCTTCGCAGACCGAAGCATCTGAGGGTAAAAAAAATATGTTGTGAACTTGTGCTACACTGTAAACAGGAGGGATTCATATGATATGTAACCGGAGCACCCCGATCGGTCCGCCGCGTTTCGGCACTGCCGTGCACGCCCTGATCTTGCTGGCCAAATGCGAAGGAATGCTTTCCAGCGCGGCCATTGCCTGCGATGTCCAATCGCATGCGACGTTCCTCCGCAGGGTATTGGCGCAGCTCACGCATGCCGGTATCGTCGAAGCGAGGGAAGGGCGGAACGGAGGATACTATCTGAAGCGCCGTCCGGATCAAATTACGCTGGCGGATATTTTTTTGGCTGTCCAATCGGATTGCTCCGAGCAAGAGGTCCGAGAGGATTGCGCACCGGGCCGGCAAAAGCTCGAAGCCATTATGGAAGAAGTGCAGAAGCAGACCGTCGAACTGCTTAAACAGCATACGTTAGCCGATTTGATGCAAGAATAATAAAAGGATTGCAATGTGAGCCGAAACGTTATATACTGTTGTCATTAAAGTTGCAGTTGGAAAGTTCGACTGCATTTTATTTTGAGATATACTGTGCCTGTAATGAGCACAGTAAAAATGAGGAGGAGAGAAGCATGTCCGTTTCACAATCGACCCAAACGGTAGAGCAGCAGGAGTTTTTCAACGTTATTCAGGATCGGCGATCCGTCCGCAGCTATGATCCCCAAGCCAAAATTTCGCGGGAGGAAATGAACGAAATCCTGCAGCAAGCCACGCTGGCTCCTTCGGCCGCCAACCTGCAGCCGTGGCGGTTTCTCGTCATCGACTCGCAGGAGCTGAAGCAAAAACTGCTTCCGATCGCCAACGATCAGCAGCAAGTGATCGAGGCTTCGGCCGTCATTGCGGTGCTTGGGGATTTGGAGGGCTATAAGTTGGCCGAAAAAATTTACGGCATGGCGGTCGATGCGGGTTACATGCCTGCAGAGACGGCTAAATCGTTCGTGGAGCGCTATCAAGGGCTGTTTAAGAGCATGCCTCAGGAGACGGTTCGCCAAAAAATATCCATTGACGCCGGATTGGTATCCATGCAGCTTATGCTGGTCGCTCGCGCTAAAGGGTATGATACGGTCCCGATGGGCGGCTATGACCATGTTAAATTCGTAGAAGCGTTCGATATTCCGGAGAGATACGCACCTATTATGCTGATCGCCATCGGCAAGGCGGCGAAGCCCGGACACCCGACGGTAAGATTGCCGATTGAGGACGTCGCTTTCTTCAACGAAATGCCTAAGGAATAACCAAATACAACGATCAGCCATTGGAATCCAATGCCTTTGCAAATAAAGCTCCCCTGCCTATTGCCGGGGAGCTTTCCTGCTTGAGCAAAATGTCCTTTTTCTTCTGAACGGTCGAATCCGCCTTCAAATCTGCTCGCGGCTTTCCATCCGGTATTCCTTCGGAGATTTCCCGAACCGGGAACGGAATACGCGGTGGCCGGCGGCGCGGTCCGTGCGTTCGTGCAGGCCGCCGCCATCGAACTTCCGCGCGGGATCCGGATCAACGACGTAAGCCCGAACGTGCTGGAGGAATCGATGGACAGCTACGCCCCGTTTTTTCCCGGTTTTGAACCGGTGCCGGCGGCGAGGGCGGCGAAAGCGTACCGCAAAAGCGTGGAGGGCGCGCAAACCGGACAAACCTATAAAGTGTATTAACCGAAAGCCGCTAATCACGCTTGCATGCGTCGTTCGAGCAACAAAGAGACCGAATCCCATGTAAACTGTACCCTATCGAGAAGACACTTTAAAAAAGTCTCTCGGTAGGGTACTTTTGTTTATAAGCAAAAAGATGGGGATGGGGAATTGAAAAATGAGCAAGAAAATATTCACGGATAGTGAAATCAAACAGTTATTAAATAATCCTTATGTGAAGTCTGTTTCTTCTAAGGCAATTACGTATACAGATGCATTTAAGCAGTTATTTATCTCAGAAAATAACAAGGGTAAGCTTCCTAGAGAAATATTTGAGGAATGTGTTTTGACGTAACCGTTATCGGGATCCAAAGAGTCGAATCCTCGAGAAAGAGATGGCGTGCGAGCTACCAGGAGAACGGAATCTTAGGTTTGCAGGATACTAGAAGCCAAGCATCAGGAAGGTCCCTTAAACGGGAGCTGACGCAGGAAGAGAAGTATGCCAGGCTGGAGGCTCAGAATGCCTTGCTAAGAGCGGAGAACGAACTGTTAAAAAAGATTCGTTTCATGGAGAGGGGGCAGAACAAAGGATAGTACTTTCACCTAATCAGAAATATGTCCTTATCTATGACATCATCAAGAAATATCAACTCCACCGTATGGTCAACTATTTATGTAGGGTGCCTGGGGTTTCTAGAAGTGGATATTACAGGTACTGGTCTTCCGCAGCAAAGCAAAAGAGAAGCGAGCGTGAGCAGCAAGATGAAAAGGTAAAAGAAATCATCTTAAAAGCTTATCATTTCAAAAGACGCAAGAAAGGCGCTCGATCCATCAAGATGACACTAGAGGGTCAGTTTCAGATTGTCTACAATCTGAAACGAATCAGGCGGATCATGAAAAAATACGGCATTTTGTGCCCTTTCAGGAAGGCAAATCCCTATAAGAGAATGATGAAAGCTACTCATGAGCACCGGGTCGTTCCTAACCTGCTGAATCGGGAATTTAAGCAGAATGTTCCTGGTAAGGTATTGCTGACGGATATCACCTATCTATTCTACGGTTCAAGTAAGAAAGCCTATTTACCAACAATCAAGGACAGTTCAACCAATGAAATTCTGGCCTATCATGTATCAGACCGAATCACAATGGACCTTGCGACAGATACCCTTCTTAAGCTTAAGAAAAACAGAAGCTTTAAAAAGGCCGATGGTGCCTTCATTCATTCTGATCAGGGATCTCATTATACACATCCGGATTTTCAAAAAATGGTTAAGAAAATGAAATTGAAACAATCCATGTCCAGGCGGGGAAACTGCTGGGATAACGCCCCTCAGGAATCCTTTTTAGGCCATTATAAAGAACCCTGTTTGACCTTGGATGAGTTAAAACGGGAAATTAAGGACTACATGGCCTATTACAATCACTACAGATACCAATGGAACTTAAAAAAGATGACCCCTGCTAAATACAGAGATCATCTTCTTCAATCTGCTTAGGCTTTTTTAAGAATGTCCTTTACAAGGGGTACCGTTTACTCCGGGTTCGTCTTTTTTTTGAGTTAACGAGCAAGCGTGAATATGTAGCCGGTGACCCATTGAAAGATGCTCTATTGTTGTTTACTTTCGTAATGGACACCGCGACGCGGTAAATGAGGATATGAAGTTGATCCGTGAACAGGTCATGAACGTTAACGAAGTGGCGAAGGCCACAGATAAGGTTCAAGAGATTCGAAAAGAGCAGCAGGAAACATGCGAGCAGTTACAAGACATCACATCCCGTCTTGAAACGCATGGAAGCGCAAAGGCTGGAGGTGGCCTTGGAGATAACCATTTTACAGTATAGACCATTGAACACGGATTAGGAGGCTGAGAAATCGGCCTTCTATTTTTATTTATTCACACTTAGTTCGCAATGTATAACATACCAATTATAAGTATAGTAGGTCACAAACAACGTTCCTAATTAAAATAAGTTACAGAAAAACACAAAATAAATATATAAATATTTTCATAGAAAATATATAAATTAACACTAGTATATAGTATATTTTCCATGGTCGACCAACCCAAAAAAGAACTAAACTACCGAAATATGGAAGAATATAATGTTTAAGAAAATGTATTTTGTTCTATCGTCTTCACTAGGGCGTGTATGCAAACCTAAGCAAGCCACACCATGATCGAGGCTAGTGTTAAAAAAGCCCTGAAAGTGTCTGCTAATTTATCAAAGCGAGTCGCCAAGCGACGATAGTTTTTCACTTTATTGAGCGTTTTGCAGTAATCTGAGGCCTTGAGCCGTAAGGATTTTCGGACATAAAAAAGGGACTTCACCCCAACTTGGAGAAGTTTTCAAGTGACCAAACCCAAAAACCTCAAGGATGGAGGAAGT